>JBNLFG010000087.1:0-501 GCA_050305405.1 Anaerolineales bacterium | reverse complement strand
ACATCATGGCAATAACAAGACTCTTGAAAATGCTACATATATATGGACTTGTTTTGTCCCATCACCTACACTAGCATTGACAATAACAAATATGGTCTTATTGTTGATGATTATTCTTGTTTCACTTAGGTGTTCTTTTTGCATGATAAAAGTAAAACTCAAGAGGTGCTAAAGAAGTTCTTGAAAAGGGCACAAAACAAGTTTGATGCTAAAGTTAAAAAGATTAGAAGTGACAACGACACCGAATTGAAGAACACTCAAGTAGAAGACTTTCTCAATGAAGAAGGCATCAAGCATGAGTTTTCAGCTCCTTATACTCCTCAACAAAATGGGGTGGCCGAAAGGAAGAACCATACTCTCATTGAGATGGCAAGAACCATGCTTGATGAATACAAGACCTCGGATCAGTTTTGGGCGGAGGCGATCAACATGGCATGTCATGCAACCAACCGCCTCTACCTCCACAAGCTCCTAAAGAAGACATCTTATGAGCTCCTAACT
>JBNLFG010000086.1:0-508 GCA_050305405.1 Anaerolineales bacterium | reverse complement strand
CCAGGTATGCAGCGGGAACATCGGGACTTTAATCGCGAAACTGAAACCGAAGGCCAGGAACAACCAGTATTGTGCATGGTAAGGCAGATCCAACTTATAGAACTCCTGGATGCCGAAACCGTTGATCGGAGCGCCGCTCTGAACTGCGTAGTAGTAGACGAAGATGATCGCCACCAGCATCAGCAGGGAACCGACTGCGGTATAGATGAAGAACTTGACCGCTGCGTAGATGCGGTTCTTGCCGCCCCAGATACCGATCAGGAAGTACATCGGGATCAGCATCAGTTCCCAGAAGACATAGAACAGGAACAGGTCCAGGGAGACAAAGGCGCCAAGCATGCCGGTTTCGAGCAGCAGCAGCAGTGCCATGAAACCTTTGGTGTTTTTCTCCACCGCTTTCCAGGTGGAGAGGACCGTGATCGGCATGATGAAGGTGGTCAGCATGACCAGCCAGAGGCTGATACCGTCAACCCCCAGATTGTAGTTCATCTGGAAGAAGCCACCGATA
>JBNLFG010000085.1:0-509 GCA_050305405.1 Anaerolineales bacterium | reverse complement strand
GCTGATGTAATCCTTTAGTTCTTGATTTTCTATATCTCAAGGCGATATGCAATGAAAAGTAGGTGGGGAAGCTCCCTCGAAAATAATAATAACAAAAATAAATGGTTTTTGTAAGAGCATATCTAACAAGAAACATTATATTTAACTCCTATAATTTGATATAACTACTAATTTGTTGAGTTTAAGCCTAAAGAAAATTATTCTCTCCAGCAATCAGGCCCTAAATCACGTTATTAGGAAAGAAATCATATTATTAGAAAATAAAAAGTTGACAATGATGTGAAAAATGAGGATATAACTCCAATAAGTGAGATAGTATATTTAGGACTAAGTAGACTGAGTACTATAATCATTTGGCATTTTTTTTGTAAAATAAGAGCATTGTTGGAGGGTGTTGTATAATTTTAAGTCATATATTTTTAAGATATTATTTTATTCATGATCACTGTTGGAGAAGCTCTTACCGCTTCAATGGTAAAAAGAAAGTTAGTCGTCTTAATTCACCTTAT
>JBNLFG010000084.1:0-509 GCA_050305405.1 Anaerolineales bacterium | reverse complement strand
CAAGCGTCAGCAGGGTTTTACCTGTGCCTGCCTGACCGACCAGGGTGACGAAGTCGACCTCCGGGTCCATCAGCAGGTTGAGGGCAAAGTTCTGCTCGCGGTTACGGGCGTTGATGCCCCAGACATTGTGATTGGGGTTGCTGTAATCGCGCACGGTTTCGATGATCGCATCGCCATCGACCACTTTACGTACGATGGCCTGGAAACCTTCTTCCTCAGGCAGGTGGATAAACTGGTTGGGATACCACGCTTCGATGTCGGGACCGCTGAGGCGATAGAAGGTGCGCCCCTCTTCCTGCCAGGAGTGCATCTCCTTACTGTGTTTTTCCCAGAAATCGGCGTTTAGCTCTGTGGTGCCGCGGTAGAGCAGTTCGACATCTTCCAGCACCTGGTCATTGCGGTAATCCTCGGAGTGGATACCGAGAATCGACGCCTTGATGCGCATGTTGGTGTCTTTGGAGACCAGCGTGACCTGGCGTTCAGGTTGCTGCGTTTTCAGTGCCAGCGCA
>JBNLFG010000083.1:0-512 GCA_050305405.1 Anaerolineales bacterium | reverse complement strand
CCAGCCTGAACCGGCAAACCCGTCAGCAGGCTGATCGGGCAAATCTAAATCTACTACCACAGCACCAAAATCGCTGCGAGTGACAATGCCATCGGCCATCGCCGTCACCCAGTTGTCTGACTGGACGCAGCCGAGCTGTTCGGAAGGGGGAGCGAAGTCTAGCGCAGCCCAGGCGGAGCCAGCCGCCCAGCCGCCATGCGGCCCGCCGGTGAAGTACCAGGTTTCTTCGCCGCTCCAGGGGAGCTGGAGATTAGGCTGGCGTAAATCGGCTGGCCACAGCGGATCGACTGTGTAGGCAAAAGGGTTGCCAAAAAGTTGATTATAAGTGGCCCAAAATCCGTTTGGTCCCACTTCTTCCTGCCAGGTGGCGTAAGTGGCGTCGTCATGGGCGCCGAGCCATCTTTGCACGGCAGCGGTGCCGTGGTTGACGGTGGGGGCATAGCCCAGCCGGGTGCCGTCGGTGATGGTGAAGGTGTTGAGGCCACCTTCGATACGGCCGTAAAAACCCCAGT
>JBNLFG010000082.1:0-513 GCA_050305405.1 Anaerolineales bacterium | reverse complement strand
ATGGGCAAACTTTTCTTTTGGTGAGGAATGGATAGGGCCGACATGTGTCATGTTTTGCATATGCATATGCATGATTGAGTTGAAATTGAAAAACAAATCGAAGAAACTTGAAGTTAACTCAAACCGAAAAACATAACTCATAATGTTACCCCAAATTTAACCAGCCGTAACTTCCTTATACGAGTTTGAAATTCTACGTTCTACCCACCGTTAGAAAGGTTACAAAATTCTCTAGGATTTTGGTATTCAAGGTTTCCCCAGATTTTGTTTGGAAGTGGGCTTAAAGTCCAAAGTTGTCCAGACAGTTCGATCTGTCCAGAGCTGACACCTTCCCCAACTCTCCGTGACCATAACTCCTGAACCGTTGGTCAGATGAGGGTGTATTTATGCTTTCTCGAAAGGGCTCAAAATTCTCTATCACTTTCATATTGTGTATTTTCTCGATTCTACACCATTTTCGGGCAGAAGAATTTTGTGAGATCGTCGTCAGTCCAAATCAGAATCAGGGTTAAT
>JBNLFG010000081.1:0-518 GCA_050305405.1 Anaerolineales bacterium | reverse complement strand
GATATGAGTAACCGCTTGTTTGTGGCAGTCATCATGTAGCTAACTTAATGGCATGAGTAATGGTTAATGTGGAAACGTGATGCTTTGCGTCAATTAATTGTTTGCAACCCTTGCTTGATTAGCAAATTAGTTGTTGTTTGTTGAAATGATTTGAATAGAGCTGGTTAATGAAATCAAGTAATGGCATTAACTTGAGTAGAGCTAAAAACTTGAAAGTTGGATCAACTCTTAGTGCGGGTTTGGCATAATATACAGCTTATCCTAATTCAGCCTTGCATGTTAGGAGTCGGCTATTTATAGTCATGTTGACGGGTCAGTCTTGCTGAGCTTTAGTTGCTCAGGCTTTGCCTTATTAAATTATTGTGTGCAGGTAGCTTCTCTCTCCCTTCCGGTGATGTCGAGGGCGGCTACCAGTGGGAGGTCCAGACTCCTGACGGTTGGACCCTGTACTGGGAGGCGCCATAGGCGTTGACTGCTGCTGAGGGCGGCGTCTTAGGGCATGGTGTCGCCTGTGTATC
>JBNLFG010000080.1:0-521 GCA_050305405.1 Anaerolineales bacterium | reverse complement strand
TGGTCTCGGACCGTACATCTTCGGTGGTTCACATGGGCAACCTTTCGCTAGTCCCCACAAGGACGAAACATGCCCCTACACCCAAGGGAAGTCTTTGGTCACCTCATTCTCCCTCCCTCATGACAGCCTTGGAGTAGGGGAGAGAGATTTTGGCCAAGTGGTGACACAGCTACATCAGCTTACTGGGCCCATAACACCAGCATGTGATTGGTACATTCAATACTTGCTCACGGGGGCCAACCCATCGGTCCTTAACCGACACAGGTGGGGGCTATAACCTTGGAGGTGCCGGCTTATCACATCACACTCCTCGACCTTCCCAACCTATAGTCCTCCACTTTCCACCAAAGAGCCCCGCTCAGTCTTAGGTTATCCGTCCAACAATTTCTAATTGATCTAAAGAGGGAACAAACCCTACATCTCATGAGTGGGAGCCTCCACTCGACTTCTACCGTAATCTATCATCTAAGCATAGCATGAGCTAACGATGAGCCACAAGGAGATAGGATTAACAAGGATAA
>JBNLFG010000079.1:0-522 GCA_050305405.1 Anaerolineales bacterium | reverse complement strand
TTAGATTTGAATCAATTTGAGAGACCCTTGTCACTGCTTGAGTTTCTGCAAATTCATTGAATTGTTTTAGTTTACGAGAGTAGTACAGGATAGTATTCTTTGTTAATCCCCTGGCTTTACGGTCAATCAAGAAACCTTCAATCCAAGTCAGTAAATAATCATTTACTTGGATAATCATCTGTGTATCTGGTATTTTAGACATCGAAGAAAACCTTTCTTAGATGCCCGTTTTATGCAATATTATTGGAAAATAGGGGATTTGAACCCTCACGCCTTGCGGCACATGATCCTAAGTCATGCGCGTCTGCCAATTCCGCCACGTCCCCAATTTATCTATGAAACCGCCTGCTTATACATGAAAAAGTGATGAGTTAAGTGCGCTAAGGCAGGGGGCATTATATCAAAAAAGCCCCTGATATGGGGGCTTGTCTCTATGCGTATTGGCTAGTCTGGTGAGTACACAAGAATATCCCCTACACCACACCCAAAATATTTACAAAGAGCTTCAAGTGTTGGCGCCTC
>JBNLFG010000078.1:0-528 GCA_050305405.1 Anaerolineales bacterium | reverse complement strand
GTCCACGGATGCGTGGACCTGGTCCATGATTTTATCCATTGAAAAATAAATCCCCAGCCGAAATTCCCCGCCACTTTGCAAAGAAGCCCTGTGTTTCTTTAAAATCAACCCGCGGTCCAGTTTTGCAGATTTTGCACTTAGGCCCCTCTGTTTTTCCGAATTTAACCCGCAGTCCGTGATTTTGCAGTTAGGCCCCGAAAATTGAAAAATATTTACAAAAAGGTCCCTAGCCTCAGAAAAATCCACAAAAATAGCTCCAAAACTTCAAAAATTCATATCTTTCCAACCACAACTCCAAATCCAGTGATTCTTGTGCCAAAATTCTCAGAATCACATCCTCTTTTACTTCAAGCTATTCCTAAGCTTGTGATTGGTGCATTGTTTGATTATATGAAGACTTCGATCTTTTCTTTTCAGAGAAATGAGGCAAGTGTCCTTGATCAACTTTGTACCTGTGATATTCCTGTCAATTATGTAGAATTAGAACTGCATGCTAGGAGTAAGCTTGCACATGCACCTGTGCTAGGC
>JBNLFG010000077.1:0-530 GCA_050305405.1 Anaerolineales bacterium | reverse complement strand
CTTCACCACATCTTGCTCCTCTCATGCTCACTCCACTGACCAAAAGCATCAAAAGTAAAGTAAATTCCCTTCATCTTTTTCAAATGTTCTATTTATTTCTTTTTAAAATTTTTAGATTTTATGATATGCAATGATGCAATAAATAAATATGTTGTAGGAAAGGAGTAAATAAAAATGGTGAATGAAAGGGGAGAGAAAATGCAAATGGTGGAAGAAGAGTAGAAAAAGAAATATGAGATAACTACCAGTTTATTGTCCCGGTGAGAGCGTCACATTTTAGGTCTGTGAGCAAGACCATCTCCATACCTAAAGATTTAAGTCACCGACGTGACTGGAGGACTTGTCGCGGCATGCGTGACATTCACTACTAGATTTCCTGTCATCCATGACGATCAACTTTTGTCACAGTAAAAGCCAATAACGTCATAGACAATTATCTGTGACGAAGTTATGACGAAATTATATTCGTCATCTTTGTGGCGTCAGAAATGTTGATTAGTGACGATTTGCCATATTTCGTCACAGAAAAG
>JBNLFG010000076.1:0-534 GCA_050305405.1 Anaerolineales bacterium | reverse complement strand
CATTAACCAGGGTTTGAAGCGTTCGCCGCGAAACTGGTGCAACTTCCTAAACGCCGAAATGAATGCTTCCTGAGTGGCGTCGGCGGCGGCGTCAGTCTCGCCCATAATTCGGTAGGCGACCGTATAAGCTGTATCCTGATAAGTCAGGACCAGTTGGTTAAATGCGTTCACATCGCCCTGCTGAGCGATTCGGATTAGCTCGTTTTCGTCCATGACCCTAGTCAGGTTGTGAGATGGCAAACTGCGCCGAAAACGCCATTGACGTAACGCCTAAAAACACCTATACTTGCAAACATTCGAGCCGGAGTGGCGGAATTGGCAGACGCGCACGACTCAAACTCGTGTGGGGAAACCCGTGTGGGTTCGACTCCCACCTTCGGCACTACAAATAAATTTTTACTTGAAAAAGACCGCACTTGTCGGTCTTTTCTTTTTCTGCTACAAAGAATCTGTCTTTATTCACTTTTGCTTGGATGTCGCTCGCCATTATAACAGGTTAGGCGTAAATGCGTAATATACTACCAGCCGCTTTAT
>JBNLFG010000075.1:0-535 GCA_050305405.1 Anaerolineales bacterium | reverse complement strand
TTTGCTGCTGACCAGAATGAAAGATATGTCCTTGAGAAGAAGAACCATCACAAACTTCTTGTGGCTTCCTTGGGCTCCAGTGCGTTGCATCTTCCTCTTGCGCTCCATAATGGCTCTTCTGTTTTCAAGGACTAAAGCCTTGTCCACCATGTCTTGAAAATTATCAAAATTATGAGCTTCCAGTGCATAGGCAAGACCATCGTTCAATCCATTGAGAAACCAATCTTGCTTCTTCTCATCTGTATCCACATCATCAGGGGCATAACAAGATAATTGGGTGATACGAGTCACATACTCCCTCACAATCATTGAGCCTTGCTTCAAGTCTTCAAATTCTTTCTTCTTGAGCTTCATCATTCCAAATGGCACCTAATGAGTCCTGAAGCTATTCCTGAACTCTTGTCAGTTGATGCTTTCTGGCTCCTTGTGGGCTTCGACATAAGCATCTCACCAATCTGCAACAGGACCTTCCAACAGGTGCGAAGCAAACAGAACCTTCTCGCGGTTGTTGCATTGGACAACTTGTAATTTCTTC
>JBNLFG010000074.1:0-537 GCA_050305405.1 Anaerolineales bacterium | reverse complement strand
CTCGCCTCAGTTGGGCCACACACGGAAGCGGCTGTTCGTAGGGGCAGGCCAGGCCAGACTCGGTTTTCAGCTGGGTTTCAGCCCATTACCGAATAGGAATTAGGAAAATCTTTTTCTTTTTCAAATCTTTTTATAATTTGCAAACTAATTTGAATTCAATTCAAATTTGAATTTCGGTGACTTCTATTCACAAAATAAAATACAAGAGTACACATCAACACAAAATAAAATTATGCAACGGCATGAATTCAACAAGCAATAATTTATTTATTTAAATAGATAATCTCCATCGTTTTATTCCTTTACGAAAATCAGGGTGCTACACTCCGGTTTGGTGATTTGGGCCTCAAAATCACCGTGATGATTTCTTGGTTTAGGCCTCAAAACCAAGTGAGCTTCGGTTTGTCGGTTGCACCGCAAAACCGAAGGAGGGAGGTTAGGGTGGGACACACGTCGAGATCTAGCGTTTTACTTCGCATGGAAGCAAGTTTGGCTAGGGTTTTCCAGTCTAACCTGAAGATTGGCGGAGGCGCGACA
>JBNLFG010000073.1:0-542 GCA_050305405.1 Anaerolineales bacterium | reverse complement strand
GCCTTCGGATCACGTCACGTTTTTCAACTTTTGCGCCTCGCACGATGGCATCGGCCTTACCCCCGCACGCGGCATTCTCAGCGAGTCCGAAATTGATGCCTTGGCCGAACGGGTAGAAGCGCTAGGCGGTTTTGTCTCCTACAAAACCAACAGCGACGGCAGCCAAAGCGCCTATGAATTGAACATCAGCTATCTAAATGCCCTGGCCGTGCCGGGGGCAAACGAATCAGAAGAATGGATGGCCCGCCGCTTTCTGGCCTCGCAGGCGATCATGCTGGCGCTGCGTGGCGTGCCGGGCATCTACTTCCACAGCCTGTTTGGCTCGCAGAACTGGCGGGAGGGCGTGCAGCACACGGGACGCAACCGCAGCATTAACCGGCAAAAGCTGCAGCGCAGTGACCTGGAACGTGAACTCAATAGCGGCCTGCGCCAGCGCGTATTTTCCGGGTATTGTGAACTGCTCAAGTGGCGTACGGCCGAAAAAGCTTTCCACCCCATCGGTGGCCAGACAATCCTCAACCTGCATCCTGCCATTTTTGCTA
>JBNLFG010000072.1:0-545 GCA_050305405.1 Anaerolineales bacterium | reverse complement strand
AGTCATTGCTGGTGGCTGCCCCATGATGTTCTTCGATCCCTTTCACAAATGCATGAAGTGGGTCTTGGGTGCGATGGGGCGTCTACCAGCAGCCTGATTTGACGAAACGACTCGGCCAACAATCAATTTGCCCCACGCAGCAGATAGTTACGGTTGCAGTATAATACTTTATCTCTGTGGTCTCATAAGGACACGTTTGCAAACGACTTTGGAGTTTACAGATTGGTTCAATCTTCAAGATTGAACCAATCTCGAACAGACCGTAAGGATAGAGGAAATGACTGCTCCAAATGGCTGGAATTCAAACCTTTTTAACCGTGACACGCTCACCCCTTTGCTTAATGCTTCTACCAAGAATCACCGCCATTTGTGCCCGCGCCAGGTGTTGGGCATTCGCATGGGCCTTTTGGGCCTGCGCCAGTTGGGTCTGCTTGGTGAGAATGAGAATCTTTTCAACAATGCCCGGAAACGCCTTTTGACGATCATGGAAACAGACGGCTGCGGCGCAGATGGTGTGGCGGTGGCTGTTGACTGCCACGTTAGTC
>JBNLFG010000071.1:0-527 GCA_050305405.1 Anaerolineales bacterium | reverse complement strand
CTTCTTCCTCTTGCTGGTCATGGTCATGGTTCTGCGGCATCGGTTGAGCTTCTTGCGAGTCTTCTCCTGCCGGTACTGTGACCACAATCTCGAATGGTTCCTCCTCCTGAGGTGAGTCGGGCTGTGGTTCCTGCTGAGGCGGCACATCCCTTGGTGCTAACTGTCCAGTGGGCAAACGTCCAGTGCTCTTCCTGGCTGTGCGGCGAGTACGGATCATCTAAAATTTGGAAATAGGAGAGAATAAAATAACAATTTAAATAAAACCAAAAGAATAAAGGCAAGGATGAAACTAAAGCTTTGAAAAATAGTTTTGTAAACTATATGTCCTTAGAAACGTCCAGTCTACTCTAGGCTTGTGTCCTATGGCCAACACGGCTCTGATACCACTTATGTCACACTCAGTTTTTAGACCAAAACTGAATGCATTCCTTTATGTGTGTCAGGATCAAGTTTCACACATAAAGTGACAAATAGCGAAATAAACAGCATAACCAGTGTTTATTACATCATATCTTATTTACAAAAAC
>JBNLFG010000070.1:0-550 GCA_050305405.1 Anaerolineales bacterium | reverse complement strand
GCCGGGACCGACGTCCCTGACAATGGCCTGGATCCCATGGTGACCATGGTACCTGTCCGGGGAGGGAGAGCCGCGCCGCCTGTAAAGGCCGCGATCTCCGTCAACCCAGCCGCCGGCACGTCCGCGCCTGTCTGGGCTGCCGCCACCATCGGGGACACGGCCGCCGCGCGCGCCCCCGCCCGGAGCGCCGCCGGCGCGTCCGCGCTCGTCAGGACTGCCGCCACGGCGCCCCTGGGGGTGCGCGGCTGCCCACTGCGCCGCCTGCTCCCACGCTGCCTCCCTTGCCAGCTTGAACTCGTTGTCTCTGTCGTCATCGGCAGAAACAGAGCTGTCGGTGCTACTGGCGCGCAGAGCCTTGAGCTCTGCCGCCGCCGCACGCGCTGCATCCGCCGCCGCTGCTGCTTCTACTTCTGCCCTTGCTGCTGCCAGTTCCGCCATCGCCAGCCTTGCCGCCCTTGCCGCTGTCGCTGCAGTCTCTGCCGCCGCTCGCTCGCGTTCCTCTGCCGCGGCAACCTCGGCCTCCTGCCGGTGCTGCACGCTCGAGGCGACT
>JBNLFG010000069.1:0-550 GCA_050305405.1 Anaerolineales bacterium | reverse complement strand
GCTCCCGCTCCAGATCCATCGAGTCGAGTACCTGTTCGGCCATCTCACGCTCGGCTAAACCGCCGCAGACCTGAATGAAACGATCAGAGATTGTGGATTTGCCGTGGTCGATATGGGCAATGATGGAGAAATTGCGAATGTGTTGCTGATCGGTCACGTGGTGTTTCTTCCGGGCCTTGAACAGGAATGGTGCGTACCGCGGGAAGTCTCATTCGACATCACCCCGCGAACAATTTCGTAAAGCGCGGAATTCTACAGTAGATCAATGCGTTGCGAAATAGCCTTGCAGCGCCTGGTGATCGAGGAAATAGTGGCAAATCTCCTCATCCTCGGCATCGGTAAGTACCGGCACCTTGTGGTTATAGCGCTCTATCAACGCCTCACTGCTGTCGATATCCAGCACTTCGAGTTCGAAGGAGAAAGCTGTAGCGGCAGCCAGCAGTTCCCTGTGCATCTCATCGCACAGGGAACAACCCGCCCGGGTATAAAAGCGCAGCCGTTGGCTCAATCCTTTGGCACTCGAAGTGCCAGGAACAGGGGATTACCATGG
>JBNLFG010000068.1:0-551 GCA_050305405.1 Anaerolineales bacterium | reverse complement strand
CGGGCTGGCCGGCTGGGCCGAGGAGAGTTGGGCCGGTCGGCAGGCCGAGGCCGGGGAAGTGGCAGGCCGGCTGGGCCGAAGTCCGAGTGGGCCGCAAAGTCGGCCGGGCCGAAAGTGAAGAAGAAAGAATTTTGAATTAAAATTTGGATTTTGAATTTACCAAGGCTTTGAAAATTTGTAGAAGGAGATTTAGGAGGAATTTTGACATGAGGATTTTTCCTAAATTCTTCTAGGCTCCTCAAGGATTTTAGAAAAATATAATATGCCATGCCATGCAATGCATCCTATACAAGATTTATTTTTGAAAAGTTTTTCATATGTACTACAATTTGATATGCATTTTTATATGCACTCCTATGTGGACAAAATTTTATTCTTGTAAAAAGTTGATGGTATCCTGATCTCAAATCAATCTTTGAGAATACGCTTGCTCCCTTCATCTGGTCAAACAGATCTTCAATCCTTGGAAGGGGATATTTATTCTTAATGGTGACCTCATTCAGTGATCGATAATCGACATACATCCTTTGGGTTCCACCCTTTTTCTCCAC
>JBNLFG010000067.1:0-554 GCA_050305405.1 Anaerolineales bacterium | reverse complement strand
GTACGGCCATACTTCCCCTGGGGTCTGGCGCATTGGCGGGCACTGCTTTCCCTGTAGACCGGCAGGCGCTGGCAGATGCGCTTGGGTTTGCTGCCATCAGCCAAAACAGTTTGGACGGCGTGTCTGATCGGGATTTTGCCGCCGACTTTTTGTACACGGCCACGATGATTGGCCTGCACCTCAGCCGCCTTTCTGAGCAGTTGGTCTTGTTTAGCAGCAGCGAGTTTGGCTTTGTGCGACTGGACGATGGCTACAGCACCGGCTCCAGCCTGATGCCGCAAAAGAAAAACCCAGACACATTAGAACTAACACGAGGAAAAAGCGGCCGTATTCTGGGAAATCTTGTCGGGCTGCTCACCACGCTCAAAGGATTGCCTTCCAGCTACGACAAAGATTTGCAAGAAGACAAAGAACCCCTCTTCGACACCGCCGAAACCCTCGCCAAAATCCTGCCCGTTATGGCTGGCATGATCCGCACCCTCCAACTCGTCCCCGAAAAAATGAGCGCCGCCCTCCAATCTGAACTCCTCGCCACCGACCTTGCTGATTGGCTT
>JBNLFG010000066.1:0-560 GCA_050305405.1 Anaerolineales bacterium | reverse complement strand
TTTCTGCTTAAGGAGGGAGTACTTTTTTCTTAAGGAGGCAAAAGGCACCGCACTAATGCGGCGGCTGGTATATCGATCGGTACCACATAACCAACACTAATACCCCAGCTGACACAAGCAAAAGGTGAAGGTTGTGATACGGTGTTTCTGGAGTACATAAGTGCTAGCTATTTAGAGGTACTTAATATTTTCTTTAATCTCAGTCATTAATTTTTATTATATTATTAATAAATTAATAATTATGATACCTGTCTCATACTAATTTGGTATTGGTCCATCACTTAAAGTACCTTTCAATAGTACCTCCCTGTTTTTAACCATTAAATCTACCAAATGAACGACTCATATTGATTGTACACACCATAGCAAAACTCTATTAAATAACTATGTTACTATGGATTGAGAATAGCCTAATAAAGCGACGTGAGCTACAGCAATAAATAACACGCATTTGCTTTGCAGATAGAAGGCCGGACTAGGGCCATTACATGACATTCCCAATGCCTGTATTGGTCCACACATTAGAATTGTGAATTCTTCAAATTGAGGGAGCATTGTTA
>JBNLFG010000065.1:0-560 GCA_050305405.1 Anaerolineales bacterium | reverse complement strand
GTCATTATTCAAAGTAGAGGAACAAGTGCTAGAATGCTTAAAATTAATTTTAATTATTTCAGCCCTAGCAATTTTAAATTGCTCTACACATGTGGAATAATCCAGCTTCAATTTCTCATTTCCAACTAGCATGCTAATAAAAGAATCAAATGAGACATTTGACTTTAACAATTCAATTTCAGAATTTAAGCATGCAATGGTACGGATCAGTTTATAATTATCACTAAGCAAAGAATCACAAGCATTGGAGTATATAGACTTGTATTTTTTTACTTTCCTCTCAAGCTTATCAATTTTCGCATCACAAGCAACAACTTGAGAAATCAAGGTTAAAATGTCTTTGACGAGTTTACCTTTGTTCATCTTGAGAAGCTTGGGTAAAAGATCATTATCGGCACACTCACCATCCAGCACAAACTTGAGAACGTCCATCACCTCAAAATCAGCATTTATCTCTTCACTCATCTTCTTGTCATTCTCGATAGCAATTTCACACATTTCAAATCCTGAGGACAAAGACATAGGAGAGCAAGCACTTGGTGCCATGGTACAAGCACCGA
>JBNLFG010000064.1:0-560 GCA_050305405.1 Anaerolineales bacterium | reverse complement strand
AACAAATTATGTGATTTTATATATGTTGTATACAATATAAGGAAGCACTACGCCAAAACTGAATATTTTCCTAAGCATATTCTATTTATTACAATTTATTTACTGCTGGACCTAAAATTAAACCATAATAATTAATATGGGCAGGAAACAATTATGATCAATTTTATACAAGCTACTGAGTATGATGTGTATATGTATGCAAAGTTTGAATGGTTAGATGCTTATAGATTTTTGTAATTAAATACTTCAAGATTCGAGCTGTAGCAATTTTACAGAAGGCAATAAAGTGCATAAATGAATTTGGTCAAGACTATTACCAAGATCAACTCTTAAGGATTCTATAGAAAATTATTTCGTATTTTCTGAGCCTTATTTTATTTTCTACGTATTTTAGAAGTTTAACCAAATTTCTAAAATTATAAAAGAAAAAGAAAAATGGAAAAACCTGATGCACAGTGTTGGGCAGCGCTTCGGTCCACGGCCTCACGGCTCGGCCTGGCCTAGCGATCGAAACGGCCCGGCCGACCTGGCCGAGTGAGCGCGACGCAAGCACACCAGCA
>JBNLFG010000063.1:0-569 GCA_050305405.1 Anaerolineales bacterium | reverse complement strand
CTCGATCGCAGGACTCAGCAGCGGTCAGTAAGGCGGTGCTGCACACGCCTGTGTGGGTGGTGGTGAGACTCGGGAGGCGCGGCGGTGGTGGCCCAACGGGGATGGCCAGTGAGCTTGTGGTAGCGCCAGGAAGGAGCTCGGGGTCGGGGCGCGGTACTTGGTCATGATGACAAGGAGCACAAACCAAATCACTCTCAAACTTGAGCAAGGGCAATCCTCGGAGTAGGCCTAAGCCACTGAGTCGACAAAACAAGTCGAAGCTTAGATGACCTAATCTCCTATGCCACTTTCAGAGCTCAGAAGAAGACTGTGAAATCAAGCACATCAAAGAAGATTGAGCAGAAGAAAAATCAGCTTGAAAAACATTTCCAATGTGAGAGATGCCACAAACACACTTGCCAGAAGAATCAAGAACACAAGAATCAGATTTGTGAAAAAGCTCATCCAAATCAGCATCAACAAGCTAAGAGACAGAGAGCAGATTGTACTAAAGCTTATCCACAAGAGCAACATCATTCAAGGTGAAGAAGTCATTTACCTTGATGACGCCGGTACCAAACACTTTACCT
>JBNLFG010000062.1:0-569 GCA_050305405.1 Anaerolineales bacterium | reverse complement strand
GGAAAATAAGGTTGTCGCTTTGGAAACGGCCGTTGCCGACGACATTCGCCAAAATTTACAGAAGCGCGGTCATGAATTGTGGGAAAAAGGCAAACCACTTCATTATGGTGGCGGACAAGTCATTGTGCGTGATCCGGACAGTGGCGTGTTAATCGGTGGTAGTGAACCGCGCAATGATGGAACGGCCGTAGGCTGGTAGGTTCCGTTTGCAAACCTGCCATCTCATAACTATAATTCCCTTTCGGTTCGGAGAGGTCGCATAGAGGCTTAGTGCGCACGCTTGGAAAGCGTGTATACCGGAAGGTATCGCGGGTTCGAATCCCGCCCTCTCCGCCATAAAAAGCGCAGCTATTAGCTGTGCTTTTTTCTTACCACTGGTACACTGGTACTATTCTTCTAAACCCGCTTTGCCACAGGCTGTGCCAACCATTACAATAGAACTTATTGCAAAGCTGTACCTCACCTGTGTCATTAGCTAGTGAACAGATTATATGTCACTGCAAAACGATATAGCGCTTATGGATGCATATCAAGCCAACCTATATCTTCCTCTGATTGCTGCGGGCCTT
>JBNLFG010000061.1:0-578 GCA_050305405.1 Anaerolineales bacterium | reverse complement strand
TCTGATTTGGAGGCTGCAGCTGTTGAGATTAAGGATCTTAAGCACAAACTTGATCACTCTTCTCGCTATACAGTCTTATCTCCTCCTTGTGAAGCATGTGTTTCTCTCAAGGGTAAGTTTCTTCATGCTACCAAAAAGAACACCGAGCTTCAGTAAGAGGTTATATATTTGACTGCTCGCCTTGAGAAAACTAGTTTGAGTGAGAAGATGATTTAGGAGGACTTGAGTCGGGTTGAGGAGAGTGCAACCAAATCTACCCATCCAATCCAAAGTCATCCTTTAACCCAAAGAGAGAAACAAGGAAAGAAACCCCTAAGCTGAGAGATGAAGCTTTTATTTGCATGTTTTGTGGCTGTTCTGGTCACTTGGATGAGTTTTGCTTTTGATACAAGAGAATAGAGAAGAGGCATGTGGACTATGCTAGAAACTCATATCATGATGAGTTTATTGATTTTCCACATCATATTTCTTCTCATGCTCCATCTCATTTTTCTCATGGACCTAACCATCACTCATATGGATTTGGTTCATGACAGAGTGGCCTTGTGCCTAGATGCTTTGGTATCGACCCACATTCT
>JBNLFG010000060.1:0-590 GCA_050305405.1 Anaerolineales bacterium | reverse complement strand
GCGGCCCTACGCCAAGAAGGCATAAAGGACGAAGACCGCAATAAGTCGAGCAGCATGTTATCATTAGTGAGAACCAGTGTTTCGGCTAGATGAACTAGATGAGAACACATGCTTCACACGCTTCAATGCCTTCTTCATCCTGCACAAATACTCACAAAACAAGCACGACAAAAGGACCTAGCACCCTAGGTGTTAGCATTAAGCGTTAGCCGAACGGGTGATAGAAGACCAAAAGATAGTGGTGGGGCAAACCACCATTACAAAACGTGCAAGGAAATCATGAGCAAAGAAACCAGCAAGCAAATCTTCCTTTATTCAATGACGACTACTCGATTGACATGCGAAAGTTTGAAAAGGGATAACTACCAGTTTACCTCCCGATGAGAGCTTCACGTTTATAGTTCACGAGCAAGACTATCTCCATACCTTTGAAGATTAATTCGCCGGTGGATTGGAGATCTTGTCACAACTGGGGTGGCATTTTTTACACATCAAAAAAAATTGTAGAAAAATTCTTAGCCATGCTGGGCTTCATATCGGGTGTCAAAGCATTCCTCTCCAGTTTGATCATGACCATGACTTGGTTGCAC
>JBNLFG010000059.1:0-590 GCA_050305405.1 Anaerolineales bacterium | reverse complement strand
GACCTAACCATCCTCACCAAAACAAAAGAAAACCACCTGGTATTGCGGATTGCACGCATACGGTGGCAGAAGCGCTCTCAACACACGTTTCTATCGTTTTAACGCGAGTTAATGTCCCTGCAGAAGATGGATCACATCAATCATCATTTTTCACCCATGTCCACAAAGGACACCGAAGTATTCACTCATGTCCGCAAAGGACCAGTACCGAAGTACTCACTCATGTCCTATCAGCTAAACACAAACAACCAAAAATATCCATAAACAACAAAAGAAGGCATACACAAGTCCTAATATTTCTACAAAGGCCACAAACAACAAAATAAGGTCATCAATAACAAAATAAGATAAACACTCCAAAAATCACAGCATACCTTCGTTGATGCAATTCCGTAGTTACATAAATTAACACATAAGTTAGCTTGCCACCTAAAGAAACTACTAGAGTCCTTATGTGGGCTAAGTGTTTCTCGCCGAAAGCATTGTTGTGATTGTTAGATGCTTTCGTGTGTGTTTTACCCCAATCTTGCTCTAGTACCAACTGTGACAGAACCACCTCAGAAATGAGGGGTTTGTCTCCTAAGATCATA
>JBNLFG010000058.1:0-595 GCA_050305405.1 Anaerolineales bacterium | reverse complement strand
CTTTAACTTGGAAAGTAAGTACTAACAATTTGAGAGTCAAGTTTATGTGCATTTTCTACATATAGCCTTACTACAGCTTTACCTTGTTATTATTATCTTGCATTATCTTTTTATTCCTGCACTTGTTAAGTACCAACCGTTAGTGTATTCAACCTTGCTATTTTTCCCCTGCTACTCAAACCTGCTGCTCAGAAGAAGAAGATGTACTGAAATTCTTCGACGATGAGTTCTAGGTTACGTGTTGCCCTGGTTGCCGTTCCTGTGGAGTTATAGAGTATTTCATTGTTCCATTTTGTTGAGAGTTGTCATAGTCTCTAGAGACATTACTTATGTAATAATTATACTTTATTCATGACATATGATTATCTGTGAACATTTTTGACCGTATATGTGGAACAATTGATCTTGAGTCATGCATACGATGAATACTTGGTTTTGGCATAAAAATCGGGTATGACAGTGGTGATCGTGTCCCAAGCTTCTTTCGCCGTCTTCTTCTCCTCCACGGTCGCCATCATCTCCGGTGGCATCACCGAGAGCAGCGCATCCATCACCATCATGTCTTCCTGTAGATCCACCACCCCCTTGTCGACGG
>JBNLFG010000057.1:0-600 GCA_050305405.1 Anaerolineales bacterium | reverse complement strand
CATTATATTGCCTCTTCTTTCTCACGTGTAGTGTGTTGTGCATCGGCTTAAAAAAAATTGATACTCCTTTGAAATGAGCTAATACATCACTCAACCAGTACATCCATGATCAGTCATCGATCTGCATATTTATGAAATCGTAGATTAACTTTGACCTCAAACATAGCTTCAAATACATATCTAAACAAAAAAACTTAAGCAGTGAAATGAATTTACCTTCTAGAAACAAACCATTCAAGAAAAATGAAATCAAAACCTCACCCCCTTTGTTTTTCAAATTTTTCTAGCCACCATATGAACAAATCAAGATTTTATATATTTTCTTTCTCCTATTTCTTAATTTAGAGAAAACATAACATATTTCTATATATTTTCTCTCTCCTATTTAGATCTAGAACTAATAAATCCACTAAATACTCCATACAAATCATCTAAACAAAAAAATAAACCATATAGATTGAAAAATATATGATGGGCTACAACATCCATACAAATAAGGTAACTAAACTTAAGCAAAACATAGAATTTATGAAAAAACAAAATGATTATGAAACCTTAGAAACTCTAACCTTAAATATAATTTTAAATACACATCTAAAC
>JBNLFG010000056.1:0-607 GCA_050305405.1 Anaerolineales bacterium | reverse complement strand
GGAAAAATTCCCAGAAAATTGCAGAGAATTTGGGAAGGCAAGAATGGGGACTTGAGTGAATTTTGGAGCACAAGAATTTTGAGGAAATAATTTCTAGGCTTCGAAGGATTTGGACATGGATATAAATATTCAAATTTAAATCAAGACTTTAAACGGAAGACTTCTAAATTGATAAAAAAAATTTGAAGTGAAATTTAAATCTTTTGAAAAAACGAAATTGACCTAGGGCTCGGAAATAAAAATATGCATGCCATGAAATGCAATCCTATCAAATTATTATTTAGGTGAAATGCATTAACTTGGCAAGTTTTAAAATTTTATGAAAACAGGGTGTTACAAACCTACCCCCTTAGGATGAATCTTGCCCCCGAGATTCAGACAGATTGGAAAAGATATCTGGAAATTCGGCCTTCAGCTGATCTTCTTTTTCCCAAGTGGCTTCATCTTTGGTATGGTTACTCCACTGCACTTTCTCTGAAGTGTCCAAAATTTTCACTGGGTATTCTTGATACGTAAGACCTTTGCCAATTGTTAATTCTTCCAATGGCATCTATTCTTCCGGAACTCACAAACACTTCCTTAGTTGTGAAACATGAAAAACATCATG
>JBNLFG010000055.1:0-609 GCA_050305405.1 Anaerolineales bacterium | reverse complement strand
ACGGGTAGCCGTCCAGCGGGCTTCACCGCTCTTGCGATCGCGACCCTCGAACAACGTCTGGTCCTCGGAGACGGGTTTCCAGAGGGTCCCCATATCGAGCAGATTGACGAAGAAATCGTTGCTCAACACCTCCGGTCTGTCGGTAAACACACCGTGCCGGGACTGCGCCAGATTGGCGTTCAGGACACGCAGACCTCCCACCAGCACCGTCATCTCCGGAGGCGTCAGGGTCAGCAACTGCGCCCGATCCACCAGCAGCTCCTCCGCCGAGACGCTGTACTTGGCCATCTGGTAGTTACGGAATCCGTCCGCGATCGGCTCCAGTACGGCGAAGGCGTCCACATCGGTCTGCGCCTGCGTGGCGTCCATGCGGCCCGGCCTGAACGGCACCTTCACTTCATGCCCGCCCCTGCTTGCCGCCTCCTCGACGGCCGCGCAACCCGCCAGCACGATCAGGTCGGCCAGCGAGACCCGCTTGTCGCCGGACTGGGCGCCGTTGAAGCGGCTCTGGATAGCCTCGAGCACAGCCAGTACTTTCGCCAGCTGCTGCGGCTGGTTGACCTCCCAGTCCTTCTGCGGTGCGAGCCGGATACGGGCGCCGTTGGCGCC
>JBNLFG010000054.1:0-612 GCA_050305405.1 Anaerolineales bacterium | reverse complement strand
CCAACTTACGCTTATGCTCCATCACTCCTATGTGGTTTTCCAGCACAAGGGCCTTATTCACCATCCCTTGGAAGTTCTCAAAGTCTCGAGCCTCCAAAGCATAGGCCAACCCATCATTCAGGCCATTCAAGAAATACTCCTATTTCTTCTCATCAGTGTCGACTTCATGCGGGGCGTAACGAGACAGTTGAGTGAACTTGGTGACGTACTCATTCACAGACATGGACCCCTGTTTCAGATCCTGAAACTCTTTCTTCTTCAGCTTGATCACTCCCTGGGGAACATGATGTGCACGGAAAGTAGCTTTGAATTTCGGCCAGTTGATGCTCTCGGATTTCTCATGGGCTTCCACATAAGCATCCCACCAGTCGGCTGCAGGACCAGAAAGTTGGTGAGAGGCTAGCAGCACCTTCTCATGGTTGTTGCACTACACCACTTGCAACTTCTTCTCAATAGACTTGAGCCAATCATCAACATCCATTGGCTCCACAGCATAAGAAAAGGTTGGCGGCTTAGTGCGCTGAAAATCTCCCAGCCTATCCCTCGGCGGTGGTGGCGCTTGGGGTTGTGCATGCAGGTTGACCAGGGTCTGCTGCATGGTCTGAAGCATCT
>JBNLFG010000053.1:0-630 GCA_050305405.1 Anaerolineales bacterium | reverse complement strand
CCAACTCGAATCAGAAAGAGCGTGTCCAATATCTCAAGGCTCAAAGAGGGCAACAAAGAGTGTATTTGAAAAGCAAGAGAGATGAGCTGATCTCGATGAACGTGTTACCCTTTTATTCAGATTGCATATGATCTGCTGAGGTGGATGTGCCTTCTGAATGTGAAAGGGAGCTCTTAGCTCGAAGATGATCTTCCCCTCAACCTGTGACGCCTCCACTGCTGCTATGCAGGAGGTGGTAGCCTGAGGAGCCTCTGCTTCAAGTGTGGAAGCAGGAACAAGCTCGGGTGTTGATGTAGAAGGAAGTAGTGGTTCATCTTCATCATCGTCGATGCCCTGTAGTCCCTCATCTACAAAGATGCTCTCCTCCATTTCCTTGTCACATGCACACTCAAAGACATCACGAGGACAAGGAGCAGTCTCATCGAAGGTCACATCACATGACTCAACAACAATGTTAGTCTCAAGGTTAAAAACTTGGTAAGATTTGTCATGAGGGGTGTATCCAAGCAAAATGCCATCAAAAGAGCGAGACTCAAACTTATCAAGATTTCCACATTTTAAAACAAAGCACTTGCATCCAAAAGGCCTGAGATGAGAGACACAACACTTGCGACCAAAGCGAAGCTCAAA
>JBNLFG010000052.1:0-644 GCA_050305405.1 Anaerolineales bacterium | reverse complement strand
TGACGCCCTATAGTCCCTCATCTATAAAGATGCTCTGCTCTATTTTCTTGTCACCTACACACGCAAAGACATCACGAGGATAAGGAGCAGTCTCGTCGAAGGTCACATCACATGACTCAACAACGATGTTAGTCTCAAGGTTATAAACTCGGTAAGATCTTCCTTGAGGGGTGTATCCAAGCAAAAGGCCATCAAAAGAGTGAGACTCAAACTTATCAAGATTGCCACGTTTTAGAACAAAGCATTTGCATCCAAACAGTCTAAAGTGAGAGACAAAAGACTTGTGACCAAAGCGAAGCTCAAAGGGGGTCAAATGTAGAATCAAGCTCAAGAAGATTCGTTTAGAAATATAGCAAGCGGTGCTAATAGCATCAGGCCAAAAGTGCCTAGGAGTCTTATGCTCATCGAGCATCATCCTAGCCATCTCAACTAGAGTGCGGTTCTTTCGTTCCATGACTCCATTCTATTGAGGAACGCGTGGGGTGGAAAACTACTGATCAATACCATGCTCAAGGCAAAACTCATCAAAAGTGGCATTTCTGAACTCAGTCCCATTGTCACTGTGAATGGCTTTCAAGCAGTTAGGATGCTTATTGTTCAACCGCAAAGCTAAGCTCTAAAAGTGCTCAAACACTTCATCCTTG
>JBNLFG010000051.1:0-651 GCA_050305405.1 Anaerolineales bacterium | reverse complement strand
CAGGAAAAGCACCATGATTGGCACCGTCATAATTGTTGAGGCGGCCATCACCACGTTGGGGCGGGGGGAAGGGTCGTTCCAAATCGTGTTGATTTTGATGGGCATGGTGAATAGTTCGTTGTTATTCAAAAAAACAAAGGCGTACAAAAATTCATTCCAGGCAATCATGAGTGTGTAGATAGCTACCGAAACCAGCGCTGGAATCGCCAGCGGCAGGGTAATGCGCCAGATTACCTCCAGCCGACTGCAACCGTCTATTAAGCCAGCCTGTTCAATTTCGGTGGGAATGGTGCGGAAGTAGTTGGTGAGCATGTACAAACCAACAGGCAATGTCTGCGCCAAATAAGTCAGCACTAAAATCCACAAATTGTCCTGCACGTCGAAACCAAGCGCAGATACCGTCTTGGCCAACATAGCAAACAGGGGAATGATCAACAATACTCCTGGGAAAAGGTATATCACCAAGATGCCATTGAGCATCACATTCTTGCCTGCAAACTTCAGCCGCGCAATCGCATAGGCTCCCAAAACCGATAAGGTCACAGCAATCAACGCCGTAGGAATCGCCACCCGAAAACTGTTGAAAATGTGGGTCATAAAGTCCTGAAAACTAGGATGCGTAGGATCAAACAGTTCACGAGACGCATCCAA
>JBNLFG010000050.1:0-655 GCA_050305405.1 Anaerolineales bacterium | reverse complement strand
AGCTGCCCTCTTCCCCTTCTATTTTAGCTCTTCTGGATATACAACGTATTTTAGCACCAATTCGTAATGGGATAATAAGATAAACTGGTCATAAGAAGAGAGGTAGAGGACGACCAAACTTGATATGGAAGATGTCCTTGAAGAGAGATTTGAAGGATTGGTGTATCACCAAGGAGTTAGCATTAGATAGGAGAGAGTGGAAGCTAGCAATTCATGTGCCGGAACCTTAATCTTCGGTTCCTTCTTTTTTATTGCCTTCTGTCAAAGTTTTTTTTTTCCTTTTTCACCCCTTTTCGTTTTTTTTTGCTTAGCGTTTTATTGTCTTTTCTCCTTTTGTCGAATTGGTTTTTGTTTTTATCGTCTTTCATTTTTCCTCTTCTTTTTTGACATTGTTTTATTCATGTTTCTTTGGCTCATGTGGTTTCATCTCTAGCCTACCCCAACTTGCTTGGGACTAAAAGGCTTGGTTGTTGTTGATTTATTTGTTTATCCCCATACTTTAATAATGTGTTGATCTGTCCTAAAAAATAATACCAATGTGTTGAACTGAGGTTTGCTATCCTGCTCAAAGTCTTAACAATACATACATATTATGGGCAATCTTCGATTTTACTATTGTATTTTGACGGAATTACCAATGTGTTGAACTGAGGTT
>JBNLFG010000049.1:0-661 GCA_050305405.1 Anaerolineales bacterium | reverse complement strand
CGTCGCTGTACAAAATCAGGCTTTCTCCCACGCCAATGTAAATGGTTTCATGCTGCCAATCCATGCCTTCAAACATGCCCAGCGGGATGCCTGTTTTGCTAAGGCTTTTCACTTGGGAGCCAAGATGATAGGTGGGATTGTGTCCGGCGTTAGCGTAGGTAAAACGGCCGTTTTCCAGTTCCAGCACGCCGTAAAACACGGTCACGAACTGGTCCGATTCGGTATCGCTGAGGATGCGCTCGTTGGCCAACTGCAACGCCTTGCCCGGCTCCTCAGGAAACTGCATGGCGTAGGTGCGAATAAGCGTGCGGCTGAGCGCCATGTAGAGCGCCGCCCCAGTGCCTTTATCGGCCACATCTGCTACGACTAAACCGATACGGCCGTTGCTCAACGGCACAAAATCGTAAAAGTCCCCCGACGTTTGTCGCGCCGGAATAAGCGTGGCGGCAAAATCCCAGTTAGGATGCAAGGGAATCTCATTAGGCAAAAAGCTTTGCTGAATGCGCCAGGCAAAGGCCAACTCTTGGGCCATTTTCTGTCGCTGTAATGTTTCCAGGTGGACTTGCTCCCGGTGAACGGCTGAAGCCAGCTGCGCCGCCAACGATTGCAACGCAGGCACAAAATCTTCCACATTCCCAACATCCTGGCGTTGTAAAACATA
>JBNLFG010000048.1:0-670 GCA_050305405.1 Anaerolineales bacterium | reverse complement strand
GGGGCAGTCAACGTGGGCGTAGTGCCGGTTTTCGGTTTCGTATTCGACATGGGAGATGGCGATCGTGATCCCACGAGCTTTTTCTTCGGGGGCGTTGTCGATCTGGTCGAAGGCGGAGAAGTCGGCGAACCCTTTGAGGGACAGCGTTTTGGTGATGGCTGCTGTCAGGGTGGTTTTGCCGTGGTCTACGTGACCTATCGTCCCTATGTTCACATGTGGTTTTTCGCGCACAAATTTTTCTTTTGCCATCGTTAATAAACCCTTGTTCCTTATTGTTTGATCTAAATTAAAATTGCCAATTTAGTCACTTGAGGGCAAGCTTTTTGATAATAAAAAACATTGCAATGCTTGCTATTTTCACAACAATACCCCGTCATCCTGATTGTCTAGTACAAGATAGACGGGGCAGAGAGCCCACGATGGGATTTGAACCCATGACCTCATTCTTACCAAGAATGTGCTCTACCCCTGAGCTACGTGGGCAGCTTTTCCATATATTTGTCAGCTGATAGTTGGTTGCTTTGTTAAACAGGCTGAACCATTGACTAGCTACTGATGACAGGAAGATGGGCCAGGTAGGACTCGAACCTACGAAGGCTATCGCCAGCGGATTTACAGTCCGCCCCCTTTGCCGCTCGGGACACTGACCCTAAAGATATAAGAATGTGTT
>JBNLFG010000047.1:0-679 GCA_050305405.1 Anaerolineales bacterium | reverse complement strand
AAATTCAAAAGAAAATATTTCAAATTTCTTTTCAAAATTCGATTTCAAGTCAGTTTGGATTTTTGGGAAAGAGCTTCACCCTGGCTTCAATTTGCGCCCGAGGAGGAAAGAAAGGGACATCTGAGCCGTAGGTTGAACTGGTCCAGGAGGAAAAATGGGCCAAGCCAAAAGGATAAGTGGGCAATGGGAAAGAAAAGGGAAAAGGAAGCAAACAAAGAGAAAATGAAAGAAAATAAATAGGAGAGAAAAGTAAAAGGGAGAAAAATTAAATTGGGAATTTCTAAACTTGAAAAATTATGTGGAAAAAATAAAAGGATCTTTCATGAAATCGGTCTAAAAGGGAATTTATAAGAAAAGAAGGATTAAGGGTTTAAATATCAAAAGATTTCCAAGGAGAACTTGGAATTATTTTCATAAAGAGAAGAATTTATTTATTCCTAATGAAAATGAAGGAACAAGAGCTTCCAATGTAAATGATCTCAAAATATAACTTGGTGTTATTTTTATAAAGGAAAATGTTGTATTTCTTTTTAATAAAAAGAAAGGACATATGCTTAAATACAAAAAGGCTTCACAATAACTTTTTAGGAATTATTTCACTGTATCAAAATCCTTGGAAAAAGTCTTGTGGAAAAGGTAGAGTCAAGGTAGGGTTGGTCAAGGTGGTGATGGATTAATC
>JBNLFG010000046.1:0-700 GCA_050305405.1 Anaerolineales bacterium | reverse complement strand
TCCTAGAATAGTGATAAGCATAATTAAGTAAATATAGGCTAGTATAATAGGTGAAGCAAAGTGACTTAGGTGAGTATGAAGAAAATGTAAGAGAAAAGTAAAAGATACAAATATACAAGATAAAGCACCAACTCCCCCTCAAACCAAGCCATAAGGATGGCAAACACCAATTTCCCCCCGCAAATCAGCAAATCGAGAAGAATCAAGGGGTTTGGTGAAAATATCGGCCAACTGTCTCTCGGTGTCTATGTATCTCATCTCAATGTCTCCCTTCTCTACATGATCTCTCAGGAAGTGGTGTCTTCTCTCAACATGTCTCATCTTTTTGTGAAAGACTTGATTTTTGGCTACTGAGATGACACTGGTGTTATCGCACATGAGGGGAACTCTCTCAAAGCTCACTCCAAAGTCTCTCATGGTGTGCACAATTCAAAGAATCTGGGAGCAGCAGCTACATACTCAGCCTCTGTGGTGGACTGTGCAATAGAAGATTATTTTCGAGAAGACCAGCAAACAAGAGAAGATCCAAGAAAATGACAAGTCCCAGAAGTGCTCTTTCGGTCAATCCCACAACTCACAAAATCAGCATCGGAAAAGCCAACAAGATCCAGCGAAGAAGAAGCAGAATACCAAATTCCAAACTCAGGAGTGTGTTTGAGATACCTAAAAACTCACTGAACTGTCGTCCGATGTGAAGAGC
>JBNLFG010000045.1:0-709 GCA_050305405.1 Anaerolineales bacterium | reverse complement strand
TGCGTCCTTGGAAGGCGGCGTGGGCTTGCGCGCCACGCAAAATGACAAGGTCAGCGCGGTGACCGTCTACATTCATCGACGCCGTTAAACCCGCAATGGAAAGCAGATCACGGCGGCTGTATTTGACCTGATTGACAATTTCGCGTGCGGCCAAAATTTGTTCAGCGAGCAATCGTTCACTTTCTGCCCATTCAGCCAGAAAGCCTTCTGGATTGACTTCAAAATCAATGCGCCGTTCCATGATGGCTACGCGTCGTGCCGCATCAGTCAAGCCCACAATGTTGACCGAGAAGGCAAAACGGTCGAGGAGCTGAGGGCGCAAATCACCCTCTTCGGGGTTCATCGTACCGACGAGAATGAACTTGGCGGGGTGGGAAAAGCTGATCCCTTCACGCTCCACGACGTTGATGCCCATCGCGGCTGAGTCGAGCAGCAAGTCCACGACATGGTCATCGAGCAGGTTGACCTCGTCGACATAGAGCAGCCCACGATTGGCCGAGGCGAGAACGCCGGGCTCGAAATGTTTTTCCCCTTCCTGGATTGCCTTTTCAATGTCCAGCGTACCGACAACGCGGTCTTCAGTGGCGCTGACGGGCAAGTCCACAAACGGTGTCTGGCGCGTGGTGATGCCCAATGCGCCGTCCGAGTGGCGTACGCGGCAGTCATCGCACCATTGGTCGGGCCGGTTGGGGTCGCAACCAAAGCGGCA
>JBNLFG010000044.1:0-719 GCA_050305405.1 Anaerolineales bacterium | reverse complement strand
AGAAAAATTTAAAACTTGCCGGGATAATGCTTTTCACTTAAATAGCAACAGGAAAATTTCGAATAATTTGATAGGTTGAATTTTATGGCATGCATATTTTTATCTTTGAGCCCTAGGTTGTTTGTGCTTTTCAAAGAGATTTGAATTTCAATTTTTAAATCTTTTTCTGAATCAATGTAAAAGTCCTCCATTTAAAGCCTCAGTTTGAATTTGAATATTCAAACTATTTTTTTTAAAAGTTTTAGATTTGAAAAATCTTCAAAAAGTTTATTTTAATTTATCCCAGTTTGGTTCTAGTTCAAATTTGGTTTAAAAGTATTTGAATCCTTGGCTTTTAAAATCAAATCTTTGTTTGAAAAATTGGAAAGGATTTTTCCTATAGCCCTTCTGGTTTTCAGCCCAGCTCACCATGGCAGCCCAACTCCTTTTCTTTGGAAATTCCCAAACCGGCCCAACAGCAGCCCAGCCGCGGCCCATCTCCTCCCTCCCTTCCCGGCCCAGTCGGCCCGTCGCCTCCCCCTCACTGACAGGTGGGCCCACCCTGTCAGTGAGCCCGGCCGTCTTCTTCCTCCGGCTCCCGACACCCTAACGCCGCCGCTCGGACGGCCGCGCCGCGCACCGCTGTACGCCTCGGGCCACCTCCTCCGCACGGGACCGGATGCCTCTCGGCCTCCTCCTCCATTCCCCTCCCTCAATCGGCGCCGCCTCCTCTTTGCCTC
>JBNLFG010000043.1:0-742 GCA_050305405.1 Anaerolineales bacterium | reverse complement strand
GCAAGCCGTTCCATACCGGACACATGGTGGCACATGTTGTCCTGGGGTGTTTACTCCTAAGATTCGGTCCTTAGCAGATTCGAGCATAACTATCTATATCACCTGATGGAATCCAACCGTCTCCACCATTCCAACCATGCTCAAACCACAGCATCAATCCTTACCACGGTCAAATCACATATCGACGGATGGGAGACCATCTCTCACCAAGACACAAGCCAAACTCAACATCGCTAGTTGTTGCTCAAAGCCTTGCACGTCAAGCTCCTGGAGATTCTTGAAGTCTTCAGCGCATAACGGTAGCGATCAGAAACAAGTAACACAAGCAAATAAATAAACAGTATACCAAACAGTGCCTAATAACTAAACGAACTATACCAAAAGATGTTACTCATCGCTACGAACGCGTGAGCACAAGAATCACCTAAATCGGAGCTACGGTTAAGAAGTTATGAGGGTTTGAAGTTAATAGATTAAATATGTAATTAGTATTAATAGATTAATTAAGAAAATGACCTAATTGTAATTATAAAAAGTTAAACAGGGACCTAAATGTAAAATTATAGGGACTAAAATATAATTTTGGAAAAGTTCGAGGGTGTTTTTGTAAAATTACCGGGCCCTGACGATTTTCATAATTAATTATTTTTTTCCTTTTAGAAATCGCATGGAATAAGTCTACGAGCTCGTGGACCGTGTCCACGGCCCTGCGGTCTATTGGCTCACAGGTTCATTAAACCAG
>JBNLFG010000042.1:0-746 GCA_050305405.1 Anaerolineales bacterium | reverse complement strand
CACACGATTAGTTGGGGATTTCTGGTTGGGATCTCTGGTTTGGGTTGTGTCTAGTCGATCTAGTTATGGTGTGCAGCAGGTGTGAAGCCTGAGTGCATGTTTGGCTACAGGTGAGATGCCTGTGAGCGTTAATCATTTTTGGTGGCTACAGGTGAGACTCCTGTGAGCTTGAGGCCCTTGATTACCGTGGGTAATCCAGGTGCGTGGTCGTGCTTAGTTGTTGTCTAGGTCTAGGTGCTTTCTCTGCAAAATAAATCAGTTGGTTGAGCTTTTCTTGTTATAAGCTTGCATGTCATTTATTTCCTACACTTGCTGAGTACTTTATGTACTCACACTTGCGCTATTTTCTGTATATTGCGGCTATGCTCTGCTACTCAGAAGATGAAGAATTCTTTGATGAAGACTTCTTTTAGGCGTGCGAAACCCCCGGTCATCTGCCTGTGGCAAGATGATGTCTTTTCCACTGCTTAGTCCTTTCTGGACTTGTAATAAGTTTTTGTAATAAGATACGATATAATAAAGACATTGATATTCTGTGCTTACATTCTGACCGTATGTATGACAACTTGATCCTGGGCATACATACGATGAGCATCTGGTTTTGATCTTAAAACCAGGTGTGACAGAATGGTATCAGAGCCATGTCAACCATAGGAACGCTAGCCTAGTTACAAAAGTCATATTTTAAAGGTTATTTTCAAGCCAAAACTATTTTTACTCGACCATCTTTAAAACCTCTATTCTCC
>JBNLFG010000041.1:0-759 GCA_050305405.1 Anaerolineales bacterium | reverse complement strand
TAGGGTTTAGAGAGAGATGTAATGAGTGTGGCCATTATGTTCCTCTCATCTCACTTGAGTTTCTAGGCTATTTTGAGCATTGAGACTTTGATGGTAATCCATGTGGTATCCCTCTTGATAGAGCGGCATACCTAAACTCAAGATTAAATATAAAATGCACTTCTTCAACTTGAGCTTGCATAATGTTGATTGTTGCCACTTCATTTCTTTTTGACTTCATGAGGGTTGCCACATTTGATTTTGCTTTGGCATTGTCTCTTTGGAGGTTGTGACTTGGGATACTTCAAACCGTATGATCAATTTCCACTTTTGATCTCCAAGTCACTTTATATCTTGATTCAATAAACATTAACACTTAGAGATATGTGATTCTTCATGGCTAGCTTGATACCTCGGATTCAAACATCCACTTGCCCTTCTCCATCACACCCGGTACCACCACGCCAAGACTCCCGCTTGCTCTTCTCCAATGCATGGTTCATCGTGGCCAAGTCCTTGTTAATCCTTCTTCAACTACCATCATGTCTCACATCACATCATGTCTTCCATAGACTCATTCTTAAAAACCTTCTTCTTATGATCAAATTGCTTCCATAGATATCCAATACTTAGAAGTAGCACTTGATCAATTCTTTCTTGCCACAAGTGTTGAACCAAGTTAATATTTTTTTCTTATTGTTCATGTGTTTTTCTTGCTTGGCTTGACATAGACTCTTCAATATGGAACTATCCATTAGTTGACATCATATATTGATCATA
>JBNLFG010000040.1:0-774 GCA_050305405.1 Anaerolineales bacterium | reverse complement strand
GCAAAACCGCTAGAAACCGTCACCACCGGTTTTGAGGTCAAACTGGTGAAAACCGTCTGAGTTGTTTCGAGACCAAACTACTCACAAACCATCGACCTTGGTTTTAAGGCTCAACCAAGAAACCAGCGCTCCTCGTCTCCACGTGCACAGTGCAGACCGCACACAACGCCACCCGACCTCTCGATCGCCCGGCCACCGAGTACCCGACCTGTGTGACCACCCCGGTCCTCTGCACCAGGTCTCCTACTCGTGCCACGGTCCACGTCGCTGCACGCCATGTCGCACCTGTCTCCTGCACACCACGAGACAAGCAAACGCGATTCTCCGAACGAACTAAAGGTAAGGAAAAACAAAAATAAAAACATCTCGGATTCGAATTCAAACCCTGCCATGTCAATGACTCATCACAATCAAACCAAGAAACTGACCACTTGGTTTCTCAATCTCCCCCTTGATGAGTCCATTGACAACAAAAGCACAAAGTTTGAAGTTTGAATCCAAGACCCCATGAAGCACAGCTAGAAGACCCAAAAAGGCAAGAAAAGCTCAAGAAGGTCATCTAGAAGAAGGAAAACCGCAAAAGCCAATAAAAGGCAAGAAAAACGGCAAAGCCAAGCAAAATGGCAAGGAAGAGCTAGAAAAAGCTCAGAAGAGCAAGAAAAGCTCAAACTCAGCACAAAAGCTCAAAATCAACACTCCCCCTGAAATCAACTCCCCCTAACACTCTCAATGCAAGCTCTCCCCCTTAGATAGTCATTTATCATGTTTCTTCTC
>JBNLFG010000039.1:0-776 GCA_050305405.1 Anaerolineales bacterium | reverse complement strand
TAAGAAAGATGGTTCGTGGCGCATGTGTGTCGACTGTAGAGCGATTAACAATATCACCATTCGCTACCATCACCCTATACCATGTTTAGATGATATGCTTGATGAGTTAAGTCAGGCTGTTGTATTTTCCAAAATGGATTTATGTAGTGGGTACCACCAGATTCCAATAAAATTAGGAGATGAATGGAAAACGGCTTTCAAGACTAAGTTCAGCTTATATGAGTGGTTAGTAATGCCTTTTGGGTTAACTAATGCACATAGTACCTTCATGAGATTAATGAATGAGGTTTTGCGTGCTTTCTTTGGTAAATTCATGGTGGTTTCCTTTGATGATATATTGATTTACAACACGTCCATTGATGAGCATATTGATCATTTACGTGTTGTTTTAATGCTTTACGTGATGCACATTTATTTGGTAACCTTGAAAAGTGCATCTTTTGCACGGATCGAGTCTCGTTTCTTGGATATGTTGTCACTCCACAGGGAATTAAAGTTGATCATGCAAAGGTGGAAGCTATACACGGCTGGCCTATCCCAAAAAACCTCTCACAGGTGCGAAGTTTTTTAGGCCTTGCGGGGTTCTATCACCGTTTTGTGAAGGATTTCAGCACCATTGCTACACCGCTGAATGAGCTTACAAAGAAGGGAGTGCCTTTCTCTTGGGGCACACGACAAGAGAATGCCTTCGACATGCTGAAAGATAAGTTGACCCATGCACCTCTCCTCCAACTTCCTGATTTCAATAAAACTTTTGAACTTGAATGTGATGCTAG
>JBNLFG010000038.1:0-890 GCA_050305405.1 Anaerolineales bacterium | reverse complement strand
GCGGTCCCTACTTACCTCATGAAGGTTTTGTGAAAATTTTCACCTTGTCTTGGGTGGTTGAAAGTTGGAACCTTTGTCCGTGTCTCTCCTACTCAACCTCCTTTTGAAATTAATCGGAGAGAATATGATAATATGGTTCTTCAACATTAGGAACTCGGGCACTCTTTTTGGTATGTGGTTCCTCACCTCGGCTCAACAAATGTTCCTGTTCATCCTACCCTCTAAAGGCTAAATATTTGGAGCTCATGGTTAAAGAGAAAGGGTATGACTCAAGTCATGTATATTGCCAAGCTAAAGGATGGTCCAAAAAGAGTTAAGAAAACTTTCTCAATGATTTTAGAAATAGTTTTTGAAATGGTATGATGGAGGGGGAGAAAATGGAATCACATCAAAAAGGATTTTTGAAGTTGAAGTGTTTTTCTCCTCTCAAAATATTAACTTCCCCTTTTATTTGAAGAGACTTTTGGAGCTTTTTTCTCTCTTTTTTTCATGCTCCGTCTCTTGAGGACTTGGGGGTTTTGATGATATTTGAGGAGAAAATCACTTCTTCAAAAACTTCTTTTCAAATGGCTTCAATATACTGGCGGTGGACGCAAATTTTGAAATGGAGTTATGCATGCCAACATGGCTAAACCATGATTATGGAGATGGGGGAGTTGTGGATATATTGGCGGTGGACGCATATTCTGGAGTGGATGTATGCATGCCAATATTTATGGGTGAGGCTAGCAATTAATGTGGGTGGCAAATCATTTTTGAAAGAAAAATCAAAACTCAAATGGACACATCCCTTAACAAAGCTCAACACAAACAAGAGTTGCTATGTGGATAATATTTGGCTCTGGTAGGATTGTTTATGTCATTGAGGAACCCTCCTAAATGCATTCAAC
>JBNLFG010000037.1:0-985 GCA_050305405.1 Anaerolineales bacterium | reverse complement strand
GTTGATGATGGGGATAATCTCTAAATCAGCCTCTAAAGCCAGGTAAAGGTTAGCCAGGGTTTGGGCTTCCATTCCCTGGGAGGCATCTACTACCAAAAGCGCGCCTTCACAAGCGTAAAGGGCTCGACTGACTTCATAACCAAAATCAACATGCCCGGGGGTGTCGATCAAGTTGAGTTCATAGGTTTTTCCATCAGCAGCTGCGTGATTCATGCGAACCGCAGAAGCCTTGATGGTGACACCTTTCTCCCGCTCCAAATCCATACTGTCGAGCACTTGCTCTTGCATTTCCCGCTCGCTGATGGTGCCCGTGATCTGCAACAAGCGATCCGCCAGGGTGCTTTTGCCATGATCAATATGGGCGATAATGCAGAAGTTACGAATGTTGCTTTGTGTCATACTTGTAGTATATCAAAATGAATGACAAAAGGTTAAGCAAATCAAAGAAAAGCTATTAAAATAGCAAGTGTGGTTTCTTGGGATTTGCTCAAGTAAAAGCCAAATTTTAACTTGGTTTATTTCAAAATCTTTTTGGCTTTTAGCAAACCACAGAACGTATTTTGAAAAACGAAGCGCGATTTCTCGGTGGTTTGCTCAAGTAAAAGCCAAATGCGCGCTCATTTTAATTCAAAATTCTTTTTGGCTTTTACATTACATAAACCACCCGATGTTAGGCTAAAATGGATTAAACTTTTGCGAGGTTTTTATGAGTCCACATGATGAAACGGCCGATCCCCTACAGCCGCACAGCCACGATCCAAATCCAGCGCCACCCTCTGCTGACCCAACGTTTGAACTTTTGCTCCCAAACGGCCGTTCCCACCGCATCACTGTCCATGATCTACAACAACTACCCAAATTCTCAGTTGCCAACTGCTACATTGTCAGTACCGGGCACGGCACATCTGGTCCGTTTACGTTTATCGGGGCAACGCTTTTGGCTTTCATCAATCATTATTGGGCTGAGCCGTGGTCGCAGGCAGAA
>JBNLFG010000036.1:0-1045 GCA_050305405.1 Anaerolineales bacterium | reverse complement strand
ACGCGGGCCTTAACTGACACAGGTGAGTGCTACCACCATGGAGCTCCAAATTTCAGATCAGTCCACTCATCCTCCTTCCCATCCAGTATTCTCTCCTTTCCCCTAATTGCCCCACCTGGTCTCCAATTATGCCAATACCTCGATCATCTTGCTAAACCACATAGGACCTCCATCGATTGAAAGGGCCCTATCGCGAGTGGATTCCAACCATTCGTCTTCTACCGATAACCTATTTTACTAAGCATAGTCATTCTACCGTTCTAATCCATCACAGCGGTAAATAAGGTATTCTTGTAAGGGAAAACCCTAATGCAACTACTTTCCATTCAACTCCTACACGTAAATGCACAATCATGACATAAAGTAAATATTAAAGTAAAACCTATAGAAGGATTATGCATCGGTGCTTGCCTTGCTCAGGGAAAAAGTTAGTCTCCGCGAAGCTCGACGGCGGTTGACTCCCAGCAGCTCCTCGCTCCAATTCGGGGTTAGTCCCTATACGGCATGACATGCAAAATATTATGATTTGCGGCAATGATTATTACGACGAGAAAAACCGCTAAAGAAATCAGCCTCCGGACTAATTAACGGAAAGCAGGAGGCTAACCCTAACAAAATGCCACGAGCAGGAGCTACACAACCTCGACAAGCTAGAGGAATTTCTAATCTGAATTTAGAAACAAATTTCATAATTTTAGAGATTTTATAACAATTTCTAAGAATTTTCTAAGAATTTAAACTAGTTTAAATGGATTAAAATTAACAGAAAAATGGGCACAGGACTTATTTTTGTAATATTTTTATACTATAGAACAGATTTAAACATTTCCAACAAAATTTGTTTCATAATTTTCCGAGTTCAAACGAATCCTACACAAATTTTTGAATTTGCAAGGATTTGAATATATTTGGAAAAAAGGAAAAGAAATCAACTGTCACTGGGCCGAATCCGCCGCGACCCAGTTGCACAGTACCGGCATGACCCACGCGCACAGTGTCGACGTGGCCCATTTGCACAGCGCACGCGGCCCACGGCCTTGCCGGG
>JBNLFG010000035.1:0-1046 GCA_050305405.1 Anaerolineales bacterium | reverse complement strand
ACCAAATTCCGTTCGCTGCCGATCTCGTCTTGGCTGAAATCCACCCATAATTCCACACGCTGTGCTGGCGCGAGGGTTATATAGTCGCGTTTTACGGGCTTCTCCAATAAGCCACCATCTGTACCCAACAAGGTCAGCGGCGTACCGTCATCCCAAGCTAATTTGTAGATACGAGAGTTTGATCCATTCAGAAAACGTAAACGATAGGGGCGCGTCTCAACAGACAAGTTGAAATCTGCCAGCCCGTTGATCAGAAGTTGGTCACCCAAAAAGCCCATCATCTGATCCATCATACCGTTGCCACCATATACCAGTTGATTATCATTATCAAAGATACGATCCTGAAGCACAATCGGTAAATCGTAGTCGCCAGACGGCAGTCCCAAGCCGCTCTCCTCGTCATCGCTAATCAGGAAGAGCCCAGCCAACCCTGCGTATGCCTGCACACCTGTCCGTCCATGTGGATGCGGGTGATACCAATAGGTTCCTGCGCGGTCAAGCACCGTAAAATCGTAAATATAAGTTTCACCGGGCTCAATTGCCAAACGGGGATGGCCATCCGCTTCGACAGGGACATGTAAACCATGCCAATGAACGATGGATGATTCGCGTAGTTCATTGGTGAAGTGGACGCGGATTTTTTGCCCCTTCTTGACATTAAAGATGGGACCCAAATAACTATTCGGGACAATTTTCAGGGCATCGGCGGGACCGCTCATGACCTCACCCTGATACCGCCAAACGCGCGTTGCCTTGCCCGAAAGGATTTGCACCTCTCCCTCGACGGCTTTCAGCGCGATTTCAACATCCACATCGCCCGAAGCGGAGCCAGCCGCGCCCGTCGACGAAATAGCCGTTGGCGGAAAAGCGGTTTCGGTCAAAATCTTTGGCGTACATGCATTTAACAATACCGCCCCGCTTCCAATCCCTACAAGACGCAAAAAATCGCGTCGTGAAATTTTAGTTAATGTCATTCTTTTACCTCTGTAACTTGATTGATAAGATATTCATAACTGCACTATCGTGTTCATAGTATAAAAAGAACT
>JBNLFG010000034.1:0-1129 GCA_050305405.1 Anaerolineales bacterium | reverse complement strand
GCAAAGATTTAGATTAAATTATGCTTCTTGAACGGTAAGCTTGGCTAATATTCCATTTGGTGATGATCAGCATAGCAAGCCGGATAACATTGTAATCAATCAAGAAACACCTAAAGCAATTTCCGCGCCTACTCAATTGACTGTGTTAAGCACGAATGCTTGGAGGAATTGGCTACCTATTCAGTTACAGCAAAAAACTTATTAACCAGGCCCTTAAATACCCTGTAATGTGATAAAATGCGTGCATGGAAAAACAGAAAATTGATGCGCGAAAATTAACGGTAGAAGGGCGTGCGTTGTTGCGTCAAATGGTGATTCGCTTACGCAAGCAAACCGGGATGAGTTTAAAAGAGCTCGCGGCTGCGGCGGGGGTTCACCATCGGACGGTTGAAGACTGGTTGGCCCGGGCTCGCAAGGAAGGAGAAGGTGCTTTGCAGGAAAAAAGACGAGGGCGTCGAGTCGGTAGCGGGCGCAAACTGACGCTGGCGGACGAATGCTGGCTACGCGACCAAATCGTGGGCGAATGCCCGCAGCAATTGAAATTACCCTTTGCCTTATGGACGCGCCCGGCGATCAAGGCGTTGATTCGGGAACGCTTGGGCGTGGAGATGCAAGATCGCTTGGTCGGCAAGTATCTCAAGCGCTGGGGATTTACTCCACAACGACCGATCAAGCGTGCGCTGGAGCAAGACCCCGTCAAAGTCGCCCTCTGGTTGGAACAGACCTATCCGGCGCTCTTGGCCAGGGCCAAAGCGGAAGGTGGCGCCATTTTATGGGGCGACGAGACCGCCGTGAAAGAAGATACTCATTGGCTTCGCGGCTATGCGCCCAAAGGCCAAACACCAGTGCTGAAGACCCCGACACGTCGGGACAAGCTGTCGATGATTTCAGCCATCTCCGCTCGAGGCGAGTTGGCTTTTCAAATCGTCGAAGGCTCGATCAATAGCGCACGCTTTCTGGAATTTCTCGCCCGTTTGATCGACGGCGCGACTCGAAAAATATTTTTGGTGGTGGACAACCTTCGTGTCCATCACGCCAAACAAGTCAGCGAATGGCTGAACAATAAACAGGATCGGATCGAACTGGTTTTTTTACCGCCGTATGCACCGGAATCGAACCCTGACGAATA
>JBNLFG010000033.1:0-1756 GCA_050305405.1 Anaerolineales bacterium | reverse complement strand
TATAAACGAAAAAGGGATTCATTGACGCGTGGATCAATTAGTGACCATAGAAGTTTTAGTGCAACCCTTTTCATTTAAAACGGATTCGGATTTAGCAGAAGCCAGAGCAATAGCCGATTACCTGGCTGCATCAGTCGGCCAAGTAAAAACACAATGTGGGAATCAGGCACCCACACCAGATAAGCGCGCCATTCTATTATTGGCCGCATTGAATATAACCAGTGAGTATTTTGAACTTAAAAAGAAGCACCGAGAGTTACTGGACGATCTCGACAAACGCTCTGCGCATCTAATCGATGCCCTTGATACGAAACTGAATCTCGATGGTGCAAAACACATATCTACATGAATTCAGATGTGTTGCACCCAATGGCAATTCAACACCCCAAGCTCTTTTGATGCCGAATAAGGCAAAATTGGTGCTTTTGATTTGCGGGTGGATCCCCTGCCATGTACGTGATTGGAAGATGTGCTTTGACCCAACACTAAACTAAACGGGAGCCGGCCCTGATTTCGGTGAGCATGTTCTGCTTGTACAGAAAAGCCTAAAGAAGTCAGCAGGCGCCCACCTATCTTCTTGGTTCAAAGACTTGACCACACGGCAATTTGGTGGGGGCCACCTCATCTCAGCACCCAGAGTCCAGGGGGTGGTCTCGCGCCTTCCATCAAGACCCATCAGATAAACTTCTCACTTACCCCAATATTGGCAAAGGTATCATAAGCGTTGCGGTACGCCGTTGGCTTGTATGCGATACCTGCAATATCCAGGTATTCAAGACGGATGGCGGTTCCGGATGACTGGGATCGATCCGTCCTCATATAATATAAAGGGAACTCGTATGGAGGCGCGATGAATGAATATATGCTCGGTACTTTGATACTGGGGCTGCTGATCGGTTTTGGAGTTGCTTACTGGGTAAAGGTTTATTTGGATCGTCAAAAGGTCAAAGCAGCCAATGATCATGCGCAACGCATCCACGAAGATGCCAAGCAACGTGCTGATGCATTGCTGAAGGAGGCTAGTCTCGAGGCCAAGGATCGGCTGCTCAAGATGAAGAGCGAGTTTGACGGTGAAACCAAGGAGACGCGGGCGGAACTTAAAAAGCGCGAACAGCGGTTGATTCAAAAAGAGGAAAACATTGACCGCAAAAGCGAAGAGAATGAACAAAAAAACAAAGAGTTGAAAGGAAGAGAGAAGGGGTTGGCCAAGCGCGAGCAGCGCATTACCGATAAAGAGAACGAATATCAGGAGATGCTGACCGAACAGAAGCGGCAATTGGAGCGCATTTCCACGCTTACCGCAGATCAGGCCAAAGAGCTGCTGCTCAGGGCCATGGAGAATGAAGCCCGCTATGAGGGGGCCAAGCTGATCAAGCGGATCGAAAACGAAGCCAAGGAAGAGGCTGATAAGAAAGCCAAAAAGGTCCTTGCAACCGCCATCCAGCGCTATGCTGCTGATTATGTGGCCGAACGCACGGTTTCGGTGGTGCAGCTGCCCAGCGAAGAGATGAAGGGGCGCATCATCGGACGAGAAGGGCGCAACATTCGCGCCTTGGAGGCGGCCACCGGCATCGATTTGATTATCGACGATACACCGGAGGCTGTGATTCTTTCCGGATTCAATCCGGTAAGGCGTGAAGTGGCGCGCCAGGCCCTCATGAAATTGATTACCGACGGCCGCATCCACCCCGCGCGTATCGAGGATGTGGTCAAAAAAGTCACCCAGGAGGTGGATACGGTCATTAAAGAGGCTGGA
>JBNLFG010000032.1:0-1764 GCA_050305405.1 Anaerolineales bacterium | reverse complement strand
TTTGTCCTACTCGATATATCTATGGCACTATGGGTTAGCCATTGTGCTGCGTGATTTCTTAAATCCTTGGCTTTCGTTTCCGATTACGCTCGCTGCCTCAATCCTGCTGGCAACGCTCTCCTATGAGTTGATTGAAGCTCCGTTGCGAGCTTGGGTCAGACGCACCCAGAATGCCGGCCGTAAGAGACCTATGGTAGAAATTTCCCCGTCTTGACTCAGGATTTTGCTAACGCGCCTGTGTCAGTATGATCTTCACCGCGAAAAGTGAGAAGACGCCGCCAAACGTGTAGTCGATTGCCCGTAGTACGCCCTTGTTTTGCTGGAGCCAGTTTGAAAGGCGGTGGGCAGCAAAGATGATGGCAATTGTAATCGGCAATGCGACGAGGATGAAGTAGAAACCGAGGAAGATCAGCTTGCCGGTTACGTGTGGGTCATTGGCAGTCACAAATTGCGGCAGAAAGGTCATGAAAAAGATGATGACCTTCGGGTTGAGAATATTGACCCAGAACCCGTTGAAAAGGGCTGAAGATGGACTTGTTCTGGCGGGTGCAGGCTTGCCCGCGTCCAGCTTGAAAGTGGACCCCTTGAAAATGGCCTGAACGGCGAGCCAGAGAAGGTAGGCCGCGCCTGCCGATTTCAAAACTGTAAAGGCGATGGGCGATGCAATGATGATGGCTGAAACGCCGAATGCTACCAGAAATGTATGAACCAGGATGCCCAGATTTGTACCCAACAGAACCCATAGTGCCATGCTTCTGCCGTCGCGCAACGCCCTGCTGATTTGCAGCGTCATATCCGGTCCCGGTGTAAGCGTGAGAAGCAGAGATGCCAATGTGAACGTGGATAAGGTGGCCAGATTGGGCAGGAATTCCATTTTTCTCGTAAAGTCGTTGGTTGATGAGCATATTTAACCCCTGCTCGGGTCAGGCGCTATAAAAATCGAATTGCTTGATACGCGCCTTCGTCAGAGGCCTACAGGCTCTTGCACTCGGGCATAATAACGCTAAAAGAGCCACGAAAGCTTTCTATCCCGGATCAAACCCGGGTCAATTCGTGGACAAGATAAAATGGCGCTTCCAAAAGACGTGAAAAAAGTCGTGCTCGCCTATTCCGGTGGTCTCGATACTTCAATCATTCTCAAATGGCTTCAGACCGAACTTGGTGCTGAGGTTGTCACCTTCACTGCTGACTTGGGGCAGGGTGAAGAACTTGAGCCCGCGCGTAAAAAAGCCGAGATGCTGGGCATCAAGGAAATCTACATCGAAGATTTGCGCGAAGAGTTCGTTCGCGACTTTGTCTTCCCGATGTTTCGCGCCAATGCCGTTTACGAAGGCATCTATCTGCTGGGAACCTCCATCGCGCGTCCGTTGATTTCCAAGCGTCTGATTGAGATCGCTCGTGAAACCGGCGCTGACGCTATTGCTCATGGGGCCACCGGCAAGGGTAACGATCAGGTGCGTTTCGAGCTTTCTGCCTATGCTTTGAACCCTGATATCAAGATCATTGCGCCGTGGCGTGACTGGGCTTTCAAGAGCCGCACTGACCTTTTGGACTTTGCCGAGAAGAACCAGATTCAGGTTACCAAGGACAAGAAGGGCGAAGCGCCGTTTTCTGTTGATGCAAACCTTTTGCATTCTTCGTCAGAAGGCAAGGTTCTGGAAGATCCGGCGGAAGCTGCTCCCGAATATGTGCATATGCGCACCATTTCGCCGGAGGAAGCGCCCGACACCCCGACTATTATCAAAGTCGGGTTCAAGAAGGGTG
>JBNLFG010000031.1:0-1825 GCA_050305405.1 Anaerolineales bacterium | reverse complement strand
GATGGAGCGAGATATTTGGACACACACCTTAGGGGGCTGGAAAAGCGCGGCTTGCTGGCGCGCGAGCCTGCAGTACCGGTTCTGATGGCTGCGGGGGGGCGGGAGATGAAGGTATATTAGAATATGTGCATATATAGCTTGTCAAACGTATTCTTTACTTATTGGCGGAAAGTAAAGAACATGATAGCTTTACTGCTTGCCAATAAGTAAAGAGATGTTCCATGCCAAAAGTTAGTGCGAAAAGACAGATTACATTACCCATCGATCAGTGTAAGGCTGCGGGAATTGAGCCAGGTGATGAGTATGACAGTTATGTGGATAATGAAGGCCACATAACAATAGTTAAGAAAGTGGCTGGTGCTGCGAAGGGGTTATTAAAGCGGGTAGCAGCAGACAAACGTTTCACTGATGAGCAATCCTTGCAAAGCAGTCTCGCGAAATGATTGCCATTGATACTAATGTATTACTGCGCTATCTGCTGGATGACGATAAGACTCAATCTAAGAAAGCATCCTCTCTTATTCTCGGAGACGTGCCGGTGCTTATTACAGATGTTGTCCTGGCGGAAACAATTTGGACGCTGAAGGGCAAACGTTACAACTTAGACAAAGAAGCCATTATCCAAGTTGTGCATTCGTTGTTTGAAGAATCCAATATTGTGTTTGAAAGTGGGCAAACCATCTGGCGAGCTGTGAATGATTTCAAGAACGCAAAATCAATCAAGTCTGGCGGCAAGCGTAAAGAAGCAGACTTTCCCGATGCCTTGATTGTCAATAAGGCCCGACATACTGCGGGAGAAACTAATACATCATTCGAGGGCGTTTATACCTTCGATGTGGCAGCACAGCAGATCCCAGGAACCGAAAAACCGTAGGCGTTAACCAGGACACATAATTTGGGAGTTCGCCGATATCCGAGTTGACGAGAGATTTTTTTTAGCTCATACCAAGCTCCGACCATGGATTTAAATTTACTTTCAAAGTGTGTGGTCATATAGAACCAGTGTTTTTGATCGATATCGAGCCGCTCCAGAATGGGGGGAAGCGCTGGGTCAATGGCACCGCGTTTGTCATCTCGAATGATTCTGCCTGTCCAGTCAACGAGAGCGAGGTAGTCGTCAAGATGAAATGGCAAGCCCTTGGGCATGGGGGCTCGCGGATGTCCGACAAAGGGCATCAAGGCATTAGGTTGCTGAGCCGGGGTTCCGCTTCTTGCGATAATTCTCTGTTGAATGGAAGTGTGGTTGGAATTTTCCGGCGTATCAGCCATTTTTGCGCGAACGGGATTGAGATCGACATAGGCGAGACAAGCGGCCAGGGCTTTCTCATCCAGTAAGGCTTGAGATTTAAAGCGGGATTCCCAGAACTTCCCGCTGCAACCGTCTTCTCGGTTAGCCTTCCTGGCAATAGGCTTATTTAATAGTTTCATGAACCAGGACATGTTACACAAACGCAAGCGCCATTCATGGAGTTTATCCCGCACTGCTTCGAGTTCCGGGGCGGTGAGGATATCACCCCGTCCGAATTTTTGAGCCAGCAAAGTTCCCTTGCAGAGTTGGTACCAGCGTAGACAAACTTCATGATCAGTCCAATCGTACACGGCTGGTTCATCAATATGCAGGACAATGTGAAAATGGTTTGATTTATTGTAGGACTGGAGCTCGCTGACGCTCGACCTGTGCCATTAGCGGCCTTTAAATAATGGCCACAGATTTAATCTGTACCCACACCCGTTTGCCCGGCATCAGCCCGAGTCGGTGCGCCGAGCGGCTGCTGACCCGGGCTATTAGCAGCAGGTTATTTTCGACCTTCAACCTGACCAGCGC
>JBNLFG010000030.1:0-6342 GCA_050305405.1 Anaerolineales bacterium | reverse complement strand
ATTTGATATGCGCGCCCTCGAAGGCTGGCCCCGATGCACAGGAAGTACTCGTCAGTTTCCCGTTGTTATTCAGGCAGATTTCCGTATTCGTCCCGATGTCGATGGCGAGTGTAACGCCCTCCGCATCTGCGATGCGCGTTGCCAGCAGCATGGAGACATGGTCGGCACCCACATAGCCAGCAATATTCGGCATCAGGTGCACATACGCCCCCGAAGCAATCTTCAAATCAAGATGGCGGGCTTTGACATCCATCGCATCATCGACTGTGGGAACATAGGGCGCCAAGCCAAGCTGTTTGACGGGCAATCCCAAAAAGAGATGGTGAATGGCGGTGTTGCAGACGACCACAGCATCAACGATCTGTTCAGGCTGCGTGCCGCTTTCTTCACAAAGGTCAGCAGCGATATCGCTGAGCGCATTCGTTAGCAGATATTGCAATCTTTTGCCCTCTTCGGGCGTTTTGCTGGCGGCGACAATGCGAGAGACCACATCTTCACCGTAGGAGATTTGCGGATTCATGACGCCTTTAGCTGCCAATGTCTTGCCACTTTTCATATCAAGCAGATAACCTGCAATTTTAGTGGTGCCAATATCGACTGCCAGGCCAAGCCAGCGTGTATTGAGTGGGGCAGCGGCGACAACTTCCTTATCATGCAATGCTACTCGAACAGACCAGTCATTTTGACGGATCAGATTCGATAGACTTTGCTGCACGCTAAAGTCGATGGATTCTGCCGGGGCGCCCTGTGCGGACAGAGCGGCCAAAAGGTTGGCAGAATCTGATTGCGGGGAACCCAGCGTCGGTCGGGTGAGCTTCGCATCCCAACCTGTCACCAGCGGATCAACATCGACATCTACATCCAAGCCTTCAACTTGTGTTCGCTGCGGAGCGGTCAAGGAATCTGGCGGAACATGCAATTTTAGATCACTGCATGCATACGTCTTGCACGCCATGCGAAATCCCTGTTCGATCTCTCTTTCTGAGAGAATGGATTCTTCTTCAAGGGTGAGCTCTGAAACCTCGCCAGCAATGACCTGCACCTTGCAATGCTCGCAACTGCCAACGCCGCCGCACAAGCTGACAATATCAACGCTCAGTTTTCGAGCGCATTCAAGCAGGGTTTCTTCCCCGCTAAATTCACCACGCCGACCGACAGGTTCAAAATCAATGCTGTACAAGGCTAAAGCTCCTTTGCAGCCCAACGGCTGACAAAAATGGCGATGGTAGAGAGCACGACCATTCCTACCATGAAGGGCAGGATGGTGCCGTTATAGCTCTGCCCAATGAACATGCCGAGCAAGGTCGAGAGCAGCGTCGAGAGTGCGCCGATGATTGCCGCACCGATACCTGCCAGATGCCCGAGGGGCTGCATCGCAAGGGCGTTGATATTCCCAAAGAGAATACCGATGCAGAAGAATGAAACCATCAGATATGTCATCAACAGCCAGAGTGGTGGATGCCCATCAAACAGAAAGGCAGCGACAATAAAAACGAGTGCCAAGCCAACCAAGGTGTTAAGCGCCCAGCGAACGAGATCGAGCATCCCAAAGCGCATCACGAAGCGGGTATTCATCAGCGAGGCCAGTCCCAGCGAAAGTGCAATCGTCGAGAAAAAGAGCGGGAAACGTTCGCCAAGCGCATATTGCTCCTGAAAAATCTGCTGTGATGAGTTCAGGTAGCCGAGGAAAACACCCTGCACCAAACCGATGGTGATGGTGTAGCCAAGCGCCGAACGAATTTTGATGACTTCCAATGTAGAGTTGAGAATGTGGCGTAGCGAAAAAGGTTTGCGGTTTTCCTGTGCCAGAGTTTCGGGCACGCGCAAGGCAAACCAAAAAATAGTAAGAATGGCAAAGAGAATGAAGAAGCCAAAAATGCTGCGCCAGCCCGCAAGGGATACAATTGCCTGCCCGATGCTGGGTGCGATCATGGGGATTAGAATGAAGACAGTGGAGACAAAGGACATGATGCGAGCCATCCGTCGACCTTCAAATTGGTCCCGTACAAGAGCAAGAGACACAGCCCGGGGGGAGGATATACCCACCCCCTGTAACCCACGCCCGATCAACATCATCGGGAAGTCTTTCGAAAAGAAAGAAACCAACGAGCCAATCACAAATAAGCCGTAGCCGAGATAAATGGCGGGCTTGCGTCCCGTTTTGTCGGAGAGGGGGCCGAAGAACAATTGTCCAACCGCCTGACCGAAAAAGATGAGAGAAATGATCAATTGGCGGTCGTTCGGCTTGGTGACGCCCAATTCGCTGCCGATAACACCCAGAGCAGGTAGCATGGCATCGATGGAGAGCGCCGTCAACGCCATCATCAAAGAAAGGATGATAATAAATTCAGTTTGTGATGCAGTTTTTTTTTGTGGGGTTGTGATAGAGGTCATGAAGTCTGCTTATGAGTGAATTATGTTACGCAATTTGCCCATTTGGGCGAAAGCTTGGATAGGAGATTGAACAAATAAATCCCATGCACCCAAGCGGATGCATGGGATTCTCGGAGAGCAGGTTATTTCTTTACTGAGTCAAAGAAGGCGCGCATCTTGTCGTCGGTTGTGTTTTCGAAGTAACAGCCATGCGCCATCATATAGGCATCGCCATCGAAGAGGTCAACCAATTCGCCGCAGTAATCACGGACTTCTTCAGTCGTACCTGCCGACATGAGCGAAGCGGGAACGTTGCCAGCGATGATGTGCTTATCAGCGAGGATTTCCTTAACGGGTCCCATTTCGGTTTTGTCGAAGTGACAAACAAGTGATTTTTCAGGCATTTCTGCGAGGTACTCGAGGCGAGTATTGTACGAGCCTTCAATGAAGAGATAGTTGGTGATGCCTTCTTCATAAAGTCCCATCATAACCTTCTTCCAGGTGGGCCAGTAGAATTTCTTAAACTGGGCATCGGACATGAAGGTATCGGCACCTTTATGCAGCACGTACAGCGCTGCGGGAGCATTGGAGCGGTCGCTGGTAGCAACGATGGATTTAATCAGAATAGGCACGTAAGCTTCGCAAGCGGCGAGCAAATCATCGGGATGGCGGAACATATCCATCAGAATGCCTTTGGTACCGCGCAGGGTGTCGCCAAGATAGTCAAAGGGCGTCTTGACAATGTTCAAGCCCATTGCCGGAAAACCTTCAGCGGTAATGGTACCCATCGTCTGCCCAACTGCGCCGAGCGTCTTCATCAATTCGCCGGCAGCTTCGGTCAGCTTCTTGAGCATTTCCTGGAAAGGTGGCATGGCGAAAGGCATCAGCAGATCAATGGTGTCAATGCTTTCGGAGATGCGGGTGAATTCGGGCAGCATCGCCAGCGGAGCCAAGGCCGGGTAAGCGCGTGGCAAATACTGTTTGAGCCAGAAGGATGTCGGATCAGCGATGAAATCTTTGTATTCATCGGCGGACATGCGTTCACCTTCGATCGCCTGAATCACCATATTGTCGCCCAATTTTTGCCCGCCCCAAGCGTAAAGTTGGAAATCGAGAATATCCCAGGAATGTCCCGGGTATGGCAGCGTCCCTATGGCAACATCCGGCTGAAATTCGCGATGAAATTGCACGAAAGGCTCGAACATCTTCTCGTGGTTGTAGATGAAGTCTTTGCCGATCAGGCCACCGCGGCGACCGACGTATTCGTTCGCGCCCATGAAGGCATCTGCGATCGGGCGGTCATGCGGTTCCATATCGTAGATCTTGCGCAAGCGTTCGATGCGTTCTTTGTAGTTGGCTTCCGCTTCGGGACTGGCAAACTCTACGGGAACATTCTGCCAAGAATCCAGGCGAGCGGCGCGGCGCTCCAACGGGGTCATCTTATCCCAATTATCAGGTCTGACAAACATCGTTTACTCCTTTGACCATTCAGTCGCTAATGCAACAGCAGCCATCGCATCTTTGCCATAGGCGTCTGCGCCAGTATATTCACGAATATTCTCATCGATCTGACCGCCACCGATCATCACGTGGGCATCCAGCCCGGCTTCTTTCAAGGCTGCGACAGTGTCCTTCATCGGATCAAAAGCCAGGGTCAGGAAGCCGCTCAAGGCGACGATCTTGGCGCCTGTCTCATTGACAGCTTCAACAAATTTTGCGGGAGGCACATCCACGCCAAGGTCGGTGACTTCGAAGCCGTTCAGGTTGAGCATGAAACCAACAATATCTTTCGCAATATCATGGATATCGCCCTGAACCGTACCAAGAACAACTTTGCCGATCTTCTCTTCGCCCGAATCTTCACTTCCCATGATGGGCATCAAAATATCGGTGACGATGGTCATCATCTCGCCTGCCATCATCAGTTCAGGGATGAAAGCTTCGCCCGCTTCATAACGTTTGCCAATTACATCCATCGCATCTTTGCAGGCACCTAAAATCGTTGCGGGCGTTGCACCACCTTCGAGCAATTCATTTGTCAGATCAGCGACATCGTCTTCGCGCATGTCGATGATAGCATCTATCAGCTTTTGTGTCATTTTCTTCTCCTTTTCGGACGTAGACCGTTCACGGCCGGTCATCACTTGGTTAGATCATCTTGAATAAATTTAAAAAACACCATAGGTACGATAACCTATGGTGCTTCCTTCTCTCGAGGATCGGCACAGAAACGAGTTCCTGACTCCCCTGCCTAAGCAGGGTCACAGTTGCGGGACAGCGCCGGAATAGCTTATACAGCATCACCGGACTTCCTCGTGATCATTGTTTGAACGTTACTTTATTCGATAGATTGCTCCTTTAATCTGTATTTTTTTCTCCGTATCAGTCAAACAATCCTGATCGGGATGCTTTAAGATAGTTCATACAAAATCGATCTTTGCCGAGCAGCATTTCAGTAGTTACGATGGCAGCACGAAGTTCCTTGTCTAGCGGATTGAGAATGGCGCTGTCTAAACCGGCTTGCATGGCAAGAGTCAGGAAGGCACGGTTGACCTGTTTACGAGCGGGCAAGCCAAAAGAAATATTACTCAAGCCCATCGTGAAATGCACTTCGGGAAATTGTTCATGCGCAGCGCGGATCGTGTCACAAGCAATCACCGCACTTTGTGTAACGGTAGCAATGGTCATCGCCAACGGATCGACATAGACCTTATTATCGGGGATGCCGGCTGCGCGCGTATGGCCGATGACTGTCTCAATTACTTCCATGCGCTTTTCGAATGTTTCAGGAATTTTGGTCTCGTCCATTGCCAAAGCAATTACTTCACAACCATGCTCCGCTGCCAATGGCAATATCGTTTCAACGCGTTCTGGCTCGGCGCTGATTGAATTGATCATTGGGGTTTTATTGACGGCTTTGATGGCAATTTCCAGCGCTTTTGGATTGGCGCTGTCCAAACAGATTGGCGTATCGACAACCGCCTGGACATTCTCGATCAACCAAATTAGATCATCCGGTTCCTGTTCGGGATGTGTACCCGCGTTGACATCCAGCCAGGTGGAGCCCGCATCAGCTTGCTGCTTGGCTAAATCTTTGATAAAGTCCGCATCTCGCTCCGAGATCGCGCGTGCAACGCGCTTGCGGGTTCCGTTGATCTTTTCTCCGATAATTTGCATAGTCTCTCCTGAAAATGAAAAACCTAAAGAAAACAGCCTTTAGGTTTAAAAATTATGATCTTGTAAACTGTTGGTACTTAACGCTCTCACCGGGAGGAATAACCACAAATTCATCATCCCAGGGACCGGAGAGCATTTTGCTGATAAGCGCGGATGAGCCTTCGATCTCTTCAAAACGCAGATCAAAAACTTCGGCGGTCTTTTTCGAGTACTCACGGTATTTTTCGATCTCATACTGCCCGGTATTGATTAATGCCAAACGAGTATAATTTTTTAGTAAAAGTTTGGTCATGCGCTCGGCTTTGGCTTTACCATAACGCTCAACGATCAGCTTATGTTCTTCAAAAGGCGTATCCCCCACTTCAATCCATCCTTTGGTTAGATAGTAAGTGCCCGGCTCTTTTTTATGTTCTGCATTATAGGCATTACACGACCCTAAAAAGATAGCTGTGCAGTCATCCACGCGTGGAATAACAAGTGTGGCAGTGGTCGCTTTTAGCCCCACTACTGCCATTGAGCAGAGTCCGTATCCAAGCAGAAGCACGTCAAAATCCTGGCTCGCTTCGTCAATTTTTTCCTGTAGAACACGCTTTAACGAGGCTGGCTCAAGGTGTAATCCAAAATCAAGCACTTCATGCGAAACATCATCGGGTAGAAGCGGCAGCATATCTTCAATCACCGTCGCGCAAGCAATCACATGGCGACGTGCCGAATATAAAGTATTCCATTTATCAGGTTTTTTAGAAGAGTCCATAAAACTTTGGCGAAAGGTAATGGAAGGGAAAAACGTGA
>JBNLFG010000029.1:0-8054 GCA_050305405.1 Anaerolineales bacterium | reverse complement strand
GCCAGCCTGGATTGCCGCGGCAACTAAACCATTTTGATCGACGCCATCCGGGATTTTCCCTTTGGCATTCGTAACAACACATTTAATTTCCAAGGCCGCGCCGGTTTCATCGGCGATGGCCTTTTTTGTAATCTCAATCTGATCGGGTTTCTCGATCTTTTCGACCAGTACTTCACTCGCCAAACCCAGGATGAGTGTATTTCCGCGTACTTCGAGCGACTTGCAGGAATTCAACAAAGCTTCCAAATTGGGCGCGGATTGTTTGACTCGCGCGCGGATTTGTTTCCAGACCGCGACAATCTCGCTCGTTTGGATGGCAAGCTCGCTCGCCGGGGGGCTGGATTCCGTTTGTGAAGCGGTAGCAGGCTCCGGAGCTTGCGTGCGTTTCACATCCTGCTTGGATGTGGTACGCGGCTTGGATTTGGTCTTCGGCTCGGAAACGGGAGCAAGTTCGCGCTCATCCTGAATTTCGAGCACATCTGCCAACGCCAACTCAAGACCGAGCGAAGGCTGCCAGCCCCCGCGCTGCTCGACAGCGGCATTATTGAATGCCCGCATCATGCGCAGCACTGCGGAAGCAGAAAATTCTTCTGCGTGAATCTTCATGCGCGTCTTGACCTGTTGCGTGGCATCGACCTGCGCTTCGTTGCCCATTTGAAAGAGCATCAGGGCGCGCAGGTAATCGACGATCTGGCGCGCAAGTTGACGTGGGTCTGAGCCGGCGTCAAGCGCGTGATGAATCGCTTGCAGCCCTGCACCGGGGTCGTCGTCGCGGATGGCGTCGACCAGTTCGAGCACAGTCTCATTTGTGGCTGCGCCGAGCACAGTTTGCGCCAACTCAAGCGTGATCGTATCGCCGATGGAGGCAAGTTGATCGAGCAGGGAGATGGCGTCGCGCATCCCGCCGCTGGCTTGACGGGCAATGAGCTGCATGGCATTCGCATCAACGGTCAGGTTTTCGCCCTCGGCGATAATGTTGAGCTGCTTGACGATGCTCTCAATCGGCACCCGTCGGAATTCGTGACGTTGACAGCGTGAAAGCACCGTAGCAGGGATTTTGTGAATTTCTGTGGTCGCCAAAACGAAGATGGCATGTGGCGGCGGCTCCTCGAGCGTTTTGAGCAACGCGTTGAAGGCTGCCGTCGAGAGCATGTGAACTTCGTCGATAATGTAGATCTTGAACTGCCCCTGCGAGGGTGCGAAGTTGATCTTATCGCGCAGGTCGCGCACGTCTTCGACGCCGTTGTTCGAGGCGGCGTCGATCTCGATCATATCAAGGAAACGGTTTTCATTGACCGCTTGACAGTATTGGCATTCATCACAGGGACGCTCGGCAACATTTTCGTGTTGGCAGTTGACTGCTTTCGCAAGCAAACGCGCGACGGTCGTTTTGCCCGTTCCACGCGGACCGGCAAAGAGATAAGCATGCCCCACGCGATTGCCGACCAGCGCATTGCGCAAAGTCTGTGTGACATGTTCTTGTCCGAGAACTTCATCCCATTTCTGGGGTCGCCATTTTCTGTAGAATGCTTGGGTCATTTTGGTCTATTCATCTAAGTTGGCTAAACAGTCTGAATGGTCAAACAGTCCGTATTGCGTAGTACGTAAAGAAATCATTACGGATTACGGCACTAAATAAGTCGCGCGTGTATTGCCTTGCGGGTCAACCAACGAGGCTTCTTCGCCCGATTCCCAAACCGTATCACGAGAACCCCAGTACAAATCAACAACAGTATCCTGTCCCGCCTCCGTATGAACCTGTACGGCTCCACCAGCATATAAAGTCAATTGTGGAAAAACGAAAATATTCTTATCTTCATCTTCCAAATGCCAGCCTGCCAGGCTCAACTCATCATTACCGCTGTAGCGCACCAGAACAATCTCGGTATCGAGCGTTCCCGCTCCGATCACGCTGACGATGTCCACATCAATATCAACACCTGACGCAACCGTCGCAGCAGGGACTGTAGCCTCGTCTGCAGCGGCGCTGAGCGGTACGGAGGGGATCGTAGCCTGTCGATAGGTGCGATCATACCAAAACAGGATCGAGCCGGTCACAGCCGCCGAAACAAAGATATTAACTAAAAGAAAGGGGAGCCAACGGAAACGGTCTTTCATCGTTCTTGAATGATAGCATATTTCAAGCGTCCGCTGTCAAATTTTAATCAACTCTTTTCAAAGTGAACGCTACCCAGTCCCCCATTTGACGGCGTTCCAAAATCTCAAGCTGATGTGATTCTGCTGTCGCGCGGATGTCGGCTTCTTTTTCTTCCAAAATTCCTGAAAGGATTAAGCGTCCTTCGGGCGCAACGAGCGTGCCCAAACCTGCTCCCATTAAACGGATCAGCACCGGCGCGAGAATATTGGCGACCACCAAAGGTGCGGATTTGAATTCAAAATTTCCCGCCAAAATTTCATCTACCGATCCCTGACCGATGAGAAACTCATCGCCGATACCGTTTACATCCGCATTTTCGCGCGATGACTCAACCGAGGCAACATCCACGTCCACGCCGAGAGCGCGTTCCACGCCCAATTTCAGGGCAGCAACTGAAAGAATACCTGAGCCACACCCAACGTCGATGAGTGTTTGCGGTGATTGCTCGGCAATCACATCTTCCATCAAATCCAGCACCAACTGCGTGGTGGGATGCGTGCCCGTCCCAAATGCCATACCGGGGTCAATCTTGATCGGGATGCGCGCCTCGTCGGGTGAATCTATCCACGCCGGAACGATGATGAGCTTCTCCCCGACCGAGATTGGGCGGTAGTGCTGCTTCCAAGCTTCCATCCAGTTGGCATCTTTGATCGGAGTATAAGTCGGGGCGGGGATCGGTTGGATCATGCCCAGATAGCTAAGTGACTGCTCAAGCCGTTGCCGCGTTTCCTCAAGACGGGCATCCGCAGGCAGATAGGCACGCACCACAACGTCATCAGTCGGCGTGCCCGGGTCGTCCGCATCCATATATTTAATCCCATGTTCGGTGACAACGCCATTTGGTGCATAACGCGCCAAAACTTCGGCGACGGCTTCCGCCAATTCGCCATCCAGATTAAAGGAAACTTCAAGCCAGTTCATCGTTTTATTCCTTTACAGACCAATATTCAAGATCATAGTTTTCCAAAGGTAAAAAATCCATATCGCCAAGAGGAAGCAATTGGAATTCGAGCTTATCTGCCGAAAAATCAATTTGTAAAAGCGCATCTGAATCTGTATAGCCAAGCCCAATGGCCAAAGAATGAAGCTGTGTTTCTTCACTCCGAATATAGAGAGGGGATAAATTCCCATCTAATGCGCCAACATCTCCTGCAATAAGGTAGACGTTTTTTCTCTCCGCTGCAGGAAGTAGTATTTCATCGCGGATTTCAGCATAGTTTGTGCCAAAATAACAAGAGCCATTTGCTTGCACCCTCAACATATCAATTTGTTCTTGACTAAGAAAAAGCAATTTATGCAAAAATATGAAGATATGTTGTATTTCTTCATCGCGTAGAGCTTCCGTAAGCGCTTCTTGCAACATTTCCTTTTGTCTGCCGACAATATAACAATTCGCGAGTTCTGTATCTAAAACTACAATTTGAGCAGAAAGATATTTTGTATAAAAGAAAGTTTGTCCAAAGTAGCTTTCATAGATGCCCCGTCCACTGCCAAGATCATGATTTCCTGGAGCATTTAAGAGCGGAGCATTAACACGAAAAAGGAAATTGCTTTTAAGGTCGTTGAAGGCTTGCGAAGACGGGGCATAAACCATATCTCCCAAAGAAAGAAACAGGTCTGGTTCAAGCTCATTTATCTCCGCAAGAGAATCCATTAATGTTTGTGATGGTGAGTTGCTTTGAGGAGCCTGTGGATTTCCATAAATATGACCAGCGACAATTATGCGAGAAAAATCACGCCTTTCGTAATCATCTACTATCGCATCGTTCATACTGGCATCCTCAAGAGCAACTTGAAAAGAGTAGCTCTGCGATGCGCCATTAGTAATATTTACACTTTGAGAAACAATTTCTTCTTTAAGAAGATTCACTTCCGCTTGCAAAGATTGCTTTCTTTTATGCAAAACAGCAATTTCTTCCTGTAGTCCTTCTATATCCTTTTTATAACTTGCTGAGGAAGCTATATGTATTTTCCTAAAACGATAAATATAAGCTCCGCTTATGATGCCCCATACAAAAAGAGCAAGCATAAGAAAAACAAGCATCTGTTCTTTCTTTATCCCCATAGACACTCCAGACTCTTGAGATATTTTGAATATTGCTGCGCATATTGAGGGAACTCAGACAGCTCACCTGCAATACCTTGAGGCGGCTCTTGATCTGCTTTGACTTCGATCACAACATTACTTTTCAAAAACTGCTCATAAGTTATGTTCGGAATAAATGAATTACTTCGATCAAAAGTTTTCATTTTATAATCTATATGTAATCCTAAATCACATTCCCCACCAAGATAATATTCGCGTTTATCGTGCTTAATCAGAATGGGGAAAAAGACTTCAAACATCTCAACTCGCAGACTTGAGTGCATAGATTTTAATTCCCTAAGATGCCTTGTTCATACATAGCATCTACATCCACATCAATACCTACACACTCAATGCCATTTAGCATGATCTGACTTCCAAGCTGGCAGATGGTCTCTGTTTTTGTATTGGAAAATGTTATTTCGGTTCCCTCAACAATCGCCGGGCCATATTGATCTTTTTTAATATATGCCGTCACACCAGCAACTGTTGCACCATCAATGGTAGATGAGCTTGCAATAACATGGGACAAGTCCTTGCTCGCTATGCCAATCGAAACATCTTTTATAGTTGCATTTGTCAATTCAACCACACTTTTTTCTCCAGCTGAAATTGCTTTGTCCCCTATTCTCACAAAGTGACTATCAGTCACTAAGATATCAGACCCGCTCACATCTACGGCATCTCCCTGAACATCATGGAAACTTGAGTTCCTGATCGTACCTGTAACGAAATCTCCATCAAAGGCGTCAGAAGGCGCATCAGAGAATTCAACACTTTCAAAAGAAAAAGTTGAACGCACAATATTCAGGGCATCCTCTGTACCATTTTGTCGGAATATTGCATGCGTTGCCTGAAGAGGACTCTCATAAAAAGTCACTCCACCAGTCAAAATCCAGCCATCACGTACAATGCCAGCCGTTTTTTCCACAACAGAATATTGCCATTGGCTTTCATCAGGAGCATTCAAAACGACTACCCCGCCCCATGTTTCTTCTTGGGCAGTTAAATAAACAGGGGCATCTTCTTTCCCGTATATATTTATCGTGCCTTCAGCCAAAAGTACGCTTCCGGGGCCAAAGCGCAACACAGTGCCTTCAAAAACAGACAGGGAATAGCCCGCCGGAATCACAAGATCTCCTTGAATATCCCACACCCCTGGCTCTAGAAATATATTCCCATTGCCAGTATCCCTTAGAAAAGAGTGTTCTGTTAATACCTCGTTCAAAGAACGAGATGGCTTTACCCCTGCATCAATGCCTGTAGGGACATAATTATCATAAAGAGAGACATTGAATGTTCTCTCACTACCATAGAGACTTATCTCAGCTGCAACATCATCTCTTTGCCAACGCTCTACATTTTTTTTCGCAACTGGTAGCAAAAAAGAAATTGGCGAATATCCATTTTGTCTAGGGGAAAACAAAATAACTTTACCATCGTCTACTATTGTTTTCTCATCACAAGAATCGGTCAGACACCATTCTTGGTGAATTTCCAGTTTATCATCTCCCACAGAGACATACTCTACCTGTACAGGAAGAATCATCAAATTAACAAGATCGACTTTTAGAAAGCTTTGACCATTTTTTTCTATAAACGAATAATTACCTCGCAAGGGTTGATAGGGATCTAAATTTCTTAAGAACATTTCGCTACGAGCTTCCAAATGCTCCCACGGTAATTCCAGACCGGGTAAGTCTGGATAACTTCCTTCGTATTCTTCTAAGATACGTTGAGTATAGCCATTAATATCTGCCCCTAACTGCTCTTCCAAATTCAAACGATAAGCAGGTTTAATAATCTCTTCTAAAGTTTCAAGATATTTTTTCTGAATGCCTGTAGACATAAAAAAAGGACTCTGCTCAAAAACCTCTGCTAAAGTATCACCAGATGAAAAGCTTGGGTTCAACACATCCCCATCAAAGGCAACAGGCTCAAGCAGTCCCGTAATTGGATTGTAATAAAAACGTTCGTTATGCCAATTAGTCCCGTGCCCAGCTCCCCATAAATCCGTGATAGCATAATATTTTCCCCATAACTCCTCATCGAGAACTTCACTATGAGACAGCAAACCTTCTCGTAGGCCGTATAGCAATTCGATTGCTGTTTCTGCTTCAGCGAACAAAACATCATCACCTTTGATTCTTGAACCTCGGAATGGAGTAATCTCACTACTATCAGCAGATTGAGTCAGCAAAAAAATCCCCATCGATCGGGATGTAATATCAAAAAGATCATCTTTTTCAAAACGAGCCCAGTTACTCCACAAAAAATCTTCATTCAGCCGAATAATAACGCCTTCCCGTCTCCCCTGTGATTCTAACAAATCTTCGGTAAAGCTCTCTTCTAATGCATATATCCCTTTATATTCTCCATTCAAGACAACATTCACAAAGTGGTAGCGAGTGGTAAGGATACCCTCCGCCTGCAAGTTTTGATGATAAGCCCATTCGTTAACAAAATTCCGGGTTTCTGGTGATTGCAAAGAGAATCTCCTCATCCCGAGCAGAGCCCCTTCCCCGTCTTTGACATGTACACGGAAAGACCATTTATCACCTTCTAAGTGATCTGTCCAATCTCCTTTCAGTCGAAGTTTAATCTCCATGCTTTCGCCATTATTATAGCGAACGCTGCCTGGTACATAATCATCATCTTCTGAGAGCAAGATGCCTATCTCAAGAGCTTCTTCGCGTTTCGCTTCGATCTGTTGCATCGAGGAAAAGGGAATATCCAAAAAGACCGTTGCCAACCCATTTGAATCGTAAAGCTTAATCTCCTGAATAAGTTCATTCTGGATTGTATCTAGTTCTGTTTGCAATATATCCTTGGGGTCTTGTTGTTTGAAACTCTCTCTCAAACTCGCTAGCAAAAAAGAAGGATATCCGCTTCGATAAAAAAGCATCCCCAATATAAAGGCTATAAAAAGAATAAAAACACCAAACTGCTTTCTGCCAGTTCCAAGACTGAAATTTGCAAAGTATTTTTTTTTCTTCTTTGGGTACTTAATCTTCAAATCACCCTCCAAGCAAATTGTCTTGCTCTACAATACTAATTTGAGCCTTTTCATATCGTTCCTGGATTTTACCTGTTAACTGCATAAGCTTTTCTGCAGATTTTTCTTTAAAGTAAAAAACCAGACGTATTTCCTGTCCATTCGTATCAAATCGCCGCAAATCAACTTTCTCTAAAGTATCTCCTAAAACTCTGTTGACAAACTGAAAAACCGCATCAACTGACTCTTCTTGAGGGAGGGATATATTCATATAAAGATTGTTTTGCATCGACCAGTTAAATGATTTATTTAGTACTTTACGGGCAAGCAAGTACCCCATAATAATTGCAAAAGCCACTATCGTAGGAACGCGTTGATCTGCTCCAAGCCCTAAGCCAATAGAGATAGAAAAAAACAAAAATATAAGCTCCTCTGGATCCTTGATCGCAGTACGAAAACGTACAATAGATAAAGCGCCTACCAATCCCAAAGACAAAGCTAATGACGACTTTACCACAGAAATAACCAGCAGCGTGATTAGAGACAATAAAGGTAGAACTGGAGCAAACTTGGAACGATTAGATAAAGAATCTCCAAACTTAGCATAGTAAATGGCAAGCAGGACAGATAAAAACAATGCCAACAATAAATTAAATACCATCATCGCCACAGACAGTGGGGCGGGGTTATCAAAATTCATATTTTCATCCTCTCTTTAGAAAGATCGCACAATTCAGCGCATAACGCGCCAAAACTTCGGCGACGGCTTCCGCCAATTCGCCATCCAGATTAAAGGAAACTTCAAGCCAGTTCAT
>JBNLFG010000028.1:0-9444 GCA_050305405.1 Anaerolineales bacterium | reverse complement strand
CGTTGCTTCCTTCACCATCGTCGAGAATGACTTGCATGTGTTGAACAAGCTGCTCGACGAAGAAGGTGTGGCACCGTTCCGAGAAGCAACCCAACCTGTCCATGCCCAATACCTGGCGATGACCGAAAAGGCGATTGCCGACGGCAGCGGCCTGGCAAGCTTCCGCAAGTTGATCGCGGCACAAGGTGGCGATGTGAGCTACGTGGACGATCCCGACAAGCTGCCGACGGCAACGCTGATCGAGACTGTCCCCGCTCCCCATAGCGGAAGCATATCCCAAATCCACGCGCGGCTCATCGGCGAAGCGGCTGTCGAGCTCGGTGCAGGTCGCGCCCAAAAAGGCGACCCGATTGACTATGCGGTCGGCTTCATAATCCATCACAAAGTTGGTGATGTCGTCGAAGTGGGCGATCCACTTTTCACCGTTCACGCAAACGATCCTGAACTTCTCGCACGGGCAAAATCAGCCGTTTTGGCTGCACACCAGTTTAGTGAAACCCCGGTGCAGCCCTTACCTCTGTTTTATACATAAACGCTTGCGAAAATTTAAGGAATAGTGCATACTAGGCGAAGGAGTGTGCAGGTATGGCAAAAGTATCTCTACGAATTTACAATCGAGAAATTGGAACACTGATCGATCAGGGGCAAGTCGAAGAGGCTGTTGGTCATTGCAACCATATTCTTAAGACCTTCCCAAAACACCTTGAAACCTATCAATTGCTTGGTAAAGCTTATCTTGAAGCCAAGCGATATAAAGATGCAAGCGACGTTTTCTCACGTCTGCTTTTATCAGTGCCCGATGATTTTGTTGCCCATGTGGGCATGAGTCTGATTGCCGACGAAACCGAACAACTCGATGATGCGATTTGGCATATGCAGCGTGCTTTTGAAGCACAACCATCGAATGCCGCTGTTCAAAACGAATTACAGCGTTTGTACGGACGCCGTGACGGGGTTCAACCACCCAAAATTCGCATGACCAGCGGTGCCCTTGCCAATGTCTACGTGCAGGGCGAGCTTTATCCGCAAGCCATCGCCGAGATCATGAGCGTTGAAGCAGAAGACCCGGGGCGTTTGGATATGCAAGTGCTGCTCGCCAGAGCCTATTTCCGCTCAGGGCAGCGCGTCGAAGCCTCCAAAATCGCATCCGACCTGCTCGCAAAATCCCCCTACTGTTTGGAAGCCAACCGTATTCTCGTTGAAATCTTGCCCGAAACCAGTCGCTCTGAAAGCACGCAAGTCTACCGTCACCGCGTCAACGCCCTCGATCCCTACGCCGCCTTTGCCAAAGGCTCGATCTTCAACACCAGCGACGTTCCCGATGCTGCGGTGAACCTCGAACGGCTTGATTGGCAACCTGGCGACACAATTTTTGAAGATAAGACAAACGCATCCGACGTTCAGTTGGGGGAAAACGGTGAAGAAGCACAACCTGACTGGCTCAAAACAGACACAAACGCGGAGTTTAGGTCTGCTACCGCTTCCGAGCCTGCTGCCTCCCCCGAAGACGATATCCCCGACTTCATGAAAGCCGCGGGCTGGGGCACATCATCTGGGGTCGAAGAACCAACCTCCTTCTTCGACAGCCCCGGCGCTCCAGAAATCACAGACGATGACGACGAACCAATTGCCCAGGCAGAACTACCCGACTGGATGAAAAATATTGCCCCCGACCAGGCAGAACTGGAAGCAGCAAACGAAGACACAAATGAAATGGGAGACGCTATGGCTGATGATTGGATCAATGACCTTTTGGGTGACAGCAATGATGAAGAAAGCCCACAAGCAGAGAGTGGCAATGACGCCGGTATCGGCGACTTAGGCACTTCCAGCGAAGAACAAGATGCCGCCATGAACTGGCTCGAGAGTCTCGCCGCCAATCAGGGTGCCAATCCCGAAGAACTGATTACCGACCCCAACGCACGCACTGAAGATGCGCCCGATTGGGTACAAAAAGCAGCAAATACTGGCTCTGAGACTCCCTCAGCTCCCCAAGCTGAAGAGAAAGCCACAGATGACAGCGACGACATGGCATGGCTGAACGAACTTGCTGAAGAAGAGACGCCTGCCCCTACAGAACAACCTGTACCTGCTGCTGAAGAAAATGATATGGCCTGGCTGAACGATCTCGGCGCTGAAGAAACACCTGCCACAACCACTGACAGCGCAGACGATATACCCGAATGGCTGCGTGAAACGCAAGAAACACCAGCGACCCCAGAACCCGTTGCTGCTGCTACAGATGCCGATGACGACATGGCGTGGTTGAATGAACTTGGAGCAGAAGATGCCCCAGTACCCACGGAGCAATCCGCACCTGCTGCTGAAGAGAATGAGATGGCGCTGCTAAATGAGCTCGTCAACCATGTAGAGGAAGAAGCACCTACTCCGGCAGAGAGCGCTGGCGCGGTCGCAGATGCAACCATCGGCACCTTAGGCACATCCAGCGACGAACAGGATGCCGCCATGAACTGGCTTGAGAGTCTTGCCGCCAACCAAGGTGCCAATCCCGAAGAGTTGATTACCGATCCCAATGCGCGCACTGAAGATGCGCCGGAATGGGTGCAGAAAGCACAGGATGTCAGCGAGAGTGCCGCACCTGCTGCTGAAGAAGCCGCAGCCGAAGATGATATGGCCTGGCTGAATGAGCTCAGCGATGAAGAAACACCTACCCCGGCAACCGACAGCGTGGATGACGACGTCCCCGAATGGCTGCGCGAAACCGATGAAACACCCATTCCCGTAGCAGAAGCACCTGTTGAGCAAGCACCCGTCACCGAAGACGATGACGACGACATGGCTTGGCTCAATGAACTCAGCGATAGCGACGATGCTGAAGAAGCTCCGGCTGAAGCGCCTGTAGAAACCGCATCTCCCGCTTCCGCAGAAACCGCTGTCCCGACCCAGCCGAGCGCTGGCGCAATTTCGGATGCGACCATCGGCACCTTAGGCACATCCAGCGACGAACAGGATGCCGCCATGAACTGGCTTGAGAGTCTTGCCGCCAATCAAGGTGCCAATCCCGAAGAGCTAATTACTGATCCCAATGCGCGTACTGAAGATGCGCCTGATTGGGTTCAGAAAGCACAGGATGTCAGCGAGAGCGCTGCACCTGCCGCTGAAGAAGAGACCGCCGCCGAAGATGATGATATGGCCTGGCTGAATGAACTCAGCGATGAAGAAACGCCTGCCCCTGCAACCGACAGCGCAGATGACGACGTCCCCGAATGGCTGCGCGAAACCGAAGAAACGCCCGCTCCCCCCGTAACAGAAGCATCCGTTGAGCAAGCGCCCATCGCCGAAGACGATGATGACGACATGGATTGGCTCAATGAACTCAGCGATAGCGACGATGCTGAAGAAGCTCCGGCTGAAGCGCCTGTAGAAACCGCATCTCCCGCTTCCGCTGAAACCGCTGTCCCGACCCAGCCGAGCGCTGGCGCAGTTGCGGATGCAACCATCGGCACCTTAGGCACATCCAGCGACGAGCAGGACGCCGCCATGAACTGGCTCGAAAGCCTTGCTGCCAATCAGGGTGCCAACCCCGAAGAGTTGATTACCGATCCCAATGCGCGCACTGAAGATGCACCGGAATGGGTTCAGAAAGCACAGGATGTCAGCGAGAGTGCTGCGCCTGCCATTGAAGAAATGCCCGAGCAAGAAGAAGTTCCGGCAGAGGAAGAAGCTCCAGTAGCGGTACCCGCTGAAGAGCCGGTTGCCGAATCCACTGTTGAGGATGAAGAAGAGCAATTGTTGGCAGAGCAAGCCGAAGCCAGGCTCGCCTACGATGCGCCAGCACCAGTCCCCAGCGTGGAAGAACAGATGCCATCCGCAGCAGCAGTTGAAGAAGAAGCTGCACCATCTCCAGTTCCAGTTCAGGAAGAGCCTGAAGCAGAAGCACCTCCCGCTCCTCAAGAGCCAGAAGCTCCTGCGGACGACATGCCTGACTGGCTCAAAACAATGGCGGATGAAGAAGAAACGCAAAGCCCGATAGAAACACCCGTTCCTCCCGTTGAAGAGTCCGCTCCCCCGGCTCAAGAAGAAGCCCTGCCCGATTGGCTTGCGGATATGAGTGCTGAAGAAGCCAAACCTGCTGCGGCAAACGGCGACATGCCGGACTGGCTCAAAGCAGAAGATGCCCCCGTCCCGCCCGAGACTCCTGAGCCCACAAAAGCAGAGGAATGGAAGCCGGTTGCCCCTGTAGCAGAAGAAAAACCGGCCCCGCCACCAGAGAAAAAACCTGAACCGCCGCGTGATCTGCCGCCGCGCCGTAAAGTCAACCGCATGAACACCACCATGCTGCGCGACATCACCTTGATGAGCGCCCAGGCTGCCATGCGAGAAGGGAATCTCTCAGCTGCGCTGGCAGAATATGGCAAGCTCATCAAGAAGAAACGTCTACTTGCCGAGACCATCTACGATTTACGTGAAGCCCTCTATGAGTATCCCGTTGATATTTCCATCTGGCAGATGCTCGGGGACGCTTATATGCGTGCAGGGCAACTGCAAGAGGCGATCAACGCCTACACCAAGGCAGAAGAACTACTCCGCTAGGTCTGCCCGAAACCACACTCATCACTTAGAGTCCAGCAAATGCTGGACTCTAAATCAGTATAGAGAAAAACTTTTTTGGAGGAAGTTATGGAACGAACTTTTGTAATTGTCAAACCGGATGGCGTTCAACGCGGTCTGGTTGGAGAGATCATTGCCCGTCTCGAGCGTCGTGGTCTGCGTTTGGCTGGTGCCAAATTCATGGCTGTTAGCCAGGAACTTGCCGAAACCCACTATGGCATTCACAAGGGAAAACCCTTTTATGATGGCTTGATCGAATACATCACATCTGCCCCTGTCATGGCAATGGTATGGGAAGGGCCCAACGCCGTCGCCGCCGTGCGCCAGACAATGGGCGCCACCCGCCCCACCGAAGCCGCCCCTGGCTCCGTACGCCACGACTATGGTCTTGAAGTTGGACGCAATATCACCCACGCCTCCGACAGTGTCGAAAACGGCAAACTTGAAACCGAACTCTGGTTCAAGCCCGAAGAACTGGTCGAATGGCAGCGCGATGTAGACCGCTGGATTTTTGAGTAAACCAAATCCACGAAGTCACACGAATTAGCACGAAGAAAAAGAGCCTGAAGGTTTTGAAAACCTTCAGGCTCTTCACTTTTCGTCTGTCTTCGTGCCCTTCGCAAATACTATTGAATATGCACCAAAGGCTTGCCATCTTCCCATAAATCTTCCAGCGCATAATAATCGCGCTGATCGGGTGAGAAAAGATGCACAATCACATCGCCATAATCGACCAAAAGCCAGCCATCGCGTGAGCGCCCTTCCAACTGCCCCTTACGCTGGTGCGAGGTCTTAATTTTACGCACAAGGTCATCCGCCAAACCATCCAACATTCGATCGCTCGTTCCGGTACAAATCACAAAATAATCGCAAATTTCCGTCACCCCGCGCAAATCAACCAAGAGAATATCCTCACCCTTCTTCTCTTCCAAAGTATCCACAATCGCATAAGGTAATTCTGGTGTGCTCAAAAAATACTCCTAACTTTCTAATCTTGCTGTAAACAGCGAGCGGTAAACCGCTCCCGTTGGTTTCAATTGACTTTCAAAAATATGCAGCGCATTGACCTGCATTTTACCAAAGTCCAGCTTTTCGTGTGACTGAACTGCCGCACGAATTTTCTCCCGCTCAGATTGGGATGGACGCTGCTTCACACGCCCCAATGTCAGATGCGGGGAAAATGGACGCCGCTCCGGTTCGCTCCCCATTCGGTTTGCTGCCGTCTCCACACATCGATGCAGCGAAGCAAGTTGACCCTTATCTTGTACCCCCGCCCAAATCACACGTGGACGCGAGAAGCTGGCAAAAACGCCCAACTTGCCAATCTCGATCTCAAAGGGGATTTGCCCTTCAACTGCCTCCGCCAAATAGCCCTTGAGCATCTCCACTTTATCGAGCGGGGTATCGCCCAAAAACTTGAGCGTAAGATGCATATTGCCAACATCCACCCAGCGCACAAAAGGACGAGATAATGCCCTTCGCAGAGATACAGTCTCTTTATACAATTTTTCTTTCAGGCTAGGGGGGATTTCAACCGCGATAAAAGCGCGCACCAAACTCATAGATCGCAGAACAAGTTACTCGTCAAGTGCGGGGACGAGTTCTTCCACCGCGTTTTTCAACTCAAGAAAACCGACGGGCTTGGTCAGATAATGCGACGCCCCTGCATCCATTCCCGTCTTAATATCAGAGGGCATACTCTTTGCCGAAACAAGAATAACGGGAATATCTTTAAGTTTGGGTTCACGGCGCATATAGCGCAAAACTTCCAGCCCCGAAACATCGGGCATCATCACATCTAAAATAACGATGTCGGGCAACTCAGCGCTGATCGTGCCGATGGCCGGAGTGCTGCTATATAATTTGATGACGTCGAAACCGCTGACGCGCATCATTTCAGCGAACATTTCGGCGGCATCTGGCTCATCTTCAACAACGATGACGGTTTTTCGGGGGGCTGACATGAATCTTGTTTTCCTTTTGCAAAGTGGACGAGTGAACTAAAAATAGCATAAGTCCTATGAAAAGACAAGGGGCTGGGATGTCATGCCTTTTTGCCAGAACCAAGCTTGAAAAAGCGGGTTATAAGGAGGGAATATAGACCAAAGGAGTTCTCTAATGACCACCCTCGCCCCGACTTTATCAACTCGTTACTTCCCGCGCACGGCTGCATGGATGCGCAATATCCTGCTTATTTTCAGCGGCGTGATCTTTGTTGCGCTTTTAGCCCAAGTTCGCATTCCGCTACCATTCACTCCCGTCCCCTTAACCGGGCAAACCTTCGCCGTTTTGCTGGTTGGCGCAACGCTTGGCTCAAAACGTGGGGCTGGCTCAATGATGCTCTACACCATACTTGGCGCGCTCGGCTTGCCCATCTTCGCGGGCGGCGCGGCCGGGATGGCCTATCTCTCTAGCGCAACCTTTGGCTATCTGCTCGGCTTCGTCGTTGCGGCATTCGTGATCGGGAAATTAGCGGAGCGCGGTTTGGAACGCAATCTACGCACATCACTGTTGCCCTTCTTCGTCGGGACGCTGGTGATTTACGCATTTGGCACAAGCTGGCTGGCAATGCTCTTTGGTGTTGAGAAAGCACTTACCCTCGGAGTGCTACCTTTCATTGTCGGTGATGCGATCAAATTGGTGTTGGCAGCTTTGGCTCTCCCTGCTGCGTGGAAGTTAACCAAATAAAACATAATCAACTGTAGCTTATAGATCATACTTCCGAATTCTTCGAGAATTCGGAAGTCTTGTTTTAAATCTGACCCAACCTTTTTGGACATCAATGTGTATATTTAATGTGAACGCGTACACAACACATGGAGCATTACATGGATAATCGAGAAGCTATTCGCCGTATGAAAAACGGCGAAATCAGCGGGTTGGAAAAATTGGTCACTAAATATCAGGTTAGGGCAGTGCGCACTGCGTTTCTAATCACGCACGATGAGGCTCTTGCTCAAGATGTCACACAAGATACCTTCATCCGCTTCTACCAGCGCGTCAAATATTTTGATGAAACTCGCGCGGTAGAACCCTATTTGATGCGGAGCGTGGTCAATGCTGCCTTGAATGCGGTGCGACGCGAGAGGAAAGTCACATCCCTTGATGCTGACCCCGCCCATTTGGAGACTTTACTCGCAGAAGCCACATCTGTTGAATCGCAAGTCGAATTCAATCAACTCTCTGCTGAAATTCTGCAGGCGCTAGGCAAACTTACTCCACGACAACGCGCCGCGATAGTACAGCGTTATTACCTTGAAATGAGCGAATTTGAAATGGCACAAGCACTAGGGGCTGCACCGGGCACGGTCAAATGGTACCTGCACGCCGCCCGCAATCGGCTACGGGATTTACTCGGGGCAGAAAGGAGCGCAAAATGAAACGCTCTCATCGTACCGTACTGGACACGGTTGCCCAGCAACATATTCCAGATGATCTCAATCTACTTCCGCAGATCATTGAAAAACTGGAGAAGAAAACCTTGAAACAGTCTTTACGCACCCGTCCGGCGTTTGTGATCTTGCTTCTCTTGCTTTCCTTGAGTATTCTCAGCGGTGTTGCCTATGCCCTTGGGCGTTCGCTGGGCTATATTCCTGGGGTGGGAATTGTAGAAGATAGTAGCGGCATCTATATGCTGGCAGAGCCAGTTTCAGCACGAGATCGAGATATTTACATCACCGTCAACCAAGTCATAGCCGATTCCACACGCACTTTTATCTCATACAAAATAGCTGGTATTTCTCCAACAAACCCAGAGCTTTTCACTTGCACAACTGCTCCTGTTCTCGAATTACCTGATGGGAACACATTAAATTTGCTTAGTGGAGGAGGAGGAAATATGGAATCGTATAACGGAAAGGCAATGACTTTTGAAACAAGTTATATATTTCCTCCCTTACCTGCACAAACGACTAAAGTCACGCTAACTTCTTCTTCGCCTTGTGCAGAAATCATCCTAGAGCTAAATTTAGTCCCAGCACCAATGGATTTTGCAATACCAGTGACAGAAATCGGAGGCATGTCATCTGGCAACTCAACAGGGTTTTCACAGTCACCTTTTCCAGCCACCCCGACCCGTGTGCCCAATGGTTCAGGTCTATATCTGGAAAAAGCCCTTGAAACCGAGAGTTCTTATATTCTTATTGGCAATTTTACCTACAGCGGAGATTTGCCCGGTTCTTTGGCAACAGATTCGTATTACAAAATAACGGTAGAAAATTCAAAAGGAGAAACCATCCACGTCAACTCACGAAGTGATATACGCCCGAATATTAATTGGGGGAACGTCTTCAGTTGGGCATATGAAATTCCTAAACCCCTTGATGGAACAATCACACTCACTTTGGAACAGATAAAAACTCACCAATCGGACACATTTCAATTTCAAATAGATACAGGTGACAATCCACAAACAGGAGACAAATGGGAACTAAACCAACCCATCACCTTATTTGAGAATCATTATGTAATTGACTTTGTTGAGATTATTGAAAATGGATACCGGGCACACTGGCATACTGATACGGGTGATAATCCAGCAGAAAGTGCTGATATCAGTCTTTTCATGCCGGAAATGATAGAAAGAGAGTCTACAATTACAGGAGAGGAAATTCATCGAGATAATCAAATTATCTATGAGCAAGATATGCTGATCAATGCCCCCCTGCCATCAGGGCTGCAAACCTTTGAATTAATACTAAGGCAGAGAATTCCGCTACAAGGACCATGGATTCTCGAATGGACACCGCCAGCACCATAAATTAGATTTTTCCTGCACGATAAAAGAGCCAGATGATACAATTCATCTGGCTCTTTTTTATTTCAGTGATAAAATACTCCGCCCCAATAAAGGGAACAGAAAAAAGAATAGCA
>JBNLFG010000027.1:0-13143 GCA_050305405.1 Anaerolineales bacterium | reverse complement strand
AAAAGTTCCCTATAGGAAAAAGGTGGGACGTTGCCGAAGGCAACGTCCCACCTTTTTACTATAGGGTTTCAAATCAGCTTAGGATACGGTAGTCAAACCACTGTTGATGTTGGTGAAAACACTGCCAACCAACGGTCCAAGTACTTGTAAGACAACGATTACAATGACGGCTACTAAAACAAGAATCAGAGCGTACTCTACCAAGCCTTGGCCTTTTTCTTTCGGTGAGAACAACATGACAAAACACCTCCTTCCGCTTTTAAAATTTCTTCATGTTGAAGATAACTAGATTATAAGCGCCTTAGCAAAAAAAACAAGAGTGATACTATCTATACTACTTTACAGTTATGTTAACTCTTATATTTGCATAGCAGGAACTGAAAAGTTTATCCGAGTCCCTTTTCCTGCAGAGCTATCAATATCGAAAGAACCGCCAAGCATATCCACACGATCTTTGATGATTTTCAGACCCAAGCTATTCCCTTGCGAAATCACATCGGGGTCAAATCCCTTGCCATTATCATCAACGCTTACCTTGACAACAGATTCCCCAACATCAACATAAACTTTCAAGATCGTGGCGTGGCTATGACGTGATGCGTTACCAAGCAATTCCTGCAAAGCGCGGAAGATCATCACCTCAATATAAGGTTCTAATCTCCGCTCTGTTCCGGAAATAGATAAATTCATATCGAGGCCTGATTGCTCTCTATAGCTCTCGGCATAACGGCGAATTGTTGGGATCAAGCCAAGATCATCTAACATCATCGGTCGCAATTCAAAGATAAAGTTGCGAACTTTTTGAAAGGTTCGCATCGCAGATGCTTTAAGACTATTCAATTCATCTCGGGCTTGCTCAACATCCACAGAAAGGAGACGCATGGCGATTTCAGCCTGCAAAATAAAATTGGACAGCGCTTGCGCAGGGCCATCATGCATTTGCCGGGACAAACGCTGACGCTCAGACTCTTGAGCATTTACAATCATCTCAATATTATTGCTTTCATTTCTCGATGTGCTAGCCGAGGAAGCAGCAACTGATGAGTTAGACGAACTGACCTCATGCAAAGCAACTTGGTAACGTTCAAGGTGCTCTTTATCATTTTGCAACTTGTCAAGTTGACCACGCATGACCAACAGTCTTTGTTGTGCATCTAAGGCCGAATCATAAGCCATGCGAACTTCTTCTACAGGCATATTCACAATATCAGACTGAATTTGCTGCAAATGCGCCGTGATTGCGGCGTTCCGCTGAGTCAGTTTTCTAACTTCATCCTGACTCTGCTCAATCATCAAAGTCACTTCTTTGAGCGAGCGTTCCGTTTCTTCAATCTCATCTTGAAGATCAAACGGGACACTATCTTGAAAATCTTGATCGCCTCGGGATAAAACCATTAGATTCTCCTACGCATCTTTTTCATCGTCATGTAACTGAACCCATCCCCGCTTCAAAGCATAAACAACTGCCTGCGTGCGATCTTCAACGCCAAACTTTCGCAAGATTGCGGTAACATGATTCTTGACAGTCTGGTGACTAATTCCTAAAAGAATAGCTATTTCTTTATTACTCATCCCCTTCACCACACAAGACAACACTTCCATTTCTCGATTCGAAAGCGGATGAAACGGAGTACCAGGCTCACTATAAGAGCGATTCGTCTCCGACACCTGACTATCAATCCATTCACCTAATTCTTCTTTCAAAAAAACCTGATCGGCAATAACAAATTTTCCTTTGGAGATGTGACGAATGCTCTCAATTAAACGTTTGGGGCCAATGTCTTTAGCACAATAAGCAGCCGCGCCAGCCAAAGCCGCATGTAAAGCCTGCTCAAGGTCATCATAGCCCGTCAACAACAGCACACGCGTGTTAATCTTTTCCTGAACAACACGATGAGTAATCTGCTGCCCATTCATACCGGGCAAATTGACATCCAAAACAGCGACATCAGGTTCAAGCGAACGGATAATTTCAAGCGCTTCTTCCCCACTGGATGCCTGACCAACAACAGTCATGTCTGGTTCTAAAGACAGAGCGTCAACCACGCCCTGACGATAAAGAGGGTGATCATCAACAACAACTAATCTAATTTCATCCATGGCTGCCTTATTCCAATCTTTTCTTTGAACACGGTGTTTTCAACTATGAGCTTATTTCCATGGCCACTGGTAAACGACCATATTCTCGCCACCAAGCATTGGGGCGAAATAACCTTCTGTATTATACACAAGAGCTAAGCCTTCTGGCAGGGTTTTATACCAAGTCGGAAAAACAATTAAATAATCAACTTTACGCTCGGTGAGATATTCTACCAAAAGCGTTTCGTTACTAATAAAGGGGATCACTTCAGGGGAGACTAAACCAGCCAAATCAACCAGTTCACGCCCATCAAAGTACCCCAGTGCGCCTATATCGTGTGCCGCAATGATTTTACCCGCCGGAATATTTGCATGTACCCACTTTGCAGTGGTTACCATCTCGCTTTCAATAAAGGCAACATCATTTGCATAAGAGCGCGCACCAACGCCAAAGAAGGTTAGCCAAACGAGAGCCAGCGAAATGAGATAAACCAACGCTCCCCGCCTCCGCCACCGACTTGGTATTTTTTCAAAAAACAAACGCGTCCCTGCCAGCCCCAACAAAAAGAAAATGGGCATGGCAGGCATCATATAACGTCCATGCTGATAAATGACGGGGAGTTTCCACGCATAAATTCCAGCATAGCCAAGAAACCATAAATAACTCACGATCACGCCCACATCACGACGCCGCAATGCCAGCCAGCCATAAAAGAGCACGCCCGGAAGCAAAAGCGCACCTGCGCCAATTAACGGAAGTTCTATCTCTGCAAGAAAATATCGCCAAACGGGAGCAAGTTCACGCAAGATCGCGTATTCGGCTTGTTTAGCGTAGTAGGTATTCGGGAGCGGAGTCCCCGTCACAAAGAGATTGAAAAGCAGGTAAAGCGAGAGAATGATTCCAAAGCTAAGCGCACTCCCCAACAAATTGCGAGCGATCTTTCGATAGTTATCCCCCGAAAAAAGGATTACCACGAGAACGGGAGCCAATAGAGTCACGCCGCCCGGACGTACCCAGACACTGATGCCTACCAATGCTCCCAGCAAAAGATAATTACGCTTCCCTGTTGCCAACAATACCAACACACTGGTGACAAGCAGTGCATACAACAGCGTTTCCATACCGGATGCCGCCGCCCAAACCAAATGCCATTCCCCTACAATGAAAATGCCCGCCCATGGAAAGGAGCTGTGATAACTCGGCAGAACAGCACGCAAAAAATGCTCTGCAAAAAGAGCCAACCCCCACAAAAAAAGCGCCCCTAAAGCAAATGTCCAGAAATAAAAGGAGATTTTCAGCAAATAACCCAGCGCAAGCAACGCCGACCAAAGCGGCGCGGTCGAGCCACCCGAAGATTGTCCCTGCCAAAACGCCCATTCACCATATTGCACTAAATTACGCGCATAAGTCTGGTGAATCCACGAATCATCAAGCGGAAAGCCGATTGTCAATTGAGCCTGACTGACAAGAAGATAGCTGCTCACGCTCAAAATGGTCGCAATTGCCAAAATAAGTTTAGGGTTGCGTTTCAATAACAAAGACCTGTGCTCCTTCCACTTCGCCGAGAAAAGTTAAATTAATTTGCGCTGTCGGGGCATTAAAAATCGGCATTAAACCCGCCGTCACGCCACTCGGTTCCAAGATCAGATAGCGCGCACCATAGCGCGCAGCGATAGAAAAAACGGTCTGGATATCACCATCCGGCAGCGCGAGCGCAGATCGCTCACTTGCCAGAAAATAGCCGGGCGGATTGGAGACAATTACGGCACCATCAGGATTATCCTGCTCCAGCAAAAACGCTTCGATCAGACGATAACGCGGAACGCCCTCCCCCGCGGCTTGTTGAGCACGTGGAGAAATCAACCTGCCCCACAAAAGTGTCGCCGTTAACAAGAATGCCATGCCAACCAGCCCCACACGAAAAACCGAATGTGCTTCTCGCACACGCCAGCGTCGCTTCTGCGCAATCCAGCCAACAGCACGCTCCAAGCCGAGCGGAGCGAGCGCCCACCACAAAGGCTCTAACGCCGCCCCTGAGTGATAGAAAGACCCACGTGCGCCTGCAAAAGGGAAAATAAACGTCATTATTGCAAAGGTCAGCAACCACGCAAAAACACCCACACGCACTTGTACGGATTTACGCAACTGCCATGCGCCAATAACCATAAAAGGTAATAAAAGCACGCCACCCTGTACGCCAAGCATTGTGCCCAAATTAAGTTTAAGTGCCCACAAACGAGCACCTAAAATAGCGTCCCAGCCAGAAGCGAGCCAAGCGCTGAAAGTAAGAGTATCAGGCTGATAGGTAAAGAGTTGATCGTAATGTGTCAACCAAAGCATTTTGTCGCCACCGGGTGCGAGGGGCGTACCAAAGGCAGCCAGATTGCGCCAAAACCACGGGAGCATCACCGCAAGATAAGAAGCGAAGAGAAGGGGAAGATGAAAAAGGAAAGATGACTTTCTATTTGAAGCTGTAGAGAAGAGATAAATAGCAGCAATGATAAGCCAGATGGCCCCATCTGCGCGGGAGAGGTGCATGAGGGCGGCAAGGAGACCCAAAGTGACGGCACGCAGCCAAGGACGCTCAATTTTGAAAGCGAGAAAAAAACTCCCGCCGAGGAGCATGTAAATAGCGAAGGTATCGCTCGTGGTCAGGAAGGGGGCATAATAGCCGCTAAAGAGCGCCAGCAACGCTGCTATGACCGCCAGATCGCGACGCGAGGTCAGGGAGAATGCCAGGGCAGCCGTTAGTGGCGGGATCAGCGCCGAAAGAAGAATAAATACCCATTGCGCGGAAGCAAATTCAAGGTTGGGGGCGAGGCGCAGCCCTAGCGCAGAGACAAGCGAGGCAAGCGGCATCCAATAGGCGTGCGAGGGATGCGGAAGCCCCGCCGGATCATCCAGATAATTCCACAAGAATGGTTCACTAAATCCCTTTCCTTCAGCAAGTTGTAAACCAGTGGCAAAGTAATAATCCGCGTCCATATAGCCCGGCGTAGACTGGAAAGAAGCAACGCCTACAGCAAAAAACAGCGCAAGAAGGAAGATGATGAGATAAGTGCGCTTCGTCATCGCTGAAATTGATTCGCTTCATCAGCCCATGTTCGTGGCGCACTGAGGTACCACCAACGCAGCCAATACAAAGCGACGAGTAGAAAGCCTGGAAAGATAAACGTGAGTAGCTGAAGGGCGTTTTCTGTGCGCAGGAAAAGCCCCCACGCGCCGAGGATTAAAAGCAAAAAGAAACTCACCAACCAGCGCGTATAAGTCCAGCGATCTTCAGCGATTTTTGCAATCAGAGCGAGAGGAAAGAAAAGGAACGTATAAAAATATGCGCTGACATGGATGTTCAAAAAAGGAACAAGTACCGCGCTGAATGCTACGGCCCAAAGCAAGTGCTCAAAACCCTTCCCGCGCACCGAGCCCCATTCAAAGAGAAGCACGACAATAAGCGCCCAAAACAAAACCTGAGTGATGATATTCGCCGCAGAAGGTTGCCAAAGTGCAATCAGGTCACGTAAGAGAAAGCCATAATCCGCACGGGAATTTGCCAAAAGCGCACTGAGAAAAGACATAAACCAACTTGGCAAAAGTAAAAAACTGGCGATCAAAACTGTAACCAGACTCATCACCGCAACAGAAATAACGCGTGAACGTTTGACCGTGTATATCCAAAAGAAAAGCAAGATAAGGGGAAGTCCGCCTTTTGCAAGATAAAAAGAACCAAAGATCAATAATATCCCGAGAACCTCATCCCAGCCTTCGCGGATAGCGAGCAACGCGAGCAAAAGCACCAGCGCAGTAAAGATTGTGCTACTACCACCGATAACGGGATAAAGCCCGTAAAAACTGAAAAAGAGTGCCAGATAATAAAGCACAGTGTTCAGCGGCGAGGGTTTCCACTGTGTTAGATGAATGCTCAAAAAGCCGACGGCGAAAAGCGCAATCTGCGCGAGACTCATCCACAAAGCAAGTGCGAGTTCGAAATTTTTGATTAGCGCAAAAGGAAAATAAAGAAAGAGTTTGTAAAAGGGGATATCCAAATAATGGGGATACTCATCACCCTGAACACGATGTCCGTAAATAGCGATCTGCACGCGTTCTGCCATCGGTGTGGAGTAAGGATTGGTCTGCTGCTCGAAAAGAAAAGCACGTGCACCCATCCACGGAACGATGAACTGCTCACCCGCGTCTACACGTGAGACCAGCTGCCTGTTCAGCCAAGTCAGCCCGCCAAGCAGGAGCGCCAAAGCAAGAATGATAGCAACGATGGGAATTAGCTTTTCTTTCATGGCGTAATTATAGAGCAAAACGAACTCACAAACAAAAGTCCCCGCTAACAAAAACTAGGGCATCAAAATCGGCAAGCGCCCGGGATGAATCTTATACTCAGCTTCATAAAGCGTTTCGTCAAAAAGCTCCCCATCTGCATGAGCAGGCGATGCCTTGGTTAATTTAACACTCAAGCGCGTGGTATTGATTTCAAAAACAACATCTCTCCCAACAAAATTCCCATCGGCAGGTTTCATCGTCAGTGGAAGCATACCCAACATTTTCAAGCGCGAATCAACATAGCCATAGGTGAAGGTCATTTTTCCGTCAAAAAGATCAGCGTGTGGCGTCATGTAAAAAAGCCCACCTGTGCGCGCGCCATTCCCAACCGAAACTAATGAAATCGGGCCGCTGTATTCACCATCGTCCCAAACCATCTCAGCCTGCCAGCTTGTGCCACGCCCGATTGCCTGCAAAGCCGCATAAAGATAACGCGGAACGCCGCGCAACCAACCGATTCGCTCTTGCAAAACGGTCACCAAAGGCTCAAGCCCCAAGGCGGCGTTGTTGGCAAAATAGCGTCCATTCACAGAACATAAATCCATCGCGCGCGTTTTCCCCGCAGCGATCACAGCAACAGCGGCCTGATAATCGGAAGGCAAGTCCAAGTTGGCTACCAAATCATTCGCCGTACCCAAGGGTAGAATGCCAAAAGGCGGTAGCGACTCATTTTCGTCGACAGCGCTCATTATTCCATTGACAACATCGCCAATCGTGCCATCCCCACCTGCGGCAATAATTGGAGAAAAACCCTCGCGCACAGCTTGCTCAGCTAGCTGAACCCCTTCCCCTTTCACCTTCGATTGCACTACATCAAACTTAACGCCTGCATCACGTAAAAAGGGCGCAACTTCATGCCAACGTTCAGCAGCCTGCCAACGGGCAGAGTAAGGATTTAGAATAATTTTTGCGACCACGTCAGTCTCCTCACTAACAATAAAGCCCTAGTGTATCTCTTTTTTTCGCGACAAACATTGCACTTTTATGACGCTCGCTTACACAGAAAGTTAATCTAAAACAGCTTTTTGATAGACATCTTCCGTAGGCGGATTTCCCATCATCCCACGTACTTTTGTGGTGATGACTAGCGAATCACACCGGATTTTGGCTTGCCACCGTTACCAATCAACAATCTCCCCCCAGGCAGCATCCTGGTTCCTCGCCGCCGTCTAGCGAAAGTATGTATCACTCCACCGCGACATAGATACGCTTGTTGATCTTCCCTTTTGACTTATAGTTGGTTACTCGCAGCTTACCAACTTCTGATGTGTTTTTAACATGCGTACCGCCATCAGCCTGCAAGTCCAATCCAACAATCTCGATAGTACGAATTTCGTTGATTCCCTCCGGCAGCAAGTTAATCTTTGTGCGAATCAAGTCAGGAATTTGGAAAGCTTCCTCGCGCGGCAACACTGCAACTTTAACATCATAGCCCTTCTGCGCTTCGACATTGATCGCTTCTTCGATCTCGGCAACAAGTTCTCCGCGCATGGTCTCGAACTCAAAGTCCATGCGCCCATTGAGAGGTTCCATATTCCCGCCGGTTACCAGCGCACCATAATCACGAAAAACTACGCCGCACAAAATATGCATTGCTGTGTGCGTACGCATGAGCTGATAGCGTCGCTCCCAATCGATCACACCATGCACCGTCGTGCCAATTTCGGGTAAATCCGCATCTCCGCCGAGGAAGTGCAGCGCGTCAGCGCCTTGCTTTTTCACTTTCGTCACCGGGTATTCCGTTCCGTTAACGGTCAGCAAGCCAAAGTCGCAGGGCTGCCCCCCGCCACCGGGGTAGAAAGCTGTGCAGTCGAGGATTACCGCTCGGGATTCCGCACCCACGCTAACGATTTCAGCGTCAAACTCTTTTAAATAACTATCTTGTTGGCAAAGCAGTTCTGTCATAACATCTCCTCGGCAATATCGCTCTTGCTGTTATGAATCCCCACTTTCATTTTGGGAAGAAGTAGAGAAAAAAGCAAGAGAAAGGTTACAGGCAGCAAAATCTTATCCAAAATGACTACATCAAAAAACTCTCCTGATCTACGAAGGATAAAGAAAAAAATGTAGAGATGTACCCAAGATAGGAGCGGAACAAGGATTACCCATCCCACTTTTAAGTTCTTTCGCACGTCAGCCCTGCTTAAAAGAAAGATTATCACAAAAATCCATGGCAATACCAGCAGAACAAGATCATACACGTATGACAAAGAAACTATAAACAAAGTAAAAACTATGCTCATCCCCAAAACAGGTATCCAACTCACTGCGGCATTAGCAAGCTTCCATAAACTGAAGAATGCCAACGCAGTTGCGCTTAAAACGGATGAACTATGGTCATTCGTACGCCTTCGAAAGAATAAACGTTGCATTGGGATCGTGCTTTGTCGCCGAACACGCCAAGTCATTGCCTTTGTAATCGGAGACCGTAGTGCAAAAACTTGTCAAAAACTCTGGAAACGCATACCACCAACGTATCGAAGCTGCCATAGCTTCAGCGATTTCTGGGGTGCCTGCGAAAAAGTCTTTCCTGAAGAAACACATCGCATCGTTGGCAAAGATAGTGGCGAAACCAATCATGTGGAGCGCTGGAATTGCACATTGCGATAAAGGGTAGCTCGATTTGTTCGTAAAACACTTTCATTCTCAAAAGCAGACTACATGCGCCACATTGTCACTAGCTGGTTTATTGTTGAATACAATTTGAAAATTATGGTTGCAGCATGTACTTAAAGAAATCTTGGCAATTTTATTCATCTCAATACTCTAAAGAAAAAATCTGGTACTCGCCATCAAAATCATAGAGCAACGTAAGTTGTTCTAAAGCGGCATCCAGCGCACGCCAATCACTGGCGGTGTAGGCAGCATCATCCCCTTGAATAAAATCTGCGCCGCGCTTATTGAAGAACAGATGTGTGTACCCCGCGTTACGCCATGCATCCAAAACCGCATCTGGACTTCCGTACGTGCGCAAATCGGCATACCAACGATCAATCACCTCATCAGGCTCGCAATATGGAACACACGCAAAGCCGCGCGTTTCCCAAAGAAACAGGATGTTTGCATCTTCAGGCAATTCACTTAAAGTGGATATCGCCGTCTCGTACCTGCCCAAAGCTTGCTCACGATATTTGGATGGAGTCTGCACTCCAAACAAAACCTTCAAAGGCGATAGTGCCACAAAACTCGTTGCGCTCTGATAAAGCCCAAAGCCAAACGACAAAAGCAACAACGCCGATGCCACACGCCCAAAACGCACTCCAGATGCTCGTAATTTGGAAAAATTCTCAAAACCGACACCGGCCAGCATCGCCCAAGCTGGAAAAAAGACAAAATAAAGCCGAGACTGGATCAACAAGCGAGATGTGCGCCCGGCCACGGCCCATAGCACAAACCCGACGAAGGTAATCCAGAAGGCTGTGCGCAATGCCGTTTTCTGTTCATCATCCTGTTCGCGCCAATTCAGCCCAGCAAAGATACTGAAAGCAACTAGCAACGAACCGATTTCAGCAGAATAGCCAACCGCACCATTAATGCCCCAAATCGTTGCTCGCCACGGCAAAAAGATAAGGTCGCGCCAATCTCCCCAGGCGGGATCACCCTGATAAAGTTCCAGCCGAAAGGCGTTCATTTCACCCGCAGGGAAAAGCAAAGGATAAACGGGATTTCCCGTCGCCATAAAGTTTTTTAATAACCAGGGAGAAATAACGAGTAGCGCAATGATCCCAAAAGCAAACAAATCTTTTAGAGCATCTTTAATCCCCTTTTTTCCATGAGCAGCAAAAATCAACGGCACAACCGCTACGAGTAAAACCCCAGCAGTATATTTTGCGCCTACAGAAAACCCGGCCATGAGTGCAGCAATCCAGAGCAGCTTGCGCTCTCGGTTTACGCTCCAAGCATCCAATAAAACAAGAATCGCAAAACCGTAGAGCATCACCGTCCACTCGACATATGCCCAGGAGAGAGAATCAACAAAAGTTTGCCCAACCAGAATACAGCTCAGTCCAACCCATGCAACGGTAATGGAAAAGCGATCACTCAAATAACCAAGCAAACCAATCAAGGCCAATGCGCCCAGCGCCCAGCTAAACAAGACAGCCGCTTCTACTCCACCCAGCGCCATCGCAAAGGTCATACCCATTTCAAGTTGTTGAGGCATTCCCCAAAAGATCAGTTCAGGGATGTAACTAATACGCCCATCCAACAAGTAAAGCTTCGGTAAAGTTAGGTGATAAACAAGGCTGTCAAACGCCAGCGGTGGCGCAAGGGATTTTGCAAAGCTGATAAAAAGGACAAAGAAAACGCCACCAGCAAGGGCCTTCTCAAACTTCCCACTTTTTTGCCAGATGGCAGTAAAAGCTGCCCATTCTTTCCACCAAAGAAAGATCGACTTATAAAGAAAAATAACCCCGATAAAAAAAAGTATTGTGAAAATAGTGCCAGAAAAACCAACTGTCACCCCCATAGCAAAGATCAAAAGTGCCTGAACGCCAAATCCCAAAGCGGCCTGCACGGCTAATAAACTTAATCCACTCCAGCCCTCACGCGTCGGAAAGAGCCGATAACCCGCCCCGCCAGCCAATGAAACAATCCCGAAAGCGACCGTAATTTGCCAGCTTTCTTTCACCAAAAGCGCCGCCTGAGATGGCGTAAACGGCTTATGGGTATAGGCATACATCAAAAAGACAGCAAGCAACCAAAGAAGCCCCCCAAAACCTATCAGCAAATTCTTTCTTTCTCTAGCTTTCATGGATTATCTCATTCTAGTTTCAGTGATATTCATGCAAGGCGTTTATTGTAACTTAATCGCAAACTCCCCGCTTCGTTTGAAGCGGGGAGTTTTTATCATTTAGTCACCGAGGTAGTCGCGGAGCTTACGCCGCACGGAGGGATGCCGCAAGCGGCTGAGCGCCTGCGCTTCAATCTGGCGAACACGTTCGCGGGTTACACCCATTTTGCGTCCAACTTCTTCGAGAGTGTAGGCTTGCCCATCCAAAATACCGTAGCGGAGTTGCAGGATGCGTACTTCGCGCGGAGGCAGACCGTCCATGACCTCGACAAGATGATCCTGAAGCAGGTGATGCGTGGCGGTATCGTCGGGAGGCGGAGAATCTTCATCTTCGATGAAGTCTCCCAAAACGGAATCCTCTTCATTATCCGTGGGCGTTTCGAGCGAAAGCGGTCGGCGCGCCACTTGGATCATATTTTCCACTTTCTTGGGCGGCACTTCGAGATGCTCTGCCAATTCTTCTACCGTCGGCCCACGCCCCAGTTTTTGGGTAAGCTGATGCTGAACACGCAGCAGTTTGTTGATCTGGTCACCCATGTGAACAGGTACGCGGATCGTGCGTCCCTGATCTGCAATTGCGCGCGTTACAGCCTGACGGATCCACCAGGTAGCGTAGGTGCTGAATTTATGTCCACGACGATAATCGAACTTCTTGGTCGCACGGATGAGACCGATATTACCTTCCTGAATCAAGTCAAGGAAAGGCACGCCACGCCCCATATATTTCTTGGCTACACTAATCACAAGGCGCGAGTTCGCTGTAATCAAATGCTCACGAGCCGCCCAACCATCTTCGATCATGGCGCGTAACTCGGTGCGGCGACGAGTGCTAACGTTGCCTTTCGCCAGTTCTTCACGCGCCATACGCCCACGCTCAATGCGCTGAGCAAGCTCGACTTCTTCTTCTGCGGTCAAGAGCGGCACACGACTAACTTCTTTTAGGTACAGACCGATCGTATCAGAGGTATCGATATTGGCCAGGTAATCTTCCATTGATGCCTGGTCGACCTTCTCTTCGTCAATCTCTTCAGTTTCATTGACGTCTTCTGCAGATGGGCCAGGCAGGGTTGCGTCTTCAATAAAGGGTATTCCAGCGCTCAAAAGCGCTGCGAAAGCTTCCTCCAACTGAGCAACATCCTGCTCTGCCGAAGGAAAGAAATTCAAAATATCATCGAAGGTTACGAAGCCGTTTTTACGCCCCAGAGAGAGAAGTTTAATAATACCCGGAGATGCGTTTTCTTCAACATCGATCAAATTTTTATCACTCATAAGAAATAATAAACACCTTTTCTATTTTTTTGGCAGTTTACAGTCTTTTGCACACAACAAAAAACATGCCATTTAGATTTTGATACAACTTTGGGAGTCGTCTTATCCAGAATACTCTTTTTCCTATTCAAAAGCAATACCTTTTTAAGATGCGATTTACGCAAAAAGGTTGCACTTTACAAAAAAGTTAAAATACTTCAACACGTTCAAAAACGCATCAACCACGCGCCTTGCGCCGTAGTTTTTTGTGAGCGAATTGACTTTGATTATGGTTTTAAGCAAAACAATAGGCACGGAAGCCCGAAAGCATCAATGCCTATTCAATAATGACGTCTATCACTATACAAAATCGAGAGGGCAAAGTCAAGCACCAATTTCAAATACTAATATTTCTTTAACCTGCCCTTTTCAGGACAACTATCATATTCAAGAAAAGCATCTTTCGTTGTACACTCTCTCTACCACTTAAATTCAAGGAGAAAATACTGTGAGCTATCGCTATCTCATCATCGGAGCGGGAAAACAAGGTACAGCCGCCGCCTACAGCAAGGAGACCAACACCTCAACGATTACCGTAGCTGATGGCAACAGTGAAACTACCAGTACTACTGATAGTACCGACAACACCACTGCCACGACCACAGACAACACGACTACTGACACGACGACC
>JBNLFG010000026.1:0-23255 GCA_050305405.1 Anaerolineales bacterium | reverse complement strand
TGCGACGGCTTCCGCCAATTCGCCATCCAGATTAAAGGAAACTTCAAGCCAGTTCATGATTAAAACTTTCTCTCTTCAATTTCTTTGTAATTGAGTGTTCTTTGATATGGGTCAACAAAATAAGCACGATAAGTGATCTCTCCAGAAAATGCCAGCATATCTTTCATTCGCTTGTAAATAGCTTCTCGCTTCACAAGGGACAGAGCTTCATTAGGATGCACCCATTTTACTTCTAAACTTTCTTCGCTTGTTTTTAGTTCTCCTGAGATGTATTCACAAAGAAAATCCATGATTAAAATGGGTGGTTTTCTTGTGTTGGAGGACACATTAGCTAAAGTATTGACTTTGGCTTTTACGCCTGTCTCCTCATAAACTTCTCGTTCAAGCGCCTGTGGTAATCTTTCGCCCTCCTCGACCTGCCCACCGGGAAATTCCCAATCATCATATCTCGGGCTTTTTAATAAAAGAACTTGTCCTTGTTCATTCGTTACCAATCCCCCAACGGCGACAATATGTACCGGGTACTTCTGCATTTTTAGACTCCCTTTCCTTTTGAAGCACCAAACTTCTCAGCCATCTGCATAATTAACACTTGTTCTGTTTGTAACATATCAGGCAACTCATCAATTGAGAAATATTTAATTTCTGAAATCTCAGCACTCGGCTGAAATTCTCCCCTTATGATTTTACATTGATAGATCAAGCTAATATGATGGGCTTCTTTTGCGCTAACAGCCTTCAGCAAATCCTGCACATCAACGACGAGAGCCGTTTCTTCTTTGATCTCGCGTGCAATAGCATTTTCCGGGCTTTCACCGTACTCAAGATTCCCTGCCAGAATTGCCCAAGGGTAACTTCTTCGATATGTGTGCTTCCCTAATAAAATTTTCCCGTCATCATCCCAGATGATCGCCGCAACAGCGACCATGTATTTTGGGCGCACCAAACGGGAAAGCAAAATCTTCAATTGAAAAGGTAATGCTTTCCAAATTTTGAACAAAAATGATTTCATAAAAGAAAATCGTCGTTGATAACAGTCTCTGTCAGTTTTTCAAAAGACACCATTGCCCGCTTTCGATCCAGTTCATTCATATCCAAACTTGGGATTTCATTTTTGGAAAAGAAAGCAAGCTCGGTAGTTTCATCACTAGTTTCAAGAGTTCCCCCAATCTTTTCTGCTTCAAAATGAAGTACAGCCAACTGGTATTTATTCCCATCCACATATTCGACGAGAAGATGGGGAGATGTATAGATGCCAAGCAAACGCGTTACCTGCACATCCAAACCCGTTTCTTCTTTCACTTCACGTTCGCAAGCTTCAGAAAAGGATTCTCCCGAGTCCATGTAGCCGCCTGGTACTGCCCATTTTCCATTATCAGAACGTCGGACAAGCAACACTTTTTCTCGACTTATATCAAAAACAGACGCTGAGCACCCTACGCCCAAACGTCCGTTTTTCCCTACGCGATTCCCCAGCGTAATTTTTGCCATTACAAAATATTACCTACCCACCAAAAAGATCATTCAACCAATCGACAAAGCCACGTTCCTGCGGCTTGATCTCGGTGTCAAGTGTTTCAGCTAATTTCTCGAAAAGTTCACGTTGTTCACTGGTTAACTTTTTGGGAACATCAACATTGATGATAATCTTCTGGTCGCCGCGCCCGCTACGTTGGAGACGGGGCACACCGCGCGCACGCAGCGTGAACATCTTTCCGGGCTGCGTCCCGGCAGGGATGCTAAGCTTCTCGCTGCCATCCACGGTCGGAACTTCGATCTCTGCACCAAGAGCTGCCTGCGCGATATTGATCGGCAAGTTCAGCAGAATATCGTCGTCTTGACGCTGGAAGAACTTGTGCGGCTTGACGTTCATCACGAGATACAGATTCCCGCGCGGGCCGCCATTCGCGCCCGGCTGACCTTCTCCACCCAAGCGGATTTGTTGTCCTTTATCGACACCAGCGGGGATTTTGACTTTCTTCTTGATGGTCTTGCGTTCCAAACCGCGCCCGCGACAGGTATGACAGAGCGTATCTATCGTCTGTCCGCGCCCGTTACAAGTCGGGCATGCGGCCGTTTGGACAACTTGCCCCAGGATGGTATTTCGAACCTGACGGACTTCACCCTGCCCCTTACAGGTGCCACAGGTATTGACGGATGTTCCGGGTTCGGCACCATCGCCGTTACAGGTCGAGCAAACTTCATCACGCGAGAATTCGATCTCTTTCTCCACGCCGAAAACAGCTTCTTCAAAGGTCAGCGTTACTTCGCTCTGCAGATCACGCCCACGTCGGGGTGCGTTGCGGGAGCGGCGTCCGCCCATTCCCCCGAAACCGAAGCTGCCAAATAAGCCCTCAAAAAGGTCACCGAGATCACCACTAAAATCATAATTCATGCCGCCCATATCGCCGACACCGGCATGACCAAAACGGTCATATTGGGCGCGCTTTTGGTCATCCGAAAGGACACCGTAAGCTTCGTTGATCTCTTTGAACTTCTCTTCGGCGTTTGGGTCTTGACTGACATCGGGGTGATATTCACGCGCCAATCTGCGGAAGGCTGATTTCAGCTCATTCGCAGAGGCACCCTTTTGAACACCGAGAACTTCGTAATAATCGCGTTTGCTCATTTATTCTTAGAAACTAGAGAAAAGATGAGTAGAGAGCAGGAAAACTACTCTCTACTTTCTACTCACTACTCTCTACTCCTCAGTTACTTCGCCTTCAACCACATCATCGTCATCAGCGGGAGCTTCGCCACCTTCAGCAGGTGCGCCCGCAGGCGGTTCCTCATAAACGCTCGCGCCAATCTTCTGGACAACTTCGTTCAACTTCTCTGTCGCGGCCTTGATCTCTTCAACATTATCGCTTTCCAAAGTCTTACGAACTTCCGCAACAGCGGCTTCCACTTCCGCTTTGACTTCATCGGGCAACTTATCGCCCAAATCCTTGATCGCTTTTTCAGCGCCGTAAGCAGTATTATCCGCTGTATTGCGTGTCTCGATCAATTCTTTGCGCTTTGCATCCTCGTCTGCATGCTCTTCAGCATCTTTGCGCATCTTTTCGATCTCATCATCTGAAAGACCGGATGAGGCCGTAATCGTAATGTCCTGACTGCGCCCAGTTGCCTTATCGGACGCGGTAACTTTGATGATGCCGTTCGCATCAATGTCAAATGTGACTTCGATCTGCGGAACGCCCCGCGCCGCCGGCGGGATACCGTCTAAGACAAAATTGCCGAGCGTTTTATTATCTGCCGCCATCGGACGTTCGCCCTGTAAAACATGAATCTCGACCTGAGACTGGTTGTCGCTCGCGGTGGAGAAGATTTGGCTCTTGCGGGTTGGGATGGTGGTGTTGCGTTCAATCAAACGCGTCGCCACGCCACCCAGCGTCTCGATCGAGAGCGAGAGCGGGGTCACATCAAGCAGCAAAATATCTTTCACTTCGCCGCCCAAAACGCCGCCCTGAATAGCTGCGCCAATCGCAACCACTTCATCCGGGTTAACACCCTTATGCGGGTCTTTGCCAAAGAAAGCTTTGACGCGATCCTGTACGGCAGGCATACGGGTCATACCACCAACCAAGACCACTTCATTGATTTCATTCGCCGTTAAATCTGCATCACGCAAGGCTTGCTTGACAGGCGCCATCGTGCGATCAACGAGATCAGCGGTAAGCTGCTCGAGTTTGGCGCGGGTCATGGTCAAAACCAAATGCTTGGGGCCCGAAGCATCTGCCGTAATATAGGGCAGATTGATCTCGGTCTGCATCATGGTCGAAAGTTCGATCTTTGCTTTTTCAGCCGCTTCCTTCAAACGCTGGAGCGATTGACGATCTTTCTTCAGGTCAATACCGTTATCTTTCTCAAACTCAGATGCAAGATAATCCATAATGCGCTGATCGAAGTCATCGCCGCCGAGGAAGGTATCGCCACTCGTTGAACGCACCTGAAAGACGCCATCGCCAACTTCGAGAACAGAGACATCAAATGTGCCGCCACCCAGATCGTAAACGATGATAACTTCATTAGCTTTCTTGTCCAAGCCATATGCCAGTGAAGAGGCAGTCGGCTCGTTGATGATGCGCAAAACTTCGAGACCGGCGATCTTGCCGGCATCTTTGGTGGCATTACGTTGGGCATCATTGAAATATGCCGGGACGGTGATGACCGCTTGCGTGATGGTTTCGCCAAGATAAGCCTCGGCATCCGCCTTGATCTTGGAAAGGATCATGGCAGAAACTTCCGGGGCGGAATAATCTTTCTCGTCCAGAGTCACGCGCACGTCCCCGTTCGGCGCGGCGGAGACAGTATAGGGCACACGGGCAATCGTCCCTTGCACTTCCGCATCGTCAAATTTACGTCCCATAAAACGCTTGATCGAAGCGATCGTGTTTTGCGGATTAATGATCGACTGGTTACGGGCAACGCGCCCCACCAGACGTTCGTGATTTTTATTGACTGCCACCACCGAAGGAATGGTGCGTTCACCCTCAACCGAGGGAATAACAACGGGTTCCCCACCAGACATCACTGCCGCGACAGAATTGGTGGTGCCAAGATCAATGCCAATAATTTTGCTCATAATAAATTCTCCTGTATTATTTTGTCAGGTGTCTATGTCTCAGGTGTTCAAGGATCACGGGTTAACGTGACACTTGAACACACGACACTTAAACACGTTCTTACTGCGCCACCAAAACCATTGCCGGACGAATAACGCGCTCACCAAGCATATAGCCTTGTTGCAAAACTTCGATCACAAAACCGCTCTCAACCTCATCGCTGGGAGCTTGTGAAACCGCCTCGTGGAAATTGGGATCAAACTCCACACCTTCGGCTTCGATGCGCGTGATGCCTTCAGTTTCGAGAACATTCTCCAGCTTGCGGTAGATCAATTGGATGCCAGCCACCCACGGGTCATCGGGAGCATTCTGAAGAGCACGCAGCATATCATCCATAGCAGGCAGGAATTTCTTCACAATATCGCCCTTCATGGTTTGCGCTTTCAAAATCTGATCGCGCTCAATACGCTTCTTGAAATTCGAGAACTCGGCCAAAGAGCGCAGCAGTTCATCCTGCTTGGCAGCCACCTCGGCCCGCGCTGCTTCCAACTCGGCTTGCAGGGCGGCATACTCTTCAGCGGAAACCATTTCGGTCTCTACAACTTCGACTTCAACGGCCTGCGCTTCAGCCTCTACTTCTTGTTCTTTCTTGCTTTTTTTTGCGGGTTTCGACTTTTTGGTCTTTTTACTTTCAGCCATACTACTACTCTCCAGAAAGATTTTCTGTCATTAAATTACTCAATAAATCTGCCATATAGCGGACAGTGGGGATATTGCGGGCATAAGGCATCCGCATGGGACCAACGACCCCGAGCGTGCCCACGGCTTGCCCCTGTACCCCATACCTTGCCAGCACGACGGAGCATTGCCGCAACTCTTCCCAACCTTGGTTGCCACCGATCAGCACCTGCACCCCGCCAACAGTGGAATCCACCACTGTGCTGGAGAGCAGGTCTCGTAAACGAGAGCGCTCATCGAAAAGGCGTAAAGTGCGTCGACCTTCACCCGAGTCGTTAAAGGCTGTCTCGGCAAGGACATTCGCCATCCCATCCATATAGAGCTCACCGGATGCGGGTTCGCTGCGCTCTTGCATCTCTTGCAAGACGAGCAGGAGAATATCCTGCTCAAGGGCATCGGAGCGAGTCGGTTGGGCTGCGAGCCTCTCAGCAGAAAAACCACGCACACTCTGGTTAAGTCGTTCTGCAACCTGACTAAGCCGTCCCTGTGGCACAGATTCTGCCAAGGTGAGCACTTGTTGCGATACATCTCCGCCAACAAAGACGAGCACCATCAAGACCTGCCGTCCCTGGGTGGAGATGAGTTCTACATGTTTGAAAAGTACTTGTTCATTACGCGGCGCTGTCACCAGCGAAACGGCCTGTGTTTGATGCGCCAACACGGAGGCGGCGAGCGTCATCCACTGTTCGACACCCGAATGAGCTTGCGAAAATTGGTGGCTAATTGTCCGTTGAACAGCATTTGGCAGATCAGATTGATTCATCACCTGACTGACAAAATAACGGTAACCAGCCTCGGTCGGGATGCGTCCCGATGTCGTCCGTAGGAAGCCCATCTCTGTGAGAGCGCGCATCTCATTGCGCACCGTCGCCGAGCTGATATCCAGATGATAATTTTTAACAAGCGACTTTGAGCCGACCGGTTGTCCGCTGTCAATATATTCACGGACGACCAGCATTAAGATCGTTTTTTGGCGTTCGGTCAGTTTACTCATCGCTACAGGCATCTTTTTAGCACCCTTAAAGGAAGGGTGCTAAAGCTTCGGTGAAGGATGATACCATGCGCAAAAATGAGCGTCAAATAAGAGGAGTGTAAGAATTTATAGCGCCCCCTTTAAATATTTTTTCTCCTAAAATGCGATCCGATTCCGACCGCTGTTCTTGGCTTCGTGCAATTTTTTACCCGCCTTTTCGACGAGAAGATGCAAAAGTTCGCGTTCACGCCCTGCAAGTATATCCGTGTGATGCGGGCGCGCGGTAAGCGGTGCAACCCCAATCGAAACGGTAATTTGTAAATCTGCTTCGCCGACGTTCATACGCAGCTGTTCAACATCAGCGCGCAGGCGCTCGGCAATTTCCGCGCCTTCCTCGAGACTGATCTCCGGCAGCAGTGCGACAAATTCCTCGCCACCATAGCGTGCGAGCAGGTCTACATCGCGCAAACGAGAGCGCAGATGTTCGCTTAGAAAACGCAATACCTGATCGCCAACAGCATAGCTGTAGCGGTCGTTAAATTGTTTGAAATAATCAATATCAAAAAAGAGGGCTGTAAGGGGACGTTTAAAACGCTGTACGCGGCTAACTTCGCGGATGCCGAACTCGTACAAGCCACGGCGATTATATAAACCGGTCAATTCATCCACGATAGCGATGCGCTGCATACGCTCGTAAAGACATGCATTACTAATAGCAATGGCCGCCTGACTGGCAAAAAGCGTCAATGGCTGAATATGCTCTCTAGTAAAGAAACCCGCCTCCTTGCTATATAGAATGATAAAACCGATCACCGTATTATGGTAAATGATCGGCATGGTGATATTTGAAGCAATCCAACTGGTTTTCTCATTCGCTACCCAATCAGCATTATCTTTTGTACTGGGGATAAGGATTGCTTCTTTACGCGCGAGCGCAAGCGTAAGGTTCGGATAATCCTGAAGAGGAATAACATCGTCATGGATGAATGCGCTCGTCTCCTCATCTGTAAAACCGCGATAACGTATCTTCCGAAGATTGCCATTTTCCATCAACAACAGGATCACAGCGTCATAAGGCACCACTTGCCCAATATGAGAAAGAATTCCATATAAAACATCATCAAGATCAAGCGAACTGGTAACTGCCATTGCAGTATCGCGCAGAGCATCTGCCAGAGCGCGCTGTCTCTGTTCCGCTATCACCATGCGCCGCTTTACCTGCAGCTCACGCTGCAACCGGGCATTGACCTTTTTCAGTTGATCGGTACGCGCATCAACAGTCCATTCAAGTTGTTGCTGATATTCAATGAGTAACTCCTGGGCACGTCTTTGCTCGGTCACATCCTGTATCTGCGCAAAATAACCGCGTATGCGTCCCCCTTCTTCTTTAAAGGCTGTCACTAAACCATCCAAATAAATAATCCCACTCTTAGAAGTGGGATAGAGCCCCTTACGCTGCACCAGATCAAAGTCAAAATTTCCGGCTAATTGGACAGTCTCTCCTTTCTTTAAACGCTCACGGCTATCTAAAGGCAAGTTAGGATCGTTAAATAAATTGAAGCCAAGAATATCCTCAACTTTATCTACCCCAAAAATATGTAAACAAGCTGGGTTGGCATGCAGAAGCAGTCCCTTTTCATCAAAAAGCTCAATACCGATAGGTGATGATTTATAGACTTCTTGGTAATACTCAAAGCCAAAAGGCAGCACCCCTTCAGGGACTACATCATCTTTTTGCATAAATAAATCATACAACAAAGAAAAATAAAAATCTAATAACATCTCTTGACAAAAAGCACATATTATTTATAATTATTCTAAATAAAGAAAGGTTCTAAATAATGCAGCCTACAACTGAACTTCTGACAACATCCTTAAAAAGCTCCGGAATGCGCATGACACCTCAACGTACGGCGATCTGCAAAATCCTCGCCGAAAGCGACGAGCACCCCACCGCGGCGATGATCTACGACGAATTACGTCTCCAATTTGATTCGCTCAGCCTGGCGACGGTCTACAACACGCTGGATGCGTTGGTCAAGGTCGGTGTGGTGAACTCACTTGGTAAAGCCGGCGACGGCAGTGTCCACTACGATGCGGATACCGAGCCGCACGTGAATTTGGCTTGTATCTCGTGCAACAAAATTATCGACATCTCCAGCAGCCACATCCAACAACTCGACGACGAGGTCATCTCCACCAGCGGCTATCAACTTCTCGGCGCGCGCGTGCTCTATTACGGGCTTTGCCCTGAATGCCAGGAAAATCAATAACCCAGCAGTGCGTCGCACCAACTTCGATAGAAAAATACTTGTCGACAAGATTCTTCCCTACGACAGGCAGATTCCCTTCAAGGCTGGTGCGACGCACTCCCGCAGACAAATAAAAGAGAAAACTATGACAACTGTAGAACTTGAAACCATCTCCCCCCCAGCAGGTACACGCTGCACGGATGTGCTTGCAGATACGCTCGAAGGCTATGCCGGTATCGAAAACGTGGAATTTGATCTCGAAAGCGGTCAACTCAAAGCCAAATTTGACGAGCGCATCATCAGCAATGAGAGCGCCTTGCAGGTCATCAACAAAGCCGGGCAGATTGCCGCCACACGCGCCATACAGTGTGCTGCGAAAAAAGAACACGGGGTTGCCGCCTGTGCAAACTGCGCGGGAGCGATGGGCGAAATGCTGATCGCCCAATACCAGACGGCGGCAACCTTACCCGTCGCTAATATCCAGAACGGTGTAATCGAAGCATCGCTCAATCAGCCACATCTGACCGTCGGCGAGGAGCGCACCGTCAGCACATCCCGCCATGAAAAAGAAACTGTTAAGGAAGAAAAGGGTGGTTTTACGCTTACACAGGAGAAAAAAGAAGTCATCCTGACCATCCTCACACTTCTAACTGCGTTGGCAGGCTTCATAAGCACACGCGCAGGCATGGAGCCGATGCTCATAGCAGTGCTGTACGGCGTGGCGTATGTGGCGGGCGGCTGGTACGGCGTCCAAGCCAGCATTGATGCGCTGCGTGAAAAGCAAATCAATGTCGATTTGCTGATGATCCTGGCAGCGATTGGGGCAGCCTTCGTCGGGCAGCCAGCCGAGGGTGCGATCTTGCTCTTCCTGTTTTCGCTCTCGAACACGCTTCAATCTTATGCGATGGATCGCAGCCGAAAAGCGATCGAAAAGTTGCTCGATCTGCGTCCTGCAACAGCTACGCTCAAGCGCGGCGAGAAATGGGTCAGCGTGCCGATCGACGAACTGCTGCTCGGGGATACCGTGATCGTGCGTCCCGGCGAGCGTTTCCCGATCGACGGCTCGGTAACGAACGGGCAATCGGAGGTCGACCAAGCCGCCATAACGGGCGAATCCGTTCCCGTCCACAAAAATATCAATGACAATGTTTTCGCTGGCACCGTCAACGGTACGGGCGCACTCGAGATCAAGGTCACGCGCCTGGCGAAAGACACCACGCTGGCGCGCATCGTGCAGATGGTCGAGGACGCGCAGTCGACGAAGGCGCAAACCCAGCGCATGCTCGACGATTTTGAGCAGGTTTACGCGCTGATCGTGCTCGGTGCGGCGGCGCTGCTGATCGTGGTACCCTATTTCCTGCTCGGCGAAGCCTTCCAACCGACCTTCTACCGCGCCATGACCTGGCTCGTGGTGGCCTCGCCCTGCGCACTGGTCATCTCCACGCCCGCCAGCATCCTTTCGGCAATCGCCAACGGGGCACGCAACGGCGTCCTTTTCAAGGGCGGCGTGCATCTCGAAAAGACCGCCACACTTAAGGTGCTGGCCTTCGACAAGACGGGCACGCTCACGCACGGGATGCCCGAACTGACCCAACTGATTGCGCTTGGGGATGTGGATGAGGACGAACTACTGCGCCTGACCGCCGCACTGGAAGCACGCTCCGAACATCCCCTGGCGAAGTCGATTGTGCGCTCCGCCCACGAACGTGACCTGGACTTGCCACCGTCTACGAACTTCAGGGCAGTCCCCGGGCAGGGTGTCGAGGGCAAGGTCGAGGGCAAAACGCTCTGGATCGGCAACGAAAGACTCTTTGAAGAACGTGGTGTGCCCATTCCCGCTGACGTTTTAGCACGCGCCCGCGCCATCGAAGACGAAGGGCAGACGGTCATGTACGCCTACGCCGCCCCCAATTTTCTCGGTCTGCTGGCAGTTGCAGATACGCTGCGTGAGGACGCCGTTGAAATGATTAAGGCGCTCAAAGTGGCGGGCATCGAACGCGTCGTCATGCTGACCGGCGATAATCCGCGTGTGGCTGCCAAGATCGCCGAACGCGCCGGCGTGGACGAATATCACGCCAATCTGCTCCCGCAAGATAAAGTAACCGTGCTGAAATCTTTGCAAAACAAATACGGCCCCGTGGCAATGGTCGGCGACGGCGTGAACGACGCCCCATCGCTCGCCACCGCCGACATCGGCATTGCGATGGGCGGCGCAGGCACAGACGTCGCCATCGAAACCGCCGACGTGGTGCTCATGTCCGATGACCTGCAAAAAATCCCCTTTGCGATTGGACTGGCACGACGTGCCAAGAAAGTCGTCTGGCAGAACCTGGTCTTTGCGCTGGCGGTCATCGTCCTGCTCGTGGCGGGTGCTTTCGGTGCAAACCTAGCCCTCCCGCTCGGCGTGGTTGGGCACGAAGGCAGTACGGTGCTGGTGGTGTTGAATGGGCTGCGGTTGTTGGGGTATAAGGCTTAGAGAGTAGAAAATAGAGAATAGATAAAAGTTGAGATGACAGTCACCTTTGCAAAGCACTCCGAACGGAGAGAAGGAGCAAGGTGACTGTCATCTTTTTTTCGGCAGCAGGCGTGCGTCGCACCATCGCCCAAACATTTTGCCCTTCGACAAGCACAAAACCTATCGACAGGCAAAACCCCCTCGAAGCTGGTGCGACGCACGGAATCGTCCGCAAAAAACAAAACTCCGGGATTTTAGGTCTCGGAGTTTTTGATTTTAGAATTATTTTCCTAATTTGAACTGTTCTCTCTCAGGGAGAGATGAAAGAACCAATCTTGATATTTCAGGCTGATCGGGCAAATACATCACTTGGATCTTATCATCCTCACGTGCGCTACGATAATACTTTTCATCAACACTGGCTGCAGCTAATTTATCACTCAAATAAGTATAAGCAACGTAAAAAAAAGTGCGTTTTTCACCTTTTTGCTCCCACCGCTTCATTATCACACCTGAAGTAGTGATGCCTTCTTGATCCAACAACAAGGCATATCGATACAGAATGCCACGCTGAACAAGCAGGAAAAAGAGAGGCAGTGATAATACCCAGTAAACTACTGCAACCCAATCATTTCCTGAGAAGTTTCTCCCCAGTAACGGTGTGAGATCAAACGACCGTAAGCCCACTCCAATATAAACTAACTGAACGAACACTAATACAAAGAAAAAAAGTCTAGCCATCTTGGTTTCTTCTATGCTTTTGTTTTTCGTTTGCTTACGCGGAAAAATTTGTCCAGTCATAATTCAATCTCCTTCCTAAACATATGGCGCAAAGTATAACAAAAAACGCCGAGACCTAACATCTCGGCGTTTCCATTACTCGCTGATAAACGTCACCGCCCAGCCGTATGAACGCACTTTCCACGCATCGTCTTCCTTGACGAGCACAAAAGCCCAGCCGCCGTCTTCTTCAAAACCATCGTCCCCTTCTTCGATCACCCAATGCGTGGCAACAGAAAGAAACGCCAGCCCTTCGTCTTCGTCCACGCGCAAATCCTGCACCGTGCCAAAGCTGTGTTTGAGTACTAGGTCGCTGGGCGGTTCGTGCCACGAGATGATCTTCTGCGACCAGCGCTCTACCGCATCCTCCCCTTGAAACAAATGCGGCGGGAAGTTTTCGATAATCACCACACCTTCTTTGGCAAATGCCGAAAGGAAAGCTTCATCTCCGGTTTCGATAAAACGCGCAACCTTCTCGATCGGTGCGAGCAGTTTCGGGTCAAGACCTTCGGTCATATCAATTCCTTCATTCTATTTTAGACGGCATCGAATTATCTCGAAGAAAAGGCGTGGGGTTCGAGCTTATGTTTGGCGGCTTGTGCCTTCGAGCGCTTGAGCAACTTTGCCATAAACAATCATACTGCAAGAAAAAACGCCGAGAGTAAAAACTCTCGACGTTTTGCTTTTCTCACATCCTTTGTTACTTTACTGCATTAATAAAATCTGCCAGTAGACCGTAGGCCGTGGTGTGCGGCCCCGGATCCTTCTCAACGACGGAAAGATCCCCGAGCACGTCACTCTTGAATTCGACGATGGAGCTCGTCCCCTCCACACTGAAAAGCGGCGAGGACATCGGGATAAGTTCGGGCGCAACACGTGCCTTGACCGTATCGCCATCTCGTTCGGCGGAGCAGACCAGCTTATAGCGTTTGCCATCCTTCTTGGCATCGGCAACCATCGCGGGCGTGATCTCGCGGATGCCCGTGCGGTCGACTTCCTGCGGTTTGAGCGGGATGCCCATCAGCACGGTGGTTAGTGCCGAAACTTTGATGGCAGCATCCCAGCCGTCCACATCGCCGGATGGATCGGTTTCGGCGATGCCTACATCCTGACAATGGCGCACGGCTTCGTCGAAGGTGTCGCCGTTTTCCATGCCTTGCAGGATCAGGTTTGTGGTCGAGTTCAAAATTCCTTTAAACGAGAACAAGTTGGAGGCCGGGATCGCTTCGCGGAAGAGCGAGAAGATCGGTGCACCGTCCATAACGGTAGATTCGTGCAGGAATTTAACGCCGTTTTGACGGGCTAAATCCTGAAGTTCCTTGTAGGCATGGACAATCGGCCCCTTGTTGGCGGTGCAGACGTGCATCCCTAATCCCAGTGCTTTTTTGACATAATCGACAGCGGGCTGACCGGTTTCGTGATTGACGGAGCTGTTCTCGAAAAGCACATCTGCTTCGGATTTTTCAATAAAGTCGAAAGTATCGTTAACCAACTGCGATGTGATCAGACTCAGCGAACGCCCGGTACGCACCAGATCGAGCGCACCAGTCAAGTCGACACCGTTTTGATTGACAAGCGAACCATGCCGCCCGGTGGCGATGCCTGTAACCGAAAAGGTGATGTCGTATTTCTCTTTTAACTCTTTCTCTTTGCGCATCAGCAAAACTGCCAGCGCGCGCCCCACGTTGCCAAAACCAAGTAATGCGAGTTTGTAGTGTGCCATGTTTTCTCCAAATCTCATCGGTGGGGACGGGTCTCCGACTCGCCCTTACAATTTATGAAAGTATACCAGCCGTGCTATAATTTTTGCCTACTTTCAAACGAGACTTCCAGCCAAAGGAGTTCGCATGTACGATCCCAAGAAAACCGCCCAACTTAAAGAATCAATTTCAAAATGGGAAGATGGAATGTTGAAAAAATCCATCACCCGTTTTCCGGAACGACAGGATCGCTTCATCACGACATCATCGGAGGAGATCAACCGGCTCTATACGCCTGCAGACATCCCCGACTTCGACTACGAACGTGATTTGGGCTTGCCCGGCGAATACCCCTTTACGCGTGGCGTTCACCCGACGATGCACAGGGGCAAGTTGTGGACGATGCGTATGTTCGCCGGATTTGGTACCGCTGAAGAGACGAACGCCCGCTTCAAGTATCTGCTCGGCGAGGGGCAAACGGGTCTCTCGATCGCCTTCGATCTGCCGACCCTGATGGGCTACGACAGCGACGCACCTGAAGCGCTTGGCGAATTTGGCAAATGCGGCGTGGGCATTTCTTCGTTACGTGATATGGAAATCCTGCTTGACGACATTCCGCTCGATAAAGTTTCGACGAGCATGACGATCAATTCGCCTGCCGCGATCATCTGGGCGATGTATATTGTGGCTGCTGAGAAAAAAGGCGTCAAACGCGAGCAATTACGCGGCACGATCCAGAACGATATTCTGAAAGAATATATTGCCCAAAAAGAATATATCTTTCCGCCCGAGCCGTCGATGCGCCTTGTGACCGACACGATTGAATTCGGCACCAGCGACCTGCCGCAATGGAATACGATCAGTATTTCGGGCTATCACATCCGCGAAGCTGGCTCGACCGCCGCACAGGAACTGGCATTCACGTTGGCAGACGGTTTCGAGTATGTCCGCTGGGCGTTGGAGCGCGGTCTGGATATTGACGATTTCGCCCCGCGCCTTTCACTCTTCTTCAACTCGCATAACGATTTCTTCGAGGAGATCGCCAAGTTCCGGGCTGCACGGCGGATTTGGGCACGCGAGATGAAGGAGACCTTCGGCGCGAAGAATCCACGCTCGTGGCTAATGCGCTTCCACACCCAAACGGCGGGAGCATCCCTGACAGCGCAGCAGCCGGAAATCAATGTAGTGCGCGTCGCTTTACAAGCCCTCGCGGGCGTACTCGGCGGGACGCAATCGCTGCACACCAACAGCCTTGATGAAGCCCTTGCGCTGCCCTCGGCTGAAGCCGTCACGATTGCCTTGCGCACGCAGCAGATCATCGCCGAAGAGTCGGGCGTGACCAATACCATTGATCCGTTGGGCGGTTCTTTCTTCGTCGAAGCGCAAACCAACAAGATTGAAGCGCAGGCCTACGATTACTTCCGTCGCATCGAAGATTTGGGCGGCATGTTGCCCGCCATCGATAAGGGCTTCTTCCAGAGCGAAATTTCGGATGCCGCTTATCGTTACCAACGCGAAATCGACGAGAACGTGCGTCGCATGGTCGGCGTGAACGCCTACAAAGATGACAAGCCGATCAATATCCCCATCTTGGAATTTGACCCCGATGGTTACAACCGCCAAGTCGCGCGCCTGAACGATGTCCGCAAAACGCGCGACAACGAGCAAGTCAGCAAGACCCTCGCTCGCTTGCGCAACGCCTGCGAAGGCACCGAAAACACGATGCCCTACATCATTGACGCGGTGCGCGAATATGCCACACTGGGCGAGATTATCAATGTAATGAAGGATGTTTTTGGCGGCTATGAAGAGCCAACCTGGATTTAAATCGTAGGGGCGGATCTATGTGTCCGCCCGTGATTGGTGCAACCCTTTGGGGCAGACACGCAAGTCTGCCCCTACTTTTTTAAATGGAAGGACTGCCTATGTATGGAGCTTTTTCCTAATTTCTGGATCGCTGCGCGATGGATTTTGGTACCGTACCCTTTGTGACGGGACAAATCGTAGCCCGGAACTTGCTCGTCGAGAATACGCATTTGCCTGTCCCGAGCAGTTTTTGCCAAGACCGACGCAGCAGAGATGGTTAATGAGCGCATATCGCCTTTAACAAAATGCTCTTGTGGCAAGTCGATTTCGGGGAGTTTTAGATAATCGGTAATCAGATAATTGGGAATGGGCGAAAGAGCATTGACCGCACGTTTGGCAGCCAGTCGCGTGGCAAGCAGGATGCCGATCTCGTCTATCTCGGCTGCTGAAGCGAAACCAACACCCCAGGAAATGGCAATCTCTTTGATGAGTGGCTCGAAGCGTTCCCGCTGGAGTTGAGTCATCTGCTTGGAATCACGTACGCCAGCCAAAATCCGCGTGCGTTCCGGCAGGTTGGGAAGGATGACGGCAGCCGCACAAACGGGACCAGCCAAGGCGCCGCGCCCAGCTTCGTCTATCCCGGAGATGCACGCCCAACCTGCATCCCATAATCGTTTTTCGATGGATAGATCGGGGTATTTAGGGAGTGTGCTTAGGTCAAACTTTTTGCGGGGCATAGCGGCCCTGACGAGCATTTCGGCGAATTTTCAGGATGTCCAGGAACATGCGAAAAGAGTCTTGCAGGACGCTGATCTTGCTTTCTTCGTGATAGTACCAAGGGATAGGTAGCTCGAGAATCTCGTAGCCGCGCAACTTGGCAATATAGAGAATTTCAACATCGAATGCCCAGCCCATGATGCTTTGGTGTTGGAAAATATCATCAGCCACATCAGCGCGGAAGCCTTTGAAGCCACATTGCGTGTCATGGATATTAGGTAGAGCCAATAAGCGGATGATGAAATTGAAAACACGTCCTGTCAGGTGGCGTTGATGTGGTTCATCGTAACGGATCGCCCCCTCGATTTCGCGGGAGGCAATCACAATGTCGGCGTCGTTATGCGGGGGGATAAAACGAGCAATTTCTTCGATAGGCATGGAAAGGTCTGCATCGCAAAAAACGCGATACTCGCCACGTGCAGCAAGCATTCCGCGCTGGACGGCTCGGCCTTTTCCCGCTTCTTCGTTTTGTAAAACATAGAGATTTGGGAAAGCAGCGCTGAGTTCCTGTGCGATCTTGAATGTTCGATCATGGCTGCCGTTTTCGACGACGATAACTTCAGCTGTGTATTCCTGCCCTGCCAAAAAAGAGAAGACCTGCTCCAATGTATGGGGCAGGCGGTTCTCCTCGTTATAGGCGGGGATGATGATTGATAAGAATGGCTGTGACATTTTAGAGCGACATTAGAGCAACGATGATGACAACGATCAGCATAAGAGCGACAAAACCAGCCATGCCAGCCAAGATGATAAGCTGTTTATTGGTCATACCGAAAAGCCCAGATTTACTTGATCGTTTCTTTGCTGCCGGGCGTGGACGCGCTGGTTCCATTTCAGGGACGACAGGCGCAAATTCTTCAGATGTTTCTTCGTCATTATCAAAGGAGAAACCGAGGTCACCAAACGCGTTTGAAGCTGGCTCATCCTGTGACTGGTAAGAATCCGCTTCTGCATAGGGATCATAAACAGGGGAAGCTTCAGGTTCTGCAGATTGGGCGGCGGGTGCCGGTGCAGATGCCTTGCGAAGGGGATTGATGATCGCTTCGGAAATCTGGTGTACATCCCCAACCGCCATAATCGGCGGAGATTGGCGCAGGCCTGCAGCGAAACGCTCGAGGGCATCGCTCATTACAACGCGCACGGCGGGGCGAACGGTCTCGATATGCATACCGGGATTCACCGCCAACAGAATCGGTTCAATCTCTTGAGGGAGTTCAATCGCCTGTTTTTTGAGATAAAGAGTAACGACTTTGCTGAGTTGGATGGTGCGTTTGGGTAAATTGATGCTGGCTTCTTTGTATTTCTCGCCATCGATAGTGCCCCAATTCTCGCCCTTGGCGCGATAGGTGCCCTCAGCATTGGTGACAGTAAAGACATAAACTCCGGTTGGGCCGATCAAAATGAAGGGGACTGTGATCTTGGATGCACCCAAGGTGTGATTCCGAATCAGCGTGAACTTTTTGTCAAGTTGCTTCTCAAAAAATGCAATTACCTTGGTTTGTGCCTGCAAGTTGTCATACCAGGAAAAACCATTTTGCAATGTTCCCTGAATACGATTAATGAAGCTAATCGAGCCGTCTTCTTCGAGAAATGGGGTTTTGTCAATAATTCTCATTTTTCTGCCTTTGTGAAGTATGGAGTTGGCGTTTCAATTTTAGCACAGGCAATCTAGAATTAGGAGTAATGTCGGATGAGCAAGTAACAGTCCTGCTGTACGAAAAAACGCCAACAAAATTCTCGACGGTTTTGATAGTGGGGGCAAACAGATTCCCATCCCAGTACCTCATACACGGCAAGTTCTTCACCAAAATATCACTATTCGTTTGGGTTGACAAATATTCTTTTTTTATATATACTGAGCGCGCTCATTGAGTGAGCGCGCTCACCTAATAAGAAAGGGTTTCCAATGGCAAAGTCAACACGGAGAGAAGAACAAAAAGAAGCGACAAGGAAAAATATCCTTGACGCAGCAGAAGCACTTTTTGCAAAGAAAGGCTTTAGCGATACAACAACGCGTGATATTGCGAAAGAAGCAAATGTAGCCATAGGGACTGTATTTGTTCATTTCCCCGATAAGTCTTCCTTATTGGCAGCAACCTTATATGAAGGCGTGGAAGAAGTTTTACAAAATGCTTATGCCACCCTACCAGACGAACTTCCAATTAAAGAGAAATTATTATATTTGGCAAAGGCTTTGTACGCGCATAATTTCAAAAAGCCATCACTAACAACAATTTTGCTTAAAGAGACCCTATTCATGGAAGGTGAGTGGGGAGAGGCTTTTCAGGGGCAATCAATGAGTTTTATCGCTAAGGTTATGGAACTTCTTACAGAAGCACAAGAACGTGGTGAAGTAGAAGCAGACGCGAATTGTCCATTAATTGCAATGGCTTTCTTCTCCAATTATTTCATGCTGCTCATTAATGCGCTTCGAGAGAAAAAACCAAATACGGATACGCAGGTTGGGTTACTGTCTCAGTTGCTGGATCTCATTCTTGCCTCGGCAATCAGGTAGGATGCTGTGCTAAAGGTACTCCTTCAATCTCTTATTTTGGCATCTACCGGGCTTCTCTCTGTCGGGTCAATTACGCTGGTTATCTTGTTGCTGATCTCCAAACGCGGTTGGCGCAACGGGCTGGGATACGCTTTGGGCTATACCACAGCCTACACGATCATCGGAAATTTGGTCGTTATTTGGGGCTATCGCGCCACAGAAAAAGGAGCGAATGGATTCGGCATATTCCCTCCCGTTTTCCTGACAGTTTTCGGGACAGTGCTTCTCTGGCTCGCAGTGAAAAATTGGCGAAAGCCAGCAACGGCCAAGGAAGAAGAACCTCGCTTCTTCACAATGATGGATAGCATCACACCCCTAAAGGCCTTTGGATTTGGCGCAATGGTATCGCTGATCAACTTCAAAAATCTGGCACTCTTCCTATCTGCTTTATCTGTTGTCGTATTGAGCGATTTAATCCTAACCGAGAAGCTCACGATTACCTTGCTTGTTGCCCTGGTTTTCTCTTTGTCGGTCATTATCCCCGTCCTGATCTATCTTCTATTCCCAAAACGTGCCGCCGATGTGCTCAATTCAATCAAAGATACTCTCAACAAGTATCGCCGCCCCATTGGGATAGGCGTGCCATTCTTCTTTGGATTCATCTTCCTGATAAAGGGGATCATGCTTTTTTCTGAGATAGGCTAAACCTGCCCGCTATGCGGCTGTATCGCCCGTGACATCAGGCTTGTTACCGTTTTAGCAGCTTTTTTCTGACCCAATCTATTCTCTACTTATTCTGAAACCAAAAGGATTTTAAATGACAATTTTATTCTTCAACCAAGTCAACGCAGCAGATATTGAAAAAGTAGGCGGTAAAGGAGCCAATCTGGGAGAAATGTCTCAAGCTGGATTTCCTGTTCCTCCAGGATTTTGTATCGCAACAGATGCTTATCAAAGAATGATAAGCAGAGGCAACTTATATCCACAAATTGAGACTTTGCTAAATTCGTCAATAAATTCTCTTGCGGAAAGCGCAAAAAGAATACAAGAAATGATTTTGGGCGTATCCTTCCCTGATGATTTGGCAAAAGAAATTGAAAATGCTTATAGAAAACTTGCCAAAGAGAAAATAGTCCCTGTAGCAGTTCGCTCTTCTGCTACGGCTGAAGATTTGCCCGAGGCCAGTTTTGCTGGGCAGCAGGAAACTTATCTGGGGATACGAGGTGAAAGAGAACTGCTCCGTCACACCCAACTGTGCTGGGCATCGTTGTGGACAGAGCGAGCAATTTCATATCGTCAGCGCAATGGGTTTCCGCATCAGCAGGTTAGTTTATCGGTTGTGGTACAGGCGATGGTAGAACCTGAAACAGCCGGGGTATTATTTACGGCTAATCCACTAAACGGCAACGGAAGTGAAATGCTGGTAAACGCATCCTACGGTTTGGGTGAAAGCGTTGTCTCGGGTCAGATTACCCCTGATAGTTATCGGCTATCTGTTGAAGCCGAAGCGTTGATTATCGAGAAAGAAGTTGGGGCGAAGGAAACGCGAATTGACCAGCAAGCAAGTGGAGGGACACGTACGACCCCAATCCCAGAGGAAGATCGTCAACGCCTGTGTCTAGATTCAACTCAGCTAGAGAAATTAGTCGAGTTGGGGAGCAAAGTCCAAAATCATTACGAAATTCCGCAAGATATTGAGTGGGCATTTGCCGGCGAGGAGTTATTTCTTTTGCAAACTCGCCCAATCACTTCCATAAATGAAGCTCCAAAAAGCACCCGAAAATTATCAAAGGTGGAACATCGCATTTTAGATGATATTCTTGAGCATTACCCTGACCCTCCCTATCCTCTGGATTATTATGCTGTGACTGAGGGCTATGAGCAGGTTCAAAGCGCCATGCGCGAAGCCGGGATGAAAGCTGCAAAATCCGATCAGATTATCAGAATGGATGAGGAAGGGATCCCTTTTGTAGAGCCAGTTGTGCCTAAACCTGGGATAAAAATTCTCGCGCTTCCCTTGCTTCTCTACAAAAAGATGCATTTAAATCCTGAAGATTGGCAGAAAACGCAAAGTGCTTTCTTTGCTGAACGTATCTCTTCTTTGAAAAAAGTTGAGTTAAAAAAGAAATCCGATGCTGAGTTGGCGCGCTTCATTGTTGATGCTGTACAAATCGGAACAGATGTGGGAACACTGCGCTTTGGCACATATATCGCCCCAATGATGATACGCGGAGCGCTGCTAATTGCCTGGGTAAAACTTATCAACAAAGATAAAAACATTATCGAAGCTGATCTGCTCGGCGAATTGGATTACAAAACCGCGCTGATCGATCGGGCATTAGATGATCTTGCGCGTGAAGCAGGCAAAGAGAAAATCGTGCGGACTGCTTTATTGGAATTTTCTCCCGAAGAAGTGATTGGCGAGCTGCAAAAAACGGAAGTCGGGCTTCAATTTTTAGAGAAAGTGAATGCCTTTTTGGAAGAACATGGTGCGCGCACCATGAAGGTCTATTTGCCATTTTCTAATTATTCCTGGCGCGAGAAACCAGAAAACTTAATGGCTGTGCTGCCACTTATTTTGCGGTCAGTGCATAAGAAGGATAAAACGGAAGGAAAATTCTCTGCACTTAGAGAGAAAACAACAGATCGTTTGCCTAGCTTCCTGAGAAAATCCTTTTTGCGTACCTTGACGCGCTATCGTAATGGACATATTGCCCGTGAAGCAACTTTATATGCTATCGAAGAGGCCTTTTCTCTCGCCAGACAAGGAACAAAAGAAGCAGCCCGACGCCTCTTTAACGAGGGAATTCTTTCTAAACAAGATGATATTCTCCTTCTGACCCTGCCTGAATTATATGATCTGCTGAAGGGGAATACATCATCTGAAATGATGAAAGATTTGGTCATAAAACGTCAAAAAGCACGTCCCAAAGCAAGTGCGATATGGCAAGACAGAGGGATCGTAGACCTTAGCACATCAAAGAATATGATCAAAGGTCAATCTGGTAGTCCCGGTCTTGCGTCAGGAAAAGTAAGGGTAATTAATGGCCCCGCTGAGTTTTATAAACTAAACGAAGGCGACGTGCTGGTTTGCCAATTCACCGACCCGGCTTGGACACCATTATTTGGGTTGGCATCGGCTGTTGTTGCAGATACTGGAGGGGCATTATCCCATGCGGCCATCGTGGCACGCGAGTATGGCATCCCTGCGGTATTGGGCACGCAAGTAGCGACAACGCAATTAAAAGACGACATGCTTATTAGAGTCGATGGGACACAGGGAATGGTTTTTCTGGATTAGATATTTTCGACATATTTGGGATATGTAGAAAACAAAAAACACCATCATTGTGATGGTGTTTTTTGTTGCCAAGCTTGGGATAATCGGCTTTTTGAAAATGGTCGGGGCGCCCGGATTTGAACCGGGGACCCCCGCGTCCCAAACGCGGTGCGCTGGCCGGACTGCGCTACGCCCCGAGCGGGTGAGAGTATAATCGCACGCATGCTAAATCGTCAAGAAAACATTGTCATTGGATTTCTCGCAACGCTCCTGCTTTTGGCAGGATGTGCACCAAATACACCCCTGCCCGAACCCACACAAACTCCCGTTTCCCCCACGCCAACAGCGATCATAATCAGCACAGTGGCGGCATCCAGCTCAACGCCCGATCCATGCTTGGATGCCACAGGGCAAGTTCAACAGGGGACGTACTCGTCGGTTTATCTGCCGGAATATTATATTTTTCTCCCGAAATGCTATTTTGAAGATCAGTCCACTCGTTACCCCGTGCTCTACCTTTTGCATGGACAAACTTTCACCGCCGAGCAATGGATCGATTTGGGCGTGGCGGAGCAGGCTGCTGCGCTGATGGATGCGGGCGAGATTCCGCCCTTTTTGATCGTGATGCCGCTCGACCGTCTGTCGTGGGACTTGGTCGAGAATGATCCTTTTGGCGATGTTTTGATCGACGAGTTCATCGACTATATCGACGCCGAGTACCGCACGCTGCCCGAACGCGAGCTCCGTGCTTTGGGCGGGCTATCACGCGGGGCGGGCTGGACGATTCGCAAGGGGCTGCAAAACTGGGAACGCTTCGGCGCGCTGGGCATCCATTCGCCTGCAATCTTTCAACGAGATGCCAGCAAACTGGATGATTGGCTGGCAGCCATTCCTGCGGATGAGATGCCCCTGATCTATCTTGATATTGGCGATAACGACAACGAATTTGAAAACGCGCTCGCTTTGGCTGACCTGCTCGCGCAGATAAACGTGGTGCATGAGTGGCACCTCTACACAGGCACGCACGATTCTGCCTACTGGCAGGCGCATGTGGATGAGTATTTACGCTGGTATGGGGCGGTTTTGGATGTGCAAAATTAACATGTAGGGGCGCACCGCCGTGCGCCCTTGCACGAGGGAAACAAACCATGACCAACACCAAACCAAGACGAAAAAACAGCCTGCGCCTACGCGGATACGATTATTCATCAGTCGGCGCGTATTTCGTCACCATCGTGACGTGGCAGCGTGAAATGTTGTTTGGAAAAATTGTGGGCCGTGAAGTGGTTTTGAATGAGATGGGGAAAATCGTGCGTGATGAATGGGAACGAACGCCGATTGTTCGGCCATACGTTGAATTGGGCGCGTATATCGTGATGCCGAATCATTTGCATGGGATATTGATATTCAATGAAATTGATACCGTAGGGGCGAC
>JBNLFG010000025.1:0-41173 GCA_050305405.1 Anaerolineales bacterium | reverse complement strand
AACGACGACAATAACAACGGCGGTGGCAACGACGACAATAACAACGGCGGTGGCAACGACGACAATAACAACGGCGGCGGCAACGACGATAATAACAACGGCGGTGGCAATGATAATGCTCACAAGAAAATCACAATCTGCCATGCGACGGGTAGCGCAACCAACCCTTACGTAAAAATCACTGTCAGCGTTAGCGCAGCAGACGGCGACATAATCGGCATGGAAGGCACAGATCATACGCATCACGAAGATGACATTATTCCGGCTCCCGCTGGTGGCTGTCCAAAATCTGACGATGGTGATGATGACCCACATCCCAAGAACGAAAAGATCACAATCTGCCATGCGACCGGTAGCGAGAAGAACCCTTACGTCAAAATCACCGTAGCTGATGATGGTGTCTACAACGGGCATATTTACCACGAAGATGACATTATCCCGGCCCCTGAAGGTGGCTGCTCAACACCTCCACCTCCCCCAATCTGTGATGCCAGCACCAATTGGTTTTATCCTGATGGGTCATCCTGCTTCGCTTGTGATCCTAAAACCGAAACCTATCCTGATGGCACAAGCTGCGCTGAAGAACCGGTCTGCGATGCCAGCACCAACTGGCTCTACCCGGATGGAAAGTCCTGCTTTGTCTGTGATACTTTGACCGGCACCTATCCTGACGGCACAAGCTGCGGCGAAGCCCCACTCTGCGATGCCAGCACCAACTGGCTTTACGCTGATGGCACATCCTGCTTCGTTTGCGATGCAAACACCGAAACCTATCCTGACGGCACAAGCTGTGGCGAAGCCCCAGTCTGTGATGCCAACTCTAACTGGCTCTATCCCGATGGAAAATCCTGTTTCGTCTGTGACGCCAACACCGAAACCTATCCTGACGGCACAAGCTGCGCTGAAGAACCAGTTTGCGATGTGACCACTGGTTGGCTCTACGAAGACGGCACAAGCTGTGCGCCTCCCGTTATCCAAGCAGCGCCACCTGTAGCAGCAAGCTGCCAACAATGGGTTGTCTTCCACTCCTTCCGCGGTGGCGATCTTGAAATCTTCCGCCTCGATGGCGTTGAAGGCGACGCTGGAGCGAGTCTCGTCAACATCTCGAACAGCAATGCATCTGACTCGCGTCCGAGCCGCTCACCAGATAATGAGTTGATCGTCTTCCAGAGCAACCGTAAAGGCAACGTTGAACTCTTCTCATCTGACAGCCAAGGTAATGCCCAACAGCAGTTGACCAAGACCAAAGCCAACAACATCAACGCCATGGTTGGCGCTGACAGCCAGAGCGTCATTTATCAAAGCGACCGTAACGGTAACTGGGACATCTTCCTGCTCAACACCAATACTGGTGAAGAAAAGCAGCTTACCACCAGCCGCGCTGACGACATCAACGGCTTCTGGTCACCATCCACAGAGTGGATCACCTTCCAAAGCAACCGCTCAGGTTTCTGGAATGTTTATCTCCTCAACCTTAGCACCGGTACTGAGTACCAGGTCACCGACTTCGCGACCAACAGCATCTTCCCATCGTGGTCGCCTAACGGGCAGCAACTCGCCTTCCTCGCACAGTTTGGCGATAAATGGTCCCTCTTCGTATCCGATCTTACTGGTGAGAACCTTGTTCAAATCACGGACGGTGTCGGCAATGTCGGCAACCTGAGTTGGTCGCCTGAAGGCAATCGCATCGCTTATCAGGTTGAATATTCAGGCAATACCGATGTCTTCACCTACGATCTGACCAGTAATAAAGAATATCAGCTGACCGAATACGAAGGCGCTGATAGCGGCCCAAGCTGGGACTGCGCAGGGAACAGCATCTCCTTCACGTCCACACGAGATGGCAATCCGAACATCTTCAGCACCCCATGGACGGGTGGTGCAATCGGCAATCTGACCAACTCGCCCTTCACGGACAAATGGTCTGAATGGTCGCCCTCCAAAGAATTAGCAAGCCAGGGCTACTAAACTAAATGAAAGGCGAGGCGAGAGAATTCTCTCGCCTCGCCTTATCTGTTTTTGAAACGCTATGGTCCTTTTTATTGCTCTAACAATCGCAACACTGATCCCGCTCCTCTTTCTGTTCATTGTTCGCAAAATGGATTTATACAGAACAGGGAATTTTAATTTTGTGTTGGCATCCTTAGCTTGGGGGTTATGTGCCTATCTCATCGCTGCACAGATCAACCCGTTAATGCTTGAGATGGGCATCGTTGATTACAACACAATGGTGCGTTTGAGCGCGCCCATTCTCGAAGAAATTCTCAAAGTCATTATCATTATTTTTTTAGTTCGTCAGGCCAGCTTTACCTACTTCGTCGATGGTGCTGTCTACGGCTTCGCAGCCGGAATCGGGTTTGCCATCATCGAGAATTTTGAATATGTCGCTGGCAACCCGGAAACAGCTCTCATTCAGGCAATTGGACGCGTCATCTCGACCAACTTGATGCACGCCACCGCCACCGGAGTACTCGGGATCGCCCTCGGCATCGCCCGTCTGAATCGCTCTGCTCGTCGCAACGTCATCCTTCTGGCAGGATTAGCCCTTTCAATGGGCATCCACATCGCCTTCAACAACCTCGTCACACGCGTGGATAGCGGCTTGCTTCTGATCTACGCCGCTGTCGCGGGGTTTAGCGGTATCGGATTTATCGTCTACACGATCCGACGAGGCTTCAAGGAGGAGCAGGTGCTCATCGAAGCATCCCTCAAAGAAGAAGAGGGCATCACGGCGCAGGAAGCCTCTGCCGTCCAGCAAGTTGACAAAATGCAGAAATACCTCGCCCCAGTTGCCGAAAAGTTTGGTGGCGAAAAAGCAGAACAGGTTGAAAAATTCCTACTCATGCAGGCAAAGCTTGGCATCCTGCGCAAGACCCTGGCGCGCTTCAGCGAACTTGGTGATGAAAAACTACGCCAGTCCACTGAGAACCAGATTAACAACCTGCGCAGCGATATGGACAACCTGCGACGTCAGGTAGGTTCCTACTGCATGCTCTATCTACGGGGTACATTTTTACAAGAATCCAGCCCCCTTTGGGGACGGCTACAGAGTATTATTGAAGAACGCGCCAAAGCCCCGCGCAAATCAAACGCCCCCAGTCTTTGGGGCAACCTAAATAACAAGATCAAAAATGAAGAAAGCCTATGACATCAGAATCGATCAGCAAACTAAAAGAACATTTTCTCTTTCGCGGCTTACCCAATGACGCACTCCAGGTTGTTACTCAGAAGATCTCCTTCCGTGACCTGAAAAAGGATGAAGTCCTTTTCAACAAGGGCGATGAAGGAAATGCTCTCTTCATCATCGACGCTGGCTATCTAAACATCGTCACCGAAGAGACACCGGGGAATCCGCTCGTCTTGAATCAGTGCGGCCCCGGCGAGATGATCGGTGAGATGTCCCTCTTCGATGAGAAACCGCGCTCTGCGGGTGTGATCGCGAAAACCGCTGCACATGTACTCTTCCTCAAGCGTGAAGACTTCTTTGACATGCTTGAGCAGAGCCCTGAAACTGCGAATACGCTCATCCGCAATATTTCGGGACGTTTGCGCTTCGCCACAACCTACATCGAAAAGGCCACTGACTGGAGCCGCCGCATCGCAAAAGGCGACTATAAATCTGCCATGCAGGAGATCCAGAGTTCACAGGTCAGCGATGGAGACGAAATCAGCAATGAAGATAAAGCCAATCAACTCTTGGCAGCTTTCTTCCAAATGATTGAAGAGGTTCAGGCACGTGAAGACGCTTTCAAAGAAGAAATTCAGAAATTGAATTTTGAAATCGATCAGGCACGGCGTCAGGCAGAGTACGAAGAGTTGACCAGCAGCGAGTTTTATTCCGAACTAAAATCACAGGCTGAAAGACTACGCAAAGAACGCGCAGAGCGTGCCAAACGGTACGCGAAAAAGAATCAGGAGGCAAAATGAACGAGAAGAAAATCGTTTCCATCCACTCATTCCGCGGAGGAACGGGAAAATCGAACACCACCGCAAACCTTGCAGCACAAGTTGCTCTGGCGGGAAAGCGCGTCGCTGTGGTGGATACCGATATTCAATCCCCCGGCATCCACGTCCTCTTTGGACTGGATGAGCATAAAATGGGCAAAACGCTGAATGATTTCCTCTATGATCGCTGCGAGATTGGCGAAGTCGCCCTCTCAATAGGAGAAAACGCTCTGGACGCGCCGGGCAGGTCAAAGCTCGCGGGCGTTAACTTGTGGCTGATCCCCTCCAGCATTAGCGGCGGTGAGATCAGTCATGTGCTGCGCAAAGGCTACGATGTTAATCGTCTGAATGAAGGCTTGCAAACCCTTCTCGAAGTGCTCGATCTCGATTATCTCTTCATCGACACGCACCCGGGCCTGAACGAAGAGACACTGCTCTCAGTCGCCATCTCTGATGTGCTTGTTCTGCTCCTGCGCCCTGACCAGCAAGACCTGCAAGGCACCGCCGTCACGGTGGATATTGCCCGCAATTTGGGCGTCCCCAATTTACTTTTGGCCGTCAACAAAGCACTCACCCGCTACGACCCGAACGTGATCAAAGCCGAAATGTCGAAGCTCTTCGGTGCCCCCGTCGCAGGCGTAATGCCACTCTCGGAAGACCTTGTCGAAAATGGCAGCGCAGACCTTTTCTCGCTCAAAGAACCCGATCACCCCTGGTCAAGTGCGCTCCGTGATATTGCCAAAATGGTGCTCGCCGCAGAGGCATAAGCCATGAAATGTTGGGAATGTGAAGAATCAGCCCGCGCGGCTTGCCACTTTTGCGGACGCTTTGTATGCAAGGAACATGCCAGCACCATGTCCAGTTTCATCACCATGTTCGTGGGCGCAAACAATACCCCAAAGGGCTTGGCGGTTGCCAATGTGATCTGGTGTGGAATTTGCGAACCGCAGCCAGAGCCAATTGAAATGCCGGAATTGTATTGATGAGGAAAGATTATGGCTGGCGTATTTGACCGACTACAAAATAAAATCGAAAGCAAACAAGAAGATGGTGGAATCACCGCGCTGGACTTGGTGGACTTGCCACCGACTTTGCGCGATATCATGCGCCTGATGCTTCGTCGTTTAAAGATGACTTACCCCGATCTGTGTACTGCCGTGGATAAAATGCCCGAAAAACAGCGTATGTCGCACACAGAACTTGACCGCGCCCTGACCACGCTCACGCGCCAGTTTTGGCTGATCCGCTTGGGCGAGGGTGAAAACGCGACTTATAAAGTAAATCTGCGTGCCAAGGCAGGCAGTAACCTTAAACACAACATTTGGTCTTCTTTGGGTACCAAAATCGAAGAAGAGTAGCGTTAAGAAAACAAAAACTCGCTGGGTTTTAATTCTCCAGCGAGTCAAGATTTTTTGCACTTTAATAAATTACTCCTGATGCAAATGTCCTTTTAACTCGTAAATCGGCGTCATCACGGCTTTTCCTTTTAGCGAAACATCGCCCAGGAACTCATACGCAAAGTTCTCTTCGGAGCGCTCAAAGGCAGGCCCTGTGACCAATATCTGATTTGGTTTCGCTCTATTCATCAAACGTGCGGCAATATTGACGGTATCTCCAAGAACATTGTATTCTCGCCGTCCACGTGGCTCACCGATTTCTGCCGCAAAAGCTGCCCCCACGTTGATGCCGATCTGACAAATCACTTCGGGCACTTTCATCGCCACGCTGGGAACTTTCAGGTTCATCACAATATCACGGATAGCTAAAGCCGCAGCCGCAGCGCGCTCGGTATCGTTCGAGTGCGCCGTCGGCGCCCCGAAATAAATCACAATATCCGACCCTGAAAGGTGATAGGTGATCTTCTTCAGCACCCCGCCACGTGCTTCCACGGCAGCATTAATCAACGCAAAGGCTCGCGAGAAAGTCTTGATGATCTTCTTCTCTTCGCCCGGCATCGCACGGTCTACCGTTTCGGGCAATCCGATAAAGTTGACGAAAACAATCGTTGGCTCGACAAAGTCAGGGGGGATGTGGCGATCCGCAGCGCTCTCGACGAGTAAATTCAGCACGGGAGCCGGTAGCAAGCTTGCCAGGGGTTCGATCGCATCCACCAAAGAGGTGATCTGCTCTACAAGATTGGCAATCCCTCGATCAAAGAGAACCACGTTCGACTGACGTCGACGCGATCCGGTGGCATAGAGTTCATACTCGCCAAGCTGATCTCCAGGAAGATTATCAATGACCAGTTTATATTCACGTTCGCCATCTTTGGACTGATGATCGTCACACTCGAACTCATCTTTGACGCGTTCATACACCGTTGTGGAAAGGCAAACCCGCCCTTTTACCCCGGCACTCTCCGAGAGCTTGGTATCCTGCACTGTTTTGCCGAGCAGAACATGCTCCATGCGGCGCGGCGTACCAATATCGGCAGACAGAAAACGCCCGGAATGGATGCCGATGCGCATGCCCAAATGCAGGGTTCCCTGTGCGGTTTCGATCTCGGAAAATTCGCGCATCGCGCGCTGCATACGCAACCCGGCACGCACCGCTTTGATCGCATCATCGTTTGGCTTATTTACATTTTGGCTATCAGGGAAAAGCGCTAAAAGTGCATCCCCCGTAAATTCGAGTAAGTCCCCGCCAGACTTACTGATCGTTTCGATCATCTTCGCAAAATAAGCGTTCAGTACCCCTAAAAGGGTGCCCGCTCCGGCTTTCCCTTGCGAAGCATTCGCTTCCATCAGGCGCGTAAAACCTGCCAAGTCCGTAAACATCAGCGTGCCACGCTGCCATTTCTCATTCGGTTTTCCCGGAACAGGCGGCGTCGCTACTGTGCTGCGCGAAGTGTAATCATTTACAATCCGCTGCAAAGTTCGTAAATGCTCGAAAACTTCTTCCAGTTTCTTCTGCGAAGGATCTACCCAGGCCGTTGCATAAAGATCTGCCGGAAGGAAAGGACGTAAGCGCGGCTCAATATCCTCCAATGGCGAGGATTTTAAAGGAGTAGGTTTTTTAGCATCCATAAAAACATTATAATCCAATCAAGTAACTTACCAATCCACTCAATCTACTACAAGGAGAGAGAATGAAAACCCAGAAAACAAAATTTATTCTATTTGTACTACTTTTAACCTTTGCGCTGATGATGACAGCCTGTCAGACTGCGCAAGATACGCCTGAACCTGCGTCAGGAGAAGAGCCGATGGCAACTCCCGTCGCCGATACAAACGTGGACGAGGAACCTGCTGAGGCCCCAAACAACATGGTCGTCGATACAGGCGTAGACCCTGCCAACGAAGCCCTCGGCGATGCAGCATCCCACTTCTCGACCCTCACCGATGCATCTGGTGCACCGCTTCTCGCTGCGAATGCCGAAATCTCTGACGACGAACTCGACTACATTCTCGACCTGAACACTGGAATTCTCTTCGAAGATGGTACCCCCATGAATGCAGATGCCGTCATTGCCAACTTCAACCGCTGGTTCGACCCCGAAAATGAAACTCGCGGCGACGGCGAATACGCCGCTTGGGCCGCGCTCTTTGGCGGCTTCAAAGGTGAACTGGATGAGACAGAGAAACCGCTCTCAACCTTTGATGGCATCGAGAAAGTCAACAACTTCACCGTGCTCATACACCTGAATACCCCCGTTCCCGACATGTTGATTGGCCTCAGCGATCCCGCTTTCTCCATTCTCAGCCCCACCGCACTAGCGCAGGGTGAATTTGTCGGCACTGGCCAATAATCCACTTATTCAACCAAAATAAAAATGGGCTGTCTTTTGAGACAGCCCATTTTAGGTTCTAAATATGTTGTTCAAATTTCTTAACTAATTTCTTCTTGGGCTGGAAGCCGGTCACACGCTCTTTGACTTCGCCATTGACGAAGAACATTAGCGTGGGGATGCCCATGATTCCGTATTTCATCAGAATATTGGGGCTTTCATCCGCATCCACTTTGACGACCTTAACCTTGCCCGCCCAATCTTCCGACAATTCATGCACGATCGGGTCAACCATCTTGCAAGGGCCACACCACTCCGCCGAAAAATCGACCAGAACAGGCAGCGCCGCCTCTAGAACTTCCTGTTGGAAGCTTGCTTCATTTGCATTAACTTCAGCCATTTTATTACTCCTTATTTTCAATTCTCCATAATAGATGGAAAAACATAGATTTATCTTACTTCGTTGACGGGAGGGATAGAGCGTGTTAGAATGCTCATCGCTTCGGGCGCGTAGCTCAATGGTAGAGCAGTGGCCTTTTAAGCCATTTGTTGAGAGTTCGAGCCTCTCCGCGCTCACAAAAAAGCCTTCCTTTTGGAGGGCTTTTTTTGTTTCCTTCAACTAAGCGAGATTATATCATCGGGACTTGGCTGGAGTGTTAAAGTTTTGCTAGAAGAGTGTCGGGCGTTGATGTCTGATGAGCAACGAATGAAAAGCGGACTTTCTGAGAAGAGAGTCAGCTTTTTCTTTTGGCGTATAATTTGAAAATCTATCTTTACATGGAAACTATTATCAGGAGGTTATAAATGGAACCAACATTTACTTCACTCATTTGTTTGCTTGGGGGAATAATGGTGGCAGTCGTGATAATGCTTGCTTCGGCAATGCGGATCGTGCCAGAACATCAACGATTGGCGGTCTACCGACTGGGACGTTTCATCGGAGAACAGGGACCAGGAATCGTATTGCTCATCCCGATCATAGATCGCGGGATTTTACGAGACGTAAGCGAAGATATGACAAAAGCAAAAACATATCAGCAGAATATGTTTGGCATCATTGGAATCACCAAGACGCCTGTACACAACGACGGCGAAGTTGAAATTGACGGGGAAACCTGGGCTGCAATCAGCGCAGAACCAATCCCACCGGGCACGCGCGTCCGCTTGAAAAAGATCATTCTTGAGATTGAAACCTTCTAACCCCAAAACCTATTCTACAGCAGATTTTCTGAGAGGAGAGTCTGCTTTTTCTTTTGGCGTATAATTTCGATGCCGCAATCATAAATGCACAGGAAAAGTTGATATGAGTATTACTTCATTACAAGAAATGTGGGAAGTCATTGACAGCGAATTATTCAGAGATATTTGGGTTCCATTACAAGACATTTACGTACTTGTTGAGACAAACCTAAATCTTACAAAAGATGATTTTCTCCCCGCCGCACCTTCTACAAAAGACCCAAAGTGGCGGCGTAATGTTCGTAATGTTTTACAGCATCGGAAAACAAGTGGCGATATTGCGTGGAACAAAGATGGTCAATACATGATCGTGAGTAATGATTTAGAAGTTTCAAGCGATGGCGTTGTTCAAATCTCGAAACAGGGAGGAAAAAGAAAAATCAGTGATGACGAGTTCCAGCGTATCTTAAAAAGCAGACGCTCTATTGGTGTTGCAGGTGAAGAGTGGGTTTTAGATTATGAAAGAAATCATTTGATTTCTAGCGGTGAAACCCTTCTTTCACAAAAGATTCAACACATTAGCCAAACAAATGTAGCCGCAGGCTATGATGTTTTATCTTTTGCACCTTCGGGGGAAGAGAAATATATAGAGGTTAAGACAACAGCTCTAAGCAAACGAACCTTTTATATCAGTGAAAACGAGTTAAAAACATCCCAAAGATATCAGAATGCGTATTGGCTTTATTTCATCACTGAAATTTTTGGCAAACCCAACTTGTTGCCTATACAAAACCCACATGCTAAAGTTGGAAATATGCTAAAGCTAATGCCAACAAACTATCGAGTAGAAATCAAAAAGTAAACTCCGTGCTCTCCGTGCACTCTGTGGTGCAAAAATTTAAAATCTAAAATCAAAGGTCTCAAATGAATATCCCCCCCTTCACCCTCGAACGCTACTTTGCCCGCCACGAATTCTCCGCCAAATACCTGCTCTCCAGCTCGGACTGCGAGTCGCTGACCCTGCCGCAACTGCTCGAAATGGCCTCCCCCGAAATGCGCAAAACCTTCTTCGATCTCAAACTCGGCTACACCGTATCGATGGGGCATCCGCAACTGCGCGCCGAAGCTGCAGCCATCTACGACGGCATCCACCCCGACCAAACTCTCATCGCCGCGCCCGAAGAAGCCATCTTCCTGCTCATGCACGCCCTGCTCCAGCCCGGCGACCACGTCGTCAGCACCTTTCCGGGCTACCAGTCGCTCTACGAGATCGCGGGTTCGATCGGCTGCCAACTCTCCAGATGGGAACCTGACGAAGCCGCCGGATGGCATTTTGATCTGGCGCGTCTCGAAGCACTCATCACGCCGCAGACCAAACTCGTCGTCGTCAACTTCCCGCATAATCCCACCGGCTACGTCCCATCCCATTCCGAATTTGACGCGCTGATCGGGATGCTGCGCGAGCATGGCATCTATCTGCTTTCGGATGAGATGTATCGTTTCTTGGAAATAGAAACCGGATCGACCCTGCCCTCGGCTTGCGAGGCTTACGAGAGAGCTTTTTCGCTCTTTGGCATGTCGAAAACCTTTGGCTTACCCGGCTTGCGCATTGGATGGATCGCCACGCAGAATGCCCCCACTCTGGCGCGGATGCTCGAACTGAAAGACTACACCACCATCTGCTCCAGCGCCCCGAGCGAGATTTTGTCGATCATCGCCCTCCAAAATAAACAGGCCATTATTGACACGCAAAATGCCCGTCTGGCACGCAACTTCGCCCTGCTGGACGAATTTTTCGCCGCCCGCCCCGAACGCTTTGCGCTCAACCGCCCGCGCGGCGGCTCGATCTGCTTCCCGCGCATGTTGGGCGTCGAAAGCACGCTCGCCTTTGCCGATAAAATCGTGGCAGAAGCAGGCATCATGCTCGCCCCCTCGCACGTCTTCGACTATGGCGACCAACACTTCCGACTCGGCTTTGGCCGCGAGAATTTTGGCGAGGTCTTGGAGTTGTTTGGTGAATATGTAAACGCGCTGAAATAGCCCCCACCTAGCCTCCCCCGTAAACGGGGGAGGGACGGGTTCTCCCCCCGCAAGCGGGGGGAGCCAGAGGGGGGCTTTTAGGAGAAATGATGAAAAAACAAATCTTACTGATCGACATTGATGGTCTCCGTCCAGATGTTTTCAAACAAGCGCTCAACGACGGAAAAATTCCCGTTTTGACAAAACTGCTCGGCGGTGCTGATCTATCACGCGGCTTGCAAGTGGATGCCCTCGCCCCCGCGCCGAGCATCACCTTTGCCTCGCAAGCCTCGTTGTTTACGGGCGCGCATCCCAAAGAGCATGGCATTCCCGGCAACCAATTCTTCGACCGCTTCGGCGATTTCAACAAGGGCGTCCCGCGTCATTACGCTTTCGATGTCGGCGACACCCTCGCCGCGGATGATGCCGTGCTGGTTTTCACGCATGGACTGGCCGCCAACTGTCTGCGCGTGCCGACGATTTACGAAGAATTGGCAGAGCAAGGCTACCGCTCCGTCGTGGCGGGGAATATGTATGCTAAAGGCGCAGATGTCTGGCTCAAACCCTCCCTCGTCGATATTGCGCGTTTCACCAAAGGCGGCAATCTCTTTGGCATGTCGTCGGCGGAATATGACGGCGAGATCATCGCAGAGACGATTGAAGAAATCGAGCAGAACGGCATCCCCGACATCCTGACTATCTACCTGATGGGCTTGGATCACGAATCCCATCATCACGGACCCGATGCCCAGTACCAGCATCTCGTCGAGGTGATCGATCCGCTACTCGCTCAGCTTTGGGATGCCTTGCTTGAAGCCAAATCCGATTACGCCCCCCTGGTTGCCATCTTCTCCGATCATGGTCAAATCAAAGTCATCGCCGATGATAAACATTCCCTGCGGTTGGCCTTTCCCTTCGAGAAAGAGATTGGTCATCTCTTCGATGCACTCGGCTTGGACGTCCACGACTACCCCGGCGAAGACCCGCACTGCGACGCCGTTGTCGCCTCGAATGGCGGCTTGGCGCATGTCTATCTCCAAAATCGGACGGGGCATTGGGCGGACAAACCTGAGTTTGTGCGCGATGTTTTGCCTGTTGCAGCGGCGTTTTGGGAAGCGCACGAAACGGGCAACTACGCCAGCGAGTTAAAGAATGCTCTTGCTGGTGTGCTGGTGCGGGATGTGGAAAAAGATAGTTGGGATGCGCCCTATCAGGCCTTCACCCCGCAAGGCGAAATCATTTCTCTCAAAGAATGGTTCGCCCTACAAGACCCCGAACTCTATCTCGATCCCGTCAATCGTATTCAAAATCTCGTCAGCGGCATGGCGGGCGACATGCTGCTGATCAGCAACTATGCCGAAGGCTACTATTTCGGTGCCCCGATCGAGGGCGTGCATGGCGGCTTACATCCCGATGATTCATCCGCAATCTTTTTCATCGGCGCGCCCGGCATGGATGCACAAAACTGGCAAAGCACAAAAAAGAATATCCAAACTGCCATCCAAGAACGTTGCCAAACTGAAGATGATCGTCAACCCTCCACTGCCGATCTATATACTGCGCTTCAGGCAGCGCTGAATTAAAATAGCCGCATGTCAAATAATTCCAACGCATCCCAAACGCTCCTCGCCAGCATGGCCTTTGGCGGACTATTCTTCCTCGTCGGCGCATTCATTGTCATGATCTCAGCCGACGTCATCCACGTTGACCCCAGCTCCTTCAACGCCCCGCGTTGGGTCGTCGGCGGGGCAGGCGCAGTTTTCATGCTGGCAGGCACGATGACCGCCCTGCAGGGTGCTTTCGGCCCCAGGCCCGAAGAATCACTGCTCTATCTCTGGCTGATCCTGATCATCGGCACGATCTTCATGCTGGTCTTCTCCTCCCTCTTCCTGTGGGTCGGGTTTGGTCCCGGCGAACGCGAATTCTCATCCAGCGCATCGCTCGGGCCGATCACCACCAGCGGCAGCGGCAGTGTGTCAACGGGGCGTTTTGTTTTTGGCGGCAGCGGAATTCTGATGATCTTCTTCACCCTTGCAGTGACCTACTTGAACTGGAAAAAGATCCGCGATTTTGATGGATAACACTCGGCACACCCCGCGTTTAGACTTGGTACCCCTCTCGAAGACCCAACTCGAGTGGACACTTGCTTCGCCCCTTCGACAAGCTCAGGGCAACGCCTCTCTCCTCGAGCAGGATCTCGGCGTCCAATTTGATACCGCCATCCTCGACGAGAATGTCATCCGCGCTATCGGGATGAAACTCGCCAAGATGGAAACTCTTCCCGCTGAAAAACACATCTGGCAGACCTACTGGCTGATCGTCGAGCGCGACGCGCAAGTCGGCATCGGCCTGGCGGGCTTCAAATCCCCGCCCGATGATGAGGGGCTGAGCGAAGTCGGCTACGGGATTGCGCCCGACTGGCATAAGCGTGGCTACATGAGCGAAGCCCTGCGCGAACTTCTCAACTGGGCTTTTGAGCAGCCCGACTGTCTCGGCATCACTGCAACGGCGGTCATCAACCCCGCATCGAGACGACTGCTCGAAAAACTTGGTGCAACTCTGCTCAACGACGATGGCAAGGAAAGTGCGTGGATATTCAGAAAGTAAGAAGTGCAATGCAGGCCTTGGTTGGGCGCATCTAATTGTGATGGCGGGAGAAAATTGGGCACGGAAACAAGCTTACAGGAGGACGCATCCGATCAATGGCTGGAGAACGGAACCAGCCTAAGGACGCGCTTTAAGCTTGGGAAGCGGGGAAAAGTTTGGGCAATCCATTTCTTCAAAAAACTCTAAGAAGTAAAAATTTGCTAAGAACTTTTTCTCTACAGGCTATATAATAGGAGCGCACAAAGGAGAAATTTATGCTCATTATTCTCAGCGACATCCATTTAGGCGACGGCTCATGCGGCGAATCAATTGCGCCAGATGCTTTTTACGTTTTTGTCGAACGTCTGGGCGAAATGGCAATGCGTGCCTCGTGGCGCGAAGATGGCAGCTATCGCCCGATCAACGAAATCAATATCCTGCTTTTGGGCGATATTCTCGACCCGCTCCACTCCACCCTTTGGCTCGATAGCAAACCAAACACCCCCGCCTACACCCGCCCGTGGACAGATCGCAGCAAGCCCCAATATGCCGCCAAACTAAAGCAGATCACAGATGCGATTTTTGCCAAAAACGCAGATGCGCTGGATGCTCTGCGCGATATCAGGGTGGAAATTCCACGCGCACTCAACAGTGAACGAAAATGGCGTGAGAATGATGATCGGGTGGAAGTACCGGTGCGGATGTATTACATGATCGGCAATCACGATTGGTATTACGGCATCCCCGGTGCGCGCTTTGACGAGATACGTGCTGAGGTCGTGGATGCATTTGGCTTGGCACAAAGCAATGCACCCTTCCCCTACGTCCCCGAAGATGATGCCACGCTCGCCGAAATGCTCAGCAAGTACAGCGTCTACGCCGTGCATGGGGATCGGTATGACAGCTTCAACTTTGACACCACACAAAAGAGCCGCATCCACTCGGCGCTGGGCGATGCCTTTACCGTCGAGATGCTGAACCGTTTCCCAGTGGAGGTTGAGCGCCAACTGCCTGATCTGCCCAAAAAGGTGATTGAGAATCTGCGTGCACTGAGCCATGTGCGTCCCGCCTTGGCAACATCACTCTGGGTCAGCAGTCAGATCAAGCATAATAACCTGTCTGATGACGTTCAAAATCAGATCAAAAGCCTCTGGGAAAAGATGGGCGATGAATTTCTGGCCTTAGACGTAGTACGTGATTTTGACGAGCGTTTTGAATTTGATAGTGTTGATAAACTCGAGCTTGCTTTGGAAATTTCCAAGCGAGCATCTTTCCAGACGATTAACGACTTTGCGCTTTGGGTGCAGGATAAGTTTTGGGGCGGGCCTATAACCTACGCGAAGAAAGCGCTCAATGAACCGGCATATAAAGAAAAGCGTGTAAATTACATTGTTTATGGGCATACGCACCATCACGAAATCGTGCCGCTGGATACAAACGAAACCCGCGAGAAAAATACCAATCAGATTTATTTCAATACAGGGACCTGGCACACTTATTTTGATCTGGCAGTGAATAAGCCCTACGAGCAGAAATTTGTGCCCTATCAGATTGTTACCTATGTGCTTCTCTACAAAGACGACGAGCGGCGCGGAAGAAAATTTGAGACGTTGTCGCAGACTTTTTCGTAAAAAGCAGAGAGAGCGAGTGCTTGGCACTCGCTCTCTTTTTATTTCGCTGGGCAATCTTTATCGGCGTATGAATAAAAAATGCAACAACCCCCTCTTAGAAAGCGCATTGTAGGCAAGTGAGTGTTACTTGACGTTCAGAGTTTTGCATTAGTGATGCCTTTTATGTTGATATGAAATTAGATGAATGCAACAAAAATACTTGCTAATTGCGTTTTCTGATATTTTCTAATATATCAACCCAACTCGTAAAATCTCCTGCAAGTATATCTTTGCAATGGTTCTTGAGAATTTGAGATTTTCTTTCCATAGCAGATAAAACAGGTTCGTTCCAGATTGTTTCATAATCCAAGTTAGGATTAAGGCCTTTGGCAACAACACTTAGGCCAAGTTGTGTTGGTATGATGTTGGATCGTCGTAATTTTCGATCTTCTTCTCCAACGGGAATTATTCCCACTACCAACATCTTTCTTTCAATAAATATCCTTATCCGTGCTGTCGAGCTCTCAAAATCATATATGTCAGTGTCAAAGTAATCAGCACTTTTTGTCTTTAAAATAAAGTCATATTCATCAATTAGAAAACCAAAATGCTTTTTTATTAGAGAAGAGAACTCTTCTTCTGATTTGTAGGACATTATTAATTCATTCCTAATCTTCTTGATACTAGTTTTCTTGATAATTTATCAGCACTGTCGTTGTCTTTTACCCTCGGCACTCATCACAGGGACAAAGCTCGCGCAAGAAGCCCCAGTTATAGATACCGTAATCGTGTCCATCTTCCCAGAGGATGGAGATACCGTAGGAGCCGGTTGCGACTACGTCCTTCAGGCTGTTTGCGCGGGTGTCAACGATGGGTAATTGAAAAACGCCGGGATCGGGCGGGCCACCCATATTCTCGTGGCCACCGCGGCACTCAGCACAAGGGCAAGCTGCCCGCAGGAGAGTGAAGGAATAGACGCTGGTGTGGCCGTCATCCCAAGTGATGGTTAGTTCTTTTTTCGAACGACTTGCGTCGATGGAGGTAGGTTTGGGGTTCATAGAGTTTCCTTTTTGCCCCTCTGCCCCAAATTCTACAAACGGAATTTAGGGGAGAGGAGGCGATTGATTTTTTATATGAGTTTATTCTTGCGGCGCTTCGATGGCTTCCAGAAAATCGGAGGCAGCCCAGCCAGCGCGGGTTTCGTCGTAGGGGGCAGAGAGATACCACCAGGTGTAGCCATCTGCATCTTCGGGGCCATCGATGATCTGGAAGAGTTCAGTATCGAAGCCGAGGAAGAGCGGTTCCCCATTCAGCCCGGGGGCGGAGCGCAGGCGTAAGCCTTCGCCATCGGTGCCCGTGATTTGGACGTAAGTAAATAGTGCGATCTCGCCGGGGAGCGGGGTGGCTGTCCCTTGTGCGGGATCATGCGTCGGGGTAGGGGCGATCCGCGGCGTTGATGTGGGGCCGGGAATTACTGTAATTTCGGCAACCTGCAAATCAGGGGCATTCGCTTTGGGGGCGTTAGAGCCGAGTCCAATCAACAGGCTGATAATAAACAGCAGGATGGCAACGCCTAGCGCACCCAAAACGACCCAGCGATTGATGATCTCAGATTTCATCGGGCGAGCCTTTCAAGGGTTTTTGAGAGAGAGCTTCGAGGGCATTGGTGGGCATGAGCACGCGCAGGGCGCGTTTCTTCACGCTGATCTCGGCAATTTTGGTATCGAAGCGCGGCTCGCCATCGGTCTGGACGGCGAAGGCGGTCTCGGCTTCGAGACGCAGTTCCCTGAAGGGGACGCGGCGCGTATAAGCAGAGTCGATATGCCGTCCTCCCCACATTTCCCAAACGGGGCGCAAGGCATCGGCCATATTCTTGCCATCAAAAAGCCACAGATCAAAATAGCCATCATCCAGCAGGGCATCGGGAGATAATTTTGTCAGCCCGCCCATATAATTGCGAATATTGTTGATAACCGCCAGGATGTAATGTCCTTCGATCTCTTCACCATCGGCCCAGATGCGGAGAGAGACGCCGCGCCAACGGGCAGCTGTAAGCAGTATGGATGTGGCGTATTCGGGCATGGTGAAGAATTTTTCGAGCCTGAAGCGCGGTTCGATCTTCTGGACCGAAAGCGCATCCAGCCCCAGGCCTGCCCACATTAAAAAGGGCTGTTGGTTGCAAAGCCCAATATCTACCGCGTAAATGGGCGCGCGCGCGAGTTTTTTTGCGTTTTCCTCGAGCGCGTTACTGGCGAGGAAAGAATAGGGCTGCATACCAAGTTCCTTGCCCCAAACATTGGCAGTACCGGCAGGCAGGATGCCGAGCGCGGTCTCGCTGTCGATCAAGCCGCTGGCGACTTGTCCGATGGTGCCATCCCCGCCGACGGCGAAAACAGCATCCTCGCCGCGTTCGACGGCGCGTTTGGCGAGATAAGTGCCATCCTCCCCCGAGCGCGTGGAAACAGACGAGACCTCCCAGCCTGCATCACGCAGGGCATGTTCGGCAGATGGGATGGCCGTGGCGACAGGAAATCTCCCTGCGGCAGGGTTGTAAATGATTTGGGCTGTAGGCATGGGATTGGTCTTTGGGTTGGCTAGTCGGCTGGATTGACCAGGCTACTCTTCAGGCGTAGGCGTTGGAGTTTTGGTTGGAGTTTTGGTCGGAGTTTCAGTCGGCGTATCGGTGGGACTTGGGGTACGCGTAATGGTCGGCGTGGCGCTAGGCCCCGGCGTCCGTGTGGGGGTTGGCGTGAAAGTCGGTCCAACCGTGGCCGTCGGTGTAGGTGTATACAATCCGCCGAGGTGTTGACGTGCTTCTGCTTGCAGGTAGCCGATGGTAGCGCTAAAGGGCATACCGAGCAAACTTTCCCAATCGTTGATCGCGGCTTTTTGATCTTCACGCCCTTCATGACAGGTTGCGCGCCAGTAGTAGATCAGAGCTTCCTGATATTCCGTTTCAACCAGCGGACGGGTGCGCTCCACTTGCAGATAGCAATCGCCGTAGTGGTCGATGAGAGTATTCGCCTGTGCCAGAGCGAGACTGGCGTCGAAGTCTTTCTTGCCCAGATAGGTATTCGCCAGATCAAGATCGTCTACTGCCTGTTCGCCATCATTGAGGGCCATGTAAGCAAGCCCACGATAATAGTAAGCTTTCCCGTTGCGCCGATCAAGCTCGATGACATGATCGAGGGTTTCAATGGCTTTTTGATAGTCTTCCAGCGCGTAGTAGGCGCCACCCAGAATACTGAGCGCATCCGCATCTTCATCTTCGAAGACGGTATAGATTTCAAGCACTTCGATGGCTTTCTCCGGCTCCTGGTTTTCTGTATATAGTTCAGCGAGCAAACGATAGGTGCCCAGATTAGTACGGTCGATTTCAAGGGCTTGTTGCGCTGCGGTAAGTGCATCGCCTAATTCATCTTGCGCCCAGTAAAGCCGTGCATAAGAAAGATAGACCTCGGCAGAGTTGGGGGAAAGCTGTAACGCAATCTCGAGGTCATTGAGGGCGTCTTCATATTTCTCTTTTCCATACCAGTAATTTGCGCGGGCAAGATAGGCTTCAGCAAAATAGGGGTCTTTTTCGATGGCGGTATCCAGATCGGGCAGAATACTGGCGTTCCTGTTGATGTAGGGGAGCACACGCGCTCGCCCAAGATAGCCAGCGGCGAAATCATTGTCCACGTTGAGGGCGTCTTCGTAAGCCTGGAAGGCTTTGCTATTTTTTCCCATGAAGCGATAGCCTTCGCCGATGTAGTAGTAGGGATCGGCGCTTTCAGGTTCCAGAATTGCGATCTGTTCCATCGCACTGACCAGGGCTTCCCAATCTTCGTTTTTGTAGGCGTCTCTGACAGCGTAGCCATAATCGCTGGCCTGGACAGAGCGTGGGGTGTTCACGTAGAGCGGAGTTGGGGTATAGGTTACATCCAGTAAGGCCCAAAGCGGGGTTGGTCCGATAAAGGCGGGCGTGGCTTCCGGTTTTGCGTTCAGAGCAGTGGGTGTTAATGTAAAGGTTGGGGAGGGGCCGGGGGTATTCGTATTCCGCACAACGGTATTATTCCGCTGAGAGAGACCGAAAACGGCAAAGCCGATGATGCCGAAGACGCCGATCAGAATTCCAGCTAAACGGACGATTGGGTTGGCAACCAAGCCCTTGATCCCGTGCGGCTTCTCTTCTTCATCTTCAACAAGCTGTTCTTCCCAAAGACGCGGCTTATCGAGCGGAAAGGGCTCAACATCTTCATCCAATGTCATTGCACCCATCAAAACTAGCCCGCGTTTTGCGGCAGCGTTTTCGGGGTCGGCTTTTAGTGCGGTTTGGAGGGCGTAAAGGCGTTCTTTTTTGGTCTCGACAGCCACACTCATCCAGACCCAATAGGTGGCATTGAGCTGATCGGCTTTGATTAGGCGCGTGAGAATGTCCTTCGCCTGTTTTTTATTCCCCTGACGAATTGCGTCAATTGCCTCGGTGAGCATGGTGTCTTCAGCCATGAAATGAGTTTAGCACAGGCTGGGGTTAGGGGCAAGATGCTTGGCTGAATGGCTAAGATTAGAACATAGATTTATAAGATTTCAATCAAATCTAAACAACTTCTGAACATCTTTTTTCTATACTGTGGGCAAATCAGTAAACACTGGAGGTCCCTATGTCTGAGAAAAACAAAAAACTACTCACCACCCTCTCCCTTTTCGCAATTCTCGCGCTTGGCGCATTTTTGCGTCTCTACCAACTTGGCGCATTTAGCATTGGCAACACCTATTATGCAGCAACGGTCAAATCGATGCTCTCCTCATGGTCGAATTTCTTTTTCGGCTCCTTTGAGCCGGGTGGATCGGTCACTGTGGATAAGCCGCCACTCGGGTTTTGGGTGCAGTCACTTTCGGCCTCTATTTTTGGCGTAAACGGTTTCGCTCTCGCTCTCCCCAACGCGTTGGCGGGACTCGGCTCAATTGGCCTCATTTATTATCTTGTCAAAGAACAATTCAACAGGGGAGCGGGTCTCGTCGCCGCGCTTACGCTGGCCGTTATTCCCGTCACCATCTCCACTGAGCGTAACAACACGATCGACGGTCTGCTCGTCTTCGTTCTCCTGCTCGCAGTTTGGGCAGTCTGGAAAGCGGTGCAGAGCGGCAAATTCCGTTATTTGCTTTTAGGCGCATTCATTGTCGGTCTGGGATTCAATATCAAAATGCTCCAGGCTTATATGATCGTCCCCGCCATTTACGCACTCTACTTTTTTGGCGCAAAACAGGGCTGGTGGACGCGCATTTGGCAGCTTGGCGTGGCAACCATTCTGCTCCTCACCGTCTCGCTTTCGTGGGCAATCACGGTCGATCTCGTTCCCGAGCAATATCGCCCCTTCATCGGCAGCAGCGAAGATAACACGGTAATAGAACTCATCATCGGTCATAACGGTCTCTCGCGCCTGGGTTTGAACAATAAGAACCGGAATGGGGATGGCGGCAACCGACCGCAGCCTCCCGCAGATGATGGGCAACATGTCCAAGCATCTGCCGCGCCCAATCAGTCATCGGATCAGACGCCTGTCAACGGGGCTCCGTCAAATCGACAAGTACCCCAAAGAGCACTGGATGCCTGCAACGGCCTAACCCTCGGCGAGGCCTGCACCGTCGAAATGCCCCAGCGCACCATCGATGGAATCTGCATCTCCCCGCCCCAAACAGATGCGCTCATCTGCGCCCCGAAGGATCGTGTTGCCCCCAATGATGGGCAGATGGCTGGCAACGCCCAGCGACCGCCAAATGATGGCAATGCCCAAAATGGTGCGCGCCCCCAAGGCGGCATGAACAACAGCGAAACGGGACAAGCAGGTATTACACGCCTTTTCTCTGAACCGCTGGTTACAGAAGCCTCGTGGCTGTTGCCTCTGGCACTGCTCAGTATTTTGTTGACGGGCATCACCTTACTTTCCCTATGTAGTAAGGACTTTAGTCCTTCAACCGCTGAAGCGGTTACTACAAGGAAAAAATGGCTCGGATTATTACTCTGGACACTCTGGCTACTCCCCGTAATGGCATACTTCTCATTCACAACGGGCCTCTTCCATCGCTACTACCTCATCATGCTTGGGCCAGCCCTCGCAGCCCTGACAGGTATGGCATTCTGGTCTGTCTCGCAGTTCTTCAAGCGAAATCGCTGGCTAGGGCTTGGGACTCTCGCTTTCCTCGCTGTCGCTACGCTCGGTTTTCAGGCGGTCATGTTGAGCAACTACACCACCGCAAGCTGGGTTTTGCCTCTCGCCATCGTGATGACTCTCGCAGGGTTTGGTCTGCTTGTGCTGAACAACTCAGCAAAATTCCGCACTGCCGCTCTCACGCTCATCCTGCTTGCCATGCTTGCCGCCCCCATAACCTGGGCTGTGATGGCGACCATGAACAAGAATCCCAACGTCGCCTTGCCGACGGCCACGATCAACGATACGCAACCGACCACATTTATGACTCCGAATAACACCGTAATGAGTGATAACGAAGAAGCGATCATGAATTTCCTGCTCGAAAATACCGATCCCGACAGCTACTTGCTGGCGACGATCAATGCCCGCAGCGCCGCTCCTTACATCCTCGAAACAGGACGCCCTGTGCTAACCTTTGGCGGCTTCAGTGGAGGCGATCAGGTTATCGACGCGGCGGGCGTTGCGGAGATGGTCGCCAACGGTGAATTGCGCTACATTCTCTACAGCGATAATATGACCAATTCTCATCGTGACATCGCTGCCTGGGTAACGGAATCCTGCTCCCCGGTAAGCGTGCCGGGCGTAGAAGTTCGGGAGCAGAAAGCGGATTTGGGGCAGAGGCAGCAAAATGTGCGTATGGGGCCGCCATCCGAAAACAAGGTGCTCTATGACTGCGGAAATTAATCCTATCGTAGGGGCGCCCGACCGGTCGCCGCTACCCGTTACGCTCGTACAAATCGTCAAATTTATGACCGTAGGCGTACTAAATACAGCCATCGACGCAGCCGCCTACCTCATTCTTACTCGCTGGCTGGGACTTGGCAGCATGCTCGTGTTGGCGAAAGGGATCGCCTATGTGATCGGGATGCTGAATAGTTTCTTCTGGAATCGTTCGTGGACTTTCGGCGACAAGGGCAATATCTGGCGCGCAGCGGGATTATTCACGCTCACGCACGTCTTTGCTCTCGCCATCAACGCCGGCACAATGGCGCTTGTTTTAGATTGGCTCCACTTGCCAGAGATTGTTGCGCTGGGCGCTGCGACGGGTGCGTCTTTCGTCTGGAATTTTGTCTTGAATAAGTTGGTAGTCTTTCGAGAAAGATAGCTGCCCTTATTTCATAAAAAGAGACCGAATATCTCAGAGATATTCGGTCTCTTTTGTTTAATCCACGTCTATTGCAGCGACGGAATCGCTTGCGGCATCGAAGCGTTCTTCGGGCGTTTTCATCATCGCACGCCGAGAGCATATTAGAATGCTCGGTATTCAAAACTACTGAAAAGATATATCCGTCGTTTTTTTACAGTTTGCAATTTCAGCAAATAGAGTATTCGCAGCCTGAATAGCATCATCCGCCCGTGAATCGTCAAAATCAAACGTTGTGTGCGCATCTTCAACCAACGTAACCTGATAGCCCAGCGCCACAGCCCGTTCGCCACTGGTGATAATACAAACTTCACTCTGCATTCCGGTAATCACGAGATGCGTAATTGACAACTCATCCAAAATGCTTTGCAAACTCGTCCCCGCAAAGGCATCTGGGCCTGCTTTATCAATAACTTTTTCTCCAACCAACGGCGCAAAAGGCGCATAGATTTCCCAGCCGGGTGTATTGGGCTGGTCAGGCTCATCCGCGCCGCCGTTATTACGGATGTAGATCAGCGGCGTATCTGCATCTCTGGCGCTCTCGATCAGCGTGCGGATATTCTCAATAACTTCATCAGCATTGGCCACACAAAAATCTTCATCGAACATATTGGCTTGTGCATCTACAACTAAAAGGGCTTTTCTCATTTTATTCTCCAATAAAAAAAGTACCGGGCATCTTGAGGATACTCGGTACTTGTGTGCAGGATTACTTAATCCAGGAATTATCACCGACATTCACAATGGCGGGATATTCCGCCGCGCCCACGCCCTTAATTTGGGCTTGGTTGCCGATCAACGAATGGGTCAACTGGATGCGCGTCCCCACCTCGACGAGAGCATCATCTAACTCATTGTCTTTGGCGGATAAACACATTAAATTCGCCACGCTTCATTTTCAAGAGTGACATTTTCAAGGCGGACTTGTTCTCTTGTCGTATTGATGATTTTTACGTTACCGTTGATCTTTACATTTTCCCCAAAGACAACATCTCCCTCAACTTCCAGTTTTTCACAACCAATCAGAGATGGAACTTCTGTGGGGAAGCGGGCTTCCAGATCATGATACATTTTGTAATACTTTGGGTCCAGAAAGACAACGGGCGGTGGCAGTTCGCGTTTCGGGTTTAGGACTACCCGGTAGTCCGGCGTCAGAATATAAGCATCGGAACGAACTGCCAGAAGCTCATTCGTCGATTTTACAGGGGTAAAGCGACGGCGAGGGACTTCTATCACTGTAGCGCCTGTAAACACTGAAATTGCAGCGCCCATCGCTGTTTCGAGTTGATAGACTTTGGGTGAATTACTATCTTGCGGGTCAACCGTTTTCTCGTTACGGATCATCGTAAGTTGAAGATTGTTGTTTTTTCTTTCCATTTCAACTTTTAGCTTCTCCAGGTTAACCCAGATATTATTCGTACTGGTATGTGTAAAGCGTTTGATATCCTGATACTCATCCATTTCATCAGGGTGGCATTGGGCAGTTTCCCATAATACAAGTCCACCATTTTTATGGCGAACAGGGAAACCACCCTTTCTGTCCATTGCCGTTCGTTTCGTAACTTCCATCAAGAAAGGAATATCGTTTTCAATAAAATAACCCAATATAGTTGCGTCTACCACGGCCCCTAAATTGTCAGCGTTAGAGATAAAAGCATATTTGAAACCGGACTCTAAAAGTTGACCAAGCATATTGCTTGTGACAAGGGCGGGGTAAATATTTCCGTGTCCCGGAGGACACCATTCCAATTCCGGGTTTTGTGGCCATGATACCGGGCGGAAATCATCTTTTCTTACTTTGGGCACTTTATGCTGTAAAAAATCAACCCCAATGCTTTTTTCCAACAGCTCAGGATATTTTTGTTTGATGAGAGCAAGAGAATCTTCCCTGGTTGAAAAGCTATTCATGAGCAGCAGATGTGAATTGATCCCGATAGATTGTTGCGCAATAACTTCAAGGAAGGAAAGTTTCTCTTTTACAGGAAGTAATGATTTTGCAGTATCAAGCCCCATACTTGTACCTAAGCCGCCATTTAGCTTAATCGTTACCGTTTTCGACAACGCATCTTGCCCAACAGCCTGCAATCGTTCGGGCAAATCGGCAACTTTGGACGGCGCATCTGTCGGCTGAATATCAGCCGTGCGAATGAACCCCGTATTCCCATCAAGCAATTGCAAATAGTAGTATTCAAAGATTTGAATGGCAATATCTGGCGTATTCGCGTCACGCATTTTTTGTTCGAATAAATCAAACTTATTATTGTTCATGTGAAATAACCTTAGGAAGTGAATGTAGGAAATTGCTTTTACAAGAGAAAATTATATCATCGGCAAAAACGAAACGAACTCGCAGGCTCTTATGCAATTATTCTTTTTAATTGCACTGAAAGTAGTATATGGGAGGTGAGATCTAACTCTCTCATAAGAGGCTCTTACTTCCCAAACATCTCGTCCAAAACAGGATTGATCGCATCCCACTTCGGGAGGAGCACCTGCGCCCCACCGGATGTCAGATAGGGTGTAACCATGTCCCAATTAAGCGTGCGATTATCCATGCCGAACCACGTGGCACGGATGAAGGCAAAACTCAGGCGCGGTAGCTGCCAAAGCGGGATATTCGTCTCAATGGCGCCGGGCAGTGCCGTCAACAGGCGTGGCATCTTTGTCCAGCCACTCGGCGAGAGCGACTTGCGGATGAGCGCACCGATCACGATCTGTCCTTGTTTCATCCGCGAAATATCGCTCGACGAGTAACGCTCACGCACAAAGGCGAGCGTCTCTGCGCCGTCCAGATGATGCTTACCAGCGTCCAATTTACCCATCGGCTCGTCCAGTTTGAAATCCAGCCCGCCGAGTGCATCTACCACATCCACCACGCCAAGCATGTGCACGATCAGGTAGTAGCGCAGATGCACGTCAAAGTTATCCGAGACGGCTTCGGTAGCGGCTTTCGCACCGCTCCCCGCTTCCTCCAACTCAGCGTAGAAGTAGGCGGTATTGATGCGCTGCTCACCCACGTTGGGGATCTCAAGCCACAAGTCGCGCGGAATACCGAGCATACCGATATAAGGCTTAAAGGGGATGATCGTTGTCAGGATGATCGTATCCGTGCGGCCCAACTCGCCACGCTGGGGCGAGCCGTCGGTGCCCAGAAAAAGGAGATTCGTTCTGAGCGGGGCAAAAAAATAGAGCAAAACCAAGACAATCGCACCGATCTTCAAATTGCGACGGGTGATCTTTTGTTTGGCTTCGCGTTTTGCCACGCGTGACATCGGGATCGGCTGGAAGGTTGCCAGATCGGGGGTGGCACGGTGAGGTTGGGTTTCGTCGAAATCGATCATTTTTTCCAGTAGCCTCGCATCAATTCGTCCACCCACTCGGGCTGCAGCACGTCTCCACGCGGCAAAAACTCTTTCATCACCGGCTTTATATCCAGCACAGGCGTGCCGTCGATGGCATCCAAGCCTTCTACGGTCAGGATTTTCCGATCCCGTTGCAGGATGCGCACGGTTGTTAATCCGATCTGATTGGGGCGATTCTTGCCGCGTTGGGCAAAGATGCCGATCTTGCCCCAAACTTGCTGCCCGCGTGGATAGCGCGAGCCGGTGACGATCTTTTCCCGTTTAACGCGGTCGAAGTAGAAGATGATTTCAGCATGTGAGAAGGCTTCGATCCCTTGCAGGGATTCAGCGTTGAATTCATCCGTCAAGATAATTTGCGAGACGACATCGCCCCAGTTATCATCTTCGATCTCTGCACGGGGGCTGTTTACATAGCCGATGGGGCTCAGGGTGATTGTCTTGGACATCGTATTTCTCTATTCTTTTGTTCTAAGTGTACCCAACCAGGCACCGAACTTGGCGATGTGGAGAGTCAGTACATGGGAGAAGGTTAATAAAAACAGGAAGCTCGCTACCGCGACAGCAACAATGCTGCCCAACGGATAAAGGTTTAACGTCACAAAAGCATAAATGAAAATAATGAAGGCACTGATCCGCAACAGGGGGCGGTAGAGCATCAGCAGATTGTAGAGATAGATTTCGAGACCTTCACGGTCGAGGCGCTTACGTTGGGACATTTCTAATATGAGAACCTAGAATCTGAGCGAGAGGCAGCTTAAACCGCCATCCAGTTTTTTGAATTCAGAGACATCCACTTCGATGATGGAATAGCCTGCATCTGTAATGGTTTTGCGGGCTTTGGGATAGCCTTTCGGCATGATAACAGTGCCATTGACCCAGATGCAGTTCGCGGCGTAGCTTTCGCTTGCGTCAATTTCAAGGATATTGAATTTTTGAAATTCCGGCTTGGTCAGGAACTCACCACAGGCCAGCAGGTTGTTCTTTTCAAGATAGGCGATTCCTGTTTTGAGATGCAGCACTTCTTCGAGTGTGACGACTGAGCCGCTCATGCCGTATTTTTCAAGGAAGGCGATGATCTGGGCTGCACCATCCTGATTTGTTCGCGCGGACAAGCCAATGTAGAAATGCTTGCCGACCATCATAATATCCCCAGCTTCGACTCTGCCAGGTTCACAGACTTCTTCAATATTGGCGTAGAAATCAGCCAAGACTGTTTTGATCGAAGCGATCTCCCCACGACGAGAATCCGCGCCCGGGTTGGTGATAATGGCACAAGCAGGCGTTAATAGTGCGACATCCTCCACAAAGGTGGAATCGGGGAAGGCTTCATCTGCAGGAAGGATTCTTACATCAAGTTCGCATTTTTTGAGGGCTTCGATATAAGCAGCGTGCTGGCGCAGGGCCAATTCATAATCGGGGAGACCTAATCCGGCAGTGCTGATACCGTTAATCATGCTTTTGCCCGGCGTTCTTACGATGGCTTTTGTGAACATCAATTTTCCTTTTATTTACTCATGTTACGCAGCGACATTGTAAATTCGGACGTTCTGCCCCCCGGCCCCTCGCTTCGCTGGGGCATCCCCCCATTTTGCAAGCAAAATAGGGGGATAGAAATAAAGCAGGGTGGTCTCCCCTAAATTCCACGCATTTGGAATTTAGGGGAGATGTCCGAAGGATAGAGGGGGCAAACACCAAGTACAAATATCCTTTTTGCATAACATCAGTTATTTATATAATTCTGCGGCAGTGGTTCAAGATCAATGCCAAAATGCTCGCAGGGGATTTACACTTAATCTGTTCTACAGCAGATACATCCATTCACACAGCCAGCCCTCCGCGTGAGGCGCATTATATGACGTTTATCTATCGAAAGTTACCTCTAAAAACACGAAAAATCAAGTAGACTAAAGCACCCGCAAAAAGGATATTAGTGTTTTATGTTCAAACTAACCAATATCAGCATCCTTTTATTCATCACCGCTATCGTCAACTTGTTCACCTTCTACGCTAGTTGGCAGCGTCGAAGGACCACAGGTGGATATTATTTTGCTTTTGGGATGTTCGCGACAACCTTCTGGGTACTGGCCTCTGCGCTGGATTACGCTGCTATCTCCATTCCCTTAAAAGTTTTTTTTGCAAAGCTCGAAACCATCTTTTACAATTCGGCTCTGGTGCTGATTTTCAGCTTTTCACTTTCCTATGCAGGCTATGGTCACTGGTTGGCAAGAAAATGGTTCCGCCTGATTTTATGGGTCATGCCAATCATAAATATTTTGCTCCCGATCACGAATCAGTGGCACGGCTTATTCTGGAGCGGTTTCACGCGCAGCCCTGTTGGGGACAATATCCTTATCTTTCATCATGGGCCTGCCTTTGCGTGGGCCGTGGGGATAGGCTATGTTGCGATCATCTTCATGTTAGGAAGGGTATTGCGTCTAGCATATCGCTCAACAGGGAATACCCGGCGACAGGCGTTGATCCTCTTTTCCGCGCTGATGATTCCGGTTGTGAGTAACCTGCTTTACCTGGTTGAAATTCCAGGATTGGCAGGTATTGACTGGACTTCGATATTTTTCTCTTTATCGGGTTTACTCATTTTATTGGCGCTTTTCGGAACACGCTTTCTTGATATTGTTCCCGTTGCACGCAGATCGATTGTCGAACAGATGAGCGACCCCATTCTTGTGCTGGACCAGAACCAACACCTTGTTGACTTTAATATATCAGCAGGCAGACTTTTCTACTTAACAAAAGACGCAATTGGACTTAAGTTTCAAAATGCTTTAGCAGCGTATCCGGAAATCGTAGCCTTATCCACATCCAATCAAAACCAGACACTTAGTATTGACGATAACACGGGGGAAAACCGATATTTCAACATCAAGACGACACTGCTATGCGATCATCGCGGAACGCCCTTTGCAAAGTTGCTCGTTTTTCGTGATATGACAGAAAGCTATCAGGCCGAGCAAATGCTAACAGAACGTTTGGCAGAAATTGAATCTCTGAACGAAAGCCTGCATGAAGCTCAGGAGATGGTGGTTGAGCAAGCACGGACACTCGCAAAAGTAGAAGAACGTGAACGCCTCGGCCGCGATTTGCATGACTCTGTCAACCAATCCATTCACAGTGTAATGCTTTCTGCGGAGACGCTGCAAGCTTTGCTCGCAAAAGAACAAACAGAAAAGGCTGCCCACGTAGCGGAACGCATTCAAATAAGCGGGTTGCAGGCACTCAAGGAAATCCGCTTGCTGCTTTACGAGATCACTTCCCCATTCAAAGACGATAACGTTAGTTTTATAGACCTGATAGAAGAGCGTCTTCAAATGGTTGAGCGGCGCGTTGGTATTCAGGCCGAGATGATTGTTCTTAATCGAGAAAGGTTGAACTGTTCACGCGACCGCATCGAAAATTTATATTGGCTGGCCATTGAAGCCCTGAATAATTCTCTAAAATATGCCAACGCCTGCCAGGTGATCGTCCATTTGAATTGCACAGATGAGCATTTGATCGTTGAGATAGAAGATAATGGCATCGGCTTTGAATTAGAAAAAGTAAAAGGCGGCGGCTTGGGGATGCGCACTATGCGAGAGCGTGCAGACTTGCTCGGCGGGAGCCTGGAAATTGTATCTTCCCCCGGTCATGGGACAACGGTCCGCTTTTGCGCTACAATTGATGAAGTATGAAAATGATAAAAATCCTGATCGTAGATGATCACCCCCTGATGCGCGAAGCCTTGTGTTGCGCGTTAAACAGCGAAGATGATCTTGAAGTGATTGCTCAAGCCAATAATGCGGAAGATGCTCTTGAGATGCTGGCAGAGATTTCACCGGATGTGATCATGATGGATCTGATGTTGCCGGGGATGAGCGGCCTGGATGCGATTAGAGAGATCGTGACTGAAAACCCAAAAGCAAAGGTACTGGTCAACTCCAGTATGGAGGATGAAGAGCGGATTTTGGCTGCTGTTCGGGTAGGGGCATTGGGGTATTACCCCAAAACCGCACCGCGCTCTTATTTATTGGAAGCCATCCGCAAGGTCGCGGATGGGGTTCCGTATATGCCGATGGGCATCACGAAAAAACTTTTTCAGGGTGTCCGTAAGCTCGGGGGAAGCGAGCCTGAAGCCGATCCGCTGACACAGTTAACGTCGCGGCAGGAGGAGGTGCTGGTATTGCTGGCTAAGGGATATGCAGATGCCGAGATCGCGGAGGCGTTGCATTTGAGTTTGGGTACGGTGCGTTCGCATGTGCATCATATTATGCAGCGGCTGCCGGTGGAAACCCGCGCTCAACTGGTGGCATATGCTCACAAACGGAAGCTAGTTGAATAAGGTTCGTTCCGTTATTTTTTGAAAAATCCCTCCTGCAGGGATTTTTTGTTTAAACATATGTTTAAGCAAAATTTAAACAAATATCAACATAAGTTAAACACCCTGTGGATGCGCAAAAACTACACCCTCAGTAAGATATTGCACATGAGAAAGAAAATGCTCTCCATCATTGTGATCGACAACCACCCGCTGATGCGGACAGCGCTCAGCACTGCGCTGGCTGCGGAAGAAGGAGTACAGGTTGTGGCTGAGTATGCGAGTGGCAGGCAGTTTTTGGAAAGACAGGCTGAGCTAGTGCCCAATATGCTGCTCTTCGGGATCGGCAACCCGCCAAAAGGCGAGTTGGAGATCATCCGATCCATGCGCGAAAGTTTTCCTGCAATCGTTATTCTGGCCTTGGTGACGGGTGAACTGCGCGGACAAGATCAAGCGGTGCTGCAGGCTGGTGCCAATCTTGTTCTTGAAAAGACGCTTTCGCGAGTCGACCTACTGGCTGCACTCAACGCCTGTAGGCAAGAATCAAATCTTATTTTTTGAAGTTATTCGAAAGGAGAAATTAAATGTTCAATTTCAATCGCAAGGAAAAGGGGCAGGGATTGGTGGAATACGCGCTGATTCTGGTCTTGGTCGCAGTCATCGTGATCGTTGTTCTGCAGGTGCTCGGGCCCTTGGTCGGCAGCGTTTTCACCAATATTAATAACGGACTTACAGTGAGTTCGGCTGGCGGCGGTGAAGCTGCTGCTGAACCAACAGCAGATCCAGCAGCCGAATCTAATGCCGCGTTCCAAAAAATTTGTGATAACCGTAGCTGGGCTGCAGGGACTTCTCAGACCTGGCCTAGTGGTGATGTTGTTGTTTATTTGCAAAATGACGGAATGGTGTATACACGGTTTTCTGATGATCCCTACTTCACGACAAATGCCGGAGATGTAGTAGAAAATTACGGGACAATTCCTGCCGGAACTACCGTAACCTGTCAATAAATATGTCAAGTTCTTGTTTTTCAATGCAGAAATTCCAAATATGGTCTTCAAATCACTCAATCCGCCACGAATGTGGCGGATTTTTTTGTGTATTTTATAACTCTGTTTTCTAGCACAAACTTGGTATAATCGCCGAACTATGGACAAACTGCATAAAAAATACCATATCTGGACGGCGGGTTGCCAAATGAACGTGGCCGACTCGCGTCGTCTGGGTTCCTCCCTCGAGCATCTTGGTTACCACTTTACCGCTGAGGTCAAAGAAGCCGATGTGCTCGTGCTCAACACCTGCGTCGTGCGCCAATCCGCCGAGGATAAAGCACTCGGCTTTTTGCATTCCATCCGCCCGCTCAAAGAGAAAAATCCCGCCCTCGTCATCAACCTGATGGGCTGTCTCGTCGGCGTCAAGGGTGCCGAAAAATTACAAAAGAAACTGCCCTTTGTGGATGTCTTCTCCCCGCCCTCCGACCCGGGGCCGCTGATCGCCCATCTCACGCAGGATGAAGCCTACATCGCCGAAACGAACGTGACCCAAAACAGGTTCGCCATTATGGACGGTGAGATCATCATCCCCGAACATGAGCGCGGCAAACTCATCTCCGCCTATATTCCCGTTGTATATGGTTGTTCGCACGCCTGTACCTACTGCATCATCCCCTACCAGCGCGGCATCGAACGCAGTCGTCCCGTTGGCGAGATCATCGCCGAAGCACGCTCGCTGGCGGCACAGGGCGTCAAAGAGATCACCCTGCTTGGGCAAATTGTAGACCGCTACGGCAAAGATGTCGAAGACGGCCCCAATCTGGCTGACTTGCTGCGTTTGTTGAACGATGTCGAAGGCTTAGAGCGCATTCGCTTCCTAACCTCGCATCCCAACTACTTCGGCGTCGACATCATGCGTGCCGTTGCCGATCTGCCCAAAGTGATGCCCCATTTCGAAGTCCCCATCCAGGCGGGTGACAACGAAGTGCTCGTCAACATGAAACGCGGCTACACCCAGGAAGACTATCGCAAATTAGTCCAACAAATCCGCGACGAAGTCCCCGGTTGCTCGATCGCCACCGACATCATCGTCGGCTTCCCCGGCGAAACCGATGAACAGTTCGAGCAAACCTATCAGCTTCTCGCCGACTTAAAAATGGATGTCGCCCATCTGGCGCGTTACTCCCCCCGTAAGGGCACCGTATCCGAGCGTCGGATGGCAGACGATGTCCCGGACAAGGTTAAACGGGAAAGATTCCATCGTCTGGAATCCCTTCAAAAAACGATCGCAACTGAAATCAACGCGCGGCTTCTCGGTGAAACCGTCCCCGTCCTTTTTGAAGAAAAGGTCAAAGGTCGTTGGCGCGGACGTACGCCCACCAATAAACTGGTCTTCGTCGAAAGCGATGACGACCTGCGCGGCCAGCTCATCGACGTGCGCATCACCTGGACAGGCCCCTGGTCAATGCAGGCACAAATGCTGCAGCAGAAACCAACGCCGATCGTACTTTCTTAAAGAAGAGAGCGCCCCAGATTTATTATCAGGGCGCTCTTTTTTATTATAGGGAGAAAATCCAGTTAGAGCGGCGTTATGTCACGACCATATTTAAAACGCGTTCTTATCTCTTTTTGTAAAGCGCCAACAGGTAGAAATAGGTCGATACCAGAATAATGATGGAGATAATGCTCTCAATGATCTTATAAGAGAGCGGCACCGCATTTGTTCTGATCAGAAAGAGTTGCCAAGAAATGATGATGAGCAGTAAAAAGGCGGGGAAGACATTCCAATAAATAAATTTGGTGAGTGATGAAAACTTGAGCTTGAATTTTCTATAATGTTTGCCTTCACGGGTAAAGGCTTTGCTCGCGTAATAGGTGCTTAATTCTTTCTCAATATCGTAGATGTAGTTATATTGCCTTTGCACATGCAAAACAGTCTGGAAGTAGGTATGTACCAGGCTAAGCAGCCCAAACCAAAGGATCAGACCGATGAATGAAACATCCAATAGTTCTGCCTCTGAAACCTGATTGGCAATAACCTGATCTCTAATGAAGGTATTCGCCCAGTCGCTGATCAGGGTCGGGTTGAGCATATAAATCAAGAGCAATAAAACCAAAATCAGCACATAGAGAAAAAGCCGGTCCCGTTTGGTGACCGATTCTTTTTGCAGTTCGAAACTTTGATCGTAATGCTTTGCCAGCGTTTCCAGTTTGGTGCTTTCATCGACTGTCATTTTGAATCTCCTTGATGGATATACCTTCGCCTAAATTGTACTCAAGGGTTGAAGATTTAGCGATGCCTGACAAAAATCTTCTGCGTTTTAATCTCTTTAAAGCCGAGTGATCTGTAGAAGCCGTGCGCCTCGGCGCGGATCGCATTTGCCCGGATGCGGATAACGCTCACGCGCGGATCGAGCCAGGCTTCAGCTTGCTCAACCAACCCTTTCCCGATGCCCAGCCCGCGACATTCCGGCACCACCACCAGGCTGACGATCTCTCCCGTTACCCCCTCTGCCAAACGCACGTCGATGATCGCCGCCACACACCCCACAATCCGACCCTCCCGCTCCGCAACAAAAACCGCCCCGCCGCGCTGGTTGATCTCAGCGATGCTGTTACGCAGTTCGTCCGCGCCAAGGGCATAGCCCAATGCCTGCATCAAAGGCAACAGGGCTGGAGCATCGTTGCGGGTTGCTTGTCTTATCATTTTGTATTTACTCTGCTTCTCGATTTTGTCTTTCCAAAATAGGTGGCAGAGAATGGATTTTTTCTTATTTTACTTTCTCAAGCGTTTTGATTGCACTTTCGATGGAGCGGCGTTCTTGCGCAGATAATGTTTTGTCTTTGCTCCATTCTTGATATTTTGGCAAGAGAGTCAGAAACTCTGGCAAAAAACTTGTCGTCATACTGCGAATGACATCGCACAAGACCCATGTCGCAGTGGCATTCTGTGGGGGGACGTGCCCGGAAAGAAAATCACGCACGGGCTCTATCTCGCCTCGGGCCGCAAGCCGAATGGCAAAGCTGACGGCCTTCTTGACGTCCGTTTCTTCGTCATACAGCAATCGTTCGGCTAGTGCCAAAGCTCGGGATGTGTATTCGGGGTGTTTCATGGGCAGGCGTCCGATCACCGTCACCCCTGCTCTTCTAACCCATTTGCTCTCATCTTCCAGCCAGGGTTCTATGGCACCAAGCCATTCTTGCGGCTTTTTACGGACGATGGGTTCCAATGCGTCCATCGCGAAACGATCCGCATCTTCCCATGTCACGCATGTGGCACATAGATCTCTGAGACGCGGCATGATCTTTTCGGGGCTGGTCAGTTGCATCTTCCCCATGAGGATCACGGCAACGACTCTGCCTTCACGACCATATTCATCCCATAGTAGTTGCGCCAACGGCCAGAATCGATCCACTTCTTTTTGTGCAGCTTTCGCTATCCGTTTACCAATCGCTTTTAGCGCAGGCACAGAGATGCCAACGGTCTCTTGTTCTTCACGAAGCTCGGCCTTGATGCCGCGCATGCTGACAGAGGCGCTCTGAAGCCAGAGAGCACGCAGGGGATCAGCTGTTGCGCGCGGTGCGGCAGGGTCATATTCTTGCAGAATAATGTCTATTTGCTCAGTTTGTGTTTTGCTCATTAGGATTTCCTTCTTAGATCACCCGCGGGAAAACCCAGCGGGCTATAAGCCAAAGGAAGCTAAAACGCCCTACGCCCAGCTCCGGCGTGAGCGGAATTACTCTTCCAAAGAGTAAGTGATCGCCAAAATAACACCTTCAATATCGTTCATTACATCGTTATTCCAAAAGCGGATCACGCGATAACCACGCGATTTCAAATATGCCGTTCTATCTTCATCATACTCTTGTAAATCGAGATGCTGACTACCATCCAACTCTACAATGATTTTCTTTTTGACGCAACAAAAATCTACGATAAAGTTTCCGATGGCATGTTGCCGTCGAAAGCGCACGCCCAATTGCTTGCGCTCCAAACAGTGCCAGAGTTTTCTTTCGGCGCCGGTCATGTTTTTGCGCAGATTTGCGGCTCTGCGCATTATTTTGGGATTGCTTCTGGGTTGTTTTGACATTATGTCTTCTGGTTACTGCCCCCTCGGTCCCCCATTTTGAAAAACAAAAATGGGGGATGAGAGTCTTCTTGTTTAGTAGCTCTCCCCCAAATTCGTTTTTCAATTTGGGGGCACCCTTCGGGTATACTTCGCGAAGATGTCCGATAGAGCAGAGGGGGCTATATCGGCGACGCAGAGTGTGCTGATGGAGGTTCTTGGTTCAATAGAGTTACGCCTTCAATTTGCTTTAGTTAATTTATGTAGCTTATTCAATTAATCGAAGAGAGACTTCATCAATACAGATTATGCCACCAGAGACATTTGTTTGGTTATCTTTTACCCCATGCCAAAAAGCAAGCCTTATTTGATATACATCACTTGGGACTGTAAATTCTGCTTCCCAAAGTTGCCAGTTATCTGTTGTTCCATCCATGACTTGAAATATATTGTATTCAATGGGATTTCCCCACTCAATGTGAGCATTAAACTGTGTGACATTTTCAGCCTTTACCCAAGCGGAATACTTGTACTTTCTGCCAGATTCAACATTAACGTTTCGACCTATTCCAACCCAGCCCATTACATCCTGTTCCGTTAAATTTTGCCTTGAACAAACACTAGAGCCTAGATAGCCATCAGAAGGGTAAATGATGCCCACATTATGTCTAGAATCATAAGACCAAGTACCAAGTCCATTTTCAAAGCCGCCATCATTTATTAAGTTAGTACCTATATTCTGTTCTTGTGAAGAGATTTCAGATTCTGTTGGAACAGGTGCTAATGTCGGGGATGTGTTTTCAAGCTGCGTCTGAACAGTGTCTTTTGTTGCAGCAACAACAAGAGATGTAGGAGATTCTGTGCCAAAATATTTGTCGGAAGCTCTTTCAGCAAAAGGAACCCCGATTGTAGCAAGAGCTACGCACATTGTTCCTGTTACCCCTATGATTGCCGTAATTATTACTATCCAGCCTTTTTTAGGTTGTTCTTCTATCATTTTAGCTACCTGACCTCAATATTTACTGTGTAGTTGCCTGAATTATCGCTATAAGATGTGCTCATATCGTTCATCATAAAATATACATATCCTGATTGCCCTACTTGTGCCTGATATTTCGAGCCAACGACAAAAGGGGCGTTTTCTCCTATTCTTCCTAGTAATGCTCCATACCTTTCTCCATAAAGAATACATAATGATTGATCGCAGGACCACGAATTACCATCTGGATAACTATCTCCTTCTGAATTCCCAAGCCAAGTAGTAACTTTTCCTGAAGCCTGAATCGATAAAGTTTGTCCAGATTTAACATATACACTACTATTAATCCATACAGGGCTATCTGCATTAACAGATAATGTTTGATTGGTAGTCATTGGTACATTGATTACAGGAGTCGGCATAGGCACTGTTTCTTGAGAAGAACTACTGGGCGACGCAATACCAGCTGGAGGACTTTCATTGTCGATGTTTTCAGGAATGTACGATTGCGTAACAGTGACAACTGCAACAGAAGGAACATCTGTGGCGAAAAACTTATCTGCTGCTCTTTCAGCAAAGGGTGTTCCTAGTGTTACAAGGGCTGCACAAATTGTTCCTGTAGCTCCTATTATTGCAACTATTAAGACAATCCACCCTCTTTTAGGTTGTTCTTCTATCATATTTCCTCCGTAAAATATTTTAAAAAGACAACCTCCCCCTCAGGCTGCTTTGGTTTCGATACGCTTTGGCACGGAAAAGCTGTGCCTTCGCTACTCAACCACCCTGATTCCTAATCCCTAATCTACTACTTCCTGGCTTTTTCTACAACTTCGACCACTTCAGGCAGATCCATCCCCAAGGCCTTCAAATGCGCAAGGGTCGGGATGCTGTTGCTGTCCCAGCCGCGGCGTTTGTAGACGGCGTCGAGCAGTTGTTCGTATTGATCCATTTTGTAGGCACGCAACTTCGCCATCTTCTCTTCGGTAGCAAGCCCTTCAGGGGGCACACCGATCAGGTCGCGTAGCTGCCCGTCGTAGCGTTCGGCGCGGGATTCGTACTCTGCAACGGTGACGGGTCCCATGGCGCGGTAGGGCGGAATGTCGAATTCGCGTCCGACGCGTCCCATCCGGATTGAGAAGACTTTTTGGAAATTGTAGACTCGCTCAGATTGTTTGAGCAGGTCTTCGGGCGTGACTTTGATGCCAGTCACGCCTTCGTGCACCCAAGTGTAGTTTTCGACATGCTCTTCGACTTTGGCTGGCTCGGCGGTATCCTTGTTATTTTCGGGGGTGATGTCGTTCCAGGGCAGTTTGCACATGCCATGCAGGCTAAACCAGGTGCGCCACATCGGGAAGTAGTGCAGCGCTTCGGCTTTGTCTTCAAAACTGGGGAGGAGACCCTGGACTTGATCCATGAAGATCAGCCAGGCTTCGTCGTGCTGCGGACCTTTGGTGGCGAGACCGAAGCCGCCCTGCTGGGCGAGCGATTCTTTCGTGCCATACTCGGAGATTTCCATGCCCTTGATCTCCATGCCGATGTCGTGCAAAAAGGCGGGGTCAGCGCCGTATTCTTTGGCGAAGTATTCCTTCATATAGGCAACACCCTGACCAACGATGACGCCGAAACCTTCGCCGCGTCCCATTTGGTGCAGCAATTCGACGGCTGCCAGACCGTTGCCGAAGCTCAAGTCCATGCCGCCAGTCTCTTTTTTAGTGATGATGCCTTCGGTATAGCATTCCATCGCAAAGGCGACCGCGTTGGCGAAGGAGATCGTATCCACACCGTAGGTGTCGCAGTAGAAGTTCAGTTCGAGCACGATCTTCGGGTCGAAGTTGCCGATATTGGCGCCCAGGCCAGCCGCGTTCTCGTATTCGGGGCCATCGACGAGCACTTTATGACCGGCATAGGGACCGGTGGCGAGCGGGAAACCGTCCACGCCGTGCGTGCAGGACATGGTGCAGCCCAGCCAGCAGCCATCCGGCATCCCCTGGGTGAAATTCTCCTTCCAAACACTCGAATCGATCTGGTGTGTGTCGGGGTGCGAGCCATAGCGGAAGTTATGCGTCGGCAGCAGGTCGAAGTGATCCATGATCTCAACGATATTGGCAGTACCGACCTTCTTCATCTGGTTCTGTTTATCGTCCAGCTCGGTCATTTCTTTGTTGAAGCGTTTGCCCGCTTTACGGATCAGGTCAATATTAGCAGGATGATTGCTGTCACCGCGTGTGCTGCTGTAGCGCACGACGATGCCTTTGATCTTCTTGTCGCGGAAAACGCGCCCCGTCCCGCCGCGCCCGGCTTGTTTCAGGCGCACTTCTTTGCGGCGCACGTCATACCAGCTTGAGTTGATGATCGCAAAGCGGATATGCTCCGCTGCATCGCCCGCCGACATGACCGAGATGCCGCGCTGACTCTTTTCGTCGTCAGCGTACATGCGCGTCAGGTGTGCGCCGATCAGGTGCGAATCGACATCTTCGAGCGGGGCGGTTTCAATCGTAATCTTACCGGTATCGCCATCAATAAAAATGACCACATCCTCTTCGGCTTTGCCCTGAATTTCGAGCGCGTCAAAGCCGGAGAATTTCAGGAAGGGCGCAAAATAGCCGCCCGCGTTACTATCGACCACGTTATGGGTCAGGGGGCTGAGCGTCACGACCGTCGCTTTGCCGGAACCGGCATAACCCGTCGTCCCGCAAATCGGTCCATTTGCAATCACCAACTCATTCTCAGGCGCGTCCCAGGTCGTCTCGGGCGTCACCGCGTCCCAGAGCAATTTCAAGCCGAAGCCGCGTCCGCCCGTGAAGAGATCCTTCATCTGCTGGGTGACGGGCTTTTCTTTAACTTCGAGTGTTTCCAAATTAATATAAAGTGTGCGGTTTGCGTACCCGCGCTCGACGGGGCGCATTTCGTAAGTGTATTCTTTGAGCAGCTTGTGCGCTGCTTTCATTTCAACAAGGGGGAGAGGCAGTACCATAAAAACTCCTTTAGATATGGGATTAGACGCCCCCATTATTGCAGGGATTCAAGGGACTGTCTACTGATTTTCTTCTTGATATGGGACAAAAAGCCGCACCGCTCGCCATTTGAACTTGCTTCCGCTTCCAAAGTGGATGCCCCGCTTGATTTAATCGCTTTCTCCGCCGAATTCGCCTGAGCGATGTACCGTTTAAATAGCAGAGACCAAGTACATCAGTACTCGGTCTCTGCTATTTGAATATTTCGCGTTCTATTGCTTCAAAAGGTCTCCCGTGAGCACGCCTCGCACGGTTTTTACAAAAACCGTGCTCCAGATCAAGAGAAGGGCTACAAAAGCGCTCAACCCGACCCAAACAAAAAAACTGCCGCCAACTGCATTATGAACAACGCCCGTTGAAACGACGAACGCTCCAAGCGGAAAGGCGAACGCCCACCAGCTCATCGCAAAGGGGATGTTAATTTTCTGGTGATGTTGGATCGTGATCGTCATCGCCAAAATTGCCCATAGGAAGGCAAATCCCCACAGGCTGACGGACATCGCTTTCGCTGCGATACCAAATACTTCTTTGGCTGTGTCTGAAGCCTTGAAGAACATCATTAAAGGCTGAACGAGTTTGAGGGCAATGATCGACAAAATAGCGGTCGGTGCAATTCCGATCCAAATGGTGGGAGCCAAATGGGCAGGGAGCAAGTCGTGAGAAATGTAGCGGGAGAAGACAGCGCCCATCACAAAGATGAAGAGCAAGCTGCCAATCCCTAAAAAGATCAGGCTGGCAATCAGGTTAATTGTCCCGAGCGTGGTTCCGGCATAGGCTGCTGCCAAGCTGCTACCCAGTATGGGAACGATCAATGCTGAAACAGGCGGGATCAGCCATCCCATATTGGCGATTTTTAAATCGACGCCGGGTTTCATGAATTTAATGTTGAGAATGGTAAGAGCGAAGTAGGCAATTCCGGCGGCTCCAGAAATCCACAGAAATTGCAGAATGGGTAAAAGCATTTCTTCAGGGAGAAAATGGGGCGCTTTTTCAAGCGCAATACCAATGATGATGAGGGAAATCGGCATTGTTGAGTAAAAGGAGCCAGAAACAGGGTGGCTCAAGTCATCTCTGACGCGTTCGAAATAGAGGAACCAGCGCAGGAACCAGGGGATGAAGAAGATAACAAAAAGCAGCACGGCCAGCCCTAAAAAGAAGAGTTGCAGAGTCCCAGCGAAGGGGATGAAATCCTTAAAAACGAAAATGGCAACGACGGTTACTGCTGTCCCCATGACAGAGGCGAACCAGCCTGGGGCAAAGTTTTGAATGATGTCGGTTTTGAAATTTATATTTTTTAACATTATGACTCCTGCACTTAGATTTTGCTTATGGGCAATAGTAAAGGTCAAGAACGCTCGCAAGGGATTTGTGATTCCCGTTTTTCTATAAAAAATTCACCAGATTGCTTGTGCTCAACGGGGTGTAGAGCCAGCAAAAGCGATGTCATATACCTAAAGCCACAGCCGAATGCATCTTTTTAAGATGCAAGTGCCAAGAAAAAGTTTCATTTTTACTTGACATTTTGTGTAAATTCTATTATTCTACCGCTAGAATAATAAAGGAAATCAAAATGACTAATGCAGAACTCGCCATACTAAGCCTCGTCGCCGAAATGCCCCGTCATGGATACGAGATAGAGCAGACCATCGAGACACGCGGCATGCGCCAGTGGACCGAGATCGGTTTCTCGTCGATCTACTATTTGCTCAAGAAACTGGAGAAAGAAGGCCTGGTAGAGAGTGAACTCATCCCCACTGAGGGACGAGGAAAGGCGCGCCGCATCTATACCGCTACCGAAAGCGGACGCGCATCACTGCTTGCTTCCACGCTGGAGGCCTTATCGCAACCCCAACAATGTCATCCCGCAATCCTGCTTGGGCTGGGCAACCTGCCCATTGTCCCTGCCGACCAAGCCCAAACTGCGCTCGAATCGTATCGTGCGGGACTGGAAGAAAAACAGGCACAAATATGCATGAACAATTAATCTCCCTTTCTCGCCAGTTGATTAAACATCCCACCTTCGAGCCAGAAGGCCGGGAATTGGAACTG
>JBNLFG010000024.1:0-44274 GCA_050305405.1 Anaerolineales bacterium | reverse complement strand
CTGGGGAATCAACTTCCATTTTCCAGCTTCAACCAACTGCTGGTTCCACCTGAAAATACATGGTTTGTACAGCTTTTCTGGTTATGTGAACGTTGGCAAGTTGAAATGCAATTATATTTTTGAAAAATAATAACTGCAATTATCAAAAATCGCTAAAAATAGGAAAGCCTATCTTCATGCCTCCCTGATAACACAGAACAAGAACAAAAAGATGATAGCATGTCCACTAAAGCAAGTCAATCATACCAATTGGGCTGTTAATAAAAAAACAAGAAAAGTTTTCCTTTTTAATGAAGAAAGCCGTTATTGACCCTCTTACTTTTTTCTCTTACAATCCGAGCATGTTAGCCAATTATTCCATCACCTTTGGGGGCTTCTATCGTCCGGATCATGACCCGCCCCGCAAAACCACAGTCTACTAAGTTTTGATTTGTTTGATGAAGAAAATCCAAAGGAGAAAAAATGACGACTAAATTCACATCCCGCCGTGCCCCGATCTATGCTGATGTTCCTGATGAAAAATGGAATAACTGGCGATGGCAACTCAGCCATCGTCTGAACAGCGTTGAAGAAATCGAGAAAATCCTTAACCTGACCGAGAGCGAACGCAAAGCGCTCTCCGCCCAGAACTTGTTTCGCGTCGATATTACGCCATACTACATTTCATTAATCGACCCTGATGACCCGAACGACCCAATCCGTCAACAGGTCATCCCCACTGCTGCAGAGATGGTTCCGTTTACCTCGATGATGGAAGACTCTCTCGCGGAAGACAAACATTCCCCAGTGCCCGGCTTGGTACATCGCTACCCTGACCGTGTGTTGATGCTTGTTACTACGCAGTGTGCTACCTATTGTCGCTATTGCACGCGCTCGCGCATCGTCGGAGACCCAAGCGCAACCTTCTCACAGACCGAATTTGAGATGCAGATCGAGTATCTCAAACGCACCCCCCAAGTCCGTGACGTGCTGCTCTCCGGTGGTGACCCGCTGGTGCTCGCACCCAAAATTCTCGAAAAGATTTTGAAAGCACTCCATGAAATTCCGCATATTGAGATCGTGCGGATCGGTTCACGCGTGCCGGTCTTCCTTCCCATGCGTATCACCAGTGAGTTGACCGAGATGCTCGAGAAATATCATCCGCTTTGGATTAATATCCATGTCAATCATCCGAACGAAATTTCGGCAGAGTTAGCGGAAGCAACTGACAAACTATCTAAAGCCGGGATTCCGCTCGGCAACCAGTCGGTGCTGATGGCAGGAGTTAACGACTGTTCCCACATCCAACGTGACTTGGTGCAGAAACTTGTTCAAATCCGGGTGCGTCCATACTATCTTTATCAATGTGATTTGGTCGAGGGCGCCGGTCATTTCCGCACGCCGGTCGGCAAGGGCATCGAAATCATCGAAGCCTTGCGCGGGCACACCTCCGGTTATGCTGTGCCCCAATTCATCGTTGACGCGCCCGGCGGCGGTGGTAAAATCCCGCTTCAACCGAACTATTTGCTCAGTTACTCCGATCATAAGATTGTGGTGCGCAATTACGAAGGCTATGTCACCACCTATGAAGAGCCGACGGAGTACACGCCGCACGACCCCAAAACTTGCGCCTATTGCCAGAGCAAACGTCCCGAACCGGGGCAGCGTGGTGTCTCTGGCTTGCTCGATGGCGATAAGATGTTTATCAAACCAGAAGGATTTGACCTGCTCCATGATCGTGGCGGTATCCAGCATCGTTTGAAAGACGATGCGAAATGGCAACCGCTCGGCATCGGCAGCGGAGAATCAGACGACAACTCGTAAAGGAGTATCAACTATGTTAAAGAAATCCCGTTTTGTAATGATGATTTTGGCGGCTGCGCTCGTACTTTCGGCTTGCCTCCCTGCAACAGGCAGCGACGGCGCGACGATTGACGCCACCCAAGCCGCCCAGATGGTTGAAGATGCGGTGAATAAGGCGCTGGACGCGCAGGCAACTCAAAATGCCGACAACGTCCCTGCTGCGACTTCCACACTACCAGCACCTACCAACACTGCCATCCCGGCACCAGCAACGGTGACCCCTGTTCCGACCATCACTCCGATTGTCTTGGCTGCAACCCCGACCACTGCCAGTAGCAGTGGCAGCGGCTCAACAACCACCTGGGATAACAGCTACTATTGCACCTTTAATGCAGGCAAGAAACCGGCTGAGTTGGAAGTTCTTGCTCCAGGAGATTCCTTCGATATCAAGTTCACCATTGTCAACAGTGGTACCCAAACTTGGGAAAAAGGCCTTGATCTCGTCTATTATGGTGGCCCCGATTTAACCAATGGCGGCTTCTCCGCGACGACGGTTGAATTGCCTGAAATGGCGCCTGGTGCCAGCTACACAGTTGGTCCATATGATGCTTGGGCTCCCAACGACAGCGGACGCCAGGTAATGACCTTTAAGCTCGAAGGCGGCTGGTGCTTGCCTTATATTGCAATTCAAGTTAAATAGCTAGCTCTTTTGCCCCTCCAAGTTTGCTTTTAAACTGCTTGGAGGGGTTCTTTTTTCCACAAGCGAAAGGGCAATTATGTTCAAAAAATATCGTCTACTCTACCTGATCATAGTCGGGGTTCTTCTCTTTTCCGGTTGTACACCTGTAGCGGAGCAACCCTATGTCCCTGTAGAAACGATTGTTGCTGCAACCTATGCTGCCATCTCCGCCCAAACAGCAGCAGCCCGACCACCCAACACATCGACCCCGTTGCCCGCAACACCAACACGCCGCCCCAGCACCATCACGCCCACACCAACAACAACCTTCGTGCTCCCCAGCTTTACACCAATATTTACGCAAACATCCACGCCTGAGCCGACAGCAACCAACGTCACCAGCGGTTCAGGGTCTGTGCTTTACGCTTGCAATATTCTTTCTCTTTCACCCGAAAATGTCTATCAAGTGAAAGCTAATCAAGATTTTTTCTGGAAATGGGAAGTGGAAAATATCGGCACCACAGCCTGGGATCCAGATACAGTGAAGATTACTTATACAGGGGGGACACAACTTGCCAGGGATAAAAGATTCCCGCTCAATGAACGCACACAACCGGGCAAAATCGCATATTTCAAAATAAAAATGCGCGCGCCGAAAGAACCTGGCACTTACGATACCACTTGGGCATTACGCAAAGATATTCATATGTTCTGTTACGAGAAGCTGGTTATCGAAGTAACTAACTAAAAAAAAGGCGAAGGTCATAGACCTTCGCCTTTTTTCTAGAAAACTAAGCTGTCAAAGACAATCATCACCAGGAAAAAGAGAATCTCAAAAGCCATTAGTCCGGCGAGGATGTAGACTGCAATCATCCAGCCGGGCGATTTTTTCAAGAGCTGGATCGACTCGCCCTCCGCAAGTTGCCGGAGGGCTTTTGCTATCTCGGCAGGGTTCTGTAGCCAGAGCCATTCGCCCGCTTCGGGCTGGACGATAAACTTGCTCCCGTTAAATTGACGCAACCACGCCTTGAGCGTTTCGTCGGCTCCGAGCGCCACGTCTTCGGATAATAACAGCGCGTGGACGGGGACATCCGTCTCGGGCGCGGGTTGCACGATCAACTTGATTCTTTGCGATTCTTTTTCCATAGCGGAAGCAAGTTGAAGGGCGAGCGGATCGGCGGCATCTGCAAGGTAGAGCACATTGAAAGGCGCGCTTTCGATATCCTGCGCGGCGTGCTGATAACTTCCATCTACTTGCATGGTTTTCCAGTGATAGGCAAGCAAGGCACCGAAGAGAATCAGCAGTTCCAGTGCGTCGAGGGCATCGCTGATAAAGTAGCGGGCCGGGCTATCGAGCAAGGCTTCGAGCAGCAGCGAGATGAATTGCACTGCCGCGATCATCCCGCCAACAACACCCACAAAAATGGCGATGTAGAGATAGATTTTGCGCGTGAGAGAGCGGCGGGCATGGATGCCAGCTTCGCCCTCGGCGAGGGCTTCCGACTGCATGGGACGCCAGGCGCGCAACCAAAGCGGCATCCCGACGATGAGGGTGGCGAGTGAACCCGTTAGCGCGCTAGAGCTGCCGAAGCTCTCGCCGCGTGTCATGTCAATAAAGAAGGATAGCAATATGGTCACGCCGCTGAAGGTAGCGACCAAGCCGATAAAGGACAGGATGTAGGCGTAAAGGCGATTCATGCTGGCGCGACGTGGCGCATCTGGCACGGCGGCGAGGTCGCGTTGGAGCCAGTGCCCGTAATAGGCCCAAACCGCTCCCAAGGGGATACCAATGGCAAGCGGCCCGCGAATGCCGTTCATCAAAGCTTTGAAGGTCACTGTGTTGCCGAAGAGCAGATCGAGCAACTCCTTGACGACGACGCCCGCCGCTGAAAGCACAACCACCACCCCTGACAACGAAAGGAAGTAGAGTACGCCCAAGCGCAAAAGAGAATTGCGTTCGCCGTGTTCATCGAGAGCATCCTGGACGATTTTCCACGTCCAAACCCAAAGCGGCACACCGACTAGCAACAATGCGAGCCCGTTCATGAACCATTCGTGATGCGGCAGATCGGATGGGTTAGCTGCAATACGACCAAGCAAATAGCGCAAGACTTGCTGTGTCCCGCCCACTGACATCGCCAGTCCATACAGCACCCAGAGATAGCGGTAAATGCGACGTGTTAGGCGCAATGCCCCTTTGTCGTTAACCTTCAGCCAGTCATCACGCAGTACTTGCCAGAAATACGCGCCAATTGCCCCGTTCATCACGATGGCGATCAAATTGTCACTCAGTTTTTGACGGCCTCCCAATAAGGCATTCCTTACCGAAAGATCAAAGACTTCCAGTAAAAAGCGATTGAGCAGCGCCCAAACACTCTGCGCAATCGGCGCAAAGAGCGCGAACAAAACAGCGTATAAGAAGAAAGCGCGTATACCCGAAGCATACTCTTCCATATCGGCACGGGCACTGCGCTGCGCGGCCCACCAATGGATGCCGAAAACCGTCATACCCACCAAAATCATCGCAAGGGCTTGGGCCAGTTTGTTAGCCCCGCCGACCACATCTGAAAAGATTGAACGCGCCAAACCGATCAATCCCCACAGCACCACTTCCATGCTAATGAAGGCGACCAGATAAAAATACAGCCGTCGAATAGTTTTCATTTCATACTCTCCAGGTTACCCTTCTTCCTGATACCAACTCCAGGACCAATATGAATATGCCATCTGCAAAATTTTCCACTCCCCATTTTGCTGAATCAAGAGGGCTGCATCCATGTAATCATATTGATCAAAGAAAATACGCCCATTCGTATTGGTGAAGGTCAGTTGTACCGAGGCCGTTTCTTCTGAAATCTCTGCATCCCCAATTTGAACATCAGCATGGTTGCTCATGCTGATATCGCGCAAAAAAGCCGCATAGGTAGGCTTAAATTCATCTTCGGCCAAATAGCTGTACGCTTTATTGAAATTCTCTTGCTGGACGGCCAAAATATAATTGTGGACAACTGCTTCAGGGCTATTTTCTGTCAAATATGAGTTGCTATCTTCCCGCAAGAAAAAAGCGGATAAGGATGCGACCACAAGCAGGGCAATCCCGATCAGGATGCCCGTTAAAAAACGATCTTCTTTCATCCAATTACCTCCGGCGCGAACGCCCGCGACGATAAGTCTGTTTTTGCTTTCGATAACATCTGCCCGGCCTCGCCAAGATCACCAAAAAGGGTCCCAACGCGGGGAGAAGCAGTGCAAACAAACCCCACAACGTATATTCGCCAAAACTGAGTTGGCAGCGTCGCAAATAAAAAATCGCCAAAACAAAGGCTATTACCAAATAAAGCAAAAAGATGATCCGTAAGGTTTCAATGCTCATAGCAACTTTATTGTATAGAGTTTATGAACAAAAAGCAAGAAAGAATGTTCTATGAAAAGTGCCACTGAGATGCTTTGAAAACTCTCGGTGGCACTTAAAAACAAACCCTCCCCCGCTTTGGGGGAGGGCAGGTGACGGGGACTATAAAAGGGCTTAAACCCAGCCGCGCAATTCCATTGCTTTGACCACACGCCCGATTGCAACCATGTAGGCTGCATCACGCATATAGACATTCTCTTTCTCAGACATTTCCAAAACGGCTTTAAAAGCGACCGTCATCTTCTGGTCAAGTTTTTGTAAAACTTCTTCTTCAGGCCAATAGAAGTTCATATCATTCTGAACGCCTTCAAAGTAGGAGACTGTCACGCCGCCCGCATTGCAGAGGAAATCGGGGATATTGAAGATACCCTTCTCTTTGATGATCTCGTCCGCCTCGGGGGTGGTAGGCCCATTCGCGCCTTCGGCGATTACTTTGACACGGTCACTGATCTTCTTGATGCTCTCGCCGTTAACCTGACCTTCCAATGCTCCGGGCATCAAGACATCACATTCTTTGGTGATCCATGCATCGCCATCTTCGCGGACATAGCCAGCAGCAGCGGCTTTCTCTTTGTCAATCGTGCCGTATTGGTTCGTGATCGATTGCAGGAAACGCGGATCACAGCCATCGGGGTGGCTATAAGTATAAGCAACACGATCTTCAATATCCCAGCAGGAAACACAGGCAACCTTACCGCCCAGCATTTCCACAAAACCGATTGCCGCATATTGGCTCACATTGCCAAAACCCTGAATAGCCATAACTGCGCCTTTAGTTTCCATGTTAAGGTGCTTCATTGCTTCACGCACGGTATAGATTACGCCGTAGCCGGTTGCTTCGGTACGCCCAAGCGAACCGCCGCCACCGAGCGGTTTACCGGTGAAAACACCGGGGGTGTACTCGCCAACCAGGGTGGAATATTCGTCCATCATCCAGCCCATCATCTGCGGGTTCGTTCCAACATCAGGAGCCGGTACATCCTGGCGGGGACCGATATTCCGCCACATATTCTTTACCCAGGCACGGGTCAGGCGTTCTTTTTCGGCTGTAGAAAGGGTTGCCGGGTCAACAATAATGCCACCCTTACCGCCGCCCAGCGGAATATCCGCAACAGCACATTTCCAGGTCATCCAAGTTGCAAGTGCACGAACGGTGTCAAAAGTTTCTGAGGGGTGGAAGCGGATGCCGCCTTTGTTAGGGCCACGCGCATCACTGTGCTGGACGCGGAAACCCTGGAAGACACGCAGTGTGCCGTCATCCATCCGCACAGGAATGCGGAAAGAAAACTCACGTGCGGGCCAGCGCAAAACTTCAGCGATCTCGGGATCTAAATTTAACAGATCCGCAACATGATCGAATTGTTTCTGCGCCATTTCAAAAGCATTGATCGTTTTCGACATTTTGTCTCCTTAAAGACGTGAAATAGATTGAGAAAATATAAACGGGCATACCGGTTTGGGATGCCCGCTTTTTCACAAGGGTTATTTAAATAGGTATTCTCATATAATAAGTCACCTACCCATAGGGTACATGAGAGTAGATGCAACGTCAATAGGATGGAAATCACCTCCCCAAATGATTTCCATCAACCCTCTTTATTATTTTCTTGTTTTCCCAGCCTATTACAAAGAGCAATCCAATCAATCCGGCAGCCCAGCCAAAATAATGCCAAACAAATTTCTGCCAAAAATCGGTCTCAAAAAGATAAAAAAACTTCGCAATAAAAGTCCTGCGCCAAAGAGAACCGCCCAAGCGGCTGCGCAGCAATCTCCCTTTATAGCCTTTAAAGCTGAAATTCTTCTTCTCAAAGGCAGATAGGATTTCCTGCGCTGCGATGCGCCCATACCCCAACGCGGGACTGATCCCCTCGCCGAGCAGCGCCCCTGCTCCCAACGCATCGCCGACGAGAAGGATATGCCGCGTGGCAGGCTTGTTTGCTGGCTCATACCACCGAATAGGATGACCCTTTAATTGAGCATCTTCCAGGCTGTAGCCGTGTGCCGCCATCTCCTCTGCGAGAACCTCGCGCAATGGCATACGCTCCGTCTGCGGGATAGTGTTGCTATCGTAGATGCCCCAACAGCGCATCGGTTCACCCTTTACCAAGGCAGGGAAATCCCAGACATAACCGGAGATTCCTTTAGGCACAGGGACAAAATCAAAGAGGGCTTGGTTTTGTGCAACGGCCCCATCGGGGGAAGGCTGGTGGGACAGGGGCTTTCGCGGAACGATCACTTCCAGCGCCCTGCCAACATGCGGATGCGCATTGCCCATCACCTTGCGGCGCACGATGCTGTTCGAGCCATCTGCCCCGACGACGACCTTGGCACGGAACTCGCCTGCATCCGTGAGCACGCACGCACCACCTTCTTCGATCATCACATCCTTAACCTTGACGCCTTCCTGAAGGGTGATGCCGCGCTCGCGCGCCTTGCCCGCTAACCAGGCATCGAACTCATCCCGTCGCACGGTGCGAAAAAGTGGATGTTTACCGCGCCAGGGCGGCACCGAGAGACCACGCCCTTTATAGTCGAAGGAGGCTTTGTCCACATCGGTGTGCGGGACATCACGCAGGTCGAGGCCGAGCTTGGCGAGGATGGCTTCACCTTCAGGCAAAATCCCGCCGGCGCAAAGCTTAAACCTCGGATGATGGCTTTTTTCCAAGATAAGGGTAGCAAGTTCAAGTCCACGCTTGTCGCGTTGCTTTGGGTGCAGGCGTGCGAGCCGCTCCAGATGTAACGCGGTCGAGAGACCGGATGGTCCCGCTCCGATGATGATAATGTCATAATTTGTACGCATCTTGAAATTTTACTTGATAATATTTTTGTAAAGTACAAATATTACAAATACAGGTATAATTTTTCACAAGTTTGGCTCTAACACGAAGGTTTACATTATGGCAAAGAAAATTTTTATCTCGTATTCTCGTAAGGATCTGATCTTTGTTGAGAAATTAGCAAAGGACCTCATTGAAGCTGGTTATGAAGTTTGGTACGACCTTTCTGGTATTGAGGGCGGTGATCGCTGGGCGCAGGAAATTCAACTGGGCATCAATCGCAGTGAAATATTTGCCATCGTAGTTTCTCCAAACTCTATGGCTTCAGAGTGGGTTGAAAAAGAGTATCTCTTTGCCAGTCGTCGCGGGATGAAGATCGTTCCGTTGCTTTATGAGTTGAGTGAACTTCCTATCTGGTTACTAAATATCCAGTATATTGATATTGTTGGCGCAAACTATGCGCGTAATTTCCATCAGATTTTGGATTCTTTTGAAAATTATGGTCGCCGAGAGGGGGATGTGAAGCCGCTGCCAATTCCATGGCGCAGACAGATTTCGAGATTTTTGCCGTATATTGGTAGTTCCGTTACGTTGATTTTGGCTATTCTTGTGCTTCTTCTGCTCCCAAACAGCCCTATTTCGCTGATTCCGCCCACGCCAACATTTACCGCAACAAATACCGTTACGCCAACCGTTACGCCAACCGTTACGCCATCGCCGACAATGACACCAACAGCTACCAATACGCCAACGCAGATTCCCAGCCTAACGCCGACGCTGGCGCAAGATGCGCCTACCCCTACCCAAACCCCGACACTGGCATCTGTAATCACTGATCCTTCAGGTGCTGAAATGGTGCTTGTTAAAGAAGGTGTCTTCTTAATGGGTAGCGATAGGGGAAGCTCTGATGAAAGACCAGCTCATATCGTTAGCTTGAGTAGTTTCTATATTGACACCTACGAAGTAACCAATGCTGAGTATCAAGAATGTGTTGCTGATCTGGGTTGTGAATTGCCAAAAAATACGCTCTATTATGTTTCGCCAACATTTAGAGATCATCCCGCCGTCTTTGTTACGTGGGAAATGGCGGATGCCTACTGTACGTGGCGCGACGCTCGTCTCCCAACCGAAGCAGAGTGGGAAAAAGCCGCACGAGGAGCGAATAGCAATAACTACCCTTGGGGCACTCTTTTCTCCCGTAGTGCTCTCAATTATTGTGACAAAAACTGTGACAGCGCGTGGGCAGATCCACAAGGAAACGATGGTTTTCCTCTGACTGCGCCTGTTGGAAGTTATGAAAAGGGGATTAGCCCCTATGGTGTTTACGATATGGCGGGGAATGCTGCCGAATGGGTAGCGGATTGGTATGATAAAGACTATTATAAAACTTCAGTACGCATTGACCCGCCGGGGGTTGAAACAGGCCTGTATCGTGTTTTGCGTGGAGGATCTTGGTACAATCGTTCATCGGACTTGTTTACGTATAAACGTAGTTTCCTGCGTCCTAATGTGGGTTATAACTACACTGGCTTCCGATGTGCGCTTAGTGTAAATGAGTAAACTTAAAAGCCCTTTGAGAAATCAAAGGGCTTTTTTAATTCAGCCAAGACAAGATTGGACATAAAGAATTGGGAACTGGTAAATTACGCTAGTATATACAAAATAGCCGATACGCTTGTTTTCGCATGTCAGGTACAATAGGCCCGGTTTCTTGGCTAAGAAAAAGAAAATAGCATCTACCCACTCCTATCAAGATAAATTTGCAGTTACTTTACAAAAAATAACCATCCGAAATAGTCAAGTAAAATTGAATACTCATAACGGTGGGGTCGGCATTCCAAAAAACATTTTGCTTAAAGTAATTCAATGCCTAGATTACTGAGCAGATAAAATGAGCTGGATAAACATCTTCTCTCAAACGGCCTTTTTATAAAAAATATCCTTAAATGTTAAGGAAATGAATTTATGGTATCAAAACCTACAATTCTTATTGTGGATAGCGAAGAACTTATAGCACAAGATATAAAAAACACGCTGGAGCGTGCTGGATATAGTACGCCACTCATTATTTCTGAGAGGGAAGAGGTCGCTCAATCTGTAAGAAAACTTCAGCCTGATCTCGTACTGATGTATATTCATCTAAATGGGTATTTGGGCGGGATAGCTACGGCGAAAGAAATTATTCAAACACAAAATATCCCCGTTATCTACTTAATCGATAATGACGATGAAGAAACCGTTAGGCAAGCGAAAGCAACCTCGCCATACGGATATTTACTAAACCCCTTCAATGAGTTTGACCTGCGCATTCTGATTGAAGTCGCTATTCATAAGCATGCAACAGAAAAAGCTCGCCAATTAGGCATGGAACAAAACCCGGCTGCCGTAGTAGTTCATAAAGATGGAATTGTGCTTTATGCCAATTCAGCTTGCGCAAAAATGATGAAATTTGATGATCCCAAAGTACTTATTGGGCAACCTGTTATGAAGTTCGTTACACCTGAGTTTCGTGACTTTGTAGCAAGCACCTTTTCTGATAAGTACGTTTTTGATTACGAGCCCACTGAACAAAGAATATACGATGCTCTGGGCGAACCAATTGAAATTTTAGCTACGGGTGCGCGAATTCAATATCAAGGAAAAACCGCTATTCAAAGTGTTTTTTTAAATATTACACAGTCATCCAGACTCGCGGAAGAACTTAAACAATCTCGCGAACAATATCGAATATTGGTACAAAACGCCAGTTTAGGGATTGTATCCTGTGACGGAGACGGGAATATTATTGAAGCCAACCCCGCTCTACTGGAAATCTTAGGTTCCCCTTCTCTAGAGGCAACTCGGTCAATTAATCTGTTTACCTATCCCCCCATTGTTGAAGCGGGAATATCGCAACAACTAAAACTTAGCCTTCATAGCAAAGAAAGCATAATTTACGAAACCAGCTACACAAGTAAGTGGAGGAAAAAAACCTATTTACGCATGCATATCTCCCCAAGTGTGAAGGAAGATACTCATGCAAAGACGGTTCAAATGCTCGTAGAGGATTTCACAGAATTTAACAGAGCAATTAATAACTTACAGGTATCCGAAGAGAATTTTCGAAAAATTTATGATCAGGCGGGAGATCCGATCATCATTATGGATTTTAAAGGTAATATCCTGGATACTAACCGCACTGCGAGAGACGTCTTCGGATACACTCAGGAAGAATTCAAGGAACTCGATATCCAGGCGATTAGCGCTGTCCTCATAGATGTCACTGAAAAAGTCAACATTCTTAGAAACGGAAAAACACATCGTTTTGAAACGATTCACAAAAGGAAAAATGGCGAACAATTTCCGGTTGAAGTCAGTTGCAACTTTATTACATATAATGGCGAGCTTGTAATTTTGAATGTTGGGCGCGATATTACCGAACGAAAATTAGCTGAAGAGTTAGCAGAACAACATAAGACTGAATTGCGAACGTTAATGCAAATCAGTCAGGAAGTAACGAAACTGTCCGGTTTTGAAGAAACTCTGAGAGCTATCCTGCAAAATGCAGTTAAGCATCTACATGCATCAGCAGGGAGTCTGATGATTAATTCCCCACAGATGCCAATTACATTTGTCCATGAGGGGCTTCCTGACAATCTGGTTGGGGAGATAAACACTCACTGCCCGATAATTACCAAGGTAAAGTGGCATCAATGTATCATACAACAAGAAATATCTATGCAGCTTATCAGGGACAGGCATGATTTTGATCATTGTCTCCATCTTAATAACTCTGACTATAATATTCTTCTTAGCGCAACATTGGATGATAATAACGCCACTTTGGGATATGTGCATCTCTATAGAAAGTTACACGATGCCTTCACTTCCGATGAGCTCCAATTCCTTAATACGCTTCTTCAGCAAAGTATCACCGCGATCAAGAAAGCACACCTTTTTGAAGAGACACAGCGTCTGGCGACAATTGACCCTCTTACGGAACTATACAATCGTCGCCATTTGTACCTGTTGGGAAAGCACGAACTGGATCGGGCAAAACGATATAAAAACCCACTAAGTGCGATCATGATCGATGCAGATAAATTCAAAAATATCAACGACACGTATGGGCACGCGATGGGAGATCAGATATTGCAGGAATTAGCCCGGCATCTGCGCAATAATATGCGTGATGTTGATATTATCGGACGCTATGGGGGAGAAGAGTTTGCGATAATTCTCCCGAATACAGATTTGGAATCAGCGGCAGAGCTTGCGGAAAGGATTCGAGCTAGTATCGATAGCCAGATCACAGTTACTCGTCGAAAAAAGCACGCTCGTTTTACAATTAGCCTTGGGGTTGCAATGATGGGACAAGACACCCCTACATTGGAAGCCTTATTGGATAAAGCTGATCGCGCGTTATATCGTGCGAAAGAGGCGGGGAGAAATCAGGTTATGGTAGAAAGCTAGCTTTTTCACCAGAAGATTGCTACCGGTTAGCGTATCAAATTTTGGGGCGGGGGGAAACGGGGCGATGCATCTCGTTGAGATTCGCTTTCTTATTGCCCAACAAGCCTAAATCACGAGCGAGTACAGCCCCCAAAAAAGAGTCCGAAGGCTTGAAAGCTTCGGACTCTACTACTTGTCTTATCGTAGATGATTTTCCTTATTGCTTATCAGCATCCGCTTTTTCCTGTTTTTGGAAAAATCCCAATAACCGCTCCCAGCCTTCACGCATGTTGACAGACTTCATCCGCCATGTGCCGACGATGCCGTAAGGCAGGAATAGCACGATGGCGACGTAAATCGCGCCGTTGATGAAGCTGGCGCTCTCGCCGATATAACGGCGCAGACCGAAGTCCAGCAGGCGATAGATGACCGCACCGATCAGCGCCCCGTTGAGCGTGCCTACACCGCCGATCAGGATAACAAGCAGTGCCGTGACCGTGTAGGCCATGCTGGCAGAGTTCGGGGAGACAATCGGTTGGTAGAGCACATGCAACATGCCTGCCAACGCTGCGGTGAGCGATGAGAGAATCAGGGCTGCCAATTTGAAGTAGAAGGTGTTGTAGCCGAGCATTCGGGCGCGGTCTTCATTCTCACGAATGGCAACACAAACCCGTCCCGTTGGGGAGGCAACGAAGCGCTTGTAGAGCAAATAAACGAGGAACATGAGCGCCATTGCGATGAAGTAGAAGCGCAAACGTTCGGTGGCGGGATTGATGAAAGCAGGTGAAACAACGCCTTGCAAGCCGACATCCGCACCGGTGTATTCACCCAACTCGCTCGACATAACCACAATATGAAAAACGGAACCCATACCAAGGGTCACGAGCGCAAAGGTGATTCCTTTGACACGCGGCAATACGATCCCGAAGAGAATCGCATTCACAACGGCGGCGACGAAAACCCAGAGTATTGCAATGCCAAAAGGCATCTCAAAACTCTTGAGCAGGATACCCGTCAGGTAAGCGCCCGTTGCAAAAAACATCGAATGGCCGAAGGAAAGCAAGCCTGTGATACCAAAAACAAGGTCATAGCTTAAGGCATAGAGTGCCAGAATGAAAATCTCAATGGCGAGACCTTGCACGAATTTGGACGTGCCACCTTCATTGACCCAGACCTGCGCAGGCGATGCGCCTTCAAAGAGACCGACGATAAAGGGCAGCAGCGCCAGCACCACAATCGAAAAGACCAAGCCTTTGTTGCGTTGAAAAAAATTAGTGGAAGGGGAAGTGTTTTCTATCATGCTTTACTCCTTCTTCCCGAGCAAGCCGTTCGGCAGGATCAGCAGGATGATGACCATCAGTAAAACCGTTGATGCGGGAACAAGCGGCGGGGTGGGCTTGAAGATGATCTCCGTAAAGGGGATCGGGATGCCGATTGAGCCGTATTTGATGATAAATTGCTGCATCAGCCCAACCAAGAGCGAGCCGAGCGCTGCGCCCGGATAGCTCGTCAAGCCGCCGATGGCGAGGGCAATGAGCGCATTCAGGAGCAGGCTTTCGCCCATCACGTTTGAGAGACCCATTGAAGGGGCTGCGAGTGCGCCGCCCAAAGCCGCCAAGCCAACACCCAGCGCAAAGACGAAGGTGAAGACACGCCGCACATTGATACCGAGCGCTTCGACCATTTCACGATCTTGCACGCCAGCACGGATAATCATGCCAATGCGGGAGCGTTTGAGCAGCACCCAAACAGCGATCAACACGACAATGCCGACGATGGGAATAAAAATCTCGTTATAAACCCGCACACGCCCGTCGAAAACCATCAGCGTCGAGCACTGGTTGTTGAGCACTTCGGCTAGCGTAGTGGCGGGGCAGCCGTCGCCAGTGCCGCTAAAGAGCGCTGGTTTCGGCATCACAAATTCGGGGCGTCCCCAAATTGCACGCACAACCTCGATACCGATGGCGCTCAAACCGAGCGTCAGCATCAACTGATAGATCGGGCGGCTGTAAAGTGGGCGGATCAAAGTCGATTCCATCAAGCCGCCCAGCAGCGCCCCCGAAAGGGCCGCGACGACCAGCGAAATTGCGAAGAGCCAGGTCGTGTTCATCTCGGTCAGAAAAGCCGTGATGGCGTCGTTCGCAAATAAAGTCACCAAACCTAAAGCCAGCACAAGCGCAAAGCCAACAAAATTCTGCCAGCGCAAGCGCGTGCCAGATTGTCCGCTTTTTTCAAAAAGCGACAGGCTGAAGGCCGCCAACATGCCCGCCAGCAGCAGCCCGATCGCTGCTATGCCCAGCGAAATTTCATCGAAGGCGACGCCCGGCGGCAGCATCAGGAGGCCCTGACCTGCCATAAAGGAATAGGTAACGGGACTCTGCCCATAGTTGCCCACATCCCAAATGGAGACGGGATAACGAGGAAAGATATAAGCGATGATGAAAACTGACAGCAGCAACCCAGCCCAGGGTGCGAGGCGAATCGCTCTCCCTTTGAGTTGAATCCGTTTGCTGAGATTCATCCACAAAGCCGAGAGTGTGAATCCACTAACCGTCAACAAGATCGGGGCGAGTAGATCGACGAAGGTATCCGGGCGGACGTAGACCGTCCACGCAACATAGGCGCCGATCATGAAAAGGGTGCCGTGGGCGAGGTTGAGGACGTCGAGCAGCCCGAAGATGAGCGAGAAGCCCGATGCGACGAGGAAAGTCACCGAACCGACCGAGAGACCACGCAGGAGGGTGATGATCCAGTCCTGAGTTTCCATGCCACGCGCAGCGGCGACGAAGAAAATGGTGAGCACTAGCAGAGTCAGCCAGAGCACGAGATTTTTGCGGAAATATGCTTTCATGGCGTCTCCTATGCGGCTCCGAGGTAATGGTGGATGGTATCGGGGTCGTTGACGAGGTCGGACATTTTGCCGTCCTTGACCGAGCGGCCTTCTTCGATGATGACGTAGTATTCCGCCAACTGGCTAGCGACGAGGAAATTCTGCTCGACAAGTACGATGGTGCTTTCGGCAGAGAGTTGACGAATGGCAGCCATCATATTTTCGATGATGACAGGCGCCAAACCTTCGCTTGGTTCGTCGATCAGCAAAAGGCGATTATCGGCGACGAGGGCACGTGCGATGGCGAGCATCTGCTGCTGCCCACCCGAAAGGTTTGCGCCCGAAAGGGTAATGAGACGTTTGAGATCGGGGAAAAGCCCAAAGAGCATCTCTTCCTTGCGGGCGTAGTCGCCTTTGTTGCGCTCGGCGATTTTAAGATTTTCTTCCACGCTCAGATCACGGAAAATGGCACGATGTTCAGGCACAAAGCCGATGCCCAGCGCAGCGATGTCGAAGGAGTGCATTCCTTGAATTTCGTTGCCTTCAAAGATGACTTTGCCTTCACGCGGCGCGGTTAATCCCAAAATGGATTTGAGCGTCGTGGTTTTTCCAGCTCCGTTGCGACCGAGCAGGGCTGTAATGCTGCCCTGCGGCACACGCAGGTTGACGCCCTGCAAAATATGATACTGACCGATAAAGGTCTGAATGTCTTGTACGTCGAGGATAGTTTCTGTCATCTCTGCCTCACACATTCAGCTTGTACAAGCCGCCGAGGTAGGCAGTTTGTACAGTCTCGTTTGCGGCGATCTCGGTGGGCGTGCCTTCGGCCAGTACGGCACCCTGATGCATGACCGTGATCGCATCTGAGACGCTCATGACCACATTCATGTTGTGCTCAACAAGCATGACGGTCTTGTTGCCCGCCTGCTGGATTTCCTGAATGAGAGCGATCAGTTCAGGGACTTGTTCAGCAGCCATGCCAGCGGTCGGCTCGTCGAGCAGCAGCACTTCGGGATCGGGCGCAAGGATCATGCCCAACTCAAGTTTGCGCTGTGCGCCGTGTGGCAAAGTGCGGGCAATGGTATACGCCCGATCTGCGAGACCAACTCGTTCGATCACTTCCTGGGTGCGGTCTTCATATTTTTTAAAAGAGGAAGCATCACGGAGAAACTTGAAGTTATCCTTGCCCAAGGCCTGACTGGCGAGACGGATATTCTCAAAGACGGTCAGGTTAGGGAAGATATTCGTGATCTGGAAGGAGCGTCCCACCCCAAAGTGGATGGTGCGGTGCACGGGCTGATGCGTGATGTCACGCCCTTTGAAGATGACCTGTCCACTAGTCGGCTCGATATTGCCGCTCAGCAAATTAAAAAAGGTCGTTTTTCCCGCACCATTAGGACCGATGATGGCATGCAGGCTATTTTTACGCACCTTAATGCTCACATCCGCCACAGCGACAAGAGCGCCGAATTCACGGTGCAGGTTCACGGTTTCGAAAATGATCTCTGGGTTCATAGGTTTTTCCAAAAGATTAGATTTTGTAAGAACGAATTCAAGCGTTCCCCCATCCTAACCTTCCCCGAAGGGGGATGTCCGAAGGACAGAGGGGGGACGACTGAAGTCGGGCTTACAAAAAGCGGGAAATCCCTGAGGGCAAAACGCCCTCAGGGATCCAATTCTATCTAACTTACAGATTACTCACCGCTCAAAGAGCCAACGGGCAGATCGCCACAGCGGTCAACCAGTGCTTCAGGGAGCAAGCAGGGCGGTTCGGGGCGGGTGGTCTCTACATATTCGTAGAAAGCCGCATCAGCAGCGGTCAGGTCGACCAGGGTCAGGATGTACATATCCTGCAAGGCGACATGATCTTCGGGGCGGATCTCGACGGTGCCTTTGGGCCCTTCGAAGGTCATGCCTTCCATTGCTGCGATAAGAGCAGCGCCGTCCATATTGCCTTCAACAGCTTTGATGGCTTCAACAGCCATGATGGCGGCGTTCATGCCGTCAGCATCGAAAAGATCAGGAGCGATGCCGTAGCGAGCCATATCTTCAGCAACGAGGAAATCGTTGATAGCGTTGTCGGGGGCGGTGTAATGATAAAGAATACCATTGGTGCTGCCAACAGCGTTCCCGTACCAGATCGGCATCAGGGTGTTGTCAATGAAGGTTGCGCCAAGTGCCATATTTTCGTTCACACCGAGGTCGGTGGCAGCCTGCACCAAAGGTACAAAACCACTGCCAGCCCAGGTCACGATGTAGGTTTCTGCACCAGAGTCGAGAACCTGTTCCATGTAGGGGGTGAAGTCGGTGGTGTCTGCGGGAGCGAAGACATCATCGGTAACAAATTCACCACCGCCGAGGGTACAAGCATCACGGAAAGCTTGAGCGGAGCCACGCCCGAAAGCGTAGTCAGGAGCGATCTGAACAAAGGTGCTGTACTCTTTTACGAGATAGGCACATTCGTTGATGGCATCCTGATAATTGTTGCGGCTGGTGCGGAAGGTGTATTCGTTAAAGTCTTTACCGGTGATGTCATTTGCAGCAGCGGGAGCAACGATCAGCGGCACGCCGCTCTCGAGGGCGATGCCCTGTAAGGTTGCGGTTGCGCCGGAGGAAACGGTACCAACCAGCAAGTCAACGTTCTGAACGTCAATCAGCTCACGAGCGATGGTGGCGGTGTTTTCGGGGTTGCTTTGGTCATCACGTACGAAGACCTGAATTTCACAACCTTCGTAGGTGAAGGTGTTATCCTGAGCCGCAGCAAAGTCAAAGACATCGCCAGCGGAGCCGGGAGCGCCAGTCGCGTATTCCATGCCGAGCATGAACGAGCGCACAATATGAGCGCCATAAATGGCAAGCGCACCAGTCACGTCAGTGATCATACCGATTTTAATGGGTGCATCACAAGACAAGCCAGCGGGCATTTCTTCCATGGGTTCTTCTGCGGCGGCAGGTTCTTCTTCAGCCATAGGCTCTTCAACGGCTGCGGGTTCTTCAACGGCAGCAGGCTCTTCGGCAGGGGCTTCAGTTGCAGCAGGGCCACAAGCAGCCATCGCAAAGGCGATAACCAGGATAAAAGTGAAAACTTTGAACTGTTTCATTATTTTTTACTCCTCCAAAAGGAATTGGGTTAAGTTACACAATAGAACGAACAATAAAAGGTATGATCGCTATGCACCTCCTAATTTGCAAAATCAATCACAGCTTGCGCGGCGGCTTCCGGGATTTCAATAGGGAAGAAATGCCCCGCATCAGGGAGAATAAGAGTTTGACTATTGGAGATCTTCGCAGCCAATAGGTCTGCATTTGCAGGCGGGACGACCTTGTCGTGCTCGCCGAACAAAATCAAAGTAGGGATGTCTATCTCGGATAGACGATTTTCGAAAGCAGCTTCCTCGGATATTAAGCCGAGGCCGATCGCCATTTGGGCTTGATACCCCGCAACATCCATCGGATTGGCGATACGCCACGCAACCCACTCCTCTACCATCTCGGGGTTCTTTTCCGACCAATTCGGAGCTGTGCTCACCTTGAGACCGTTCGTAAAACGGGTCAGTGGGTCGCTTGTGGTATCCGCAAGTACAGCAAAGGCTTCCGGCGTTACCGGAACATGGTTCGGGCCACCGAAATTTGTGGAGCACAGAATCAAGCCGCTCACACGTTTGGGAGCGTCGAGTGCAATCGCTTGGGCGATGAATCCGCCCATCGAATGTCCCATCACAATTGCTTTGTCGATATCCAAAGCATCCAATAAGCCGACCGTATCCGCAGCCAGCATTTGGGCGGTGTAGGGGCCTGCAGGCTTATCGCTCTGCCCGACTCCACGATTGTCAAAGGTAATCACTTGAAAATGCTCCGCCAGATAGGGCACCATCTTGTGCCACTGCCAGAGCGGATAGCCCAAACCGGAAATCAGCACCAGCGGCTTGCCGGAGCCGGTACTCTCGTAATAAAGTTCGATGTCGTTTACGTTTACTTTTGGCATATTTCGCCTCTCAGACTTGCACTGCACTTGAAACGAAGTGGAAAGTGCGTTGCAAGTCGGGTTTTGAAAACCAATCCGATGTGCAACGCATCCTGTCGGATGCAATGCTCATCTATCTTTATTTCAAAAACTTCTCTCTTAAAACCGCCTTCATCACCTTGCCATATGGTGAATAAGGCAGTTCATTTACAAACTCGATCCGCTTGGGGAGCTTATAACGTGCCAAGCGGTCGGCGCAGTGCGCTTTCAATTCATCAGCGCTGACGGATGCACCGGGCTGGAGCAGAACGATCATCAGACCAACCTCGCCCCATTTTTCATCCGGCTGCCCGATCAGGGCGGCATCTGCGACGGCATCATGCTCACGGAAAACGGCTTCGACTTCGGCAGCGTAGATATTCTCGCCGCCGCTGATAATCATGTCTTTGTAACGGCCTGCGATGTAGAAATAACCTTCTTCATCCTGGCGTGCCATGTCGCCGGTGTGGAACCAGCGTTCCCCTGAGACTGTCGAAGGGCTAATTTTCAGGGATGCAGCGGTCGCTTCGGGATTACGCCAGTAGCCAGCACAGACATGTTCGCCAGCGATAATCACTTCGCCCGTTTCGCCTTGCGGCACGTCCCTGCCTTCGTTATCCACAAGTCGTATTTGGCTGTGGAAAATCGGCTTGCCGACCGAGCCAGCTTTGCGCAGGGCATCTTCATCGGTCATCGAGAAGCAGTTCACGCCGACTTCGGTCAGCCCGTAGCCCTGACGCATGGTGACGCCCTTGGTGTGGTTCCAGGCTTCAATCAGATTCGGTGGGCAGGGTGCGCCGCCGCTGATGAAAAAGTGGACGTGGCTAAAATCAGTTTCAGCGAAAACGGGACTATTCATCCAGACTTGGAAGAGGGTTGGCACGCCGAGAATAACGGTGCATTTTTCTTCAACAATGATATTGAGCGATTTGTCGGGGTCGAAATTACGAGCCAGAACGATGCGCCCGCCGACATAGAAGAGCGGCACGAGGAAGACGAAAAGCCCGCCTGAGTGGAACATCGGTGTCAGGATCGGGGAGATGTCGTTTTCGCTTAAGCCCCATGAGACAACGGTGTTGATCGCATTCCACAAAACCTGTCGATGCGGCAGCACTGCGCCTTTGGGTTTGCCCGTTGTGCCGGATGTGTAGAGAATGCAGTAGCCGTCATCCCCGCTCAGGAGCGGGCGTTCCGGCTCGGCAGCGGAAGCATTCGCCAGCAAAGTTTCGTAGGCTTCAGCGTCAGGAATATCCGCGCCTTCGAGCGAGATATAGTGCGGGACTTGAAGCTCGTCGCGCATTTCATCCAGAACGGAGGCGTACTCGGGACCACATAACAAGACTTTGGGCTCGAGGTCGTTAACGATGTAGACCAGTTCGTGCGCGGTCAGTCTCCAATTTAGCGGGGCGAAGATCGCGCCGATTTTGCCTAGGCCGAATAACAGGTCGATAAAAGGGAGGCAATTTTGGGCCAGGATCGAAACACGGTCGCCCTTCCGCACGTCATAGTGCGTGTACAGGAAATTCGCCGCGCGGTTGGCTCGTTCATTTAAATCCGCAAAGCTATAACGTTTGCCTGTGTGCAAGTCGTATAAAGCTTCGCGATTGGGGGTTAGGGTGGCTCGTTTGCTAAGGATGTCGGCAGCGTGCATAACTCTCCTTACAATGTGTTTCAGTGTAGCAATTGGCGGTTTCGAGACAGTTACAAACGTTTATGGTTGCTTGGCCAGGAATCCCAGAAGGACGGAATTGAACTCTTCGGGACGCTCCCAGCAGGATGCATGTCCCGCGCCCATTAAAACGTGATACTCTGCATGGGGAATGGCGGCTTTTAGGATTTCCGCATACGATATTCCTTTGAGCAGGTCTCGTTCGCCGACCATAATGCAGGTTGGGATGTTGATCTCTGCCAAACGTTCTGTGAAATCCACGGCAAAAAAAGCATCGCATAAACGGATGACGGCGGGAAAGTCTAATAATTTGTAGCGCTCTTTGGCATTTTCCAGAATAGCGCTGTTGGCTTCGATCCATGCGGAAGAAAAATTCCACGGAACGGTGGCGTTGAAAAATGCCAGCGGATCTTCTGCTTTAAGCGCATCTACCCAGCTATCGACAACCAGACGTAGCTCGGTGCCAACTTCGCTGACGGTGTCGATCAAGATCAGGCTGCGTGTTTTCTCCGGGTATTTGAGTGCAAATGCCTGCGCGACCTCGCCGCCATATGAGATGCCTGCAATATGGGCTGAATCAATGTCGAGAGCAAGTAAGAGTGCCGCGAGATCATCGGCATGCATTTCCATCGAGTAGGGGCTTTCCGGATGATCGGATTGCCCCTGTCCTCGACAGTCATATTGCAGGACACGGTAATGCGCCGAAAGCGCCTTTGTCTGGAAGACCCAACTGCTGGCGGCATTCATAATGATGCCGTTATTGAGCACCAAGACCGGCGCATTTGGCGAACCGTGTAATTCGTAATACAGATTTATGTCATTGACACGAATATGTGGCATATTTCCCTATTCAGCTTCAAAAGCTAAAAAGTTCTTTTTTGCATCATCTTCGCCGCGCTCAATAAAGGCAACTTTGAGCGGCGTGCCGATCTTGACCGTTTCCGGTTGATTGGCGTCCAGGCCCAAAATTTGGGCGCTGATCTTAACGCCCTCTTCCAACTCAACAATGCCAGCTAGATAGGGCTTGTCGCGCCCATAGCCAGCTTCGATCATTGCAGTTGGTGCGATGGCGATGGAGGTGAAGGCCGCCAAAGTAGCTTTGCCACTGAAGGCCACCCACTCGAGCTCGTCACTGTAGCAATACGGGCAAAGAGCGCGCGGCGGCAGGAAACTTTTCTCACAAGCGGGACAACGCGTCCCCATTAGTTTTTCTTCGTTCAAATACTCGGCAAAGGATGCAGCCGTGAAAGGCTTTTTCTCAATGTTTGTTGTCATCTTAGTCTCTCCTTTCAAAAACATGCACCGCACAAGTACCGCCCGTCCCACCGACATTGTGGGTCAACCCGAGCGGGATATCGCCAGCAACTTGACGCTCCCCCGCCAGCCCGCGCATTTGTTTGAAAATCTCGACAGCCTGCCCCGCGCCCGAAGCGCCGACCGGATGCCCCTTCGATTTCAAGCCGCCGGAAGTGTTGATCGGCTTAGCGCCATCACGGGCGGTAAGCCCATCTTCAGCAGCTTTGTAGCCTTCACCGGGGGCGAAGAAGCCAAGGTCTTCAGTGGCGACCACTTCGGCGATGGTGAAGCAATCATGCACTTCGGCGATGCGAATATCGTTCGGGGTGACACCTGCCATTGTGTAAGCTTCTTGCGATGCGCGGCGGGCGGCGCTGATTTTTGTCAGGTCGTCGCGGTCGTGCAAGGCGACATCAGAAGCCTGCCCGGAGCCAACGATGTAGAGCGGATGATCGGTGAACTGTTTGGCTATTTCAGCGGAAACAAGTAGAAGGGCGGTCGCTCCGTCCGTGATTGGGGAGCAGTCGAAAAGTCGCAGGGGCGAAGCGATCATGGGGTTGGCACGGTCATCGTGCATGAAGTCCATCACGTTTTCCCAGGTTGGAACCGGCTTGCCCTTTTTCGCGGCCGAGGCTTTACGGCCTTCCATCCAATCAGGGATCGTGATCCCGAATTGGGCATTGGGGTTCAAAGCGCCGTTCTCGTGGTTTTTGATGGCAACATTCATCAGATGCTCTGGCGTCATGCCGTATTTGTGCATATAGGCGGAGGCCATTGCCGCATAGAAGCCGGGGAAGGTGAAGCCGGCCGGGATTTCAAAAACGGTGTCGGCTGCCGCTGCGAGCGTATCAGTCACTTCGGCGGTTGGGAGATTGGTCATCTTCTCAGCGCCGCCCACGAGTGCTACGTCATAGAGACCGGAAGCAATCGCCAGAATTCCCTGTCGCAGGGCAACACCGCTGCTAGCACAGGCATCTTCGATGCGCGTAGCAGGGCGAGATGCCAACCCAACCACATCGGCCATAATCGGGGCGGTATGACTCTGCGATTCGAAGAGATCACTGGAAAAATTGCCGAAGTAGATCGTCTCGATGTCGGCAGGATCGAAATCCTTGTCTACTGACTGGCGCATGGACTGGAAGGCTTCGACGAAGAGGTCGCGGCTGTTTTTCTCGCGGAATGCGCCGAATTTGGACATCCCTGCGCCAACCAGGGCAACGCCGCGTGAGAGTGATTTTGGCATAATTGAAACTCCTTAGTAGGGTTTTATTTCTTACGTGAAGGTGTGATCGGCGGTGCCGATTCCTTCGCGGAAACTTCTTTTATCAGGCGCGGCTGGCAGGCTCGCTGCCCCTCGACCGAGACCAGTTCGGCAACATACATCGGTTGCAAGGCTTGATGATCTTCAGTGCGGAAGGTATAGGTGCCTTTCGGGCCTTCGAAGCTCATCCCTTCGAGCGTGGCAATCAATTTATCGCTGCTTGTATCGGCATTGGTACGCTTCAGGGCTTCGACCAGCGCCACACCGGATGCAAATCCACTTTCGGTGAAGAGATCGGGCGTGGTGCCGAAACGTTCCTGATGGCGAGCTACCAGCCAATCATTGACGGGATTCTGCGGAAAGGCGTGGAAATATTTGACCATGCAGATCATCCCCGCAAGTGCATCGCCGACTTCTTCGAGAATATCGTTCTCGACCAAGCCGCCTGCTACTTTCATCTTCGAGAAGATGCCCATCTCGTACATTTTCAGGAAAAGGTCTTTTACGTTCGGACCCAGCCATGAGGGAACGAGGACATCTGGTTTTGCGTCCAAGACGGGTTGCAGCGAATCGTGAAAATCTTGTTCGGTGAGTGGGGCGAGCATATCGCCAATGATCTCACCGGAATTTTCTTTGACTACTTGCCACCAGGCCGCCCGACTCTGCCGTCCCCAGAGGGAATCGGGGGCATACAAATAGAAGCGCTTGCCCAAGTTCTTTATGGCGTAGGTGGCGCCTGCGGCTGCATCTTGTGATGTATTGGATGCTGTTCTGAAAACGTATGGGGAGCGCCATTCACCGGTCACCACGTCGGTCGCCGCAACAGCGATCATAAAAAGCCGATCAAGTTCAAGATCGCGGACGAGGCGGGCGGTCACGCCGCTGGCTGTGCATCCCTGCAAGATATGAACATCATCTTCCTGCATGAATTTCTGCGCTTTTGCCAATCCCACTTCGGGATCGCCACGATCATCTTCGATTAACAGGCGCAGCGTACGGTTACCAACCTGCCAGGTACCTTTGGTGGCGTATTCGATAGCCATGCCAAGACCACGCGCTGCCATCTCGCTGTAGGCAGCCGTCACACCGGTGCGGTCAGCGATCACGCCGATGCGAATTTCTTCGCCCGGCGCTTCTGCTGGTTTGTTTTTACGGAAAAATCGTTTGAACATACGGTGTCCCTAATAAAAAACTAGCCACATGACATTTTAAAAATAGTGTTCGTTGAAAGTATCATGTGGCCAGATAAAAAATCTATTTCAATAGTTTTGTAAACGCTGCCATAAATTCTTGCGGTTTTTCGACGTAAGGGGAATGTGCCGCATCAGCGATGACAACTTCTTCAAAATCACCGCCGTTGGCTTTGTACTGCTCCAAAATATGGCGTGTCTGGCTGACCATAGGCTGGGGCGGGTAAACATCTTCACCGGGCCAACCGGGGACGAGTCCCATCTGCCCAAGCGTGCCCATATCAAAGAAGGAATTGTCGGAAACGATCTGGTCGTCTGCGCCACGAATCCAGAGCATCTGGGGCTTCGGTTCGACAGCAATAAATTTCTCGACGCTGTCGCCAACGTATTTGGGAGAAAGAGCGTTGATCGGGCCGAATTTTCCGGGCGCTACATTGGGCCAATTTTCTGAAGGCGTAAGATCGCCGGGGTATTTCTGCTCACCAATCTTTTCGGTCAGCAATGAGGAAAGCAGGTCTTCTTCACGGTCTGGCACAAAAGGTGGTTTCCAGTAGAAGGAGTTCATTACAACACGTGGTGAAGCTTGCGGATTATCAGCAGTGCGGTCGCCTTCAGCGATCAGTTTGGCAAAATCGGGATTGACAATGCCGCCACCAGAACCGGCGAAATCGTCATAGCAGGGTTGTCCGTCGATGCCTTTGCAGCCACCAAATCCATAGGGTGAACCGGGATCGACAGCCGTTCCGCTCAGGAAGCGAGTTGGGGCAGCGGTAACCAGCCCAAACACGATCGTTCCGCCCATCGAATGCCCCATCACATGTGTCTTTTCGATCTTGAGTTCATCCAACAGCGCCAGCAGATCATCCACCCAATCGCCCATGCCGCGTGTGGCATCGATCAATTTATCTTCGGTATCCCCATAACCGCGCAAATCAGGCGCAACGCCGCGATAACCATCGGGTAGCATCAACATGATCTCTTCCCAATAGGTCGCAGAGGAAGCATTACCGTGCACAAATAAGACGGGCGTCCCATCATCGGGACCGCTAAAGAGCACATGCGTTTTAATACGTGCCGTTTCAATAACTTTCGAGGTAATTCCGGGTAAGGTAGGAACCGTAGACATTTTTACTCCTTTGTAAATTGATCGCGCAATTCGCGCTTGAGAATTTTGCCTGCCGCAGAGATAGGCAGAGCTTCCAGTAATGTAACAGATTTTGGCACCTTATATTTTGCCAAGCGGTCTGCCATAAATTGTAGCAATTCTGCTTCGCTCGCGTTCGTATTCGGTTTCAACACCACGCAGGCTTTACCCACTTCGCCCCATTTCGGGTCGGGCAAACCGATCACGGCGCACATGTGCACGGCAGGATGCTGGTAAAGCGCCTTCTCGATCTCGGCGGGGTAAACATTCTCGCCGCCGCTAATAAACATATCCTTTTTGCGGTCGACAATGAAAAAGTAGCCTTCCTCGTCGTAGATCGCCATGTCGCCTGTGTGAAAATAGCCATTTTCGTCGACGGATGCAGCGGTTGCTTCGGAATTGTTGAAATAGCCCGAACAATAGGACTGTCCTTTCAGGACGAGTTCCCCCGCTTCGCCCGCGGCGAGGGGCTTGCCCTCGTTATCCAGAACTTTTGCATCGACGAAAAAGTTCGGTCTGCCAATCGAACCCGCCTTGCGAATGGCATCTTCCGGTGCGAGAGCAAAGATGCCGGGACCAAACTCGGTCATCCCAAAGCCCTGCTTGAAGCGGATGCCCTTCTCCTCGGTATATTTCTCAACGAGTGGCACGGGCAACGGCGCCCCGCCTGATGTGCAGAAACGCAACGCCGAAAGGTCAACTTCATCCCAATTGGATGCCTGCGTCAGCATTTGGTACATGGTCGGCACAGCAGCGAAGACAGTCACTTTCTCGCGCTCAAGCAAGCTCAAAACTTGCTCAGGGTCAAACTCACGGATCAAGATCGTCGTCCCGCCGAAGATGACCTGCGGCAGGGTGTAGACAAAAAGTCCGCCCGTGTGGAAAAGCGGGAAGACATTCAGATAAACGTCATTATGCGTGATGTCGTGGATGACAGTGTTGAGCGTATTCCAGGCGATCATGCGGTGCGAAACTTCGGCGGCTTTTGGCAAGCCGGTCGTCCCGCCCGTGAAGATCAAGGCAGCGGTATCTTCTGCTTCGAGCGTCTCACAGGTGACGGGAGTGTCGGCTGTGGCTTGAAGCGTAGTTTCAAAATGAAGACTGTTATTCACGCCCGCGCCGTCAAGGTGAAGCGTAACGAGCGGGTAGTGCTGTGTGAGATTTTCTACGCTTTCGTTGAAGTCTGCCGAGAAGATGAGCACTTTTGGCGTGGTGCTCTTGAAAATATCGAGCAATTCCTGCCAGTGCAGACGCCAATTCAAGGCGGTGTGGATTGCACCCAGCTTTGAGCAGGCAAAGAAAAAGTCTAAATGTTCATAGCCGTCTTTAGCAAGAATCGCTACCCGATCCCCTTTGCCGATGCCTTGAATTTTTAACCAATTCGCCAGTTTATTCGCCCGCTGGTTGGCGTCACGATAGGTCAGTCGCCACTCAGGGGCTTTGCCCGCATCAATGAAAGCGAGTTTGTCGGGACTATAGAGTTCGCGTCGTGCTAGATAATCTCCAATATACATACTTACTCCCGCTTGCAAAAAAGAGGAAAGAAGAACGATAGCCTTCTTTCCTCTTTTCTTCTTTCTTTAAGCCGTCCACTTCCAGACGGAAGCAGCCATGGTGATGCCACCGCCGCTGGCACAGAAAAGGATCGTCTCGCCGGGCTTGGGCGCTTTGCCCTGATCGATGGCGTCGTCCAAGGCCATGACTACACAGGGGGAGCCAGTGTAGCCCCATTTATCCATGATCCAATGTGTTTTCTCGATAGGTTGTTTGAGCAAGTCCATCATAAATTCGATGGTTCGCAAGTTAAGCTGAGTGAAGAAAAAATGATCGACATCATCGTAAGTCATGCCGACTTTATCGAGGGCACCTTGCATCAGCTTGGGCCAATATTCGGTGTTGAAGGTCTTGGGGAATTTTTTGACAAATTCAACTTTGGGTGCGCCATATTCTTCGAGGTTTTCGGGTGTGCAGGGACGGAAGGCGCCGCCTGTGTAGATACCCAGCGCATCATGAAATTCGCCGACAGCGAGCATATTGCCTGCCAGAAACCCGGATTCTTCGCCCACGCCCAGAACAACTGCTCCGGCGCCATCTGCGAAGAGGTTGGCGGTCTTCTTGTCGCTTGGGTCGATGAAGCGACTCATTCCGTAACCGCCTGCAACGAGGACATACTTCATGCTTGGTTCGGTCATCAGGTAGCGTGCGCCCTGATCGAGGGCCGTTACCCAACCCGCGCAAGCTGAGTTGACATCGTAGCAACCGGCTTTGGGTGCCCCGAGCTTTGCCTGCACTACGACGGAAGTTGATGGAGAGAGGTAGTCCGGTGTATCGGTAGAGACAATGATCAGGTCGAGGTCAGCAGCAGAAAGTCCGGCTCGCACCAATGCTTTTTTGGCAGCAGCCACGATCAAATCCGAGGTCGTTTGCTCGGGTGACATCCAGCGGCGCTCACGGATGCCGACATTCGCCAGTAACCAGTCATTGGTGGATACGCCCATGAGCGCATCCACTTCAGCGTTGGTGACAACCCGTTCCGGGACGTAGCTGCCTGTTGAGAGAATTTGCGGATGTCGAGCCATTTTAGGTGCCCACCACAATGCCGCCATCGACACGCAGGACTTCGCCGGTGATGAAGGAGGCTTCGTCGGATGCGAGGAAAAGGTAGCCGTTGGCGATGTCGCGCGGTTCACCGAGACGACGCAGCGGCGTACGGGATTTCATACCGTCGAGCACTTTTTCGGGCATGGCGGTCACCATTTCTGTGGCGGTGAAGCCGGGCGCAACCGCGTTGACGCGGATACCGTACTTGCCCAACTCGCGCGACCAAACTTTGGTCATGCCGATTACGCCCGATTTGGTGGCGACGTAGTTGGTCTGGCCGAAGTTGCCGTCCAGGCCGACAACGGAGGTGGCATTCAGGATCACGCCGCCGCCCTGTCCCGCCATGACGGGCGCAACAGCTTGCGTGCAGTTGAAAACACCTTTCAGGTTGACAGAGATGACGAGATCGAAGTTTTCTTCAGACATCTGACTGAGCAATTCGCCGTTTTTGAATTTGATGAGTTGCCCGTCGCGTAGAATACCGGCGTTGTTGACGATGACGTCGATGCGCCCGTATTTGGCGACGACGTCATCGACCCATGCCTGGACTTCGGCACGGTCGGCAACATTGACTTTATAGAACGCGCCGTCAATTTCTTTGGCGGTTGCTTGTCCCGCTTCTTCGTTCACATCACAGATGACAACTTTTGCGCCCTCTTCTGCGAAGCGCAGGGCGGTGGCTTTGCCGATGCCTGCTGCGCCGCCAGTGACGAGTACGACTTTGTCTTTCATGCGCATTTTCTTTCTCCTATTCAGAAATTTTATTTAAAAAACTGTGAGACTTACATTGCACTTTGCATGATTCTTAAAAACGAAACGCTATTTATCGCTCTTGATCTCAAGCGGCAGATAGCACTGCAAAAATTCAACCAGATCTTCCCAAGCGTGAAAAAGCATTTCCGTGTCGCTTTGGATATGACGCACTTCTCCATGATAGCGCGGCTGTGCATTTTCGGCACGAGGCGCTTCATCGAGCACAAAGCGGATGATAAATGATTCTATGGAGGGGAAAGTGTTGGCTTCCATTTGCTGACAGGATAGCAAATGGAGGTAACGAGGTGGTTACAAGATAAGTTTCAACACATTTTGAAAGCGCGTTGAACGAGTAGCGCTCTCATGTATCATTCAGACAGATTTATAGCGGCATACTCAAAGGGTAAGATAACGCCCTAAGTTTGGGTGTTACGCAGACTGTATATGAAGTCATTTTGCCGCATAATCACTAACCACACATGCACCAGCCACGGCTCCGCCGGGGTGGTACGCAGGGTGGAATTTGCACTCGACAAGTTTTGGTTTACAATATTTGGGATTGAAAATCCACGCTAGGTCAGGTGATGAAAACGTTAGGCAACCAAGAGTAAAAACAAAATCATCTTTGAATCGCAAGTCTGTTTTTTCGTTTAGTTCAAAAAGCAAATTCGTTCTTATGGGCTGGTCATTTTTTAGCGGTGGTATTTGGTAAGTTTTTCTCGGCCTTTTTAAATTTGTTTTTGCCGTCGCTCAAAGTATTGGTTAATCGTCGCTTTCGATTATTTGGCAAATCTCTCAGTCAAGTTGTTCTTTTCAAGGAGAAATTTTATGGTAGAAACGGGAATCAATTGGGGATTTGTAATTATTCAAGCGCTTATCTTCGGTGCTATTCCTGCTCTCAGTCTCTTTGCATTGCTTGCCTTACGTCGAACTCACATTACTGGAATGACTCAGGTTCTTTGGGCGCTGCTTATCGTTGCAGTTCCAGTTTTAGGCGCATTGGCCTTTCTAATTGTTAAACCAGCCGGGAGCTCGCAGACTTGAGCCAAACTTCTGACAGATTTTGTCATCGACGAACTGCTGTTAAAGTTGTGTTTGGAAATTGCGCTAGATTGGCGGTAGTGGCGCTTTAGTTGGCAATCGCGTCTTGCGTTTCTTATTAAATAAATGTGCAAATTAGAAAGCATGTGTCCGATAGCTCTACTAAAAAAGACAGCCCATCGAAAGATGGGCTGTCTGCTTAGTCGGTCAGCTTTTTGTAGAGTTCTTCCGTCTCAGGGGCGGGATTGACATCCAGCTCGTCGTGCAGGGTTTGTTTGCAGCGTTGGTAGGTGCGACCGACCTGTCCACGGTCGCTGAGGGCGTCGTAGGCGAGCATTTGGTGGCGATAGGCACGCTCCCAGCAATTATCTTGGGCGAGGATGCGCTGGCTGAGTTCTATCACATCGGTGTAGCGTTCTTCGGCGAGATAATGCTCGGTGAGGGCATCGGCGCTTTCGAGGAAGATGGACGCAAGGCGTTCGCGTTCTTCAGCCGCCCAACTCTCGTAGAGCGTATCCGGCAGATATTCACCCCGGTATAATGCTAGGGCCTCCTGAAGCAAGTCTGGGGATGCGGACGAGGCGTTCTTGATGAATTCTTCGGCATCCAGCCAGATATCCGCATCCGGCCGCAAGTGATAGCGCGTTCCATCCCGCAGAATGAAGGAGGAAGTACTGCCCGGCTCGCGTTCCGGCTCAAGCACCTGATAGAGAGTGTTGAGGGCAATCTTGAAATTGCGCTGGGCAGTGGCCGGGTCGGCATCCGGCCAAAGGTGTTCGCAAATTTGGTCACGGTCGAGGGGCGTTTTTCGATAGGTCAGCAATAATTGAAAGAGCTGCTTCGATTTCTCGCGCCGCCAGCCTCGTGCCGGGATGATCTCGTTCCCGCGCCAAACCTGAAATGCGCTAAGCGTTTGGATACGCAGGCGATACCCGGGATGCTGCTGAATGCCCGATAAATTCAGTTTTTCAAGTAGCTGGGCGATATAGGCACGCTCCCAGTTTTTTTCGCGGGCGTAGATCAGCAGCGGGATAAAAATGCGTTCGTCGGGTGCACCGAGCATGGAGGTGCCCGTGAAGAGGAAATCGTAGCGTTCGGTGCGACATTTTGCCAGCATCTCGGGCAGGATATTGGACAGGTAGTCAAAACGCTTTTGTTTCAGCCAGCCATAGCTCAGCCAAAGACGCGCGGCGGTTAAGCCAAAAATATCGCTGCATTCCTGAAAGCCAAGCAAGGCTCTGCTCAGCCATTCTTCGGCGGCCTCATAACGTTCAGCTAACATCAAGCTTGCGCCCATGGTCAGGCGCACCATCGAAGAAACCCACTCATCGCCTGCGCGATCAGCGACTTCGATGGATTCCTGTGCGTACGACTGCGCGGCAATCAGATCACCCTGATAGCCACTGGCGCGGCAAAGGCCCCAATTTGCTTCGACCGATAAACGGGGCACATCCAGATTGCGGCTGATCTCAATACATTGTTCATATTTCTCGCGGGATGCGGAATAATTCTCGAAAAGATCGTTTTCTCCATCCGCAAACATAAGTGCGTGACCCTGACGCATATATCCCACCGCCGCCACATACGGGGATTTGAGCTGGTCTCCGCGCAAAGTCCCTTGCAGGGCAGTGTCGTAGGCCTTATCCTTGATGCCCATAAAGGAATAGATCAACGAGAGCAAGAGCAAGGTTTCGCGATGGGCGCGCGGCGTCTGGACGGGTGTCTCTGCTTCCGATGCTGCGCTTTTTTCAAGCGCACTCCTGGCTTCGGCAAGGCGACCTGTGCGTAAGAGCACACGGAACCATAGCTGCTCATTGGAAGGGCCTTCAAGCCGCAGGCTATCTGCTCGTTGGCGTAAACGTTCGGCTTCAGCAACACGCCCAGCGTTTAATTTGTTTTCTGCAAGCAATTCAAAAAGGCGCACCTGCGACTCATGATCCTCAAAACCATCGCTGAGCAGGATTGCTTCTTCGAGCAATTCCTCTGCCTTGCTGGGGTTAACCGTGTCGAGATAGACGCGTGCCTGCCCGCGCAACGAACGTGCAATGCCGTCTTTAAGGCCACGCAAACGCCAGATCGTTTCCGCTTGTTTGTACCAACCCTGTGCCTCATCAAAGCGACTGTGCAAACGTGCCAGCTCGCCGAGCATAAAGACCAACATGGGGTGCTCGTGCAGGGTTTCGGGCGGCAAAATATCCAGATAGGTTGCCAACGTATCCAAAAGACCTGCCTTGAGTAAATCCGCAGCGTAGTCATCCAATAAATTTGCCACTTCGCTCCAGGCTTTGGCTTCGAGCAAATGGTAAATTGCGGCTTCTGAATTATCATTGATCTGGAAATAATTTGCCGCCGCCCGATTCCAGATTCGCCGCTGCGATTTCGGAGTACGCTGACGCAGAAAACGATGAAAGATATTGTGATAGCGAAAAATACCGCCAGCTGTCTCAACCACAAAAAGGTCTTGACGCCGTAAATAGGCCAACATCGAAGCGGAATCCGTTACGGCGGAGCCAACTGTCATTCGCAGCGCATCGCAAGCCTCGGGTCGCAGGTCGCGTAACGTTGAGGTAATCAACAGGAAATCGCGTACATCTTCGGGTTGTCTCTCAAAGACCTCCTGCGCGAGCATGTCAAAAAGCGCATCCAATGATTCCGATTGTCTTCGCAACGGGAATTCCAACGTAGCAGGCGCTTGTCCGCGAATATTCTGCCAGATCAGTTGCAGCGCAATCGCCCAGCCTTCGGTATAAGCGTTCACAGAAGCTACTTCATCGATGCTCAACTCAAGACCATAATGATCCGTAAAAAGGGTTGAAATCTCATCAGGCGTAAAGGTCAGCAACGCTTGTTCTACGAACAAAACCTCGCCCTGCATCCGCAAGCGTGAGAGCGCCGGCAGGCTGATTTCGGGACGCCCTGAAAGCAAAATATGCAAATGGGCGGGGGCTAATGAGATCAAGCGGTCAAGGATATGTACCACCTCCCCCATATCCATCACCAAATGGGCATCATCCAGAATTAGCAAAAGAGGCGCGTTCAACTGCTTGCTAAGTGCGTTGATAATCCGATCCATCACGCCGCGCCATGGCAGCGGCCCCTGCGTTCCATCCCAAGCTTCGAGCATATGAAATGGCAACTCAGAAAGATCAGGAATCGCCCGTAAAAAAGAGTGGCATAAATGCATCAGGAAGACAAGCGGATCACTGTCCTCTTCATGGATTTGATACCACGCCCGAACATCAACGACATCTACCAGTTCTGCCAGTGCCGTACTTTTCCCGTAGCCTGCTTCCGCCTGTAAAATGGATAGACGGTAATTAAGCGATTCCGTTAACGCCTGCGTCACGCGTGGACGTGGCAAGGTGCGCGCATTACGCGGCGGCGGGGTGATTTTGGTGTGGAGAATGCTTTGAATCATTAACGTCTATTTTAGCTGATAACCCTGCCCTTGTTTATGTGACCATCATCCCCTTTGAGACAGGCAAAGGGGAATAAACCCAGCGAGAGCACGAGGAGCGAATCTTCATCGTATGAAATCTGCTGTTGTGAGACCGCTTATCAGGCTTTCCCCCGAAAAACCGCCAGAGCAGCCTCGTCCATACTGCTTGGCGGAACACGCTCAAGCCAAGCCAATTCCGATAAAGGTTGAGAACTGCTGCCATACGAACAAATCCAGAGCGGACGCTGCTGGGCCTCCATCCGTAACCGTTCCAACACAGCAGGAAAAATATCCCCGCCAAATGGATTGAACAAAAAGAAGATCGTCCCGTCAGCGTATACCCCATTGCGGGCATCAGCGTTTAGATAGGTGATACCCTCCAGTGCCAACGCATCTGCTTGTTGCCGGGCGTAGGTGCAAAAATCGGGCTGATATTCCACTCCCACACAACGTACGCCAGTGAGTAAATGCACCAGTGCAGTCACCTTCCCTAAACCTGAGCCGAGATCATAAAAAACATCACGAGCAGTAAAAGGGATGCGCTCTGTTAGTTCAAGGATAACACTTGCCGGGGTTGGCTGATAGCGCACCATACCACGCTCTGGCGTCAGATTCGCTTGCGGATGGGGCTGGGGCAAAAGAACTTCATCCAGCAAGAGATCAAGATTTTCATAGCCATAATGAGATTTTCCCCATTGCTGTGCGGCATAATCAGTATAGGGCTCTAGCCAAGAACGCAATTCTTCGGAAGCAGGATGACTGGCTCTCAGATGAGTACGCCAATCTTGAGCAATCGAGATATTCAACATTTTCAAACGTTCGCCTAATGCCTTGGCCTCTTCTTCCAAACGAACCAGTTCAGAATTCATCTGCTGATCTTCAGCGCGTATTTCTTCGATAACTCTCACAAAATCAAGCGCCTCTTTGCGTGCTCGAAAATTGTGTTCATCGAAAAGCGTTGGAGAATCTTGTATCTCGGCAAATTCGCGCTGCAATATGGCGATATTCATATCGCAAGTTTACCAAAGAGATGCTTCCTGAAGTTACGCTTTTTTTTGGGAGGGGGCCGAAACTGAATTTGTACCCTCGCCACGCAAACAATCCAGCGGTTTCTCACGGAAATGGGGAGCGCAAATCCAAGCACAGATATCCTTTTTGCGTAATATGAGTTATTTATCTGTACGAAGCCTGCAGGATGATAGCTTGGTATAATCAAACAAAAAAACAGCAGAGGTAATTATGGCAAAGCAAACCTTCAAATGGGACGACCCCTTTTTATTCAACGACCAACTGGATGATGAAGAACGCATGATCCGAGATATGGCGCGCAGATTTTGCCAGGATAAATTGATGCCTGGCATTACCGAAGCAAATCGTAATGAGCATTTTGACCGCAGCATTATGAATAAAATGGGGGAAATGGGCTTCCTCGGCACCACCATCCCTGAAGAATATGGCGGCGCAGCTTTGAGCTATGTTGCCTATGGGTTGGTTGCCCGTGAGGTAGAGCGCGTGGATAGTGGCTATCGCAGCGCAATGAGCGTACAAAGTTCGCTGGTGATGCACCCCATCAATGCCTATGGCTCGGAAGAACAACGCCAGAAATATTTACCCAAACTGGCGACAGGAGAATGGATCGGTTGCTTCGGTCTGACCGAACCCAACCACGGGAGTGATCCGGGCAGCATGGAAACCCGCGCAAAAAAGGTAGATGGCGGCTGGCTGCTGCATGGCAGCAAAAGCTGGATCACGAATTCTCCTATTGCTGATGTATTTATTGTTTGGGCAAAAGACAGTGAAGACAAAGTCATTCGCGGCTTCATCCTTGAGAAAGGCATGAAAGGCTTAAGCGCGCCAAAGATCGAAGGAAAATTCAGTTTACGTGCCAGCGTTACCGGTGAAATTGCGATGGAGGAGGTCTTTGTTCCCGATGAGAACCTGCTCCCGAACGTGGAAGGTTTGAAAGGTCCATTTGGCTGCTTGAACAAGGCGCGCTATGGTATTGCCTGGGGCGCTTTGGGTGCGGCAGAATTTTGTTGGCATGCAGCACGCCAATACACGTTAGATCGGCCGCAGTTTGGGCGTCCACTCGCAGCGAATCAGTTAATCCAACTAAAATTGGCGAACATGATGACGGAGATCACGCTGGGCCTGCAAGGCACATTACGCGTTGGACGGTTAATGGATGAAGGCAAATCTACCCCTGAAATGATCTCGCTGATAAAACGCAACTCCTGTGGTAAATCCTTGGAGATTGCCCGTCTTGCGCGTGACATGCATGGCGGAAATGGCATTGCCGACGAATATCATGTCATCCGCCATGTGATGAACCTTGAAGCCGTCAATACCTATGAAGGCACACACGACATCCATGCGCTCATTCTTGGACGAGCGCAAACGGGCATTCAGGCTTTTTCATAAAACAAGATGCTTTGTAAAAAACCGCTGGCCATGAAGAATAATGGTCAGCGGTTTTCTTTCATCAAAAAAGATCCATAGATATTCCTAAAACTGGCGAATGCGGTCGTATTCGCCAGTTTGCTTTGATCAGAGATGGCTACTTCACACAGCGGAATCCCACGCCAGGGCTGGCATAAGTTGGGGTGGCGTTGTTGCGCACCCAGAGCCGCAAGTCCATCTCGTAGGTATCCTTTGAGCCACCGCGCATAAAGCGATAGTGCATACCTTCGTAAATGTCCCCTGTCCATTGCCAGACGTTGCCGGCTATATCGTAGAGGCCATAGGGCGAGGCCGAGTCCAGGGTTTGATAATCGCCGTATTTTTCGCCATTGTAGAAACCGACCGGGGAGGTGCGAGAGCCGAAACTGCTCATATCTTCAAAGGGGTCGCGGCTGGCGTAGAAGTTGGCGTTTTCGCGCATAATCTCTTCGCCCCACGGGAAGGGACGATCGTCCGTGCCCCGACCTGCTTTTTCCCACTCCATTTCAGTGGGCAGGCGGAAATCGTAATAGCCACAGTAGCTCCAGGCCCCAAACCAGGAGACCATCGTCATGGGATGGTTTTCGTAGCCAAATTGGGCTGTGAAAGTAGTTCCATCGTATTCGATGCGCTGGGATGGGTCATCGAGCGGGATGAATATCCAGTCCCCGGCTTTGATCTCTTCTTCGTGTTTGACACCATGGAAGATATCGCCGGGATAGTAGCCGACGACTGCCCCATCCGCGACGCTCACGGACCCATCGGCCTGGGCGGCGTTTAAAAAGGCTGCATACTGGCTGACAGTGACATCCGTAACCATGATCTCGTAGGCGGGAGTGGTTTCCACATCGTTGTGCTGGCCGAAGTAGAACTCTCCTGCCGGGATTTGTGCCCAAGAGTCGGGGTCTACACCTGTGTCGAATATGGGGATCGAAGCGTTCAGATCAACGGGGGCGCAGGATGCTAATAAAACGATCAGCAAACAACCTAGGGTGAGGGCGATGCGCTTCATTTCATCACCTCTTCTGAGAGTTCGTGGTCAGCTTCTTCTGTCCAGCGCCCTTTGGCTTTGAATAAATCCATCAACCGCCAAAGCAGGACGATAGCCAATAAGACAAGCAACATGGCGAGACCGAAATCCATGATGTACATGAGTGCATTGACGAGCGGCTGCTGCTCGGCTTCTGAAATGAAGAGGCGTTTCATTTCGAAGATGGTGACGGCGGCGAAGGCGATATCCGAGAAAATAATCAGTGACCAGCCGTACCACTGACGGACTTTGCCTTTTAGCCCGATCATGTCGCCGTAATACATCAGGATAATGGTGGCGATGATGGCGGAGAGTACGTGCCAATGACCGGTCAGTTCGATGCGTTCTTCGCGGGCGGGCCAAACGCGGAAGATTTCATCCAGGCGGACGGCCATGAAGATACCAATCCCGCTGGTGGTGAAATTCATGAAAAGCATCTGCCAGGTGGGGCCGAACTTAAGTGGGTCACGCAGCAAGGCAGAGATTTTTTGTCCGAAAGTGGGTTTTTCCATATGGGCGGTGCCTTCTCTGCCGAGTTTTCCCCAACTCCAGATCAGCAGGAAGAGGGCAGCCAGCATGGATGGCGTCGCACCGACGTAGATAATCATGTGCGCAATCGGTTCGAGCGGTGTAACCACGCCCCAGACGCCGAGGTTGAGCACGATGGTGCCGAGAATCATCAACGGCATGGCGAGTTTATGCCAAATGCCTTTGAAGTTGAGCCAGCGCCCGATGATGAGCGTGATCATGATAGCGATCAACGCCAGCATGATGTGGAGATGTCCGATGATCGAATATTCCATCGTGGTCTTTTCGGGCAAGCGAATGATGTTCTCTGCCAGGAAGGTCTCGAAGCCGTTGCCGAAGAATGAACCCGGAACCGCGCCAAATAAGGCTGAAATGACTGTCGTCACAGCGGTGGCGAAGAAGGCCGCACGCTCCAAACTAACGCCTTTCTTTGTATGGGAATATTCCTTATTCGTGACTTTATATTCGGGATTCCAAGGCCAGAGCGCAACGCAAAGCATGACACCCGCAAAGAAGATCAAAGAAAGACCGAAGATGTACACCCCATGGAAGGCCCAGTTATGACTGAAATAAGCGAAGCCCAAGCCAAAGATCATCGTCAGGATATAGCCAACTGTGATGGTGGCGTTAATCGCAATCTTGAAGAAGGGATTCATCTTCAGCAAACTGGTGATCATATAGACTTCGATGGCAATAATGGCCATCGCTATCGAGTGGTAGAGGATGATGATGCGCCCTTCGCGCTCGGCTTGTTGCAAATCCATACCGAGGGCTTTGACCACCGTCTCGCGCACGCCCATCTCAGCCATTGGACCGGAGAGCATGCCCCAGATGGCTGTTACGATGGCGACCATAGCAATCGCCATCAGGATCAAACCTTTGGTGGAGCCGAAGAGGTAGTTGAAGCGTTTTTTGATAAATTGCATGAAGTCTCCTTGGTTGGCGTTGCTTGCAACGCCAACGCAATGATCAATCTTTTGTGATGACAATCATATCCCAGATAAGATTATACAATTTCGGGCGTTTCATTCCACTCTTGCAGCATCTTTACAACGCTTTAGTCCATCAGCTTGGCCAAGTTTTCTTCAAAGGGCGGATAAACCACACCCTTCTCGGTAATGATGGCGGTAATATATTGGGCAGGGGTCACATCAAAGGCGGGATTGCCGACTTCGATATCATCCGGTGTGATTTGGCATTCGCGGACATGCGTGATTTCACTTGCCGGGCGTTCTTCAATTTCTATCTCATCCCCATGCTTGGTTGCCATGTCAATCGTCGTGGTCGGAGCGGCGACGTAGAAAGGGACACCATTCTCGTGCGCAACAACAGCTAGATTGTAGGTGCCGATCTTATTGGCGGTATCGCCATTGGCAGCGACACGGTCCGCGCCGACGACACACAGGTCGATGCCGAGGGTGCGCATAAAGTGACCCGATGCCCCGTCCGCGATGACTTTAAAGGGAACACCTTGTTCTTTTAGCTCATACGCCGATAAACGCCCACCCTGTAAACGGGGGCGCGTCTCGTCGAGCAGGGCGAAGACTTCTTTGCCTTCTTCGTGCGCCATGCGGATAATGCCGAGCGCGGTGCCATAATCCATTGTGGCGAGGCTGCCGGTATTACAGTGGTGGATGATCTTGGCCCCTTGCGGGACGAGCGGCATTGCGTTTCGCCCGATGGATTTGTTGATTTCGACATCTTCTTCAGCGATGGCGTGGGCTTCGGCAAGGATAGCGTCTTTGAGCAAGGTAACGCTATCCAACTTGGGGTTGGCGATTATTGCTTCCATGCGATCCATTGCCCAGAAGAGATTAACGGCCGTTGGGCGGGATGCTCGCAATGTGGACATAGCGGTAGCAAGTTCGAGGCGGAGGGCGTTCACGTCCGCGGCCTGCGAGTGACTGGATGTGAGAGCCAATCCATAAGAGGCAGCAACGGCAATTGCCGGGGCGCCGCGCGTGACCATATCCTTGATCGCCTGAGCAACTTCGGTGTAATTTTGGTAATCGTTATAGACTGTTTCTGTGGGGAGTTTGCGTTGGTCGAGCATCCGCAAAATACCAGAATCCAGCCATTCGATACTGCGAAAAGCGTTCATATTACTCTCCTTTTTGCCCATATTCGTTGCGGACATAATTTTGCATTGCGATGATGTCTTCCATCGGGATAATATTAGGTGTCCCGATACTTTTGGCAAGAATATAGATGTGGGCGGATTTTTCAACAACCTGACAAATGGTGAGGGCGTTCTTCATGTCGGCACCGACAACCAGCGTTCCGTGGTTGGGGAGTAGAACGCCATTTCGCTGCCCCAAGCCCTTGACGACATTTTGGGCCAACTCAGCAGTGCCCGGCAGCGCGTATTCAGAGCAGATCATTTTATCGGCAACGATCTGGACAAAATCTTCACTAATGCCGGGAAGTTCCATCTTGTTGATGCCTAAAACAGTGGAGTACAGCGGATGAGTGTGAACAACGGCGTTGACATCTTCTCTGGCTTTGTAGATCTCAACATGCATGATCTTTTCAACAGAGGGCCTGCGGGTGCCATCTACGATCTGCATTTCATTACCCAGAACGACGACATCGTCTGCTGTCATTGTTTCATAATCCATGCCACTGGGGGTAATGTAGATCAGGCCTGTCTCCGGGTCACGCAGGCTGAAGTTGCCCCATGTACCTACGGTGAGGCCATCCCTAAGCATTTTTTTGCCAGTTTGGACAATGATTTCTTTTAGCTCGTTCTTTACTTTGTTTGTCATTTTTATTCCTTGATTTGAATTTTCTCTGGATATAAACCAAAGACCCCTTCTTCAGATGCGGCGCAAATGCCACGTTCTGTAATTAATCCTGTTACGAGGCGTGCCGGAGTCACATCGAAGGCGTAGTTGGCGGCAGGGCTATCTTCGGGAGTGAGCAGAACGGTTTTGATCTCGCCTTCGTGGAAACCTGGAATATAGCGCACTTCTGTCCCATCACGTTGCTCGATGGGGATTTCTTTAACACCATCCCGCATGACCCAATCGAATGTCGAAGAGGGCAGCGCTGTGTAGAAGGGGACGCCGTTGTCTTTTGCGGCGAGCGCTTTGAGATAGGTGCCGATCTTATTGCCCACATCACCCGTGTAGGTGGTGCGGTCGGTACCGGTGATGACGAGGTCCACAAGTCCGTGCTGCATGAGATGGCCGCCGACATTGTCAGCAATCACTGTATGGGGCACGCCATGCTGCCCAAGTTCCCACGCGGTAAGGCGCGCACCTTGATTACGCGGGCGAGTCTCATCGACCCAAACGTGGATTTTGATGCCTTTATCGTGCGCGGCGTACATGGGCGCGGTGGCTGAGCCATAATCGACGAAGGCGAGCCAGCCAGCATTGCAGTGAGTCAGGATGTTGACCACTTCCCCATTTTTCGCTTTGCTGATCTCTTCGATGATGGAGACGCCATGCTCGCCAATGCGACGGCAGAATTCGGCATCTTCGTCGGCGATCAGTTGTGCTGTTTCGAGTGCGACCTTAATTTGGGCTTGGTGCCCGGCACCTTCGGCAGCAGATAGCGCCCCGAGCTGCCGATCGACTGCCCACGCGAGGTTGACGGCGGTTGGTCGGGTTGCTTTCAACTTCTCACCATCGGAAACAAGCTGACGCATGAACGAATCGGTGGGGGCATTCAGGGCTGAGATATACATCCCAAATCCTGCTGTTGCACCGACCAACCCCGCTCCGCGAATGTGCATATCTTTAATGGCACGTGCTACTTCATCGACCGTTTTCAAATCTTCAACGATGAATTTATGGGGCAAATGGCGCTGGTCGATGATCTGAACGATAGCCGAGTCATCTTCTTTGAGCCAGATGGTGCGATAGTGTTTTCCATTAACATTCATAGCAAGTCTCCTTCGCAAGCTGGTGCATTTTACGAAAAAAGTGGCAGCCAAAGCGATGGCAAACAGCGATCCTTTGACAATATTTAAGGTATGGGTATAGTTCAGGAAGATATACGACGAGGTAATAATCAGATTTTATAAACCAAGTGCTTTTATCTTTACAAAATATAGTAAATCTATTTCAAGGAATACGCAAACAAAAATCGTTACTCAACAGAAAGACACAGTCTTTTATCTCCCTTGGGGCAGCTTAAACCATCATTCCTATTCAGATCAGCAATGGTGTGCGCCAATTTCGGGATATGGTGACCAAGAGTTATAGGATTTTGATGAGTTGTTGAAATTGTGTTTTTTTATCTGTATGCAATATCACTCAGATAAATCACTGCAGCAGAAAGAACAATCATTCCCGCCCCGACCAGTTGAATCCCTACAAATCTCTCTCCCAGAAAAACCATCGCCAATACGCTGACTATGATGGGCGTCATCATCGACATGAGGGTCATATAGGATGCGGTTGAAACACTTAAGGTACGGTAGAGATAGATCCATGTCAGCGCAAGAAAAACACCACTTAGCAGTGCGTAAGGGAAAGAGCTGGTTGAAAAAGTACAACATGACAAAACCAAACCGGAACTCCCCAGAATCTTTGGGAAAAAGACCACGACACTAATCAAGACACCAAAAACGGACAAGCTTGCCATCGGCTTTTGCATCGTAACCACATCCGCACTGATAGTCTGTGTGCGCAGCGTTTTTCGCACCAGAACATTCCCCAATGACCACGAAACACACGCCCCCAGAATAAAGAGGTCGCCGATGTGCGGCAGGAGGCTTTGACCTTTGGTCGTCAAGAGATAAGCGCCGGTCAGCATAAAAATCATCACACCAATCTTTTGTAATGATAGTTTTTCATCGAGCAGCAGCCACGCAAACAGGATTGTTGTGACGGTCGCCATCTTGACTAGAAAACCAGCGTTGATGGTCACCGTTAGTGCGATCCCGATGATACTAAGAAAGGTGCCCAGCCCGGACTGGATACCGTTCGCCAGAAAGAGTTTCCAAAATAACGCAGGCTGATTGCGAAATAAATTCCCCAAGGCGCCATGCGTTTTACGCCAGAGCACGATCATCAAAGTCAGCGTTGCAAAAAGAATCAGCATGATCTGAAAAGGTAAAACCGATGCACCAGCGATAAAACCTAACTTGGTAGCAAAAATTTGCACCGCCCAGAAGAGCGAAAACATGAAGACATTATAGAAGGGGGATGTTGATGGTGTTTTTATGAGGTTCTTCCTTGCGTGGCTTTAGCGAAGAGAGAAAAGATTTTTGCCACAGATTTTACTAATTTTTAAACCATCTGTGTCAATCTGGAAAAGCTGTGGCAGATGTTTTTTTTGTATTCAACCAAATAATCTTCCATCTTCCCTTGTATATGCTGCAATTTGGCCTTCATCTAGTTGCCACTGCCCAAAGCCGCCGCGATATGCGCCTGTTCACAGGCTATCTTCATCCCACACCAAACGTTGAATGGGAGCGTCTGTTCCCCAGATCACCAGGCGGTTTCGTTCATCTAGGATTACATTAGACCTCTTGCAAAAGTCATGCGTACTCAATATTGTAAACGGCAGCAATGAGATTGGAGCGTAATCCAAAGCGCTTTCTACGATTTCGATAACGTTCACTCAAGATGCGAAAAACCTTCAGCTTACCAATGACATGCTCTACATATAATGCGCTGGCCAGAAACGGTTCGATTTTCTTCTTTCTGCTCTGCCGTCAAGGGGTGATGCTTGGATTTCTTGTGCGGTGTTTTGCTGTTTCCGTGTAGCTTCATCAAGCCTTGATGCCCAGCATCCGCCAAACAATAGATGCTCTCATCAATATTGAGATTGCTCTCTTTGAAAAGGCGAAAATCACGGGTATGCCTTTTGGCAAAGGCCGTAGCAATGATTTTCATGGTAGCTTTATCAATCATTACTTGTGCTTTTTGTGTATGGCGTTTCTTTTTGCCACTGTAGTAGCATCTTTGCTTTTTTTCGGACGCTCAATTGCTTGTTCACTGACATCAACAAGCAGT
>JBNLFG010000023.1:0-46574 GCA_050305405.1 Anaerolineales bacterium | reverse complement strand
GTGATACAATCACGCCACTCACTAAGAGTTATACACTTATATAGGGAAGTGTAACAAGTGACAAAAGTCATTTCCCGACGATAAAACTAATGGCACAAAGACCAAACGGACAAATTCTCGAAGAAACTGCATCCATCGACCGCAGTTCCTATGAACCAGCCTATGCTCAGATCGCGAATCTTCTACGGCATAGTATGAGCGCCGGCATATTGCGCCCTGGCGACCAACTCCCCTCCGAAGCACAACTTTGCAAACACTACGGCGTCAGCCCAATGACCGTTCGACGTTCTATCAACGCCCTTGTCGAGCAAGGCGTCGTTGTCGCCGAGCAGGGACGCGGCACCTTCGTCAAACCGATCACGATGGTGGCAGCAACTTTTGATTTGAAGAATCTGCAAGACTTACTGAACGACACCGAAAATACGACCGTAAACATTTTGGAAACGCGGATCATCCGCGCTGATGAGCGTGTCGCCCGCAAGCTGGATATCCCCGTTGGGCAACGTACTATTTATATCCGCCGCATCTTACAGAAGAAAAACTTGCCCACGTTATATCATCGTGAGTACCTGATTTATGATCCGACCCGCCCCATCGTCGAAGCTGAACTGGAAGTGACCGCTCTGCAGCGCCTCTTCAGCGGCGCTGGTGAAACGATCCTGAAACGTGGCGAAATCAGTCTCGAAGCAACCTTACTCAACGCAGACGAGGCTGAACTCCTCCAGGTAGAACTCCCTAAAGCTGCCATCTGTTTTGAGCATCTCTTTTACGACTTTGATGACCACCCTATCAGTTGGGGCTGGTTTATCGGACGCAATGATCTATTACGCTTTACCACGCAAGTCGGTCTCCAAGAAGGATAAAAACGCCCATGAGCGAAAATAAAAAAAGCCAGCTTGCACAACTCGTTGCCGACTTGGATGAGGATGCTGTTCTCGAACTCGTCCAGCAACGCCTTTCTGCTGGAGACGATCCTTTGCAAATTATTAACGAATGCAATCAGGGGATGCAAGAGGTTGGTCGGCTCTATGAAGATGGGGAGTATTTTGTAGCGGGACTAATTATGTCAGGCGAAATCTTCCGCGAAGTGGTTGAACTTGCCCAACCGCTGATCGCCGAAGAATCCACAGATAGGGCATCGGGGCGCGTGCTGGTCGGCACCGTCGCTGGCGACATCCACGACATTGGCAAAAACATCTTCGGAATGCTGCTCGCCTGTCATGGCTTCGACGTCATTGATCTCGGCGTGGATGTTCCTCCTGATGTTTTTGCTGCGAAAGCTATTGAAGTAAACCCAGACATTATCGGTTTATCGGGTTTGATTACATCATCCTTTGAAACAATGAAAGAAACTATCGCCATTCTGCGCAAAGAGTTTCAGAAAAGCGGGGACCAACCCCCGATCATCATTGGTGGCAGCATGGTTGACAAACAAATCAGTGAGTATGTAGACGCAGACTATTGGACCGCAGACGCAATGGGCGGAGTTCGTCTATGTGAGGAATTGTTGAGCAAAGATTAGCCGGGCCATTCTCATCAGTCATTAAATCGTTACGTTGTACGTTTTTTACAATTTTGATTTCTGTAAACATATATGTTTGACTAGATAAGTTTCCAGCAGTAGAATCCGCCAAGCCAAGGGTTTAACGACCTCTACCGCATCGAATACCAAGACTTGTACTACATCGAGGGCCAATTGTCGCAAGAAAAGCTGCAACCGTTGGCCCTCAAACTTTTATCAGACTCCCACGTGGGATAAACTTCCCGCTCCGCCCGTGGAATTGAAACCTGATACCATTGGTGAGCGAGTTATCTCCTGTCAAAACAGGTGCCGAAGAGCGCAATCCAACCGATGCAGAATTCGAAGCCACTGTCCGGGCCAAGTCTAAGCAATGTGTTTATAAACGCTCAAAGCGAAAGTGAATGTAAAACTATTTTGAAGTCAGGAAAGGAAACTATGTCATCATCTCTTCCTCTACGCTATGGCACCAATCCCCAGCAATCACCGTCGCGTGTCTTCATGAAAGACGGCTCTGAGTTGCCCATCACCGTACTGAATGGCTCTCCGGGTTATATCAACCTGCTCGATGCGATGAACGCCTGGCAGCTCGTGCGCGAGCTCAAGCAACTGACCAGCCTGCCTTCGGCGACCTCCTTCAAGCATGTCAGTCCATCAGGAGCAGCAGTCGCCGTTCCATTGACCGATGTGTTGCGCAAGATCTACTTCGTGGATGATCTTGAACTTTCCCCGCTTGCCGAAGCCTATGCCCGTGCGCGTGGCGTGGATCGCATGTCATCCTTCGGCGATTTCATTGCCCTTTCCGACACCGTTGACGTACCTACCGCGAAGGTCATCTCTCGCGAAGTTTCAGATGGCGTCATCGCACCCGACTACGAACCTGCTGCGCTTGACATCCTGAAAAAGAAAAAGGGCGGGAAATACGCTGTTGTACAGATCGACCCTGCCTATGAACCCGCGTTAACGGAAAATCGTGACGTCTTCGGCATCACCTTCGAGCAACGTCACCACGATCGTTCCGTGAGAGAAGCGGATTTCAAAAACATCGTCACGGCGAAGAAAGACTTGCCTCCTGAAGCCATCCGCGATATGACTGTTGCCTGGGTTGCACTGAAATATACCCAATCGAATTCGGTCTGCTATGTCAAGGATGGGCAGACCATCGGGGTGGGCGCGGGGCAGCAATCACGCGTCCACTGCGCCCGTCTCGCCGGGGGCAAAGCGGATTTGTGGTTCCTGCGCCAGCATCCCGCCGTTCTCAATTTACCTTTTGTGCCCGGCATCAGACGTCCCAACCGTGATAACGCCATCGATCAATTTCTCCAACTGGGTGTCACCGAAGCCGAAAAAGCCAATTGGAAGGATAACTTCACCGAAATCCCTGCCCAACTGACAGCTGAAGAACGCCGCGCCTGGCTCGACACGCTCAACGGCGTCACCCTCGGCTCGGACGCCTTCTTCCCTTTCCGCGACAGCATCGACCGCGCTGCCCAGACCGGCACGCGCTATGTGCTCCAACCCGGCGGCTCGACCCGCGACGAAGATGTCATCGCCGCCTGCGACGAATACGGCATGACGATGGTCTTCAGCGGCGTGCGGCTGTTTCATCACTAAACGTTTTCAGCCATCTACCACAAATCTAAAGCTACAAAACAGGAGTTTTCTATGCCGAAAGCCATTCTCTCTGTCTATGACAAAACCGGACTCGTTGACTTCGCCAAAGGTCTCGCCAATCTCGGCTGGACGTTGCTCGCATCCGGCGGCACTGCCAAGCTTTTGATTGAAAACGGATTAGCAGTCACCGAGGTGGCGGGCTATACGCAGTCTCCTGAGATTCTCGGCGGACGGGTCAAGACCCTGCATCCGGCTATTCACGGGGGGCTGCTCGCACGCCCCACCGAAGCTGACCATCAACAACTGCTCAACCTCGGCTGGGATTATATTGACCTCGTCGCCGTTAACCTTTATCCTTTCGAAGAAACCATCGCCAAACCAAATGTCAGCTACGCTGAAGTAATCGAAAATATTGACATCGGCGGGGTCACGCTCATCCGCGCCGCGGCGAAGAATCATGAGCGTGTCACGCTGGTCTCTGACCCAGCTGACTACGACACCGTTCTGGCGGAACTGCAAACCAATGGCGTCTCCGCTGAGACGCGCAAAAATCTATCTGTGAAAGGCTTCAAAGCCACCATGCACTACGATACGGTTATTTCTGATTACCTGAGCAAACACTAAATTGCCAACCAACACTAATTGATGAAAGAATTAAAAGCCCTTACTTCGCTAGATGGACGTTACGCAGATGCGACCGCATCTCTGCGCGACTATTTCTCCGAGTTCGCCTACCTGCGAGATCGCGTGCGCGTCGAACTCGACTATTTGCCTGCTCTTTCCAAAATTGGCTTGGTGCCCCCGCTAAGCGATACCCTTTCCCGCCAACTAAAAGAAGTGACCGCCAACTTCAGTGAAGCGGATGCAGAAATAATTCAGGCCTTCGAGCGCGAGACACGCCACGACGTCAAAGCCATCGAATACTTCCTGCGCGAAAAAGTCCCCGCCGATCTGTTACCTTGGCTGCATTTCGGACTAACATCCGAAGATGTCAACAATATCGCCCAAGCATTGGCATTACGCGATTCGCGCGACGCCGTCATGCTCCCCGCCCTGGACGCCCTACTCGAAACCTTGCGAGACTTTGCCCTCCGCTATGCTGAAATGCCCATGCTGGCGCGCACGCACGGGCAACCCGCAGTCCCTACCACACTGGGCAAAGAATTCGCCGTATACTTCTCACGTCTACAAAAAGTCCGCGACGAGATCGCCGCACATCGTTTTGAAGCCAAATTGACGGGCGCAGTCGGTAACTTTAACGCCCCCCAAGCCGCCTTTCCACAGGTGGATTGGCTCGCATTCAGCCAGGGTTTTATCCACAGCTACGATCTAGAACCGAATCTGCTTACCAACCAGATCCTGCCCTACGACAATTGGGTGCGCTATTTCGACGCCCTGCAACTGGCAAATTCCATCCTGATCGACTTTTCACAGGATATCTGGCGTTATATCAGCGATGGCAATCTCAAGCAAAGGGTGGTCGAGGGAGAGGTCGGTTCTTCGACCATGCCGCAGAAGGTCAATCCGATCCACTTCGAGAACGCCGAGGGCAATCTTGGCCTGGCGAATGCCATGTTCACTCACTACGCCCAAAAGCTGACCATCTCCCGTTTGCAACGCGACCTGTCTGATTCGACCGTGCGGCGCACCTTTGGCACTGCGCTGGGACATACCCTGCTGGCATGGAAGAACCTCCTGCGCGGCATGGGGCGCATCGCACCGAACGAAGAAAAGCTCAAAGCTAACTTGGAATCTCACTGGGAAGTCGCCAGTGAAGGTGCACAAACCATTCTGCGCGCCGCCGGACGCAGCGACGCCTACGAATCACTGAAAGAGCAAACACGCGGCCGCACCTTAACGGAAACAGATTACAAGTCCTGGTGCGAAACAATTGATGTCAGCGATGAGGTGCGAACTCAGCTAAAGTCGCTATCACCGCAGTCGTATCTGGGCCTAGCTGTCCAACTTGTAAAACTCATCACGAAAGAATAGAGAGCATTGTGGAAGAACTCCTTTCAACCAAATTCTTTATTCCCCCAAAACAAACAACTCTGGTCTCACGTCAGCGACTGGTCGATAAGCTGAACGCAGCGCTTTCACGCAAGCTGACGCTGCTCTCCGCACCAGCGGGCTTTGGTAAAACGACTCTGGTCAGTGATTGGGCCTCTCAAAACAAACAGCCGATTGTCTGGCTTTCTTTGGATAAGGACGACGGTGATCCCAAACGCTTTTGGCTTTATTTCATTACTGCTCTGCAGGCAATCTCTCAAGAGATCGGGGCGACATCATTAGGGATGTTGCAGCACGCGAGCAGTTCCCTTGGGGAAAATCTGCTCACAACACTGGTCAATGAGATTGCTGCATACCCCGAGCATTTTGTCATGGTGTTGGATGATTTCCATCTCGTGGATTCGCAAGCTGTTGATGAAAGCCTGACCTTTTTACTCGAACACCTGCCGCCCCAAATGCACTTGGTCATGACGACCCGTGAAGACCCCAGCCTACCTTTGGCTCGCTTGCGTGCCAGAGGACAGTTAAATGAAATCCGGGCCGCCGACCTGCGTTTTACGCTGTCAGAAGCCACTGACTTTCTCAACTCCTTCTTGGGAATCGCGCTCTCAGACGAAAGTATCGCTACACTCGATGAACGCGCCGAAGGCTGGATCGCTGGTTTGCAGCTTGCCGCCTTATCTTTGCAGGGGAACAAAGACCCTGAAGCATTCATCGAGTCCTTTTCGGGCAGTCATCATTTTGTGCTCGACTACCTTGTCGAAGAAGTGCTTGAGCAGCAGCGCAAAGAACTTCAACACTTCCTTTTGAGCACCTCCATACTGGAGCGTTTTTGCGGGGAACTTTGTGACGCACTCCTGCCAGACAATCTGCTCACGGGGCAAGAAACTCTCACCTATCTCGAACAAGCCAATCTTTTTCTCATCCCGTTGGATAACGAGCGGCAGTGGTATCGCTATCACAAACTCTTTGCCGATCTCCTCCAGCAGCGCTTGTTGCAAGAGAATGTCAACGTAGCACAGTTGCACATCCGCGCCAGCCAATGGTATGAGGAGAATGGATTTGAACTCGAAGCCTTTGACCACGCTGTTTTGGCAAACGATATCGAGCGTGCCGAACGCCTGCTGACAGGCGGCGATGTCCCACTCCATTTTCGAGGCGCGATGACGCCCGTCTTGAACTGGCTCGAATCCCTGCCTGCCGATGTGCTGGATTCTCGCCCATCTCTGTGGGTGACTTATGCCTCGGTGCTGACTATCAGCGGCAAGCCCATTGACAAGATCGAAAAAGTGCTCAATGCAGCTGAGATGGCTCTGGAGAAACATCCACAAAACACTGCAAACCAAGATTTATTGGGGCAGGTCGCCACAACACGAGCCATGCTGGGCATCCCGCAAAACCAGACCGACAAGATCATCGTCCAGGCGGAGCGGGCACTCAAGCTGCTCGATGCCGGGAATCTGGCAGACCGCACAACGGCGGCATGGGCTTTGGGGTACGCCTACCAACTTCAGGGCAAGTTCGATGCGGCTGCTCGGGCGCACCGAGATGCCCTCGAGATCAGTCAAAAATCCGGCAACCGCATGATCTCCCTCGCCTCCCTCATTTCCCTCGGGCAAATCGCCGAACTCGAATACGACCTCCACGCCGCCGAAGCGCACTATAAAGAATCACTGGATATGGCGGGAGATCCGCCACTGCCGCCCGCCTGTGAATCACACCTGGGCTTGGCGCGCATTTATTATGAATGGGATGATCTGGACGCCGCCGAGAGGCATGTGGAAAAAAGCCTGCCGTTGGCTGCGCAGATAGAAAACGTCGATACGCCCCTGAATTGTGAGTTGCTGCTGACCAAAATAGAGCTTGCTCGGCGAGATGTGGATACTGCCACGACGCACCTACGCAACGCCGAACGCCTTGCAGAAAAAGAAATTCTTGCCCACAAAATGCAGGATGTAGCTGCCGTAAAAGTCTCGCTCCTGCTCGCAAAAGGCGATCTTGATACCGCCACAACCTTGGCACAAGAAAATAACCTGCCGCTCAGTTTGACAAAAGTTTATCTTGAAAAAGGAGATGCTTCCGCCGCGCTCAAGTCATTGGACAACGCAAGTGACAAAGAACTTCAAACAATACTCTTGAAAACAGCAGCACTCCATAAACTCGGCAAAAAAGAATCTGCCGTGGAATTGCTGAGTGAAGCTCTGACCTTGAGTGAAAAAAGCGGTTTGATCCGTAGCTTTGTGGATAGCAGGGTTGAAATAGCAGACTTGCTACAAGATGTTCATGTAGAAGATAAAGCCTATTTGGAACAGCTAAGGCAAGCGTTTGATCTGACAGAACCTGTTTCAACGGGGGGGCTGATTGACCCGCTCAGCGAGCGTGAGTTGGAAGTTTTGCAACTTATCGCGGAGGGGATGAAAAATCAAGCGATTGCTGACAAGTTGTATCTGTCGCTGCATACGGTCAAGATCCATGCGAGAAAGATTTATGCAAAGCTGGGGGTCGGCAGCCGCACACAGGCGGTGGCAAAAGCTCAAGAATTGGGCATTTTGAAGAAATAAAACGGGCGCAGCGCCCGTTTTTGCTTTAAGAATAATCCCTCGAATAACTCTTAAGAGTAATGACCGGAAAAGGTGGGAAAGCTATAGTTAGGGCATCGTTGAGACAAAAGGAGTAAAAAATGAAGATCAATAAAACCGCACGACTGACGGGCTTACTTTATTTTATTCAGATGCCGCTGGCTATTTTTGGCGTCTTGTATGTCCCGATGACGATGATCACTAGCAATGCGATGACTACTACGCAGAATTTCGCTTTATCAACAAGCGTTTTCAGGATGAGCATTGGCGCGGCGCTGTTGGTGCAGATCAGTCATCTGGTTATTGCCATGTTGCTGCACAAAACTCTCAGTCCCGTGGGAAAAACAGCAAGCGTTTATATGGTGCTGTTCATGGCAGCTAGTGTGCCAATCACCATGTTGAACGAACTGCTTAACTTTGCCATTCTTTATCTGGTAAATGGCTCGTCCCTGTTCGCTGGCTTTTCAGCAGAGCAGATCAGTAGCCTCGTAATGCTGATCCATAACCTGCATGAAGATGGCATTTTTATTGCCCAAATCTTTTGGGGCTTGTGGTTGATCCCGATGGGGATTCTAATCATCAAATCCAAATTCTTGCCCAAATGGCTCGGCTATGCCAACCTGATCGTGGCAGCCAGCTACATGGTTGATTTCGTTGCGGGCATCTTTGCTCCTGAATTGGGTGTTGCCATCACCGAAACGCTTGGTTTTCTGGAGATCATCTTCCCCTTCTGGTTGTTGTTACGTGGTGTAAATATCGCCAAGTGGGAAGAAAAGGCACGGGCGGCGTAATGGACGAAACTGGCAACAGCACGCTAAATGAACCTATGCTTTATCAGATCAAACTCAAGGGCTATCTGGATGTGCAGTGGGCAGATTGGTTTGAAAGCACAACCATCCAATTTGACAAAGATGGCAACACGCTTCTAACCTGTCTCGTCCCTGATCAAGCTGCGCTCTATGGTCTGTTGAAAAAAATCCGTGACATCGGTATCTTCTTGCTCTCACTTCAATATGTAGAAACCGACTTGATTTCAAAAACATAGAAAGGAGCTTTTCTTTCGCCAAATTTATCAGTAGATGAAATCGACTTTATCCGTATCCAAACCATTCATTCAAACACAAAAGGAAAAATTAAATGAAAAACGTTCAAAAAACCGCTCGCTTCGCAGGTGTCTTGTATTTGATCATCACCGTCTTTGCCATCGTCGCACATATGTACATGCCATCCACGCTCATCGTTGACGGTGATGCGGCTGCAACCGCGCAAAACATCGTCAATAACGTGACCCTCTTTCGGGTCGGGGGCGTCGGCAGTGAATTGGTCATCCTGCTGACCGAGATCATCCTGTCCATCGTGCTGTATGTGCTGCTCAAACCGGTCAACAAGACTTTATCCCTGTTGGCTGCCGTGTCCCGCCTGGCAATGACGACCATTCACGGATTCAATCTGATCAACTACTTCTTCGTTATGGCTTTTGCCGGTGGTGCTGGTTCACTAGCTGCCTTCAGCCCCGAACAACTGAATGCGCTGGTGATGGTCTTCCTCGACGCGCACAGCATCGGCTTCACCATCGGGATCGCCTTCCTTGTATTACACGTCTTCATTCTGGGCTACCTGATCTTCAAATCCGGTTATTTCCCCAAGGTGCTGGGCATTCTCTTCATTGCAGCTGGTTTCGGCTATCTATTCGACAGCTTTGCGCTGCTGCTCTCGCCCAGCTACGCGACTACACCGGGCATCGTTGCGATGGTGATTTCCATCTCAGAGATCGCTTTCCCGCTCTGGCTGCTGATCAAAGGCGTGAATAAAGAGGGCTGGGAAAAACGCGCTCTGGAATCCGCCTAAAACGAACTAATTCCAGGGAAGGGTGTGTTGTGTGTTATACCGGAATTAGCGTTCCGCTTTTGAACTAAAACATTCGCCTGCTCAGCGAGGAGAAAATATGAGCTTTGGGATTACGAAAACTATTCCGCAAACAGAAAGCCAGGCAGATGTCGATTGAGCAAAACCAGCTCCCTCTGCGGCTCTCCCAGATATTCTGTGCCACTTTCTGTCATGACCACATCTTCTTCAAGACCGATATAACCATAGCCGGGGACAGCTAAACCGGGCTCAATCGTGAAGACTTGCCCAACTTCCAGCTTTAGCTTCGGCGTGTCGCCGTATTTTTCCCAGAGCGGTCCGAGCAGCGCTCCCCCGTCATGGGCAACGCGCCCCAGCTGATGTCCAAGTGCATACGGAAACTCGGGATACCCAGCAGCAGCCACGATCTCGCGCGCGATGGTGTCGATCTCCAGTCCTGTAACACCCGGCTTCATTGCAGCACGGGCTGCTTCAATCGCCTGGCGAATCGTGTTGAATCCATGTTGTACTTCAGCGGGAGCTGTTTTTTCATGATCCCGTAAAACATAAACCACGCGTTGAATATCCGAGCAATAGTCTTCGGTTTTGACGCCAAAATCAAAATGCATGAGATGACCTTGTTCGATCTTGATATCAGACGGACCATAGTGACCAACTGGGGAATCCGGTCCGCTATTGACGGCGGGATTGGCAGCTTTTGGCCAGGCAAATCCGACATTTGCTTCAGTCATCCAGATATGCATTTTAGCGGCAAGTTCTTTTTCCGTCATGTCTGGCTGGATAGCTGCAAAAGCTTTTTGATAGATATCATCTGTCAACTTAACCGCTTTCTGGATGTGTGCAATTTCGGTGGATGTTTTCCGTCCACGCAGGGCGTTGATAATCGGCTCTGCACTGACCAGTTTCTCAGTGTAGGGTGTGCCATTCAGGTGTTCGAGCAAAATGCCGTGCATGGCGTGTGTCAGCCCATCGGCGTGGATGTTGTCTCTCGATGTGTTGATTGCAATTTCTTCGGGCGAGAGCTGGGAGATGATCTCACGCAACAGCGTACGGATACTCTTGTCATATCCGAGTGCACGATCGAAAATACCTAAGCCTTCGATCTCGTCTTTTTCAAGGTTTCCTACGATGGCAATCCGCTCTCCGTTTTTGGTGAAGATCAAGGCAGACTGCCAGTGGATTGGATGGAGAGGGCGTAGGTCATCATCCCGCCCACGCTCGAGGCGGCGGAGCTGCGCCAGATGATCGAGCGACCCGCGCGTGATTTGGGCTTGGTCTTTGCAAGTGGACTGGTGGATGCCATAGTCGCGGATGCCCGCACAGCAGACCCGAGCGGACGCGCCATCCGCAGCACGGTGCTGCCCCTGCTGGAGTTTGCCCTGACCCAGCTTTGGGAGCGGCGTGTGGACGGCGAGCTGACCCATGACGCCTACCGTGCGATGGGCGGCGTGACGGGCGGACTCTCGCAATGGGCAGACCGTGCCTACTATGCGCTAGATCATGGGCAGCGAGAAATTGCAAAGCGGGTTTTTAAAGAGTTAGTTACATTGGGTGATAGAACACAGGATATCCCCGATACACGCCGTGTACGAAATATTGCTGAGTCAACAAAGGAAGATACCACGACGCAAACCAATATCGTGATAAACACACTGGTAGCGGCGCGTTTGCTAGTAGCGCGCCACAATGAAAGCAGTCAACAAGACACAATTGAAATTATACATAACACATTGCTTTTTGAGTGGGACTTGCTAAGAAGTTGGCTTGACGGAACTCATTCATTAAAAGCAAGTTCGTTTGTTGAAACAAAAGAGGGTTTATTCATCGAATCTACTCTTCCTTTATCTGTGCTAAATGATCAAAGCAAAGGAGAAGATAAACTAAACTTTTCCCGATACGCAAAAACTTTTGCTGATCTAATTACCAACCCAGAGTTGATTCCTCCTATTGTTATTGGGATTTACGGAGCATGGGGCTCAGGAAAATCATTTTCGATGGAAAAAATCAAAGATGAAACTTGTGTCGAAGAGAAAACTAAATGGTATGACGCAAGAGGAAAAATACGAGAATTCCAGAGAAAGACAAAAACAGTCAATTTACATGTCATTGAATTTAACGCATGGGTATACTCTGGAAGCGAACACTTATGGGCCAGTCTCGTAACACATTTATATCGTGATATAGAAAAACATTTTGGTTTTAAAGCTCATTCGTTGCGATTAAGGAAAGCGTTACGAAAATCTCTTCCTAAAACATTAGGAGTCTTTGCATTCTACGCTATCATCGGTTTTCTTCTTAGCATAATAATAAACTTTGATGATATAGAATCGTCTTGGAACTCTATTGAGAAAGCTATTGCTACAACTTTTTTAGGCGGCTCTGCACTTGCCAGCCTACCTGTGTTATGGGCATCTCTGCGAGAGTTCTTCGACAACCTGTTTTTATCTCGAGCTAATAAACTGAAAAACTTAGCAAAACAACCTGATTTTCGTCAACAAATTGGCGTCATGGCAGATATCAAAGATGAAATAAAGTTTTTGCATGATTTGCTGAAAAAAGGTAAAAACGGCAAGCCTACTCGCTTGGTTTTAATTATTGATGATTTAGATCGCTGCGAACATCGAAAAGCAGTAGAGGTTTTGCAAGCAATCATGCTTTTGTTAGCGGATGAAGACGGCGCCCCCTTTATTATTTTATTAGGAATTGATGCTAGAGTGATAGTGCGCGCTATTGAAGAGCATTATGGAAGCGTGTTAGTAAACGCAGGGATCAATGGTTATGAATATCTTGACAAAATAATACAGATACCTTTTGTTATTCCTTACCCTACAGATGAAGATGTTAGGAATTATGTAAGCTCAATGCTGTACAGCTCAGAAAAAGAAAGGGAAGAAGTTGAAAAGCTAATAAGTTTGTCAAGAGAGACTGAAGCGCAGTCTAATCTCCTGGATGGAGAGAGGAAATCTAACCAAAAAGGAAATGATGCAACATTGCCATCTAAAGAGCTATCATCAACTAACACTTCAACGCAATCAGGAGAAATAGACCTGAAAGGTGACGAAGAAACACAAATTAATGAGAATTTATTTGTAGACCCTGAAAAAATTCAGTAACATTTACGCAAGACGAACGGGAAGCTTTGATGGATTGTGTAAAAGAAATGGGGAAAAACCCTCGAAAAATAAAAAGGGTCATTAATATTTATAGATTAGCTAGATTGTTAACCTTATCAAATATACCGCCCCAAAAGTTGATTCGGTGGATTTTACTAACTGAACAATGGCCATTACACATGGCTTGGGTTATAAAAATTATTGAGAAAGAAAAACGGTAGTGGCTCTAAATACATGCTGTAGCCACAATTTGTAAATTGTATTCGACGACAAACCATCGCGTAACGATGTGGTGCATGTAATCAGCTTTTGAGAAAGAAAGTGTTTTCCGGACGAAGCGAGCGACCTTTTGCCTTAGCGTGCAGTTCCAGTGCTCAACATGATTAGTTTGTCCGCTTTCTTTACCAACACTACGGTGTGTTTCTTCTGGAATTTTCATAGGCATCCCAGAAATCGCTGAAACTGTGACATCTTCGATAGGCTGACGGTATACGTTTCCAGAGTTTCTCGCAAGTTTTTGCGCTGCGATCGCCAATCACAAAGGCAATGATTTGACGTTCGGCGACAAAGAACGATCCAGATCCAGCGCTTATTCTTGCGAAAGCGGACAAATGACCATAATTCGTCCAATTCAAGGATGTCATCTTCCTTTGCTGGCAAAAGCGTTTCTCTCAAATTTGGTTGCGACTTGACTTTTTTTGAAGCCAGCTTGCAAGCGTGTTTCGGGAAATTCCATAAAGTCTGGAAACACCTCGCATACTCGGTCTTTCTCGATAGGCAGCAAGAATATGCTCTTTCTGAGCTTCTGTGTAACTGTTTTTCGGGTTTAGAACACCTGACTTCTTGCAAGTTTTACAGAAATATTGTTGGTTGCCATAGCGATTCTTGCCATTTTTCTTCAAGTTACTGCTGCCACAACGGCGACATGTGTAGATTCTCTCTTCGATTATCATATCTACAATTCACAACAAAACATTTAGATTGAACCACTACCAGAAAAACAAGTAAATAATGAGCTACCGTTTGAAAGCATTCTAGATATTTACCACGAAATCCAAACTTATCTTTTCGCAGAAGGGATGGATGAGGTCATTAATCTTGATGCTGACCATCAGGCATTTAAACTGCTGATTGAAAAAGACCCTGTGTTTAGCATTAATGATTTATTGGTGCTTATCCCACTTACGTTTAACTTAAATCCCGCTATCCTCTCAGAGGTAAACAAGCAATATAGTCGATTGCCAAGGCGCAAACTAATGACGTCTTGACACAAAACATAGGCTTATAAGTATTGAATTCGGCATAGAGCAAAAAACAAAAGGAAAATATAATGACCACCTATATCGAATACGAACTGGACGAAAACACCACCATCCTGGTCGAAGCGCCGGAAGATGCGGGCGGTGGTGTTGTGAGGGCATCGCGTGGTGCAGGCGACCCCGTGCCGAGCAAGTTGAATTTCAAGCAAGCCTTTGCGAACGTGAGAGGCTCGATCAAGGCGGTCATGGCTGAGTTCGACGATCTGCATGTCGAGGAAGCGGAGATCAAGTTTGGGCTGAAAACGGTCGGTGAAGCGGGTTTTTTTGCCGTTGGCAAGGTCGGTGGCGAGATGAATTATGAGGTCACGTTGAAGTGGAGGAAAGAGAAGGGGGATGAGAAGAAAGGTAAGTAGATTTTCTGAGTTTTTCCTTTCCCGAAAAGCGCTACTGTCCTGTATAATGAGCAGGTAAATTACACCTAAAGGATGCTCGGATGTACATCGTAACCGCCACAATACAACTTATCTGGCTCAACTAATATTCGTGCTTAGGCGTTTGGTCATATATCTCTGACCAAACGCCTTTTTATTTCCACACCATTTTCTTGTAAAGGAGAAAACAATGCACATTCGTACTACAAAAAAATGGGGGAGCATTCTTGTTTTAGCGTTGGTTTTCGCACTCGTGTTTACCAGCGTTGTTGCCGCAGCCAAACCTTTGGTAATTAACGCTCCTGCCGATGGCGATACCGTCAGCGGCTCAGTGATCATTGCTGGCGGCGGTGCCGGAGCCCCGGTAGAAATTTCAATTAGCGGCAGCGCGTGGCAACTTACGGACGGGGGCAAGTCCTGGACATTCAACTGGGATACCACTGCTTATACAGACGGGATGCAGACAATCAGTGTCCGCTATGTGGGCACCAGCACGACGGTTAGTGTCAGTGTTACCGTAGCCAACGGCGGCAGCATAGGCCCGCGATTGCCTGTCACAGGCGAAGTACTCATCAATGAGTTTGTCGCTGCAACCGGCGTTACCGAAACTAGCGAATGGGTAGAGCTATACAACACAACCACCGAAGAACTGACCATCGGCGGCATGTACATCGATGATATTGACGCAGGCGGCGGCGCGCCGGTGCAGATACCGGCAGAAACCACCATCGCAGCGGGTGGTTTCTATGTAATGACTTTTGGCTCGTACCTGAACAATACAGGAGATGATGTTCGGCTTTTGGGGGATGATGGAACAAGCGTCCATGACAGCTACACTTACAGCACGGCAACAGCCGATATGGCGTGGTGTCGCGACACCGATGGTGGCAACTGGCGCGCTATCGAATGTGATCCCACGCAGGGCGCATCCAACGATCTCGTCCTCAATCCGGGCACATGGACGGAAGGTACGCTCGAGATTCATATCATGAATATTGGGCAGGGCGAATCCCAGCTTATTATTGGCCCAAGTGGCAAAAGCCTGCTGATCGACGTTTCTGAAAATTCCTGGAATACCGATGCAGGCGCGATCTGGGTTGCTAGCGAAATCCGTCGTATTACCGGCACAAGCCATGTAGATTATGTGATGGCATCGCACTGGCATCTCGACCACATGGGGTATGTTGGCTACGGCGGCATTTGGTCGCTGCTCGAAGAACAGGGCATCACTACCAATGCGATTGTCGACCGCGATGGCGGCGAATGGGTTGATGCCAACAGCGATGGCATCTGCGACCCTGATACCGAAATCCAGTGGAATAATGCTGGCACCATCTCCGGCACCGGACAAAACTGGGCTTGCTGGGTCACCGACCCGAACACCCTCGGCGGGCAGTTGCGCGAAATTGCGCAGCTTGGTTCCTCCACACAGATCGATCTTGGCCTGGCTGATGGCGTCACCACCACCATTGTTCAGGTCGATGCCGATGGCGTCATGCAGGCGGACGGTGTTACCCCTGTTGCGGGCGACCACACTGCGGAATCCCTGCCGCCCTCTGAAAACGACTATTCGATTACTGTCATGGTCAACTGGGGCGAGTTCGATTACGTCACCGGCGGCGATACGGATGGCGAATACACCACCAGCAGCTACAACTACACCTATAACGATGTAGAAACGGTGGTCGCTTCCCGAATCGATCAAGATGTCGAAGTGATTTGGGTTAACCATCACGGTTCATCGCACTCCACCAACGCCAATTACGTTGCCACTCTCGATCCCGATGTTGCCATTTACAGCGTTGGCAGCACGAATACCTACGGACACCCCGATCAAGGTGTGCTCGACCGCCTCTATAATAACGGCACGGTACAATACTTTACCCAAATGGGCGATCCCACCCGTGATTACTACGATTCAATCATCGTGGATGGAAATGTCGTTGTGCAAGTTGCGGATGGCGTGAATTACACGGTTAATGGGGATACCTACGTCGCAACCGCTCCTGACAATCAGCAGCCTACAGGCCCGCGCATCCCGATGGTTGGAGACGTGGTACTGAACGAATTCCTGCCCGCCCCACAGACCCTCTTCACAACCGAGTGGATCGAACTCTACAACACGACTGGCGACGAACTCGATATCAGCGGTATGTGGCTTGATGATCTCTTGGGTGGCGGTGGTACACCAAAGCAAATCCCCGCAGACACTGTTCTTGCTCCTTATGGCTACTATGTCTATGAAGTAAACAGCTACTTAAATAACACCGGAGACGATGTCTATCTCCTCGGCACGGACAACAACACCGTCTACGACACCTACACCTATGGCAGCACCAGCTATGATCTCTCCTTCTGCCGCATCCCCGATGGCGGCACATGGAGTGCAAACTGCGTAGCCACCTACGGCGCAGGCAACTAATCACAATTAGGCGGCAGGGAATTTCCTTGCCGCCTTTTTTCTATTATCATGGATTACACGGAGACTCTCTGGCACAGCTTTTAAAATGATCCTGCGGGCTTATGCGGGCAAAGCGACCCTGCCTCGGCACTGACACAAATCGACGACTCAGAAAAGCGCCTCAACATACTGGTTTTTCCGGTCTGCTTTTTTTTACCCAACTACACAGCATTGCTCAAGGTGCATCAGAGCTGGGTTTTCCAACCTTCCATCGTTGCCTATAAACGCTCACTGGAAGTGGCGCAAGAACTGCAAAATCTAAATGCAAGTGCCCAAACATATTCTACGCACCTGGTGGCAGATCACACGCGGTGTACAGGGACGCTTTTTTGGTGAAATCCCACTTACAACCTAGCAAAGACTCGCCGTTCCACTGGGGGAAAAAGAAAAAAACTCCATGCAAGCTTGGGACAGCACCGCCGAAAAATGCCATCCATCGTTGCGTTTGGCGCTAAAAACCTGGCGAAAATCCTGTCATTCGCAACAAACCTGCGGCTTGGTGGACTGCCCGAACAGAACCAACTGAGTTCTGCTTCATGCGCTCTGTACCGAAAAGGTTTCTCCCCCGACGTGCCTATTTCATCTTGTAAAAGATAGTCTAATTAGCGGCACGGTAGTCACATACTGCGACGTCAATTTTAAATTACCGTCGTAGTATGATGTTCTTCAAGCGGATTAGGGATGGAAAAAGGCGGCATGGTATAGAATTTCATTGTTATACTTGACATGCAAAAGCGTAAAAACTCCTGCTAGTAACAAGGAATGCATCAATGAGAAAAATCAACCTTGGGCTTGAAATCGACTCGATCGGTGCAAAGAGCGGTTGGATGAAATGCTGGCTGGTGATCAACGGTGAACGACATCAAATTTTAGCGACCAGCGTTTTCCCACCATTTAACGATGTACTAAACTTTATCCATGCAATTGCAACAGGTAATTTACCGCACGAATTCTTCTGGGAAGAGGAAGGACATGGGGCTAAATTCCGGGCAAGCCACAGCGTATTGGGCAGCAATCATGTCCATGTCTACATCAATCACGATGGGGAAGTTTTGGTGGAAGCAAACTTGGAACAAGGAAAGCTCGCCCATACTTTTATGGACGCACTGCGTGGTTTTGCGTTAGATTGTCCCGGGGCAGAAACAGAATGGCATTTCCCTTATTTCCTGATCGAGAATTTTGAGCAGGAGCTTTCACAAGGCTTCACGCCCAAATCAAACGGAGTCAGTGTTCCACGTTTTATTTTTGGTCACTACGGTGGTTATGGTGGCCAAAGTTACCCATCCTGCGCGCTTTGGTTAGATAATCGTAGAGCTTTTTACTTTGACCCGGGTGATATTCCACGTTTGTGGTGGCTCTGGTTTGAGCTTTTGAAAAAAGTAGCGAAGGGTGACTTGCCTCTTGAAACATCCTTTGATGAAGCAGAAGACGAGAAATCGGAAGACGCTTTGATGCTTTTCCCTTTTCAGGGGAGCAGAACCTGGCTGCTGGCCGATTGGTTGCCCGATGAAGAAAATTTTCAATTAAAGGTCACGAGGCGAAGCGATCTACAACCAAAACCTTACACATTTTTGGATGCAACGATTGAGCGACGTGCCTTCGTACGCGCATTCCTGGAATCTTTTGATAAATTCATTGAGATGAATTACCAGGTCTATCTGGAAAGCGAAGAGCATGCATTTGATCTGCACGAACTGCCTTGGGATAATCTGAAAGACCTAGTGAAATGAACGGAGTTTTTCCATCCTGCTTTCTTGATTGCGCTGCGCCACTGGGGATTTCAAACCCGACAAGTAGCGTAAAAGATGATGTACAATAAAACACCAAAATTGTTATTCTCTCAATTATTCAATACGGGGACAACATGTCTCACATCTTCATCTCCTACTCTCGAAAAGACATAGAAGTAGCACAACGAATCGTTACCGCACTTGCGGAAAACGATCTTGACACGTGGGTGGACTGGAAGAGTATCCCAAAAGGTGAAGACTGGTTACAAGAAATTTGTCAAGGCATTGAACAAGCAGATGCCTTCATCTTTTTAATCAGTGCAGATTCCGTTATCTCAGAACCATGCAACGCAGAGATTATCCATGCTTTTAAAAATGGCAAACGGATTTTACCTATTTTTATCGCTAATGTTGAAAACAAGGATGTTTACAACATTACAGGTAAGTTCATCAATATAGCATCAAGGGATGAAATAAATCGACGCAACTTTGTTTTCTGCCGCGATGGACAGGATGACTTCGATCAAGCCATCGCAGAAATTCACGAAACTATTCACACGGATTACGAATGGCTCCAATATCACAGAAGTTTGCAGGTCAAGGCGCTGGTATGGCAAGAAACCCAAGATAAAAGCCGCCTGCTACGGGGAAAAGAGCTTGCAGAAGCTGAAGAGCGCCTTACAGAAACGCATGAACACGCCTTGCCAACAGAGCTTCAACGTAACTATGTACTTAATAGCCGCAGAAACGAAGATATACAAAGAAGGCGTTTAACCATTAGCTTTGGGCTTGGTTTAGTAGTTGTTGCCTTTTTTGCTGTTTTTGCTTGGGCCCAAAGAAATACAGCAATAAGTGAAACTAATGCAAAAGCAACCGCTTTAGTCAATGAGGAAAGCGCGCGAGCAACTGCTCAAGCCGAGCAAGCAAGAGCAGAAACGCAGGCCCAAATCGCGTTGGCACGCCAGTTAGTTGCAGAAGCCCAATCCCTGAACCTTACCCGGCACTCCAAGCAAAATGTGGCAATCTTATTAGCAATCCGCTCTATGCAAATTCTGCCATCCAGCGAAGCGACTCAGATATTTTTTGATAATACGATTGCAACAACCCTTTCACGACAAAACCATCTTGATTCATTAGAAGACGTTGCTATTAGTCCAGATGGCAAATATGCTGCTTCAGCAGGCAATGACAACATAGTTAATCTGTGGGATATGGAAACCAGCGAAACTATTCTGAGTATAGAACATGGGGACAAAGCACATGCAGTCGACTTTAGCCCGGACGGTAGATTTTTTGCTTCAGGCGGACGGGATGGGATTGTCCATATTATTGAATTAGGCACACTTGAAGAAGCCCAAACAAAAAAGTTTGATGTTCCAGTAAAATATTTGGCATTTAGCCCAGACGGAAAGCATATAGCTGCTGTTACCTGGGACACTCTGCATATCTGGAAATTGAATACAGGCACTGAGATTGCAACACTTGTTCACAAAAAAGATATTTACTCTTTTGATTTCAGTCCGGATGGGAAATATATTGTTTCCGGTGATACCAAAATGCTTCGCGTTTGGGATGTAGAAGGCGGCCAAGAAGTTTTCCGTGTAAAAAATGGGACCGATGTTGTTAGCGTAGACTTTAGCCCTGATGGAAAGTATATTGTTTCGGGAGATGCTGAGTTCAACGCCATTGTTTATGATTCCCTGACTGGGGAAAAGATTTCTAGCGTACCGCATGATGGCCTTGTTACATCTGTCGCATTTAGCCCTGACAGCAAACACGTTGTTTCTGGCAGCCGAGATAATACACTGCGTGTTTGGGAAACGGAAACGGGAACACAGACATTGCGGATTTTACAAGACGCCAGTGTGCTTACTGTTGCCTTTAGCCCAAACGGTTATTACATAGCGTCGGGAAGTAGCGACCTAACAGCGCGAGTATGGGGTGCAACATCGGGCAGGCAAATCGCCAGCATGTTACATAATGGCTATGTAAAAACACTCGCTTTTAGCCCCGATGGAAAATATCTTATTTCTGGTGGGAACGATGGTGCTGCACGTGTTTGGGAAATCATGCCGGGAACAGACCTAAAACACCTCGAACATGACGGCCCCGTTCGTTCTGTAGCCTTTAGCCCAGATGGGCAATACTTGGCTTCTGCCAGCGATGATTTTACAGCACACGTTTGGAATCCGTTCACAGGAGATGAGATATATCACTATACCTTTGAAGGAGAAGCGAAAACAATCACCTTTAGCCTTGACGGGGAAATGATCGCGTCAGGCGGCGGTAATTTCGTCTATGTTTGGGAAACAGAAACCGGAATTAAACGGGCTCAGATGCAGCACGAGGCTCTTGTCACAAGCGTCTCATTCAGCCCTGATGGAAGATATTTACTTTCAGGCAGTGATGACCAAACTGCGCGCGTCTGGGACTTGAGAAGAGGAAAGGAAATTGCGCAAGTTACTCATCCGGAAGCCGTAAATATGGTCCGGTTTAGCCCACAGGGAGACCTCGTGCTCTCAGGCGGCGGGGCATACGCATATTTATGGGATGCGATGAGCGGCGAAATCATTTTCAGCTTGGAACATCCTGACGCGGTTTTGTCGGTTGGATTTAGTCCCGATGGAAAATACATTGTCACGGGCGATCAAGATGACGAAACAGTCTATATTTGGGATGCGGAAAGCGGAGAAGAGATCTCTCACTCAGTGCATAATGGCCCGATCTATGCTGCCATGTTTAGCCCTGACGGAAAATATGCAGGCTCAATTGGTGGATATATTGCGCGAGTTTGGGATCCCATGACGGGCAAAGAAATTTCCAGCGTCATCCATGATGGCGTTTTGAAGTCAATCACCTTCAGCTTTGATAGCCAATATGTTGCGTCTGGAGATGATGAGGCGATTCGTGTTTGGGAAGCAGCGACAGGAAAAGAGATCGCGATCATTCCACAAGGAAATACTGTCCACGGCGTTGCTTTTAGTCCAGATGGCAAATTGGTCGCTTCGGCAGGCCATGATAAGACCGCGCGCGTTTCAATTTGGCAGCCGGATGACTTAATAGAAAACGCCTGTTCCTATATGCTGCGCAACCTGAATCGGGAAGAATGGACCTATTATTTTCATGATGAGCCTTATGCTGCCATTTGCCCAAACGCAATCACATTTGAGGAATAAAAATCATGTCTCACATCTTCATCTCCTATTCAAGAAAAGACAAAGACTTAGCGCAGCGGATCGTTACCGCACTAGCGGATAACGACCTCGACACATGGGTAGACTGGAACAGCATTCCTAAGGGTGAAGACTGGTTGCAGGAAATTTATCGGGGAATTGAAGGAGCAGACGCCTTCCTGTTTCTGATCAGTGAAGATTCCGTTATCTCGGAGCCTTGTAACGCAGAAATTGCGCATGCTGTCAAAAATGGCAAGCGGATCCTGCCGGTTTTTATTGCTGATGTTGAGAACAAGGATGTCTACAACGTTACAGATAAATTCGCCAACAAAGCATCCAAAGATGAAATAAATCGACGCAACTTTATTTTCTGCCGCGACGAACAGGATGACTTCGCCCAAGCCATTGCTGAAATTCACGAAACCATTCACACAGATTACGAATGGGTAAGAATTCACACCAATTTGCAAATAAAAGCAAAAAAATGGGAGGAAAAGCAAGACAACAGTCGCCTTCTGCACGGTAAAGAATTAAAAGAATCTGTCGAAACATTTTCAAAGTTTAGCCATATGCTTGACCCCGTACCAACTGAATTACAAAAAAACTATTTAGAAGCCAGTAAAAAGCAGGCAAAAAGAACGAGAACATGGACTATCATTGGAATATTGACGCTAATAGGCTCAATATTCTGGCTGTTTGGGCTTTTCATAAGCAAAGAACGTCCTGTGCCAGGGGCATGGGTTTCAATTCCCGCAGGGAGTTTCACTATGGGGATGGATGAAGAAGAAGCCAATTATTCATATAATCTTTTCTCTACTTACGCAGAATCTAATGATTCAGAGAGCTATTTTTTGCCCGACTATTTGTTAACCTGGTCAGGCAAACAAGAGGCAGCTATTTTAGGTGAATACCAAATTATGGATAATGAGGTATCTAATGCCCAATATCAACAATGTGTGGACAATGAAGGCTGTGAAAAATCCGAAGGTTGGATTTATGAAGAAAAGGAAATCAATTACCCTGCAACAAACCTGAACTGGTTTGAGGCTGAAGCTTATTGCCAATGGTTGGGAGGCAGACTGCCGACAGAAGCAGAGTGGGAAAAGGCTGCTAGAGGTATTGACAATACATCTTTTCCTTGGGGAAATACGTGGGAAGCAGGAAAATCCAACTTGCAGCTCTCTGGAAAGGGATCGGTCTTGGCTATTGATGAGTTTTCAACCACAGATATTAGCAGTTACTTTGTCAAAAATCTTGCTGGAAATGTTCAAGAATGGACCAGCAGCGATTATGTCTATCTCGGTAAAGATCAACTTTTTCAAAACGAAATTGTCGAGATACCGGATGATGAAGAATATTATCCTGTTATTGTTCGCGGTGGTGCTTGGAATAATGTGAGCTCGGTTGGCATAGTATCAAATCGAGCTGTAGATGTGAGTGGCGCAAGGCGTGATGTAATTGGATTCCGATGTGTATGCCCAAACAATATGTCCTGCTCTTCGCCGTGGGATTTTATGTGGGTTTGGTTTGGAAAATGAAAAGACGAGTGATTTTTTTTCGATTTTTTGGGACAATTCTCTTTTCCAGCGGAGTAATTTTAGGGTGCATCCTCATCACACGCTTTACCAGAATTTCAATTGAGAACAAAGCAAACCTAGAAAGTGAGTATCTAATAGCAATTAGATCACCATCAATCAACTACCCCCCAGCTACCCCGCTGCCAACATTTACGCCTACGCCTTCACCAACAGCCATCCCCCCTTCTATCCCTCCTATTCGATTATCTATCCCAACAATTAACCTGAACTCCAAGGTGGTAGAAATTTCTACTACGGACACTGCTTCGTCTGGGGATAAAAGCGAGACATGGCAAATACCCAACTTTGTCGTTGGGCACTATGACACAAGCGGAAACCCTGGCGATGGCAGGAATATTGTGCTTACGGGGCATAATAACACACAAGGCGAGGTTTTTCGTCGCTTAGACGATGTCAGTATTGGGGATGAAGTCATCTTATTTACAGAAAGTGAAGAGTTTCACTATAGTGTACAAAAGAAATATATTATTCCTTTTCTGGGAGATGAAGTAAACGGAAATTTACAGCTTCAAACATTGTCAGCGCCACAATCCAGTGAAATGATAACGATTATTTCTTGCTGGCCATATCTAACTAACGCAAATCGGATTGTTATTATTGCAGCCTCGGTGAAAAATTAGAGCACAAATCATTCACGTAATCAATAAGGCAGCTTAAGATCGGAGAGACTGTGTCAAGCAACACATCCTTAAGACGTACCCTTAGAACAGCAAAGGAAATAAACTCACTTTCCAGTCAAGCTATGGATGAACTCGCCGCGCAGATGAAACTTCGTGTCTATAAAGCTGACGATGTAATTTTGCGAACCAAACAACCCATAGATTTTTTAGGCATTATCCAAAGCGGGGAAATTGTTGTCGAATATCGACAAAAAAACACAATCATATACTCTTTCACGCTAGGTACTGGAAACATGATCTTGAAAAATTTAAAGGATGCTTCAGTGGAAGACTGTACGATTATCTTACGCTCTAAAACTGATACGAGACTGTATACCATATCCAACGATCAACTCGCCCAATATTTGCAGCATCCTATCCCCACAAAAAGGATGAGTGCGTTATCTAGATGGGCTTTGTTTTCCGTTCTGTTTGCTGCCATTTTATTTTTTTCCGGAAGAGATATGCAGCGAATAGTTTCGTCCAGCATATTGTATTTATCTAGCCATACTGGAATCGCCCACTCTGATCAGGAGCGCTTCATGCAACTTCTATACTACTCACAGTTGGCTGATAAATCTTCAGCATTGCCATATATTATCGAAGGAAATATATTGTTTGCGGAGCAAGATTTATCAAATGCTTTTAAAGCCTTTGAAATTGCCACGTCTATTGATCATCAAAATTCATATGCGCTAAATAATTTAGCCACCACTTATTTTGGAATCAATGACTTTTCCAACGCACTTCGCTTTCAACAAGAGGCAGCAAGGAATAATCCCAACAATGCCATAATCCACTACAATCTTGGTATCTACCTAGTTGAAAATGGAGATGCCGAGAATGCAATTATTGCTTTCAAAGAAGCAACTCATATTACTCCAAATTGGCATCTACCTTATATACAACTTGCTTCTCTATATTCTCAAGGGCAAAACTACAGCTTGGCAGAAGAAAATGCATTACATGCTATTGAAATAAATTCAAACGAAGAAATTTCATATTTACTTCTCGCAGTTGCGCAATATAATCAGGGTAAGTATACGCTTGCATTATCTTCTCTGGAGAACTTGCTTCAGATCAATCCCAACAGCGACTTGGGAAAGTTTTATAAAGCGCTTACACTGATTGAGTTGGATAAACTTGAAGATGCTTTAGGCACACTAATTGAATTACAAAAGAATACAATTAACCACGATAGGATAACTCGCATAAAAGCGGAAATCGAAAATATTCAGAGAAAAATACAAAACCCTGAACAGAAAGAATGAACGACAAAAGGCGCTTAACCCAAAAGGAGGTTCTAAAATGAAGCGAAAAACTTTTCTGTTTGTGTTGGTAACTCTAATTATCTTGTTTGTGTCGGTAGCACCTGTGCTGGCACAAGATGATGAGCCACCTGCTTGCGATGTTCCCCCATGTGTTTATGTCGACACTTCACGAGCAGAGGGAAATGAGGATGGCTCAACAGGTTATCCTTACAATAAAGTCCAAGAAGGTAAAGCACTCGCTCAATCGCTCACAAATGGTGCATACCTATGGGTGAAAGACGCAAATGGGAAATGGGAGAAAACCTTTGTGCCAAGAGCGGTACCTGGAGCTGGCGGTGAATTACTGCCTGAATTTACCCGTTATATTCTTTGGGTAGTTCTGGCTGTTCTGCTACTTGCTACCGGTTGGTATCTTCTTTCGCGATCGCGACAAGCAGAAAACCAATAGGCATAATCATTGTGGAGAGTTTCGATACTCTCCACAATGGAATCCCCCACTACTTGCGGCGAGGTATTGTCTCCTTGCGAAGGGTAATATCAATAGCAAGACTTTTGTTGCACCTCCAGTTATGGCTGAATGCAGCATATTTTTGTTTTAAGAAACAGCACCTAAAAAGATGGCGTATAATTCAGGGGCACCCTGCCCAAAGCTGGGCACATAATTGGGGGCGAGCAACCACCCCGAACGCACGCACGATGCGTTTTTTCCATCATCCATAAAGGAATTTTATGATCACTGGTGAAATCAAGAGTCAAGTAGATCGTGTTTGGAATTCGTTCTGGACCGGCGGCATATCCAATTCTTTAGAGGTGATCGAGCAACTCACTTATCTGCTTTTTATCAAGCGGATGGATGAACTGCACACGCTTGAAGAAGCGAAGGCAAACCGTTTGGGGCAGCCACAAGAAAAGGTGATCTTCCCTGATGGGGTTTCACCCTACCCGAATATCGAAGGCGAGGCAAAGTTCACTTACGAGGAGCTGCGTTGGTCGCGCTTTAAGCATTTTGAAGCCAAGCGGATGTATGCGGTGGTGGCGACGGGCGCCTTCCCCTTTATGAAGTCGCTGGGCGATGAGGCGAGCGCCTTTGCCAAACACATGCGCGATGCGCGCTTTACGCTGCCGCCGGAGAAGGCGGGCTTGCTGGCGAAGGTGGTCGATATGATCGACGGCATCCCGATGGACGACCGCGACACCAAAGGCGACGTGTATGAGTATATGCTGGGGAAGCTGGCGGAAGCGGGACAAAACGGCCAGTTTCGCACGCCCAGACATATTATCCAGTTAATGGTGGCGATGCGCGCCCCGACGCCAGCCGATACGATCTGCGACCCGGCTTGTGGAACGGCTGGATTCCTGGTGGCTGCCTCGGAGTTTTTGCGCGATAACCATCCCGAAATTTTTACCGACCCCAAACTGCGAAACCGCTTTCAAGGCGAGATATTCCACGGCTTCGACTTTGATTCGGTCATGCTGCGGATTGCGTCGATGAATATGCTCCTGCATGGCGTGGAGAACCCTGAGATCGTCAACCGTGACTCGCTCTCGGAAGACCACGCAGGCATGGAAGCGCAGTATACGCTCGTGCTGGCAAATCCGCCTTTTGCGGGATCGCTGGATTATGAAAGCACTGCCAAAGATTTGCTCGCCACGGTGCGGACAAAGAAGACCGAGCTGCTCTTTTTGGCGCTCTTTTTGCGTTTGCTCAAAGCGGGCGGACGAGCAGCCGTAATCGTGCCCGATGGCGTCCTGTTTGGCTCGTCACGCGCGCATAAATCGTTACGCAAAGCGCTGGTTGAAGACCAACGCTTGGAAGCCGTCATCTCGATGCCTTCGGGCGTCTTCAAACCGTATGCGGGCGTTTCGACCGCGATCCTTTTCTTCACCAAAACGGATGCGGGCGGCACGGACCAGGTCTGGTTTTACGATATGCAGGCAGACGGCTTCTCGCTGGACGACAAACGCACGGAACTTGACCACGCAAAACATGCAGACGATAACCTGCCCGACATCTTGGCGCGTTGGGGTAATTTGGATGCTGAAGAAGGGCGCAAACGCACAGAACAATCTTTCCTTGTCCCCAAAGCCAAGATCGCCGAGAACGACTACGACCTGAGCATCAATCGCTATAAAGAGATCGTCTACGAAGAGATCGACTATGACCCGCCCCAAGTGATTTTGGCTGAGTTGGACGAACTTGAAAAAGATATTCAGACGGGCATGAATGCGTTGCGGGGGATGTTAGAGTGAATTTTGTAAAAGTTGGCTCACTTTGTCGTCAAGTGCGCGGTGTTTCATACAGCAAAAGTGACGCATCTCTAACTCCACAAAGAGGGTTTGTTCCTGTTCTTCGCGCAACTAATATTGTCGATGGTGAAGTTGATTTGGGAGAGTTAGTATATGTCCCAAAAGAAAAAGTAAAGAAAGAACAGTTATTAAAAACTGGCGATGTTCTTATTGCTGCATCAAGCGGAAGTATAAATATTGTTGGTAAAGCCGCACGAGTTCGTAAAGATTTAGATGCTGGTTTTGGTGCTTTTTGTAAAGTTTTACGCCCTAATGATGAAGTTGATGCTGGATATTTCAATCACTTTTTTCAGACACGATATTATCGCCATACAATTTCTCACCTTGCCGCAGGGGCAAACATCAACAATCTCCGCAATGAGCATATTGAAAATTTAGACATTGCCCTCCCCCCACTCGCGGAACAGCGCCGCATCGCCGCCATTCTCGATCAAGCCGATGCCCTGCGTCAACAACGCCGCCGCTCTCTGGCGCGTCTGGACGACCTGCTTCAATCCGTTTTTCTGGAGATGTTCGGCGATCCCGTCACCAACCCGATGGGGTGGGAAGTGAAGAAGTTTGGGGAAGTTGGAACTCTTGAGCGTGGAAAATCAAAGCATAGGCCTAGGAATGCCCCTGAGCTGCTTGGAGGGCCATATCCACTAATCCAAACAGGTGACGTTTCTAATTCGGGCGGCTATATTACAGAGTACAACCAAACATATTCTGAAATCGGGTTAGCACAAAGCCGGATATGGGAAGCTGGTGTTTTATGCATCACTATTGCTGCCAATATTGCGAATACAGGGATTTTGACTTTTGATGCTTGTTTCCCTGACAGTGTTGTTGGATTTTTACCAAATGAATTAGTTCGTACAGAATACGTCCAGCATTGGCTATCATTTTTACAAGCAATTATTGAAGAGACTGCTCCTGCGGTTGCACAAAAAAACATAAATCTCAAAATTCTGCGTGACTTAGACGTACCTGTTCCGCCCATAGAATTACAAGACAACTTTGTTAGATTGGTTAGAGAAACAAACAAGATAAAAAGCAACTTAGTTAAGCATGAACAAACACTAGGCAATCTTTTTTCTTCCTTACAGCAGCGTGCATTTAGGGGAGAATTGCAATGATAGGTAGCATCCGATCTCAATGGGCATATACATGGTCTGATATTTGGGAGCCTCTAACAGACGAAATTGATGCTGGAAGTTTTTTCATTGAACTGTATCGTGAGTCTACTGCTTTTTTGTCGCCAAAACGTTCGCTTACAGACCCGGCAGTTCTCGAAGTCTTGGGTGATCCAATAAAAGCCTTTGAAAAATTTCAATTCCTTTCTGGAAGAGACTTTTCAGGCGAAGTTGAGATCATAAACTTTCTCGAAGCGGCTTATGATGCCATAGATGAATTTGGCGGCGTAGAGCTTGCTAATCAATATGTTCAACTAGTTCAAGAGTTTATCCAGAGATACAACTTGCGTTACAAAGTTTCTGCAGATCCTTTTAAACTACGCATCCAAATCCCTTGGCTATATGCTGATCTTTATAGAAACCTAGATTTACTCCATCAGGAAAACGACCATTTACAAGAACTTATGAATGATTTTGAACAGGCTTTTGATTTATTTGTTCGGTCTAAATCTGAGCGAGATATGAAGACCTCTATTTCAAAAGCAAGTATGTATGCCGAAGGTGTTGCGGGGATAATTGTTGGAAATCCAAGTGAAACTCTTGGGGCAGCATCGAAAATTATTACAGATTGGCCTCATGCGACCTTACGAGATTCTTTAGGGAAAATTTATGGTTTCTGTTCTAATTACCCGGGTATCCGACATGCAGGTAATATCAGAGGGAAACTTCGAGATTTGAAGGAAAAGGATACCGTGCTCATATCAGCACTTTTAATGGCATATTCGAGTTATATTGCAAGCGAAAATATAGACCAATTGTTAGAGTAGCTTATGGATGACGAACGAAAAATTTTAGAAGACTTCCTGATCGACAACCCCGATCTCGAACGCCTTGAAGCCCTGCTCGATGAGTTCAATATCTTTGAAGCCTTGGGGGCGGTACGGGTTGAGTTACGTCATTCTGAATTTCTGGCCTTTCTGCTAAACCCAAATCAAAATCACGGGCTGGATGATGCCTTTGTAAAGCCCTTCCTGCAAAAGGCGCTCGTCGGTGTAGCACAAGCAGAGTCGCCCGTCACTGCGATTGATCTTGCACTTTGGGATTTAGACGATCTTGAAGTGCGCCGTGAGTGGCACAATATCGACATTTTGCTGCTCAGCGAATCCAACCAACTGGCAGTCATCATCGAGAACAAGATTGGTTCCAGCGAACACTCCAACCAACTTCAGCGCTATCATCAGATCATTGAGAACCAATTCCCTAAATGGAAAATACTTGGTCTCTACCTGACGGCTGAAGGCGACGACCCCACCGATGAGCGTTATTTGCCTGTCTCATACGAAACCGTTTGTGTTCTTTTGGAAAATATCAGCGAGACCCGCAAATCCACGCTCGGCCCTGACATCCGCACGCTAGTAGAGCATTACACATCCATGCTAAGGAGGCACATCTTGAGCGGCTCCGAAATTGAAGAACTTGCCCAGCGCATTTACCGCAAACATCAACGCGCGCTCGATCTCATCTTTGAACATCGTCCTGATCAACAAGCTGAATTGGCGGTTTTTTTACATCAACTGCTTGAAATAACTCCAGGCATCGTCGTAGAAACAAAAGGGAAAACGCGCAGTCGCTTTATCACGGACGACTTGGATATCCCCTCATTACAACAGGGGGAAGGGTGGACATCTTCAGGTCGCATGCTGCTCTTTGAATTTCTCAACTTAAATGATCGCATAAATCTCTATCTTGTTATTGGACCCGGCCCCAATCAAATTCGTGAAGATCTTTTTGCGGTTGCCATGCAAAAAGAAAAGCCATTTAGACCGAGCCAAAATAAACTCTCAGGCTCATTTCAAACCATCTACAAAACGGTCTTCCTCACATCCAACGATTATCAGAAAATGGACATGGAAGATCTACAAGAAAAGATCGAAAAAGCATGGCAGCGTTTTCTGGACCATGACCTGCCAAAGATCACCCAGCAGCTAACAGAAAAAAGTTCTCTTTGGGCAGGAGACACTACATGGGCATAAGATGTCAAATTTTGCATTCCTAAAAACCGAATGGGCAACCATCTACACCAGCGCCACCCAAGCCGAGGGCTACGTGCGTTCCGATCCGCGCTCGGCCTGCTTCCACGCGCGTCGCAGCCTCGAGTTGGCCGTCCACTGGCTCTACGAGCACGATCCCGCCTTCCGCCTCCCCTACGACGACAACCTGATCGTCCTGCTCACCGACTACAGCTTCCGCGAAAACGTCCCCGACAATATCGGCGATAAAGCCCACTTCATTCGCAAATTCGGCAACCGCGCCGTGCACAGCAACCGCCAGATCAGCCAAACCGAAGCCTTCACCGTTCTGCGCGAACTCTACCATCTGCTCTACTGGCTGGCGCGCACCTATACCAAAGGTGACCCACGCGACCTGCCCAATCAGTTCGACGAGAATCTCATCCCGCCCTCCGTTGCCCAAGTCAAAGCCCAAAGTGCCGCTGAACTCAAAGCCCTGGATGAAAAATTCCATGCGCAAACAGCCGCCTTGCGTCAAAAAGAAAAAGCGCTTGAAAACTACGCCGCCGAGATCGCCGCATTACGCGAGCAGATCGCAGCCGCCAAGCAAGCCAACGCAAAGGTGCAGGTTCGCCACGATTACACCGAAGCCGAAACCCGCGAACTGCTCACCGACATGCTTTTGCGTGAATCCGGTTGGGACCCCAAAGGCGAGAATGTGGAAGAATACGAAGTTGTGGGGATGCCGAACAATAAAGGCATTGGCTATGTGGATTACGTCCTGTGGGACGACGACGGACGCCCATTGGGCTTGGTCGAAGCCAAACGAACCTCTGCCGATCCCAAAAAGGGGAAGCAGCAAGCCAAGCTCTATGCCGATTGCCTGGAAAAGATGCATGGTCAACGCCCGATCATTTTCTATTCAAACGGCTACCAAACCTGGCTCTGGGACGACCAAAATTATCCCCCACGCCCCGTGCAGGGCTTCTACACCAAAACCGAACTCCAGCGACTCATCCAGCGCCGCAATATGCGCAAACCCTTTCCCGATATTCCCACCGACAAAAGCATCGCCGATCGTGTCTATCAGGAAGAAGCCATCCGCAGCGTGACCGAACATTTCGAGAAGAAATATCGCAAGAGCCTGCTTGTCATGGCTACCGGTACGGGCAAAACGCGCGTCACCATTGCTCTGGTCGATGTGCTCATGCGTGCCAATTACGTCAAACGTGTGCTCTTTTTGGCAGACCGCACATCGCTTGTACGCCAGGCGGTGAATGCCTTTAAACGTCACCTGCCCGAATCCAACCCCATCAATTTACTTGATGACAAGGAAGCCTTGGAGAGTCGTGTCGTCGTCTCCACCTATCACACCATGATGGGCATGATCGACGAAACCAAAGGGGATGGCGAAAAACGCTTCTCCCCGGGGCATTTTGACCTGGTCATCATGGACGAAGCCCACCGCTCCGTCTACCATAAATTTGGGGCCATCTTCGACTACTTCGACAGCCTGCTGATCGGCCTGACCGCTACCCCAAAAGACGAAGTCGACCGCAATACCTACCGCCTCTTCGAATTGGAAGACGGCGTCCCAACCTTCAACTACGATCTCGATACCGCCGTTGCCGATCAATTCCTGGTTCCACCAAAGACCATGTCCGTCCCGCTCAAGTTCCAGCGCGAGGGCATTAAATACGATGAACTCAGCGATGAAGAAAAACTCGAATGGGATCTGCTTGAATGGGATGAGAGCGGCGAAGCCCCGGAGCACGTCGACCCCGGCGCGCTCAATAAATGGCTCTTCAACGAAGATACCGTCGACAAAGTCCTGAAGCATCTTATGCTGAATGGCATCAAAGTACGGGGCGGCGACCGCCTCGGCAAGACCATCATCTTCGCCAAAAACCACAAACACGCCGAATATATTCAGGAACGTTTCGATGCCAACTATCCCCACCTGGCCGGAAAGTTCGCACGCGTGATCGACAACTACCAGACCTACGCCCAATCCCTGATCGACGACTTTTCCAAGCCAGACTCTGACCCCCATATCGCCATCTCGGTCGATATGCTCGATACCGGCATCGACGTGCCTGAAGTCGTCAACATGGTCTTCTTCAAACTGGTTCGCTCAAAGACTAAATTCTTCCAAATGCTCGGGCGTGGCACCCGCCTGCGCCCTGATCTCTTTGGTCCCGGAGAAAATAAAGAAGAATTCATCGTCTTTGACTACTGCGAAAACTTCGAGTTCTTCAACCAGAACCCGAAAGGCGTCAATGCGAACCCGACTGAGCCGCTCGGCCAGCGCATCTTCAAGCGCCGCCTGCAACTGCTCGAACACTACGCCCATCTCAAACATCAAGATCCCAGCGTGGCAGCCCTTGAAGAAGCGATCAGCGATGAGCTGCATCGCAATGTCGCTGCCATGCCAAGCGAAAACTTCATCGTCCGTCCGCATCGCGAGTTGGTCGATAAATTCAGCCAGCGCGAGACATGGGACACGCTCTCACAAGGCGACCTGGCAGATTTGTCACAACGCCTTTCAGCTTTGCCTACTCAACTTCCCCAAGAACATGAAGCCGCCAAACGCTTTGATCTCGTTATTCTGCAAATGCAACTTTCGTTGATCGAGAAAAGCAAAGTCTTCAAGCGTTATGCAAATCAGGTCGTTGAGATCGCTAATCAGCTTGAGACCAAAACCACGATTCCGATGGTCAATACTCAACTTGAGTTGATCCTTGCCATTCAGGAAGAAAACTTCTGGCAAGATGCGACACTCGAAACGCTCGAAGATATTCGGCTCCGAATGCGTGATCTGGCGCAATTCGTGGAACCCGGCGAACAACCCATCTTCTACACCGACTTTACCGATCAGCTTGGCGAAATGCGTGAAGTCCAAGCTGATTTTGTTGCAGGTGGCGTGAATATCGCCCAATACAAGAAGAAAGTCGAGTCTTTCATTCGTGCCAATCAAAACGAGCAAGTCATCCGTAAGATCCGCTTTGCGATGCAGCTTACTGAAGATGACCTGCAAACGCTCGAAACCTTCTTCTTCGATGCCGCCGAAACCGGCACACGCGAAGAGTTCGAAGCCGTTTATGGCCAACAGGAAAGCCTGAGCCTCTTCATCCGCAAACTGGCAGGCCTAGACCGTAAAGCGGCTAAAGAACTCTTTGCCCAATATTTGGATGACAAAACCTTCACTGCTGACCAGATCCGTTTCGTCAACTACATCATCGAGCATCTGGTCGTCAACGGCACCATCGATGAACGCCTGCTCTACGAATCTCCGTATACCGATATTCATCAAATGGGTATCGAAGGTATCTTCCCGAAAATGGCAGATCAGATCTTTGCGCTGATCAGAGACATTAATCGTAGTGCGTTTTCGTAACGCACCAAAACACGACACTTTTTCGTTGAGGAACAATGATGAATATCACCGAAGCACGTCAGGTTTTATGGTTAAAGAGCAACCCCCGTCCACTGGGAGAATTACTAGATGAAGGTTTTCTCACCGAAGATAGGCTTAAGTGGGCAGCACAATGGGCTTATAACCCAAAATTAAAAGAAGCTGCGCAAGTGTTATTGGAGCAAGAAGCTCATGCTAATACTCAGAACGGTGCTTCAGACGTAACAGCTTTTGAAACAGGCATCTCTTTAGAAGATGCGAAAAAAACATTATGGCCCTTCAGCAGCCACAAAGGGGAAGAGATGGGCAGCCTCGTTTCGTCGAAAAAACTTTCGTTGAAAGATTTGGGCTACGCCATTGAGACCGCTTGGGATCCTAAAGTTAAAAGGGCCGCTATTGTGCTATCACTCACGCGCCTACAGCAAGTCATCAAGGAACCTGAAAACTCAGGCGGAAAGATAAGGATCATCTCTGGCGGGAGAAGCTATGCCAACAGGAAACAGTTACAACTAAGCTATCTGCAAGGCTTTCTTATTGGAGTCTTATTCACCATATTTATGGGTTGGAGCTTCATCTCTTTTTTCAATAATGCCAAAAGTCAACGTACAGCGACAAATACTTCACTAAAAGAATTAATTTCCACACCTGAAGGGGTAATTGCGCTTCTAGTTCTTTTGGTTCTGTTCGTTTTTTTTATCTGGTTTTCCAGTTTCATCCCCAGCAAAATTGAAGAAAAAATTGAAAAACAAATCGAAAACTATCGGCTAGGCGAAGAAGGGGAAGAGCGTGTTTTGCAGACAGCTCTCCAAGCACTAGATGGCAACTGGACCTTGTTTCGGAATATAAGTTTGCCGGGACGTAATAAAGGTGATCTGGATCTTGTCCTTGTTGGTCCCCCCGGGATATGGGTACTGGAAATAAAAAACTATCGTGGGCAATACAGAAATATTGGCGATCGTTGGGAATATCGGCGAGATAAAACATGGAAGTCGCTCAAGACGAGCCCAAGTCAGCAAGCCGTCAATGGGGCAACGCGATTAGCAAATTTTCTCAGGGCAGATGGTCTAAATGTTTTCGTGAACCCCGTTGTTGTTTGGGCTACTGAAGAAGGAAGCATCCAAGTCGAAAATCCACAAGTTGCGGTCTGGACTTATGATCGCCTAGCTGACGAGTTGGGCAATATCTGGCAAAAAGAAAAGTTATCCAAAGAAGAACAAGAAAAAATAGTTTGGAAATTAACAAAGCTTAACGAACAAAAACCAAATTGAAATCATGAATAATCTAAAACCCGGTATCCTAATCAATATCGACCCCAAGCATTCGGCAAAACTCCAGACATGGGTGAATGAAATCGATTGGCAGATCATTGCTAATCAATTTGAAACGCGCTCTGCTGTGCTTGTACTAGATAAAAAATCCACGCTTGGCGGCTTCTCTCTTACCCGCCTTACTGAGATCCCTGAGGAGAAAGACCGTTACCGACCTCACTACGGGGATTTCGGCGGCGGCTTTTCGTATTCTTTTCGCGATCATCCCGATGGCACATATCTTCTCGCGCAAAGCACCGCGCGCCCGGTACACAGAAAAAATTTGGTGCCGCTTGCCCTCATTCTCCCGTCCAAGATAAAAACAGCACTGGTCGCAGAGGGTTATGGCGTCATAAGTGCCGGGGACTCTCAATTTGAAGCCGGAGAAAATCAGTTTGGCTTTTATGGCGATATTTTTCAAAGATTTCATGCCTGGGCATGGTACAGCGAAGACATAGAACCTTTTGAGTTCCGCTTTTATCCCGGCTCTGTTGGATGCATGGTTGAAGCCGTGCATTTGCCAACAGAGAACCTGATTGATCTAACTAAAGACGTGATGTGGTGAATATCGCCTTTTACAAGACAGCTTCCCATCCTGCCGTTTGATTTTGCCGCTCCGCCTGCGCGCCGTCAAGGTCGGGGAAGAACTCCCCCTCTCTTGACCGTGCTCGGCTGCGCGGCTTTTTTATCCAGCAGGATGGGAAGAAAAAGGTGGGGTTAACGACCGTCCAGAATTTCCCCCGTATCCTTTTCCCGTTGACTTTCTCGATACGTCGAATCCGGATCAATATTGCTGTCCCGATAATGCACCAGATGGAATACGTTTAGATGCCGCTCCGGATGACCTTTTAGCAAGTGAACTTCCAATCTGTCCTGCACAGCGGTTGTATTGCGCATTTCTGCGAAGAAGATGGTATCGATGTTGCCAAATCCAGCATCCAGTTTCTCAGTTCCTTCTTTGTCTGTTTCATTACCCAGTTCCGGCAGCAGAATGTCCTGAGCCAGAATGAGTGCCGCGCCAGCCTTTGCTTCTCGAAACCGCCGTCTTAGTTCCTTGCGTTTTTCTTCCGATTGCACTTTCCCGTAAATAGCCGGGATATTGAGTTCTGCTTTTAGATACTCGATCACAGCATTGTGATGCGCGATGATCAACAGCATCTCTCCCGGATGCTCCAGTCGATACGCCTTGATTTGCTTCACGATGTCTGCTGCTTTGCACAATCCGGTCCAGTGTGCATTACTCATCTCAGCCGTATTCTTCTGCTTTCTTCTTTCCCCGAGAACTTTTTTCGGGAGTATAGATGAGCATTTGGTAAACCTTTTTTCCTCTCTTACCTGAAGTCCATAATCTTCTGCCCGACGAACCATGCAAGTGGCACGCAACTCGTGATAAAGTTTGCGCGCTAAACGGTCTTGGTCGATTTCAAAGAAGCTGCTGCGCTGTTCATCTACCGGATCCCTGGAGCTTCCATCAATCACTCCTTGCAATTCTTTATCTAAGTCATCCCAAAGCCCCAAAAGCTTCAAAGGTGCTTCCAGGTCTTTTTTAGAGCTGGACATAGGGCGGTCGGTTAAGACCAGGCGGCAACGTTGCATATTGCCCTCGCACAATCTCCAGAGAGCATTAAACTTTGTCTTTTTGGCATTTCGTAGATAATCCGCATGATCTACGATCACAGTAAAATAAGGGTGCTTTTTTAGCCTACCTTCTCTGCGCTGCAGAAGGCGCGCCTTTTTCTCCGAATTAGCATAGGTCAGTAAGAAAATATATTTTCCTTTTCCTTCTGGTAAGGGACCTGTGTTTTCCTTGAAATCATAGATCTCAACATCTTTTATCCGCCGTTGGATCTCTTCGATCCAACGCGTACGGTTCATTTCACGACAGACCAAGAGAACGGGATATTCATTCAAGTTTTCCAGCGCGATCAGTGCTTCTGCCCGCCGGTCCCTGCTATCCAGGTCTGTAATCAGACAGCGCCGGGCGTGAAATGCGTAAAGGGCACCTGCCAACTGAAACTCAGAGGCGGCCATCCTTTTAGGTAAATCTCCGGCATAATTTTCTGCCCGGCTCATGATCTCGCGTTGCAAGCGGGCTTTTTCAATCAACTCTTTAGGGCTATCGTTGAGCCAGTCAAAGTTTTTATTCGCCTGATAACGAACACTGTGCTTTTTGAACAGGCGCCGAACATCCTTGATGTCCTTGGTTGTTTTTGGATTGCTTACAAGGCATTCTTTCCCCCAATTCCATATTGCTAATCCTTTGCTCTTTAGGATGTTTCTGAGTTCTTCACTTATTTCACGCAATTCGGTTTCACCGAAATCATTTGTTTTTGCTTCTTGATTGCTCATTTCTGTCTCCTTCTTTATAACGATTCCACGGCCTGCTCAAGATCCCCTTCACTCGGTGCGATATAGATCTTTGTCGTATTCAAATTTTCATGCCCCAGGAGCTTTGCAACTTTTTCCAGACTTACCTTTTCGTCCACAAGACGCTTGGAAAAGGAATGGCGGCAGATGTGCGGCGAGAGCCGCTCCAGCCCTGCCAGCTCCTTGTAGCGTGCCAGGACACGCTGGACAGAGCGCTTGCTCAGCGGACCAGAACCTTGCTCCACAGTTGTCCATAAATGCGTGGTCTCGCTGTCCGGGCGCACGGCCAACCACTCCTGGAGTGCCTGTCGCGCATGAGTGTTCAAAGGGACGCGCCGTTCCTTGCGCCCCTTGCCTTTACGTACCAGCAGGCTGCCCTTGCGTTCAGAAAGCCGAATATCGTCCAATCGGACATCGCAGGCTTCCTGGACCCGTACGCCTGTGTTCAGGAGAAAAACCACCAAAGAAGCATCTCGCCGATAGGTGCGCCAGCGGACCGGGTGATGCCGCAGAGCATTCTCCAACTCCTTCTGGATCGCGCGCATCAAAGCTGCTAACTCAATCTTGCTCAAGGAGCGTGGCGCAGCCTTACTCTGCTTGAGTCGTTTGATCCCTTCCATTGGGTTTGTTTCGATCCAGCGTTTCCGCAGCGCTTGCTTGAAAAGAAATCGTAGCGGGGCAAACTTTTTCTCGATCGTCCCAACACGTAACCTTCGTTCGCCCTGTAAATAATCCCGATAATCGCGCAGGTCTCGTGCGGTTACTTGCACCAGGTCGAAGGTCTCTTGAGCCATTACTTCCCAATGGGCAGCAAAGCTTTTTGTGTTTCGGCGATAATATTTCCAAGTAGATTCTGACCAATCCGGCGAGTCTAGAAGCGCCAGGCATTGTGATAATGTGACCACGGTTAAATCTCCTTTCTATTTCTTTTTTTCATCAACCAGCCCCAGGTGACGGCGATACAGATAGATGCTAGTGAAGAACCAACGCAATGCCATGGCATCGTCAGTGAGCGCTGAACGCAGATCTGTGTCGATCCGCACGTCCACCCGAAAATCTGAACTGTTATCTTGAAAATCAGGGACCTGGAACACCACTCGCAATATCCCCCCACGACCTAGCCCATGGCGGTAGAGTAGGACGTCCCACAGCAAACTTGTTACAGTCTCACGCAGCATAATCATGCCTGGGCTACGCTTGGTGATGCGGGTCAGTTCCCGGGTTAGGTCAGCCTTCACAGACGCCATGTCAGGATGTTCCAAATAGCGACACATCAGCCAGATCGACGCCCACGGGAATACCGCCGCTTTCAGGCTGGGGCTGTTCGGGTAGTAGGATGCTACGTAAATTTGCTTGGCCAGCTCCTTGAGCGCTTCTAGAGCCTGCTCCGGGGGTGCTTCGAGTAAAGCATCCAGGGCGTCTTGAAACTCGACGTATCGTTCTTCATCAATGTAGTGCGGGTGCTCTGCTTGTACATCGCCGTCGTCTTCTTCGCCCAAAAAGATGGGCGGCAGTTCTACGTCAAGTTCTGTTTCTTCCAATAAATTTGCTTGCAGCAAACCATCCATAAATGAGTCGAGTGCCAACAACTCGTTGACGGTGATGTAGAAAACGGCGAAAGGGAGTTCGCCAAATTCTTTTACCGCCTTATCAAGGGCTTCCTGCCAATAGCGGATCACCGTAGACAGATTGCGGTTACGCACGTTCAAGACAATGTAGATGCGCCAGATTTCATCCGGGGCTGCTGCTTGGATGTACTTTGCCCAGTGAATGTATTTTTCCGGAGCACGTTTGAAGTTCTTCCGTAGCAGTTTTTGCTCCATTTCCATCACAATCCGTAGCCCTGGGGGCTCTGCATAGAAATCTGCACGTACTTCTTGGACAGGATGTTTGAAGTTGTGCTCAATCTTTACGTCCAGGTCTTCTTCCCTTGCCAACTGAGCTACCTTTAGAATGATGTAGCGGTGCGTCAAGTCCCATGGATCGCGGATCTGCGGCGCCTTTACAGTCTCGCTAAGAATAAGCTCGTTCAGGATCACGGCGCCATCTTCAAGCAAAACGTATAGATTTTCGGGCCTGCCGCTCTGCCCAAATAGCCTCGGCTGTTGCCGCTCCAGCAGCGCAGGAAGATTCAAATACTGCGGGGGTGAGACCAACCAGTCAATGACTTTCCTAACGGCTTGTCGTGTGAGATCAGGTTTGCCAATTTGCTGCCAGGCATATCCAAGTGTGGTCAGGCCGTTTTCTTTTGCGCTGATCAACACGTCTATGGCATATTTCTTTTTTTGAACCGCCGAAACGGCCGCGCGAATCTCTTTATCATTCATAAAATTTCCTTTTTACAAAAACCTTCTTCCTTAATCCCTTCTAACAGGGTTTTTACCCGGGGGTTTTTGTACGTTTTCTTAAGGGTTTTTATCCTTTTCAGACAGGTTTTTATACTTTTGAAGACAGTTTTTATACTGATTTTTTTAAGTCACTTTAGAACAATCGTTTTTATGGATCATCTAAATTTTCAGAGAAAAGTGAATGCTTCAAGGCAAAAATATTCTCTTCGGAAAAACGCTTGAAAACCTGCCTGAATTCTTCAGGAATATCAAGATGGCTTTCTGCGTGTCGATGTAAGCGCAGATGGATAAGTTCGCGAATCACGTCAGGACCAAACCGAGCAAGCTTGTAATATCCCTGCCCGGCACCTTGGTGTGGGTTTTTGCCCAGCTTGCTGACAGCATGGCTTACTGGAGAGTGCAGTCCCTGCCCGTTAGGGCTGTAGCCGTAGATCAGCCAGGAAACAAAGGCTGTCGGATTGCCTTTCGCCAAAAGACGTGCTTTGAGTTTCGGATCTGACACAGAATTAAGTGTCAACAAATCAGACATATCCCAACCAGCACCACCTTGAGCCAAAGGCGAGTTATTTGCAAGGTGCTTATCGTCTTGCGAGGGGTGGTTTTGTATGTTCTTGTAGGAGTTTGGTAGGAACTTACTAGGAATCTTATTTAAAGGAGTCTCATTTTGGTCAGGGTCGAGACCCATTTTGGTAAATACCGAGTCTCTTTTTGGTTTAGGGTGAGTCTCATTTTGGTAAAGTTCGAGTCCCATTTTGGTTTCATCCAAAGTCCAATGGGGTAACAATTCACCATCAACTTCCTCGTACCACAAAGGCGGCTCTTCGCTGCGCACCCAATAAACCTCTCCGCCCATGTCAACCCACTTCTGAACACGTTTCTTCTCATTCTCATCTTTGTCGTCCTTGACAGTGAATTCCGCACGTGCGATAAAGAGACCGAAGTTTGTCGTTTTGACCCAACGCTTGAACGCCCGTGGTGTTACAGATAACTTCTTTGCCAATCCCTTGAGCCCCTGATGCACAATCGTGAAGTCCATCCATTCACGCGTATCATTGTCGTAATAACGTAAATAACGCAGAACGATTATCGCCCAAGTTTGAGCGGCATTTAACTTCAGAGCCGGTACAGTGGTGAGCAAAAAATGATGAGGGATTACCAAGAGGCCAAACTTGTTGATAATACGATCTTGCAACTTCTCGGCAAGATGGTAAAGCCCTGCTGTCATATCTTCTTCAAATCCAGCTACGCGCCGTACAATTTCAACCATGCCTTTCGCTGGTGACGGCAAAGGTTCTACATCAATGTCATCAAGCCAGCCGTAGGAAGGCATGTTAATCATTCTTAGCAAGGTCTTTTCGGCAATCTTGATCCGCTCTGCTTCAGTCTTTCCTTCAGCGACATCAACAGCCAGAACATGCTCTAGCCTGGAGCTATCAAGCTTGGTAAGGGGCGGAACAGTGTTAACTAGATACAAGTTTGCATTATCCAGGCGACGGTTATTTCGGGTATGGTCCGGGGTTTGAGGCAACTTCTGAACAAGTCCTCCACACAGTTCTGTTTGATCGCCTTCAAGTTTCCGAAAATAAGATGTGCGACTAATGACTGCCCATTTGATAATCGCATCGTGGGGAATATTTTTTCGAATTTGTCTCTGGCCAGTTTTTGATGACTCTGGATAAACTTCTTGCTTGAAAGAAATTCCTGTAAGGGCATCGCTTGGATCCATATCGCCTTGGACAACGGGACGCACCAAATATCCCGGATACGTAATTACACGATCCGGATTGACTTCTTCCTGATAGGTTGTGGAATATCGCTTTTGTAAACTGACACTGCCCGATGCGCTCTGTCCCGAAAAGGTTTCTCCCCCATCCTGCTCATATTCATCGTCGTCCAGGGAGTCGGTCTCCGGCTCTAGCTGGTTGACTACGAAAACGACATCAACGGTCCGGTTCATGATCCCGATCAAAAGGCGTGAGACCGTACTGCTCAGACGACTTTCTAGCCAGTCACGAGCATAGGCGTTTCGCACGCCAATGGTCAGCAGCCCATCTTCGTAGGAAATCGGTCTTGTGTCCCGAACCCAGGTATCGTAGCTCGCCCGCGGCATCTCCATTTGGAGCTGGCCGAGAACGGTCTGCCAGGCTTGATTAGTTTCCATATCTAAAATCCTGTGATTATTCCTTTAGGACTTCGACGCCGCTGCCATTCCTGCGAATCAGTTGCTGCGATTCGAGTTCTTCCAGGTCGTTGTAAACTGTTTGTCTGCTGGCATTTAATGCACGTGCAACCGCCGTGATCTGTGCGTCAGGATCGTCTTGATAGATGCCCAAAAGTTTGTCAATTCGGGCTTCCTTTTTGAGACGTTTGCCTTCCTGTAATCTGTCCAAATCAGTGTCCAAATTCGGGGTATTGGACGAATTTTTGACATTTTCATTTGACACAGGTTGACGATTTTTTTGACGCTTTTTTTTTCGTATCTTCAATTGCCATCAGACGCCGCTGGTGACCACTGTGCAAACCCCAAACAACAGCTGCGTCCAGCGTCATCAGCGGGAAGACCACCAACGCCCAATCTCGCAAGCCCGGCAAAACTTCTACTAAGATCGTGAGACCAAGCACTACGCCAATATAGAAAAAGACCGTCCCGACTGCCAAAGAAAATGGGGCTTCGGGATCTGACTTGCGGCGTGTTTCGTTGTAGTCCCAGATCATCATGGCAGTATCAGTCGCGGAAAAGCCCAGACCTTCCACTGCGGCCGCCATAACGAATGCAACCCAACCGGGCAGTTCAAAGGCATGGATGGCGGCGCGCCAGGTCACATAGGCGGTGGGAATGGGGGTTAAAAGCGGAACGATCCGCAAAACCCAGCCGATCAGGGTTTGCAGAACAAGGTTGAAACTTTTCATGCTACGCTCTCTTTCACGCTGGAAATGCCCAATTCCGCCAGTTCCGCCTGATCCGCCAAATCCCCTCTTCCGCCTAATCCGGCGGTATCAAGCAGGGTTTCAGTCAGACGACGTCCCTGTGGGTATCCTTTTTCATTTCGCTGCACGGCAGTTAAATACCCCATATGCTCCCAACGCTGTGCCAAAGCATTCACCCAATCACGACTTTCATTGGCCCGCTCAGCCAGGGCCTTGATCCGGAACCAGCCATCGTCTTCCAAAGCAGACTCGATCAAGCTCATCTCACGTGTTGAAATAAGCCCCTGAGATTTAGGCATCGGTAAAGAAGGCTGATCTAGCTCTGCTCGAAAAGCCTGTACCTAGATCAACCGTGCATTTCGGACGATGTTGAAGCGCCCCTTGATCTTCGGTAATTTCTCTGCCCCGCTGCGTCCCAAAATCACCTGGCTATCATGACGACTGGGCACAGGCAAGGCGATCCGGGTACTCAGATTTGCTTTCAAAATACTCTGGACGGCCTGGGCATCCGGGCGTTGTGTAGCGATCACCGGATAAATGCCACACGCACCGCCCAAGGCGATAGGCTTACTTAATGTCATTTGCAACTCGTCTGGGATTTGCGCGGCTTCGTCGATGACCAGTACGAGTGGATTCAATTTGGCTTTGGCATATTTGTTGTAGGCTTCGATCGAGGGGTGTCCGCTCTCGCGTAGAAGCGCCATACGGCGGCCCATCTCTTGCGTGACATGTTGGATGCCCTCTTCCAGGTCATTCACGGCCAGGACGTTCTCCAGCCCCGCATAGCGGCCAAATTCAGCCCCTTGCTTGCCATCCCACAGGATCAGAAAGGCGACTTTTCCATACAGGAGCGCCTGGATCCAGGTGTGCAACAAATTAGACTTTCCCATTCGACGGGTGCCGCCAATCAGGATGCTATCCATTTCGATAATCCGTGCCCAGAGTATTCCTGTATGGGTAAGACCAAGAGGTACGTGCAAAGGAGACGGCTGTTCCTTCAAGTTCAACACCTTGCTCACCAGTTTCACTAAAGGAGCACGTTGGAATCCAATCTGTAGGAATATGCCGCGCGTATTCGTAGGGACCACCTTCACCCCACCAAGTGCCGTACTAAGTCGATGCACAAAAGTATTCTGAAGGACTGCTTCCGGATTCCGTATACCCAACGGGTTGAAGATCAGAATCAACCGCGAGCCTCGACGCCAGGCATAGAAAGCGATTTCATCTTGGATGAGTTGGTTCTGGTTTTCCAATAATCGCTGAACCGTCTGAACGATCTTCAGCGTAAGTTCTCTAAGAAGTTTCGTCATTAACTTTCCTCCATTCACCTTCGAGAATCTCCAGCGTTTCACCATCCAACAAGGGCGGGTTTTCATTTGGGGACAAAATGCGAAAAATCGGTGTACTTTCCAAAGATTCGGACGCGTTCACATATTTTCTTGCTTCTTTACGGGAAATCTTGGTAGGCAGAGATTTCAGCAAGCGTGCAGCCTGATTTTGGGCTGTGACGCGCTCCTGAAGCGCTGTATCCGGGGCGATTCCACTTGTATGGGTCTTATCCGCATCAGAATGCAAGGCAGGTCCAAAAGAACGTTCCGGCAAAAGGGCTTTGATTTTTTGATTGGCGGGCAAATAAGTGATCGTATCCCCATCTGGTGAGACAAAGGTCCGCAGGCGCAATTCAAGCACTGGTATCAGACGGCGATACGCATAGATCAAGCCAATGATGACGAGAAGCAAGATAGCCGCACCAATAAAGACCCAGAAAGGAATCACAAAGCGTGACCAGTAACTGCGGCGTTCTGTTTTTTCGGCTTCGGAAACAATCGCGATCTGTGTGGCAGCCAATGGTGTGGCCGTTTGCGGCCAAGCAGTTGCCGAAGCACTGGCGCGAAATGTAGCCGTTTGCTCGACAGCCGCTGTGGCTTGTAGATTAGCGAGCGCAGTGGTCGTATGACCTTGGGCTGTGGCAGTTTGATTTATTTGGGATTGCTGTGTGTAGGCTGCCTGGGTCAGAGCCATATTGATCTGAGCTTGCTCCAAACCCAAGGCAGTAGCAGTAAGATCTAGATTTCTGGAAAGGGCTTCTCCAGCGCTGACCGTGCTCTGCGCATCGTGAGAGATGGTGGGGTGAGGGCTGGCAAAGGATGTGGGTAACACAGCGGGGTATTGCGACGTGCTCCCACAAGCAGTAATGAAAAATATGCCAAATAAGGAAAACAGAAAATACAAACTCCCCGACATTTTCAAGTTGAGACAGGAAGAGATATTTAAAAGTGAAGTCCGTTGGAAAAAACATTGAATTCCCCTAATTTTTGCATTCGCATGACCAATAGAATGAAAATTTCGTCGCTTAATCCAGCTTACCCTGAATTGGTACAAAATGCGGCTTATAGCCCAACTCAAGGCTTTTGTTAAAACCCTAATATCTTGTAAAAAGACTTGCACAAGGTGAACGAGAAAGAAGCCGTCCATCTCACTCTTCCACATCAAGGAAACGGTGGTAATTCTGTTGCTTTTCCAGCAAACTTTCGACCGCTTTTGCAGGGATACGATAAGTACGGCTACCAAGTCGAAATGCGTCTAATTCCCCATCTTTAATCCAACGGTAAACTGTTTTTGTGCTCACTTGTGCCCAATTAGCTACTTGTGGCACGGTTAATAATTTAATCTGCATCCAGGGGATGACTGGAGTAGGTTCTCCGGCTGACATAAAAACCTCCTTAGCCGGAGTTGGTTTAAAAGCAAAACCGGCTCTCAATGATTACTCATTGAAAGCCGGTTTTTGCGTTTGTTACGCTCTGCGGTCTCGACGGGGGTAGACCATATACACAAGTAAATCTTAATAGACAAAACTAATAAACCTAGCTGTTTTTCACAAAAGTAAAGTCCTACACAGCTCTGTTCTATACATTTTACTTTTAAAGATGTAATAAATCAACCTTAGAACAGTTTTTCTCATAAAGTAACCAACTTTCTAAAAAGAGCTCTTATCGCTAAGATTCACGTCAGACTCTCAAAATCTATTTAAGGATAGCCGCACCCTGGATACCATGATCTCTAGCCAATAACAAGACCTTCGAAACCACTTCGGCTGTCTTAGAATCATCATCCGCAAAGGGCAGACAAAGCCTTCCCCTGTGTTGGGAATGAAGATATGAGACATAGTGCTTATTATTCATCAAAGGTGATTGCATTCGGGCAGATCGCAACATAAGGCTCATCATGAAAATAATACTTCCATTCTTCCTGATTTAGATTGCGTAGCATATAGGAACAAGCGTTTTCTATTAAGTCATCCGGCTGCCAAATTGAAACGCGCGCGGTCTTATCATGGCCTGCCGAAGCGACTAATTTTCCGTTCGGGCTAAAAGCGACGCCGTGGACAGTATTCCCTTGTGGAATGATCGCGATTTCTTTCCCTGTCGCTGCTTCCCAAACACGAATCGCCTCATCATCTCCAGACGCAACATATTGGCTATCAAAGCTGAAGGTGAT
>JBNLFG010000022.1:0-50149 GCA_050305405.1 Anaerolineales bacterium | reverse complement strand
TGCTCACGCTCGTGCTGATCGCCCCTTTGGTGAAGCCCGTTTGCTCAACGATCTCATCCAACGAAAGTTCGACGGGGGAGAGATAGAGCACGCCAAAGATCGCACCCATGCTTTTGGGGAACCCCCAAAACTGGCTGATCTGGCTTAGGCCTTGAACAAATTCTTCTTTGATTTCGGGAAGTTGGTCCGTCATAAGTCACACTCTCTTTTGTTTGTATAGTTCGTTTAGTTATAACTAAACGAACTATACAGTAGTTCTTGTGCCATGTCAAGCCTGACTTAAAAAACACTGCTTTTTAAGCGCCTTGTGCTATACTCTAGCGAAATTCAGGGAAAAAAGGAGATCAACCATGTCAATTGTTGCATGCAGAATTACAGAAGATGGTTACGAAATTGCGGCAGACTCCATTTCAGTACGCGGCTCCACGCAGACAAAGAATAATATCAATCGCTCAAAGTTGGTCGAAGTCAACAATCTAGTGATCGGCTCGGTTGGCTTGGCGGAGGAAAGCAGCCTTCTGCAAATTTTTGCCAAAACCCATCAGCCCTCCGCAGCAACGGAGGAGGGGATGCTTGAATTCTGGAATGAATTTTCAGAGTGGAAGAAAAAACGTACTGACCGTACCACGATTGAGAATAGCTATTTCATTGGGGTTGGTGATGTGGTGTTTTACATCAACCATTGGCTGATCTCATCGGTTTCGTCCTATGAAGCGATCGGTGCGGGGATGGATTTTGCGCTGGCAGCCCTCCATTTGGGACATACAGCCGAAGAAGCGGTTGAAACTGCCATCGAATTATCGATCTATTGTGAAGCGCCCGTGCAGGTTATTAAAAAGAAATACAAGAAAGAGAAAAAAGAAAAGAAGTAAAGCGCTTTTTGGGCGAAAAGAAAAATCCCGCATCCAAAACTGGATGCGGGATTTTTGCATGAGAGGGAAACTTATTTCGCTTTGATGCTGATCATCTTTGGTTTTACGGCTTCGGCTTTCGGTAGGGTGATGGTTAGGATGCCGTTCTCGAAGACAGCTTTGGATTTTTCAACTTCCACATCGGTCGGCAGGCCGATCGAGCGTTCAAAGACGCCATAGCGCTGCTCACGGAGATGGTAGGAAGCGCCATTATCATCTTCGTTGTTTTTGAATTCGCCGCGTAAAGTTAATACATCTGCGGTGACCGAGATATCGACATCATCTTTGGATAAGCCGGGCAATACAGCCTTCACGATCAGGTCATCTTCATTTTGGTACATATCGATGGCAGGCATCGTGGAGACTGTCCCCATGTTGATGGGGCGGGTGAACGCATCATCGAACAATCGGTCCATTGCCTCACGAAGAGTCATCATTTCACGTACCGGTTCCCAACGAGTAAGAGTGGACATAGTCAACCTCCTTTTGAAATTATTTGTTTGGTTTGTCCGTACGCTGCTTAATATACCCCCGCAATATTAAAAAAATAAAAGAGAAATCTCAGCTTTTTGTTAAAGAAATTCCGTGCTTCATGATCCTATGAAAATAACGTTATTACGAAAGAAGTGCTGCGTGCCCTTCAGGGTAAGCAATCTGCCTCTCTGAGACGTGGATTGTTTACTCCATTTGGTGCACAGGTCGGCGGTGAAACTTCCTTTTACAGGGCCCTTTTGGGTAATGGCAAAATCGTAATCTGCTGAAATTGTAAGGTTGTGAGTCTGTGAGGGTTGAAATATTTTTCATGATAGGAGTAGAATTAAATAAAATAAGGATATGGAGTTATTGATGCAACTAGTTGTTCCCTACAAAAAACTTAGTTCCTCTGTCAATAGCCTGTTTGCTCAAGTTGGCAATACGCCGCTAATTCAGTTACACAAGATCACCGCAGGTTTGCCTTCAACAGTGCGTGTTTTTGCAAAGGCAGAGTGGTTTAACCCCAGCGGATCATTCAAAGATCGCGTTGCTTTGAGCATTATCAATGCTGCGCTTGCTGATGGCAGTCTAACTGCTGGAAAGCGTTTACTCGATTCCACGTCCGGGAATATGGGCATCGCGTATGCGACCTTTTGTGCGGCACTGGGCATTCCGGTCACGTTGGCGTTGCCGGAAAATGCCACACAGGAGCGTATTGCCACTTTGCGGGCGTTTAATGTCGAGCTGATTCTCACCGATCCAAATGCCGGTTCAACGGGAGCAATGCAGGTCGTACGGGCGTTGGCGCAGCAATCCCCTGAAAAATATTTTTATGCCAACCAGTACGATAATCCTGCCAATATGCTGGCACACTATCATGGTACGGGTGTAGAAATCTACACACAGACCAATCAGGAAGTCACGCATTTTGTGGCTGGCACTGGCACATCCGGAACTTTGATGGGGGCGGGGCGTTACCTGCGTGAAGCTGATCCGCAGATCAAGATTGTTGCTGTACAACCTGCGACGGCAAAACATGGGATAGTTGGATTGAAGCACATGAAGAGCGTTTTGACTGTGCCAGGGATATACGATGCAAGTTTTCCTGATATTTTTGTGGAAGTCGAAACATTCGCCGCCCAAAAGATGGTACGCCGCCTTGCACAGGATGAGGGTCTTTTTGTGGGTCCTTCCTCAGGTGCGGCCGCGCTGGCAGCCCTGGACGTAGCCCGTGGGCTGGATGCGGGGACTGTTGTAACCGTTTTCCCTGATTCGGGCGCGAAATATCTCAGTGACCAGTCCCTGTGGGAACCCTCTCCTTAGTGATCGTTTTTCTTTTCCAGTTGACAAAATCATCGTTTCAGATACAATACTCTTCGCGCCGGAGTGGCGGAATAGGCAGACGCGCTACGTTCAGGGCGTAGTGAGCTTACGCTCGTGTGGGTTCGACTCCCACCTTCGGCACCAAAAAAAGAGACCCAATTTGCGGGTCTCTTTTCTTTTTTTAAGCAAATTTGGCCTGTCTCGCGGTATAATTAGCAATAGACTTTTGCGTAGTATTCCCTCGCCTGTCTTCTTTAATATGGCGAGTTTTTATTTTGTTTTGGGAAGGGTTTTTTTATGGAAGCTGGCGAGATTAAACAGGTTGATATTAATCACGAGATGCGCTCTGCGTATCTCGATTATGCGATGAGCGTTATCGTTGCGCGCGCGCTCCCTGACGCGCGTGACGGGTTAAAACCGGTTCATCGGCGTATCTTATATGCGATGCACGATATGGGCATTCGCGCGACGGGAGCACATAAAAAGTCGGCACGTATTGTTGGTGAAGTGTTGGGTAAATATCACCCACATGGTGACTCGGCGGTTTACGAATCGATGGCGCGTATGGCGCAAGATTTCTCGCTTCGTTATCCCCTCGTTGATGGACAGGGTAACTTTGGCTCGATTGATGGTGATTCTCCAGCGGCGATGCGTTATACCGAAGCGCGTATGGGCAAGCTCGCTGAAGAGATGCTGATTGATATTGATAAAAACACGGTTGACTTCACCGCTAACTTCGATGATTCTTTATTAGAGCCGAGCGTTTTGCCTTCAAGGTTGCCGAACCTGCTTTTGAATGGTTCATCAGGTATTGCCGTCGGTATGGCGACGAACATCCCGCCGCATAATTTGCGGGAACTTTCGGGGGCACTTGTTTATATGATCGACAATTACGAAAATGTCGATGAAATAGCAGTTGATGACCTGATGCAGTTTGTCACTGGTCCAGATTTCCCGACCGGCGGCATTATTGTTGGAAAAGAAGGCATCCTTCAGGCATACAGCACGGGCAGGGGCCGTGTCATCATGCGTGGCACAGCGCATATCGAAGAGATGCGTGCCGGGCGTTATAAGATCGTTGTAACCGAAATTCCTTATCAGATTAACAAAACCTCGCTGATCGAGCGTATTGCAGAATTGGCACGCAGCGGCAAAATCGATTCGATCTCTGATTTGCGCGATGAATCTGATCGTCGTGGAATGAGCATTGTGATCGAGTTGAAGCGCGGATCACAACCGAAGAAAGTGCTCAACCAGCTTTACAAATACACCACACTTCAATCCACTTTTGGTGTGCAGATGCTGGCACTGGTGGGCAATGAGCCAAAATTGCTTTCGCTCAAGCGTGCCTTGCAGCTTTTCATCTCGCACAGGCAGGAAGTGATTACTCGCCGCACGCAATTTGATCTCGACAAGGCGCGTGCGCGTGCCCACATCCTTGATGGTTTGTTGATTGCGCTCGACAATATTGATGCTGTTATTGAAACGATCCGTGCTTCATCCGATGTGGACGAAGCTCGTATCAACCTGGTGAAGCGCTTCAAATTAAGTGAGTTACAAGCACAGGCCATTCTCGATATGCAATTGCGCCGCCTTGCTGCTCTTGAACGTTGGAAGATCGAAGAAGAACATAAAGAAATTATGGCGAAGATCGCCTATTACGAAGATCTTTTGGCGCATCCGGTTAAGATTCTCGCTCTCATCAAAGATGACCTGAGCGAATTGCAGGAAAAATATGGAGACGAACGGCGTACGCGCATTGCAGCGGATGCCAGCAGTAGTTTGAACGAAGAAGACCTCGTTGAAGACGAGTCGGTGCTGGTGACCATCACTGAGCGCGGCTACGTTAAACGTGTTGTGGCACAAACTTTCCGTACACAGGGACGGGGTGGTCGTGGCGTCAAGGGACATACCACCAAAGATGAAGACGAGATTCTGATGATGATCCCTGCAAGGACTCTCGATACGATTCTCTTCTTCTCAGACAAGGGCAAAGTCTACTCTGAGAAAACATATCAGATACCGGAAGCAAGCCGAACGGGGAAGGGCATTCCGATTGTCAACATCCTTGCTCTCGAAGGTAACGAAAATATCACTGCTGCGATCAGCGTCCGTAGTTTCGATGATGCTGCCTACTGTACGCTTGCAACACTCAAGGGACGTATTAAACGTGTAGAGATTTCCCAATTCGCTTCTGTGCGTCCTTCCGGTTTGATCGCGATGAGTTTGAATGATGGCGATAAGCTTGGTTGGGCTCGTCTCACCAGCGGCAACGACGAAGTAATCCTCGTTACCGAGCAGGGGAAAGCCTTGCGCTACTCGGAAAAAGCAGTCAGGGCAATGGGACGCCCTGCGGCCGGAGTGCTTGGTATCCGCCTTGCAGATGGTGATGAAATGACGACTATGGATGTTGTCGAGCCTAACTCGAGCTTGCTGATCGTTACAGAAACCGGTGTTGGTAAACAAACCCCGCTCAGCGAATATTCACCTAAGGGGCGTGCCACGCAGGGTATCCTGACGATTGATAAAAACGCGATCCCGATTGTTGGCAAGATCATTGCCGCACGTGTGGTTCAGCCGGAAGATCACCTAACGCTCATGTCTACGGGCGGGGTCATCATTCGCTTGAAAGTTAATGAAGTCAAAACTGCCGGACGTGCCACGCGCGGTGTTCACCTGATGCGCGTGCAGGATGGTGATACGGTCGCAGCCGTGGCGCGTATTGCTGCTGAAGAACTGAAACAAGTTGGTGTAGACATGGATAGCGAGAACGATATACCCGAAAATGGACAGGAAGAATTGCTCTAACTAATCAGGAATCAAAAGAGCCGTGCCTATTATAGGCACGGCTCTTTTTGTTTTAAGAGAGATCTTTAAAAGACCGAGAATTTCCCCATCACTAGTAAGGCCATCGAACCGATGATGCAAACGGTCATAAAAAGCAACGTCGCAATAATAAAACGCTGCATTGGCGTCAACGCCATTATGGGTTTTAGAAAAGCAAACGGATCCGCTGCTGATCTTGGGGCCTCTGCCTTTTCTTCTTCCTCAAGAAAATCGGGCAATTCCTCATCGTCAAAAAAGGGGGATGCATTTGCATCATCGCGCAAATTATCTAACATAAATCACCTCTTCACTCAATTTTCGCCTATATCATACCCTTGAAGGGCGTAAATGAACATCCCCAAAACGGATTGATGCAGCCGTATTCAGCCGTAAACTACCATCTTTGTTAATTCCCAAGAGCTTCCCGCGGATGACCTGCCCGTCACGCCCCTGGACCGAAACTTGCTCACTCCGAAAGGCCAGTTTCTCATCCCAGGCAGCGACTATTTCATCCTCACCCACGCGTGGACGCCACTCTACGAGTGCGCGCAACAGCCCCGCCAGTACATCCAGGCGCGATAGGGGCGCTCCCAGTGCGTCTTCCAGTGAAGTTGCAGGGAACAGGCTCTCTTCTGGCGCTGGCACCGCTCCTGCGCGGATATTGATACCCATGCCGAGCACGATCCCTGTAGGTGTATCGCCAACCCAATTTGCTTCGACAAGGATGCCAGCCACCTTTTTGCCCTCGATGAGTACATCGTTGGGCCATTTGATCTCGGCATTCAGGGCGTAGGTCTCTGTCAGGAAGGTGGTCAATGCCAGGGCACCGAGGGCGGTAAACAGAGCCAAGTTCCTCTTCTCGTCGCTGTTGGGGAGCAGAAGCAAGCTTAGGGCAAGAGCGGAATCGGGCGGAGTTTGCCATTTGCGTCCATTACGTCCGCGTCCCGCGATCTGCTCGTTGGCAATCACGAGAGAGAAATCCTGCACGCCTTTTTCTTCTGCCCAGGCAAGGGCGATGTCATTTGTTGAGCCGACTTGCTCAAAATAGCGCAAACCGCCCAAAGGGATGTCTTTGAGGGCGGTTTGAATGGTCTGCTGGTTCATTACGATTTTCCTCTCCCAAAGGGAAAGGGGAAGGACATTAGGGTAGCCAGCGCCATGGATTTTGGAACGCACCACCTTGGCGGATTTCAAAATGGAGATGTGCGCCAAACGAGTTTCCTGTATTGCCTGCTAGTCCGATCAGTTGCCCAGCGAAAACGCTTTGGCAAACACCGACATTGATTTGGCTTAAGTGGGCATAAAGCGTCGCAAAGCCGTTGCCGTGGTCGATGGCGATGACGTTGCCGTACCCATAGTTATAGCCGCCTTGTGCCATGGTGACTACACCGCTGTCGGCTGCGTAGATCGGCGCGCCCGTATTGGCGGCAATGTCAATAGCGAGGTGCCCCGACCAAAAATCGTTGCCTGAAAGGAAGTGATTGTCGGCAGGCCAATTGAAGTAGCCTGAGCCGACAGCCCCAGCAGGACAACTGCTACTGGAAACACCCGATGTGCCCGAAGAGCCACTGGCTTCGATGGGGATGACCCACTGGACAAATTCGCGTGATCCGCCTGGAATCATGACCCAATCGCCTGCTTCAATGGTGGGATCGGTGAGGTCAATATCGTTTCCAGGCCAATGTAAGATTTCGTCGGGGTCGGCCTCGTATTCGCTGGCGATGCTCTCAATGGTATCGCCTTCTTTCCACTGATAGTAGATACCATCAACAGGCGGGATGTTTAATTCCTGCCCCACACGCAGACTGTCGGGGCTGTCTTCAAGGGTATCGTAATTTGCCCAGAGCAGTGTCTCGGGTTCGATTTTATTTTCGGTGGCGATGCTGAAGGTCGAGTCGCCGCGTGCGACTGTGTATTCTTTAACTGTGTAGTCCGGGCGATCTTCGGGAATACGTGTGATAAGTGTGATTTTGCGTTTGATTGCGGCGGTACTGCTACTTTCCAGGGCTGTGTTTTCGCTTTCGCTGGGAGCACTATCTTCTGCAGAAGCAGGCACAGCTGTGGGGGGCACTTCTTCCAAGATGATCGGGGGGGCAGTTTTGACAAAATCGGTTTTGTGAGTGTAGCCCCAATAGACAATGCCGCCGACGATCAGGAAGGTGATCAGCCAACTGATAAAGGGAAAGATGTTTTTCTTTAGCAAGTTCATAATACTTCTTTAAAGAGTTTTTTCTTTGTTTGTGAAAAGATATGCGCTGGATTTATACCTTAATGGGTATGAAAAATCCAGCGCATAAACGGGTTACTAATGTCTCGTTAAGAGAACAGAAAGCTTAACTTTCGTCAGAAAGGGAATCGAGGAATTCTTGATTGTCTCTCGATGTGCGCATCCGTTGAATAATGGCTTCCATCGCAACGCCCTGAGACATGCCCGCACCCTGCGGTTGTGGGGAGGTCATCTGAATATACATGCGGCGCATCAGCCAAACCTGTTTCAGCAGATCGGGGCCCAGCAGGAGGTCTTCGCGGCGTGTGGATGAGCGGTCGATATCGAGGGCAGGGAAGATGCGGCGTTCCTGCAAGCGGCGCGAGAGATGCAGCTCCATGTTGCCGGTACCCTTAAATTCTTCGTAGACCACGTCATCTAAACGGGAACCAGTGTCCACAAGGCAGGTTGCGATAATGCTCAAGGAGCCGCCGCCTTCAATATTACGTGCAGCACCGAAGAAACGCTTCGGGGGATAGAGCGCGGAAGGATCCAAACCGCCAGAGAGTGTGCGTCCGGAGGGATTGACTACAAGGTTATAGGCGCGCGCAAGGCGGGTGATCGAGTCCATCAAAATGACGACATCGCGTCCAACTTCGACGAGACGCTTGGCGCGTTCGAGTGCGATTTCGGCAGTGCGAACATGCGATGTGACCGGCTCGTCAAAAGTCGATGCAATCACTTCCGCATCTACCGAGCGATCCATGTCGGTCACTTCTTCGGGACGTTCGCCGATCAGCGCGACCATCAAATGCACATCGGGGTTTTTCATCGAAATCGCATTTGTAATTTGCTTCAAGATGGTGGTTTTGCCGGCCTTTGGCGGCGAAACGATCAAACCACGCTGACCGCGCCCGATGGGGGAGATCAGGTTGATGAGACGTGTCGCCAACTCACGCGGATCGTGCTCCAGATCAAAACGCTGATCAGGGAAAACCGGTACAAGGTTCTCAAATTTTGGACGACGACGGGCCTCTTCAGGGTCGATTCCGTTGACGGTTTCAACTTTGGTCAGCCCATAGTGGCGTTCCGTTTGACGCGGTTCGCGCACAAAGCCGATGACCATATCGCCGTTGCGTAAATTGTATTTGCGTAGTTGGGCTTGCGAAACATAAATGTCTTTGGAGCTTACCCGATAATTATCCGCCCGTAGAAAACCGATCCCCTCGCTCATAATCTCAAGGATACCGCCGCGAATTTCCAGACCTTCTTTTGCGGCTTCTTCCTGGCGAATTGCCAGAATTAGGCTTTCTTTCTTTAGACGATTGGCGCGTAAAACATCATAGCCTTTGGCAATGGCGCGCAGTTCCACAAGGGGAAGTTTTTCGAGTTCAAGAATTGTTCTCATAAAATTTCTCTATTCAGTTGTATGGTGAAGTGAATAATGCAAAGTAATGCCCCCCCAGCAGAGTTGGGCATCTCTTTCTAAATTGGTGATGAAAAGCAGTTTTTTTTCAAAATCAGAATTGGGATTTTATCAAACGGGCAACGCTGCCGTTTGTTCTTCTTGTTTTTAAAAATTTCGTTCATGGGGGAACAAAAAAATTATAGCACGTTCATTTAGGGTCTGCAAGCAAAAAACAGGGTATTTTGAAGCTTTAAGCTGACACAGTCAGAATGCGATTTTGGATGTTCATCATCTGACGGAATATCCCCGCTTCGCCCATGAGTTCAGCTTGGTCGCCGCGCTGGACGATTCTGCCTCGGTCCAAAACGATAATTTCGTCCGCCTGCTCTAACCCCAACAGACGGTGGGTGATGAACAGCGTGGTCTTACCACGCATCAATGCAAATAACTCATTCAAGACTTCACCTTCTGTGATGGGATCTAAGTTAGCGGTCGGCTCATCCAGAATCAGAATAGGCGCATCCTTAAGAATGGCGCGCGCGATGGCTAATCTTTGCCGCTCGCCGCCGCTGAGACGTGTACCCTGCTCGCCGATATAGGTGTCATAACCTTTTGGGAGAGTCTCGACAAAATCGTGGATCTGCGCCTTACGCGACGCTTCTTCGATTTCGGCATCGCTTGCATCGGGCCGAGCCATCCGCAAATTTTCGCGGATGCTGGTGTTGAAGAAATATGCCTGCTGCGGGATAATCGTGATTTGAGCGCGCACATCATCAGCGTTGTATTCATGCAAAGAACGCCCATCAAGCAGTATCTCACCCTGTCGATATTCCCAAAACCGTAGCAATAAATTCATCAAGGTCGATTTCCCTGCCCCGCTGGGACCCACAATGGCAAGGCTTTGCCCCGTGGTGAGTTTGAAAGAAATATCATGCAGTGCAGCTTCATTTTCTAGTTCATAAGTAAAGCTTAAATCTGCAAACTCAATACTTGCTCCTTTTTTCTTCTTCCTACTCTCTACTCTCTGCTCCCTACTCTCGACTACTTCTGGCTCCGCATCCACGATCTCAAAGAGCCTGTGTCCCGCCTCCAATGATTCTCCCAGCATCTGCGCCGCTAAGGGCAGCGGTGTGACTGCTTCAAAGCTGACTAATGCGATTAACGCCAAGGCTCCCAACATCACGCCATCGAGTTTGCCTGCTGTCACGAGCGGCACGCTGATGACGAGCACCGTCCACATAGCGAGATTCGTGAAGAGCAAACCTAAACCGTTGAAGAGACCGCTGATCCATGCGCTGTGTTGTTGGGATTTGCCATATTCCGTAGAAAGCGAGTGAAGTTTCTCTTGCTGCGTTTTCTCACGACCAAAAGCGAGTAAATCGCTGAGACCTTGAATGCCATCGACGAGCAAAGTCTGCAAATCGGCACGTTGGCGAATGAGTGATTCGCCGTTCTTTTTGCCAACCTTGTGGGCGATGAAAGGTAGACCGACGCCGACAACGAGCAAAAAGCCCAGCAAAATCCATGTGAGTTGCAAGGCATAAACACCTAAAAAAGCGGATGTCCCAATCGCTATGACTAAGGCAACCAGCGGCGGCGAAACAACGCGAATGTAGAAATTCTCCAAGGTGTCCACATCGGTGCTGATGCGGGAGAGCAGGTCGCCGCTATGGTAGTGCATCAGCCTGGCGGGCGCGAGTGGCTCTAGGGCTTGGTAGAACCATGTTCGCAGGCGGGCGAGTAGATTGAAGGTGATGCGGTGCGAGACCAGTCGCTCGAGATAGCGGAAGACACCACGTGAGATGCCAAAGAAACGCACGCCTACGATAGCGACATTCAACGCTGCAATGGAAGGATGCTCGGCTGCTCTAGAAATCAACCACGCCGAGGTGCCAATCAATGCAATGCTGCTGGCGATGGTGCCCGATCCGATCAGGGTGGCGAGGGCGACGTCTTTCCATGAAGAGCGCAGGAATTTGAGTAGGCGGAGAAATATGTTTGACGGGTTTAATGTTGAAGGTTGAAGGTTGGAAGGTTGGAAGGTAGAAAGTGGAGGATGAGTTTCTTGGGTCTTGGTGCTTGCGACTTGTATCTCTCCACTTGCCATTTGCGACTTACCACTTATTACTAATTTGGCATAAACGCCATTTTTCGCAATCAACTCATCATGCGTACCTACTTCCACCAATTTACCGCCATCCAGCACGAGGATTTTGTCTGCTTGGCGGATGGTGTTCAGGCGATGGGCGATGGTGATGGTTGTGCGTCCCGCCATCAGATTGCGGGTCGAGGCTTCGAGAGCGGCTTCGGTGACAGGGTCCAGGCTGGAGGTGGGTTCATCCAAAATGAGCAGCGGGGCATCTTTGAGATAGGCGCGCGCCAATGCCAATCGTTGGGCTTCCCCGCCACTTAAACGGGAACCAGCTTCTCCCACGCGTGTTTCGTAGCCGTTTGGCAGCGAAGAAATAAATTCGTGCAGATGGGCTGCTTTGGCGGCATCCTGCACGGATTCCATATCAGCTTCAGGCTTTCCCAAACGGATATTTTCGGCGATGGATGTGTTGAAGATGAAGGGATTCTGCGGCACCCAGGCGATTTGCTGACGCCAATCTTCCGGGGGAATTTGAGATAGGTCACGCTCGTTGACGTGGAGTTGGCCGCTGCTTGGACGGATAAATCCGAGGATGAGCTGGATGAGGGTGCTCTTGCCCGCGCCGCTGGCACCGACGAGGGCGATCTTTTGCCCGGCTTCAATGCTGAAGGTGATGTTGGCGAGGGCGGGGGTGGTGTCGTCGGGATAGGTATATGAGAGATTAGATGATGAGAGAATAGAGAATTGTATCGAATTCTGACTACTCTCTGATCTCTTTTCTCTAGTCTCTAACTCGAGGATGGAGAAGATTTTGCGGGCGGCGGTGGTGCCGTTCATGCCAGCGTGGAAGCGAGTGCCGAGCATTCGCAGGGGGATATAGAATTCGGGGGCGAGGATGAGCAGGAAGAAGGCTTGCTCGAATTCGATCTTGTAGTAGAGCAGGCGCAAACCGATTTCGACAGCGATGACGGCTGTGCTGAGGGTGGCGATCAACTCAAGGGTGAGGGCGGAGAGAAAGGCGACGCGTAGCACGCTGAGGGTCACGTCGCTGAATTGTTGGCTGGCGTCTTCGATGGAGCGGGCGTGGGCTTTGCTTTGCCCAAATTGCTTGAGGGTGGTCAGCCCTTGCAGGGAGTCGAGGAAGTGAGCGCTTAGGCGGCTAAGGGTAGTGTATTGTTTGTGGGTCAGAGCTTCGGCGGCTTTGCCGATCAGGATCATGAAGAAGGGGATCAGCGGAGCGGTGATGAAGAGAATGACGCCGGAGAGCGGGTCGAGAGGAAAGACGAAGATAAGAATAGAAAGCGAGATAATGGCAGAGAGGGCGAGCTGAGGCAGGTATTGGCTGAAGTAGGCGTCGAGGGCTTCGATGCCGTCGATGGCGGCGGCAGTCAGTTCGCCTGTGCGTTCGCCGCGTGTATAAGCGGGACCGAGTTTGGCGATGTGGGCGAAGAGACGCTCGCGCAACTCAGTTTTGATGCGGACGGCGAGCGATTTGGCACTGACTTCACCGATCCATGTTAGCAGGGCACGGGCGGCGATGATGAAGAGCAGGGCACGCAAAAAATTGGTGATGTCTTGGAGAGTATCGCCGTTGATGAAGACGTTGTTGATTGCGAGGCTGAGCGTGCGGGCTTGGGCAATGGTGAAGATACCACCGAGCGTGCCCGCGAGAATAGTGATGGCGAGGGTAAGGCGATTATCACGGAGGAAGGTGAGGAGACGGCGGTCGAGGTTCATGTAATTACGAATGGCACGAATTGGGCGAATTTCTAGCGGAGATTGAGTAGCGAAAGCACAGCTTCGTCGTGCTGTAGCGTATCGAAATCGTAGCGGTTTTACAGTGATTCGCTTTGGTTTCGATACGGTTGACGGTAAAGCTGTCAACTTACTCAACCGCCGCTCTTGATATTTATAAAAAACAATCGGCTGGCAGAACTCTCTGCCAGCCGATTGTATCGTGAAAGGTTGTCTTTAGTAAACGAGAGTTTGGGGATCAGCTTTGATGCGTTTGCTGAAGACTTTGTAGGTCCAAATCTGGTAGATGAGGACAATGGGGACGAAGATGGCGGCGACAATGCTCATCGCTGTGAGGGTGTAGGGTGATGCCGCAGCGTTGTAGATGTCAAGGCTGTAGGTGGCATCCATGCTGGAGATGAGGATGCGCGGGAACAAGCCCATGAAGACCATGATGGTGGCGAAGATGACGGTCAGTGAGCCCATGATGAAGGCGAGCATATCCGCGCCTTTCTTTGCGTAGAAGCCAGCCAAAAGGAGAGCGACTGCGGCGAGCAGGGCGGGGATCAGGCCGTTGATGCCGGATTTGGTCAGGATGTCTGTTGCGAAGAAGGTCCAAACGACGAAGGCAACGGTCAGCACTGTAGCAGCAATCCAAGCTTGGAAGCCGAATTTCTTGGCACGTTCTGCGAGTTCGCCTTCGAGTTTGAGGGCGAGGAAGTTTGCACCGTGCGTGGTGAAGAGGGTCACGAAGACCAAGCCGCCGAGGACAGAGTAGATGTTGAGCAAGGGAATCAAGCCGCCCCAATAGTTCATGTCTGCGTCGATGGCGAAACCGCGCATCAGGTTGGCGACGGCGACACCCCAGAGCAGGGCAGGCAGCAGGGAGCCGATGAAGATCGCCCAGTCCCAATTGCTGCGCCATTTGGCGTCATCGCGCAGGGAGCGGTACTCGAAGGCAACCCCACGCAGGATGAGGGCAACCAGCATTAGTACGAGGGCAAGATAAAATCCACTGAAGAGCGTCGCGTAGACGTGCGGGAAGGAGGCAAACATCGCGCCACCAGCGGTAATCATCCAAACTTCGTTGCCGTCCCAGTGTGGTCCAATGGTGTTGATAACGGCACGGCGTTCGTTATCATCTTTGCCGATGAAAGGCAGTAAAATGCCCACGCCATAGTCGAATCCTTCAAGAAAGAAGAAGCCGATAAATAAAACGGTTACGAGGATAAACCAGAGTATATTCAGATCCATGATAGTCTCCTAATTAGTCTGCCGCGACAGCGGTCTCTTTGATCTTGACATCGCTGGTGCCATATTTGATGCCCAGTTTGACGGCGATCACGGTCAGGACGCTGTAGAGCACGGTCATCAGGATGAGTGAAACGAGAATGTTCCATGCAGGTACATTTGGCGAGATGGCGTCTTCAATGGTTTGCAAGCCGTAAACAATCCAGGGCCAGCGGCCGGTTTCGGTAAGAAGCCAACCTGTAGCAGTTGCCAGATAAGGAAGCGCAGCAGCCCACATCATTATCTTGAGATAGGTCTTTTTCTCGTCAAGTTTGTTGTCTTTGCTCCAGAGTATGCCGAGGAAGGATAGCAATACCATGGCGAAGCCTGCGCCAACCATAGCGCGGAATGACCAGTAGTTCAACGCAACCGGTGGGATGTAATCACCTTCACCATAGGTTTGAGTGAATTCGGACTGAAGCTGGTTGATGCCCTTGATTTCGCCGTAAGGCTGGCTGTAGGTCATGAAACTGAGCAATGCGGGGATGCGGATAGAGAAGACTTCTTCGCTTTGATCCCAGGTTCCGATGGTGAAGAGTGAAAGTGCTGCGGGGTCTTCGGTGTTGTAGTGCGCCTCAGCGACAGCCATTTTCATGGGTTGTTTTTCAACCATGTATTGACCCTGAAGGTGACCAACCAAGCCGACAGCAACGGAGCCAATTAATGCGTAGATGGCTGCCATGCGGAAGGAGGGGCGGAAGAAGGTGACATCATGTTTGCGGAGCAGGTGCCAGGCGCTGAATGCCATAACGATGAAGCCTGCCAGCGCGACACCTGATGCCAGCACGTGCGGGAATTGAAGTTGGACATTGGGGTTGAAAACGAGTGCGCCAAAATCAGACATAAGCGCGCGTCCGCTTTCGGGATCAATTTCATAGCCAACGGGGTGCTGCATGAAGGAGTTGGCGATCAAAATCCAGAGAGCTGAGATGTTTGAGCCAATTGCAACCAGCCAGGCAGCGGCAAGGTGCATCTTCTTCGAGACTTTGTCCCAGCCGAAAATCCAGATGCCGATGAAGGTTGATTCCATGTAGAAGGCGAGTAAGGCTTCGATGGCGAGCGGTGCGCCGAAGATATCGCCCATGAAACGGGAATATTCCGACCAGTTCATGCCGAATTGGAATTCCTGCACGATACCGGTCACAACGCCGATTGCAAAGTTGATCAGGAAAATTTTTCCCCAAAACTTTGCCATTTTCTTGTACATCTCATCGCCGGTGCGGACATAACGTGTTTCAAGAATTGCAACGAAGATCGAGAGTCCCAGCGTGAGCGGCACAAAGAAAAAGTGGAAAATAGTGGTTATGGCAAATTGCCAGCGAGCTAAAACGAGAGGGTTCATAAGTGTTACGTCTCCTTAGTGAGAAGAAATAAAATTTGTTGGTAATAGATAGGGCGGTTAGAAGTTATTTATTGCCTCCTGTGATATTCACTCGGCTGAGAAAGCCGTCAGCATTTGTGCATCGTGAACAAGGTCTTTAAAAGTGACACTTTCTAGTTCACGACGAATAACATCGTAAAGCGGATTCCAGTGTTTGTGCACGGGACATTCGTTTTCAAAGGGACATGCCTGTCCATCGACGAGACATTCTGAAAGATGGATGGGCCCCTCAAATAGATTGACAATATCCCACATGGAAACGTCTTCCGGGTTTTGCGCCAGCTCTATTCCGCCATCGCGCCCTGGGTAGGTGATGATGTACTCAGCATGCGCTAGTTCTGCAACGATACGTGGTGATAGAGCCGGAGGAATGAGCATCTCTTTTTGGATACGGCTGCTTGGGAAGCGCGTTCCCTCAGGATGTTTGGCAAGATATAAGATGATACGGAGTGCATAATCAGTTTGACGGTTGATACGAAGCATAAATAGTACCTATAAACTTGATTTTTTTTGTAAATGTTTATTCTTATACTAAAGTTTAGTGTCTGTGTAATAATTGAGCGGTGTAATTTATACTACACACTTTTATACTTTTCAATAGTTAAAGATTAACAAAACCTAAGTGTTTTGCATTAACACCCCTTTAAAGCAAATTCCCCTGTCAACTGACAGGGGAATTTGTTGTCTTCGTATCGCTCTATCTAGGAGCGCTTACTGTGATCGACTGCTTTCAGAATTTTGAGATTGAGCACAATAAAGCGCCAGAGTTGAAAGAGTTTGTTATTCATCCAGAATGAATCTTTTTTTGTGATTTCCATGTTTATTCTCCTATTCGGGGATAATTTTCCAGCCGGGCAAACCGCGTAATTTCCAAATGAAAGTATCGTGGAGCATACGTTTCATCCATGCACCGCTGAGGCCCATCTCCATATGGGTTGTGAAGAGATCACGTCCCTCTTCGTTCGGGTAGCGTCGGTAGTCAGGCACGACAGGGTGAATAATCATCACTGCGGCACTGCCATCCAAAAGTGAATCGCCCATCGATGCAATACAGGCTGCCACCATCTCGGTCATGCGTTCGGAGTGAGTCATGCGTCCGCGTTTGACGAGGTCAATGATGTTCAGCGCAACGATACGCCCGATGATGCCCGATACCATACCCGTGCGCGGTGGGGCGGGGGTGATGGCGGTGCCATTCGGGGTTTTATGAGGGCGCGAGATCGGGCCTGGAGGAGCAAATGCGATTCCGGCGGCGAAGATATTACGATAGGTCGGATTCTGATATTGAGAAGGCCAGGCATCGGGATTGCGCTCAAGCACATCGTAATCCAAGCCATAAATGCCATCGACGAGCACGAAACCGCCCTTGTTGACAATCTTCTCGGAGACGTCAGCACCATCTTTGCCAACATACTTGATCGGCTGCCCAAGGAACTGCGGAATTAGCATGGCGAAATCGTAACTTGTTTCGCCCTCTTCTCCCTCGTAGTTCTCCCAGTAGATCGTATTCTCATCAACTTTTTTGACGCCGGTTTGTACCTGCCACTTGATGTCATGATTTTCGAAAATCGCTTTGATGAAATCTTCACTGCTGAGCAGATCACCCTGATATTTCGCCTGAATGCCATGAACGCCGAAATCGCCCAAAGCAGGTTCGTTCGAGAGCCACACTAACTCAGCTTTGTCGCGGATGCCTTGTTTGACCAAGTCTTTATGGACATTGACGATAAATTCAAAAGCAGCGCCTTGGCAGGTTGCTCCGGGATGCCCGGTGCCAAAGACCATTTTGAATTTTTCGCCTTTTTTCATACGCTCGACCAGTTCAAGGTATTTGTCACGGGTTTCGAGCACATGTGGTAGAGAGCAGACTGAATAGGTATGACCGCCCTGATCCGGGCCAAGCCCGGGAGTTCCGGCAAAGTTCAGTTTTGGCCCTGTCGCGATAAGAAGGTAATCATATTCCACACGTGCAATATCGCCATTTGCTTTATTGACCTGTACAAACTGTTCGCCTTCATCAGGGTGCACGGTCGTAGCAGCACCATGAATAAAGTGGACATTCATGCGTTTATAGACAGGCGCCAGCTTAAAGGTGGTTTTCTCGGGCTTCATATGCCCCACACCAACCCATATCCATGAGGGGATGTAGGCAAAAGATTCGTGCCGATTAATCATCGTCACGGTGTGCTTTTTGCCTAATTTATCCCCAAGGTAGAGGGCCGCTGTGTGCCCTGCAAACCCTGCGCCAACAATAACAATTTTTGCCATAATCTCCTCTTTCTATACGTGAATGAATGGTGGTTAATAAGTCAGCCCAGGAGCAACCAAAGTGATCGGATAAATTTCCCGGTCTTTTAGTTCAACATCCCGAATGGCTACTGTCCAAGATTGGGGTACGTAATTTTCAGCGCTTGCCTTCACAACCAGAGAATATTTTCCCGGCGGAAGGCTGATCTCTTCAAAGAGAATCGGCGCTTTTTCCGATACCAGTTCGCCAGCTTGATACGAGTTTTGTAAATACACTTCGCCGTTTACGTAGAGCACCACGTCCACATTGGCTGATGGCGCAAGTTCACTCATCTGCGCCCCCAACGCGGTTCCAACATTCTCTGAGAGCAGTTGCACCCTGACCTGCGGTTCGGTATAAACGTTGAAAGGCAGGTTGGTGAAGAGTATTTGCACGATTAGCAGCGCAATCAGAATCGTATAAACAGGAGCGTAATTGCGCCAGGTGAGAGTCTTGTCGTCTTTTTCGTTTGCCAACCCCTTTTTGAAGAGATTCGGGGGTTGCCAATTGAAACTGATTGGCGCTTCTTTGAACGCTGTGCGCAGCAGAGGTTTACGTTCACGCGTCAGACGTTCTTCTGTCCAGGTGTTGCCGCGCCGCTGGGCGCAGTCATCGGGCGGGCAGCCGATCATTTGTACTTCGGATGCGCCCGCTTTGTAGGTGTTGCCAACCAGATCGGGCGGTGCAGCGCCCACACAGGGGAGGGGGATGGTGACGAGGCGCGGCTCGCCCGCCTGTGGACTTGCTCCCGTTTCGAGGTAAGGATGCGCACCGTGAGCAGCGTGCCGCTCACAGGTGAAAACCACCTTGACCTGTTCATCGGGCGCTTTCTCTTTTGCTTGAGAGAGCAACAAGCTGGTGGCTTCAAACATCGCTTTGGCATTTAGTTCGCCAACTTCAATGGCATCGTAGGCGCAGGAGCCGATACAAATCCCGCAGGAGACGCACATATCGGGGTGAGCGATGGCGATCATCTTGGAGCCTTTTTCACCCTCTTTGCGTTCGACCATTTCGAGGGCGTTGTAGGGGCAATCGACGGCGCAGAGGGTACAACCTATACAGGCGTCATCGATTACTTTAACGGGAGCAGGTTTACGTCGGCGGATGATCCACGGGAACGCTAATAAAACGACGAAAACGCCAAGGATGCTGATCCAAAAAGTGTTGGCGGCAGCGTTTCCCGCTAATTCCGCTGGCAGGTAGAAAAGGAAGAAGGGGTCGAGCTCGATCTGGCTTGGCAGAAAGTCGAAGGAGGCGCGCGGCAGCATCCCAAGTGGGAAGAGGGAGGCTGAAACAACTATGACGATTGCAGTGCTAATCATCCAGCGTTGGGGAGGGAAGAGTTTTGGTTTTTTCAGCCGGACGATGTGATACCAGAAAAAGACAGCGACACCCATGAAAAGGGCGATGTGCGCGGTGAGTATCCAGAACATGACTGCCCATGAACCGTCGGTGCGGTTAGCAATGATCAGGCTTAGTCCAAGTTTGTCGCCGAGGGCTCCAAAGTAACGGTTGAAGAAGCTGACGAAGGTTTCGCTGATGACTTGAGCGCGCTGATCCCAGATGAGCCAGTAGCCGGTGACTGAGTCCAGCCAGAGGATGAGCATCATCCCAACGCCGCTGACCCAGGCTAACCAACGTGCGCCGCGAAAGCGATCCATGAAAAAGGTGCGGTAGGCATGCAGTAAGGTAATGATGACTGCCGAACCGGATGCATAGCGATGAATGGCACGGATGGTGTGGGCGACAAATTGGCTTTCGATTTTGGCGACGGCGTCGTAAGAGCCGTCGTAGCCGAATTGATAAAAGAAGGTGACATATACCCCAGTGATGGCTACGATGAGCCAGAGAAAGGCTGCGATACTGTCTGTATGATAAAAGATGTTTAATTTCAGGGAGCCAGCCAAACGATTGAAGGGCTGTTCTACGAGTAAGGCAAGCTTTTCAAGCCAGCGCAATATCCCGTGGTCGTTGACTTTCCAGGGGAAATTGTGGCGCTTTTCTTGCTTGCCAGATGAATTTGAGTCGGACATGAATGCCTCGGTTTACTTGCCCACTTGGGCGATTTTAGAGAAAACCCTAAGGGCTTGAGACCCTTAGGGTTTTTTGATGATTTAACGTTCTTTGGGATTATTCTTGCCAGGTGCGGAGGAAGGAGATTACGTCTGCTAATTGGGCTTCGGTGAGAACACCGTCGAAGCCGCGCATAGCGGTTCCGTCGCGACCGACAAGCACGAAGGCGAAAAGATCGGCATTGGTGTTGGTCTGGACGAACTCATTCGGTTGTAGTTTCTTGCCTACCCCACCCTGACCTTCAGAGCCGTGACAGCCAGCACAGGTTTCCTGGTAGATGGCTCCACCAGCTTCAGCATCGCCCATAGGCCATGCATCACGCAGGGTTTGCATGGCATCAAGCGCTTTTGTGTTCTGATCGGCTTCGATATAGCCCATGGTGGTATCAAAATCTTCCAAAAGTGGACCGAAAGCGATCGGTTTGGCACGGTTCATGTAGAAGAGTGCGTTGGCGTTGTCTCCCTGCTCGAGGGAGTAGTACGCGGAACCGAGCATCTGGGCAACGGTGGTCTCTGGGGCAACGTCTTCTCCGGCGCGCCAAGCGTCAATCAGAGCAAGCAAGTCTTGGATCTGATTATTGGAGAGGGTTGCGCCCCAAATGGGCATCCCGGTGGCGGGCATACCGTTGACGATGACTTGTTCGTACCACATGTTGTCGTGTTTGCTCAAGGCTGCAGAGTCGTTAACTGCGAGAACGGTCTTGCCCTCTTCGTTTTCTACACCAAGGCCGTTTTCACCGTGGCAGGTGAAACAGGCGCTGGCAAAGAGCGACGCGCCGCGAGCAGCGCTGGGAATAAATTCATTCGCGATCACTTCGGGAGCATTCGGCTCAAAAGCGCGGATGAAGGAGACAACAGCTTCAATGTCTTCATCGGTTAGTGCGCCACCGTATGCCTGTCCCCATGCGGGCATGGTGGTGTTTGGACGCCCTGTTTGAATGGTGGCGAAAAGTACACCATCGCTGGCTGCTTCAAGCAGGGTTTTGTTGTTTAGCGCTGGGCCAACAATGCCTTCTCCGCGTGTGCCGTGGCAGGATGTACAATTTGTGACGAAGAGTTCGCGCCCGTAAAGGAGCATCTCTTTGTCTTCTTCTTCTGTGACTTGTTCCAAGCGGGCGCTTTCGCCAAACATCAGATATCCGAAGCTGGCAACCAACACAACCGTGACAATTAACCCAATCAGAAGCTGTTTGCTGTAGTTTTCATTTTTTAGCATCTGTCTCTCCCGTTAGGCGCTGGTTGTCTGAGAAGGATCGAATGCTTTGCGCTCGAATGCTTCTTCAGTGTTGACGAATACTTCGCCGCCTTCGATGGTGACTTCAAAGTAGTCCAGCGGTCGCGGAGCGGGACCGCCCTGTACTTCGCCTACCTTGCTATACAAGGAGCCATGGCAGGGGCAGTGGAATTGGTCTTCATCTTCTGCCCAAGGAACACTGCAACCGAGGTGGGTACAACGCTGCCAAAGAGCGAGGAAGCTGCCGTCATCGAGACGCGAAAGATAGAAGCGGCCTTCTTGAACGAGGGTGATGCTTCCAGGAGGAAATTCTTCCAGTGTCCCGGCTTTGACGATGCCGCCAAAACCACCTGCAGAAACGGGTTGAATGTATTTGAACAAGGCTGCCAAAGTCTCACCTGCGAAGACAAGAGCGGTGGTGAGCCAAGCAAAGCCAAGAAATTGTCTGCGACCAATCTTGCTTTTATCTTGAGTTTCAGTTTTTATTGTCATTTGCTCTCCTCATTTCTGGTTTATAAAATCAGCCTACAAACCATTAAGGGGATTGTAGCCATTTGGCATTGCCCAAGGCAAGTAAAGCTCAAATCCGGGGCCACGGAAGAAGAAACCTGTGAGCGTTAGCACAACGGCTGTGAAGAAAAGTACGGTGAATAAAACAAGGATGACTTCACGCGCACTCGTAATGCCCTGCTTTGAACGCCATAACACCAAAACAGGGATGATAACCAAAATAGTCATCACTCCACCGGGAATTATGGACTGTGTAACGAGATTGGGAAGGACATCTCGCAATAATTCGCGGGGCGGGAAGGCGTTATCCAGCAGCACAAAACCTGTCATGGCGATTAGTGTGTAGAGCGCTGTCCAACCGGCGATGCTTTTGCCACGTTTCGAGGTAAACCAGACGCCCACTCCCTCACGGCTGTGATCAATATAGGGAATCGAGATCAGGAAGAGTACGGCCAGCGTCGGCAGCAAAATACCTGCCAGCGTAGGGTGCATGTGTTCCAGCATTTCCTGCAAGCCCATGAAGTACCAGGGGGCTTTAGCCGGATCAGTCGTGATGAGGGGGTTTGCCAGTTCTTCCAAGGGGGCATCTTTCAAAAGTGAGAAGAGAACCAGGAAGAGAGTTGAGCCCAAGGCGATAATCAGTTCGAGAATGGCAACGATCGGGAAAGCGAAGACGGTATTATCCGGTCCCTTATCGACCATTGTCGTTGGCGCTTTAACAATCTCAACCAGACTATAGGTTTTCCCTGATGACTTTGTTGAGAAATTCTGTTCTTTATTTTGGGGCTTTTTCTTAGCTGCCATTGCCAGCCTCCAATTCTTCGTCGTCTTTTACTTCGTTGGCTGCCAAACCACCATCCTTACGCACGCGCCAGATATGCAGGGCGATGAGCAGGAAAAGGATTGCGGGGATGACCATAATGTGCAAGCCATAGAAGCGCGTAAGGGCTGCCTGACCAACTTCCGGTCCACCAAGTAATAATTTCTTGATGGTTTTGCCCATGAGTGGTTCGTAGGCAGCTACACTTGTCCCGACGGTGATCGCCCAAAAGGCAAGCTGATCCCAGGGGAGAAGATAGCCGGTGAAGCTGCCACCAAGGGTCAAAATGAGCAAGATGACGCCCACAACCCAGTTGAACTCACGCGGGGGTTTATAGGCACCGGTGTAGAAGACACGCACCATGTGCAATACAGCGGTCAGAACCATCATGTGTGCGCCCCAGCGGTGCATGTTGCGCAGCAATTGCCCAAAGGGAACCTTGGTCTGCAAGGTGATGATGTCAAAATACGCCAATTCGGTGGACGGTACATAGTAGAACATCAACATAATGCCGGTTAGGGCAAGGATGATGAACATAACGGTCGTAATGACACCCAAACCAAGTGAGTAAGCAGCTCGGATACTCTTTTTATTCACGCGCACAGGGTGCAGGTGAAAAAAGATATTGGTCGTCATTATCAGGGAACGATCAAGCGGATTATCGGGCCAACCGTGGCGGAAGAAAGACTTCCAAGGGCGGCTGTTCGTCACGCGCTCCCATAAATTAGTAAGCATGTTTTTCATAGATCCTCCAGCGGAACACTAGCTTCCGTAAGCCAGGTCTTCTTTGAAGCGGAACGATTCCATTGTGATGGCATCGGTGGGGCAGCGGTCGGCACATAATGCACAGCGTGTGCAGGCTTCATCGTCTTTGAGCATTACAGCGACTTGTTCCTTCACATTGTGCCCTGCTTGAATTTCGGCAAGCGGAACGCCTGTGTGTTCTTCGATCACGGCGTGGAGTGTTTCGTCGCCAGCAATATTGTCCAGACTGACAATTTTCAGGCAGTCCCACGGGCAAACATCTACACAGCCATTGCATAAAATACACAAATCACCGTTGAAGATTGTGTTCACACTACATTCCAAACAACGCAGACCTTGGGTCGCGCCCTGTTCGGGAGAGTAACCGATCTCAACCTGTGTCATGCCGGTACGGCGATTGACATCAAGGGTGGGTACTTTTTCGCGCTGATATTTCAGCCAGTTTTCCGGCATCACATGATCTTCGAGATTTGTCCAACTGGTTTCGACTGTGCGCTCAATAGATTTGTTTTGGATATACTCGTCGATGCTCATTGCAGCAACGTGACCATCGCGGACAGCATCGATCAGCAAACGCGGTCCATGGGCAACATCTCCGCCCGCAAAGACATCTGGTGCCGTGGTTTGGCCGGTCTCTTTGTCAGTTTTGAAGAAGCCGCGTGGCGTTATTTCGATATCCGATGTACCTTCGATCAGTGCTAAATCTGCCTGTTGGCCGATGGCGAGGATGATGGTATCGCAGCCCCACATTTTTTCGCTGTTTTCAACAAATTTGGGGTTAAAGCGCCCCGTTTCATCGAAGACGGATGCAACATCTTTGGTTTCGAATCCGACGACTTTGCCTTCTTTCCCAATAATGCGGTTGGGGCCAAGGCTTGGCAGGACTTGAATACCTTCTTCCATTGCTTCATCAACTTCGATCTGTGTGGCGGGCAGTTCGTGCCAGTCCTCGAGGGACATGATCTTGACATCGCGCGCGCCTAAACGGAGCGCAGTACGGGCGACATCCAATGCTTCGTAAACGGCCTCAGCTTCATCATCCGCGTTGTGTTCCGTTGCAGCTTCTGCGAGGGTAGTTTCTTCGTAGCCGGCACGCAGTGCGGTACGCGCCGCATCCATCGCTACATCACCACCACCAATGACGATTACTTTTTCGCCAAGGTTAACTTTGTAGCCGAGGTTGTAGTTCAGCAGGAGGTCAACGGCGATGATAACGCCATCGTTTTCACGCCCTTCGATGTTCAGGTCGCGCCCGTTCATTAAACCTACGCTGAGGAATACGGCGTCGTGTTTTTTGCGCAGGTCTTCGAGTTTTAGGTCTTTGCCAATGGGGGTGTTGTATTTGATTTCGACGCCCAGGTCGACGATTTCCTGTACTTCGGCATCCATCATGTCCCAATCGATACGATAAGAAGGAACACCGTAGCGGATCATACCGCCGGATTGTTCGCCAGCTTCGTAGATGGTGGTTTCGTAGCCGAGTAGACGCAGATCGTGGGCGGCGCTCAAACCAGCCGGGCCTGCACCAATAATGGCAACGCTGCCTGTTTTGCGGTCCGGGCTGGCAGCCAGCTTTTTGAGCATGCTACGGCTCCAACCGACAGGTGATTCGTCTAATTCGGCAGTTGATTCTATAGCGTCTAGTTCTGTCTCAACGCGCCCGGCAGGAAGCAGACTTTTGGCCTCGGGGCCGAAACGCTCGGTGAGAATTCTTTTTAAAGGCCTAATTGCTACTGGTTCGTCTTCATTAATATCGCCGCGGCGACAGGCTACTTCGCAAGGGGCACCGCAAATCCGCCCGCACATGGATGCAAGGGGATTGGGCTCGCGTGCAATCCGGTAACCTCTTTCGAGGTCACCGGATGCTACTGCAAGGACGTATGCACGCGAATCGGTGTTGACCGGACACGCAGCCTGGCACTTGACCATATCGCGCCAAGTGTCCACTGTTGGAACTTTCACTTGATATCGGTCATTGCTCATGGGTTTTTATCCTATAAAGTAGTAAATGGGTGGGCGGAAATTATTTTACGGTTACAAGGTAGGCAACGAGGTCAGCAATTTCCTGTTCGCTGAGGTCTTCAGCCCAAGTCTGGTACATATCGCCAGCGTTGAAGCCTTCGACGACGTAGGCATCGGGGGTGATGATGGATTCGTGAATGTACTCTTCAGCAGAAAGGCCAGGTACGCGGGTTTCTGCGCGAGTGGCTGTTCCAGCAGTGTAGGGGGCGTTTGACTCGTCGCCTTGTGTTTCATCGAAGTTGTGGCAAGAGACACAGCCTTCAGCGGATTTTTTGCCGAGGGTTGCACGATTGTAGAGTTCCTCGCCTTTGGCAGGGTCGCCGACAACGGGACCATCGGAAGCGCCACCACCGCAAGCGGTGAGTGCCATTGCTGAAAGGATGATTACAACGATGGTGATTAGAATTGTTTTACGCATTTTTTACTTCTCCTTAGAACTTGAATAGATTTTATTGATTTGCGTTTTTGCATCAAAAAGGTCTTGTTATGCCTTTTCGTTTGTGCCAAGTATAACGAACAAAATAATGCCTGTCTAGAAAACTTGTGTAAATATGGCAAAAAAAATTACAGGGGCGTAAAACACGCCCCTGTAATTAAGGCTGTTGCTTATTTCCAGACAACGAAGCCGGGTGAGAAGAAGGTGCCGTTTTGAATTAAGATGATAATCATTGGGCCGTAGGCAATTACGATCAGCGCGAAGACGCCGATGAGCCACGGTTTCCAGTTGATTAACCAGGTGGGAACACCCTCTTCCGGGTGGAGCGGCTCTGCTACAGGAACTTCAACCACGGCCGTTTCCTTCTGGAAGAAGACGGTGTGGATGATGACGTAGAAGAAGGTCAGTCCTGAGATGAGCAGAATGGTGCCGCCGACGCCGGTCATTAGGCTGGCGACTTTCCACTGAGCGTTGCCGTAGTTTTCGATGGCAACACCGAGCATAGTGCGACGCGGGGCGCCGAGGAGGCCGATCCAGTGCAGACCACGCGAGAAGATGGTCATGCCAACAAACCAGAGCCAGCCTTGCCAAACAGCGGCTTTCTTAGCAGATAATGCTTTGCCAGTGAGATGGGGAACGAGCCAGTACATGATGCCCATGAAGCTGAGCGCAACAGCGGTACCGACTGTTAGATGGAAGTGACCGGGAACCCAGGCTGTGTTGTGAACAACGAGGTTGATATTGTAAGAAGCATTGATGATACCACCTGCGCCACCGAAGGCGAAGAGGATCATAGCCAGGTTCTGGGCAACATAGGAAGGATCATCCCACGGCAGCTTGAGAATCCAGCCGAATAAACCTTTGCCACCGCGTTTGCGCCCACCGATTTCGAGGGAGGCGATAACGTTGAATGCGGTTAATAGGCTGGGGAAGAAGACGGCATAGGTCAGAATGGCGTGGACATATTTCCAGCCGGCTGGCACGCCGGGGTCAACGAATTGGTGGTGGAAACCGATCGGGGTCGAGAGAAGCAGGAAGAGCCAGAAAGCGAAACGAGCCATCGTATCGCTGAAGAGCTTTCCATCTGCCTGTTTCGGCATCATTCCGTACCAGGAGACGTAGGCGGGCAACAGCCAGAAGTAAACAAGGGGGTGGCCGGTGAACCAGAAGAGTGTACGCGCCAATTGGACGTCAACACCGGGCATAATTCCCAGCGACCACGGGATCAGCAGAACGAGCATCTCGGCAGCGATACCGAGGGTGCAGATCTGCCAGAGAGCCATGATGATGGCAGAAGCAAAAGCCTGAAAGGGTGCTGCTTCGCCGGGGTGGTCTTTGCGCCAACCAATGTAAGTGCCTAGGATGTTCCAGCCGCTCATCCAACTGCCGACGACGACCAGGGTCATGCCGACGTAGAAGAACCAGGGGGCCTGCATTGGGGGGTACATGGTGTAAAGGATGGAGGCCATGTTCAGCAGCAGCGGAACGGCGGCCATAACCAGACCAATTACCATGGTGAAGAAGCCGGCCCAACCAAGTTTGGGGAAGCGCAGGTTGCGTCCTAAGCTGGTGGCGGTCACGTAGCTCAAGAAACCGGTAATAAAGAAGGTGGTAAAGACCAATGCATTCAGAATGCCGTGCAAGGTTAAGCCCTGATAGTACGAAGCAATATAGGGCTGCATAGAGGGGTAGAGGTTAAGCCCAGCGTGCTCCCAAGCTTGTAAGGGGCCAAAGAATGAACCCAAGGCTAAGCCAGTCAGGGCGAGCGCGATGTGCCAACCGGTTAATTTCTTTTCGGTTGCAAACATATTTTTATCCTCTCAGTAGAAATCAGATCAAAGTCCCGATGTAAATGAATATCAACACCAAGCCAAGGTAAAGGTTTGATAATTTAAAAACCTTGAAGGCTTGTTGGTGCTCGGGGCGGGTAATTAGACGGATGGAATCCAGGATCATCCAGATCGTTGCAAGCAGGATCGGAATGAAATAGGGCAGACCAAGTTCAGGATGAACAGCCAGCATCAATGCGATGACCGAAGTTGCTACCGTGTGAAGGGTAATCCACCAGGCTGTGGCACGATTACTTACAATCGTGGGCAACATGGGGACGCCCGCACGAGAGTAGTCGTCGCGGAAGGCCATTGCCAAACTCCAGAAATGGGTTGGAGTCCAGACAAAGATCAGCATGGCTAATGCCAATGCGCCCGGTTCTGACCAGTTTCCAGCAGCAGCGCTGCCACTCAAGACCGCGCAACTACCTGCTGCTCCACCGATGACGATGTTGAGCAGTGTGCGGGGTTTGAGCCAAACCGTGTAGATGCCAATATAGATCGCCGCGCCCAGGGCCAAAAAGATGGCCAGAGCGGGGTTTCCTGCATTCAGCGCCAGCCCAAGGGCTAGCAGAATGAAGCTGCTCGCTACACCCAGAACGATCCCCGGTTTGGAGATCAAGCCGTTCGCAAGCGGACGGTTGAGGGTGCGGCGCATCAGGGCATCGGATGAGCGCTCGAGGTACTGGTTAATTGCCGAAGCGCCAGAGGCAGAAAGAATGCCTGTGACCAGTAGCAAGCCTAAATTGGCGGCTGAGATCGTCCCTCCAGAAGCTAATAAGGCGCCCGCCAAGGAGGAGAGCACTAAAAGGATCACCACTCTAAGTTTGAAGAGCACTACGATAGAGCGTAGGATGTCTTTGACTGTAAGCGTATCCGCTTCGGGTTTTGGTGTGGCTGCGGGAACGATGTCTTCGCTATTCATCAGGTCTTTTTACTCGCTATTCTACGGTGATTACACCGTACATGTTTTGGTGTCCAACACCGCAATATTCAGTACAAACAAAGGGGTATTCGCCGGCTTCTTCAAACGTGTAGGTAAGTGTGGAAACCTGGCCAGGGAGCACCATAAAGTTGATGTTGGTACCTTGCAGGTTGAAGCCATGTTGTACATCTGCGCTGGTTATGTAGAATGTAACAGTAGCCCCGACCGGGATGGTTACTGCATCGGGGTAATAGCGCCACGGGCTGGCTTCGGCGCGAATATAAAGTTCGTATTTGCCTGGTGCGAGTTCGCGCAATCCAGGGTCAGAGAAGGGGCCTTCGCTTGCAACGGTATTGGGGTTAACACGCTGCGAAGGGGAAGGGACCTGGATGCCGAGGGAGTATCCCGCAACAGTAATTGCGGATGCGAATATAACTAGAACAGCGATGCTGATGTAGATATATATCTTTTCATATCGATCAATATGTAATTTTGGGCCACTCATTGGGTCACTCCTCTCTCGAGCAGGGTCATATATACCCAGCTCCACAGAATTATGACTGTGACTAAGTAGATAAGCGTAAGGGCCATTGCGCCTTTTGGTTCTACTTCTTCAGTCGGTTTTTTTTCTTCATCACTCATCATTTGCCTCCAAAAAAATAAAGTAAGGTTTTTTTCTTCGATGGTTCTGATAGCTTAAAATCTTTGAGTGAGCACCTCCGCATGCATACATTCTCCTCTTGATACATTTCCGCATCTGTCTTCTAAACGCCTTTGAGGCAACAGCTTTAGCGGACTAAAACTGTTGCCACAAGGTGATTAGGGACAGATACTAGGTTTATAAATACGCGCAACGTACTAAGGTTCGCGTACCTCAACTTCGATGGTTTGTTGCCCTGATTTTTCAAATTCCAGGGTTATGGTAAAGACTTGGCCTACTTCAAGCTGACCGTTTAGATTGATAAGCATGATGTGTCTGCCGCCCGGTTGAAGTTCTGCAGAGCCGCCAGCGGGGATGAGAATGTTTTCGATGGGGAACATCTTCATCACACCCTCTTCCATGGTCATATCATGTAACTCGACCACTTCTGAAACATCACTGTCTGCGCTGAGAAGAGTATCATCTTCGCCACCGGTGTTTTTGATGACCATATAGGCGGCACCATTACCTGCTTGCATAGGGGAAGGGCGTGCCCAGGTTTCTGAAACTTCAATTTGCGGGCCGCTAGGCTGACAAGCGACCAATGCGAGTGCAATTAGCGTAAAACTGAATACAACAAGTAGTGTTTTTTTTGCGAACTTCATTTTCTTATTTTTTCCTTTTACTGGGGTTTATTTTTTAATGATCCAAGACGTAGGTAATATCTTCTGCGATTTCAGCTCCCTCTGTCCCGTAAGGAAATATTAGACGCAGGTATCCGTTTGGATCGACGAGCATAACTGTAGCAGTATGGTCTACGAGGTAGCCCAATACTGAGTCGGCTTCTTGTTTTTTGTAATAGACACCATAATAGGTAGCGATTTGAGCTACTTCATCCGGAGTGCCGACTAAACCAAGAAAGTGGGGATGGAAATGTGCCAAGTACTCAGCCATGATTTCAGGAGTATCACGTTCCGGATCAACTGTAATCATAATGGTTTGAACTTCATCTGCGCGCTCGCCTAGAAGATCGGTGGCTTTTGTGAGCTCTGCCAGGGTGGTAGGGCAAACATCTGGACAGGCGGTGTAGCCAAAATAAAGCAAGACAACTTTGCCGCTATAGTCACTCAAGGATGTTGTTTGCCCATATTGATTTGGCAGTGTGAAGTCCTGCGCAGGGCTTGGCGATTGTAAAATTGCTCCGTGAAAGGCGTAAGGCTTAATCGCATCGAGTACGAAATACCCGATAGCAGCGAGCAAAATGACGAGAAGTAAGGCGATGCCGACGCGCGCCAAAATGGGGCGAGGTGTTTTGAGATTGTTTTCTGAGTTTGTCATGGATAACACCGGAATAAGTGAGCAGCCTCGTAAGCGTATTTTGCTGCTCCTTGACTATTTTCAATTTCATCAGTGAGATATTGAATATCTTCTAGGACTTCTTCATAGTTCAGAGTGTCAGTGCGATATTCTGCACGGATAATGCCCCAACCATCGACAAGCACAAATCGTGGATAGAAGCTGATCTCGTAATCATTCTCGGATGTTGGGCTTGTTACCGGTTCATAGAAGAGTTTAAACCCGCCACCGGTCATGTATTTCATATGCAGTGGGTCGCCGGTAATGAAGTCCCACGAGACCTTGCTTTCGCCGGCATCCAGATAGGGTTCTGCAAACAAGCTCAAAGCTTCGGGCGTGTCTCGTTCGGGGTCGAGACTAACGCTGACGAGAGCATAGTCGACCGAATCTGATGCAGATTCTTCCAGAATAGTCCGCATTTCTTGCATTTGCGAGTTGACTTCGGGGCAATCACCATCGCAATTTGTGTATGTGAAAGTGTAAAGGGTTAATTTCCCACGATAGTCTTCGCTGGTGCGTAATTCATTGTCTTGATTGGTGAGTGCGTAGCCGGGGGCTAGAGAAACACGCGGCAAGACTTTGATTGGTTTGAAAATACTGAAGGATAGAATCGATACAATAATGAATGCAAGTAAAGCATAAAGTAGGTGGATGGGATGAAACTTGCGCTTTTTTTCCTGATGTTCAGACATAAGGGATTGTTAACCCACGGTTAGATTTTGCAGTGTGAAGGCATCTTCACGCAGTTCTGCGAATGTGATGCTTTCAAGTTCTTTCATAATAACTGATTGCAGATGTGCCCAACGACGGCGTACGGGGCATTTTGCTTCAAAGGGGCAAACGCCTTTGGCATGGATACATTCGGAAACTACAAAGTTGGTTTCAAAGTGTTCGGTGACCTGAAGCAGGTTGATCTCTGCCGCAGGGCGGGATAGCTTGATGCCGCCATCACGACCTGGGAAGGTGTCGATAAAACCACCGCGTGCCAAATCGGCGACAACGCGTAGAGAGACAGACTTGGGGATTAGCATTTCTTCACGAATTTCGGCTGTTGACATGCGAGTTCCAGGCGGCTGTTTTGCCAGGGCAAGTAAAACCCGAGCAGCATAGTCAGTTTGTCGATTAATTCGCAACATAATGCTCCAATACTGATAAGTTTACTCTTATTGATAACGATTACTTTTATTGTAAACGTATGTGTTTTTTTTTGCAACTATGATAAATGTAATTGTGCATATGTGACATTTCGCGCAAATGATATTGGTGCGAAAAGAGATGCTTTTGGTGTTGTTTTTTCTGTAGAAAACAGTCTAACACTGTCTGTCTCAACGTGGTATAGTTTCGCTTTCCAAAGGAGATTAATATGCTTGAGCACTCTAAAAAAGAAACGACGCTCGAAAATGATTTTCAAGGCGAGCAAGTCTTTGTGATCGCCAGTGGACATTTTGTCCATGATGTTTATTCCGCCTTTTTAGCACCCCTTCTTCCACTGATTCGCGAGCGTCTTGCGCTTTCATTGACAATGGCTGGTTTTTTGACAGCTGCGATGCAACTTCCTGCGATCTTGAATCCGGTCGTAGGGCATTATGCTGATAAGTTCAAGCCACGTTATTTGGTGGTCTGGGCTCCCGCAATCACGGCCACGCTGATGAGTGTGATCGGTTTGCCGACAAATTACTATATCTTGGCGCTGACCATCTTTTTGGCCGGGATCAGTGTGGTTCTTTTTCATGCGCCTGCACCGGCGATGGTCGCGCGCTCATCAGGTACGCGTATTGGGAAGGGGATGGGGTGGTTCATGGCTGGGGGAGAACTGGGACGCACAGTTGGGCCGATTGTGGCCGTCTGGGCAGCGTCTTTCTGGGGCTTGGAGGGAATCTATCGCGTCGCTGGTATCGGTTGGCTGACTTCGCTTGTTTTGTTCACACGTCTTAAAGATGGGCCCTCGCAGAAACGCTCGATAGGTAGCTTGGAGAGTGTGAAACCCAAGCTGACTACCTTGATATTGCCGCTTGTCTTCATTATATTCTTTCGTATGTTCCTGGCTGTCAGTATGACCACATACCTGCCGACGTATATGGATATTAAAGGCGCCAGTTTATGGATGGCTGGTGGGTTTCTAGCTGTGATGGAGTTTGCCGGTGTGGCGGGGGCGCTGCTCAGCGGCGCAATGAGTGACCGTTTGGGGCGTAAATCTATTTTGCTGTGGGTGACAATCATTTCCTCCCCGTTGATGTTGGCATTTATCTATGCACCGCAGTGGATGCTCATCCCGATCTTGATTTTGCTCGGTTTTTTCAGTTTATCTACCGGTCCCATTTTTCTCGCCATCATGCAAGATCATTTTCCGCAAAACCGCTCTCTTGGCAATGGCATCTACCTGACGCTTTCTTCGCTGCTGCGTTCTTTAGTGATGATCTTGGTCGGCGTGGCAGGGGATGCCTTTGGGCTTCAACTTGCTTTTATTGCTAACGCGTTAATTGCCCTCCTCGCTGTGCCCGCTATTTTGCGACTTCCAGCCGATATAACAGGTGACCTTGCATGACAGTAGCGCCTCTTTCTCTTAAGCGCATTTTCAAAGTTTGGTGGCCTCTCGCTGCCAGTTGGCTCCTCATGGGGATGGAACTGCCCATCTTGAGCGCTTTTGTCGCTCGCCTTGCTCACCCTGAGATCAATCTCGCTGCGTATGGCGGCATTGTTTTCCCAATTGCGCTCATCGTTGAAGCGCCGGTCATCATGTTATTGGCAGCCTCTACAGCTCTTAGCAAGGATTGGGCTTCCTATCAAAAGCTGCGGAACTATATGCTAGCCGCAGGTGGTTTGTTGACAGCCGTGCATCTGATCGTCACGCTCAGCCCGCTTTACTATTTTGTTGCAGAAGGTATGCTCGGCGCACCGGCAGAAATTATCGAACCAGCCCGTCTTGGGTTGCTCATCATGACACCCTGGACGTGGACTATAGCCTATCGGCGTCTCAATCAGGGCGTCATGATCCGTTTCGGGCATTCCGATATTATCGGCGTGGGCACCGGTGTCCGTCTGGGATTGGATATTCTCATTCTCAGCGTTGGTTTCTTGATGAAATTACCGGGGATTGTCGTGGCGACTAGCGCGGTTGCCGCTGGAGTGACGGCTGAGGCGATCTATATCGGATTCCGTGTCCAACCGGTGCTTCGCACGGAACTCAAACTTGCTCCCGTTGTGGAACCAGCTCTTACATACCGTGCTTTTGGTGCGTTTTACCTCCCCCTTGTGATGACCTCGTTATTGACGCTCCTGATTCAACCGATGGGTAGTGCCGCTTTGGGACGGATGCCCCTCGCCCTTTCATCCCTGGCTGTTTGGCCTGTGGTTTCGGGCTTCATCTTCATGCTGCGTAGTATGGGCGTTGCTTTTAATGAAGTTGTCGTCGCCCTCGTGGATGAGCCTCTCTCCACAAAAGCGCTGCGTCGTTTTACGACCATCCTGTCCTCCGTAACAACGGCGATTATTCTGATTATCGCCATGACACCACTGTCGCGGATTTGGTTACAGGATATTTCAGGGCTCTCGCCCGAATTGGCGCTTCTCGCTCGCAACGGTTTGTGGATCGGCTTTCTGCTGCCCGGCTTGAACACCCTCCAGAGTTGGTTTCAGGGAGTTCTTCTGAATAGCGGCAAAACACGCGGGATTTCTGAAGCGGTTGCCATATTTTTGTTTGTTACAGGCGCGGTCCTTGTCTTCGGCGTTGTCTGGGGAGAAATGACAGGGCTTTATATTGGGCTGCTTGCCTTTAGCGCAGGCATGTTCTTTCAGACCATCTGGCTTTATGTCCGCAGCCGCGCGCCGATGCATGCTATCGATCTGCGGGATAGTGCTTTGGGAAGCTGATTGAATGCAGGGTTTCCTTATTTTGTTTTTCAAAATCGAGGTGCCGAAAGGTAGGGGGATTGTATAAATCAAAACATGTTTAAACAAGACATCCCCCGTGCATAAACGGGGGATGTCAATTTGTAAGGGGAAATTTTTTAGTTTATTCTTCGCCTTCGCTGTCATCCAAAAGAACAACGACCTCTTCACCGAGTAATTGCTGACGCACGAGCGCTTCGAGTTCTTCTGCCATGCCTGGGTTTTGGCGCAGGAATTCTTTGGAGTTCTCACGCCCTTGTCCCAGACGAGTTTCACCGTATGAGTAGAAGGAGCCACGCTTGGTGATAATCTCAGCTTCGGTGGCAAGATCAAGTAAGTCACCGACTTTGGAGATGCCTTCATTGTACATAATGTCGAATTCTGCCGCTTGGAAGGGCGCTGCGACCTTATTCTTCACCACGCGCACGCGGGTGCGATTACCAATAATTTCGGAGCCAACTTTAATGGATTGGATACGACGCACGTCCAAACGCACGGATGCGTAGAATTTGAGTGCTTGTCCACCCGTTGTGGTTTCGGGATTGCCGAACATTACACCGATCTTCTGGCGAAGCTGGTTCGTAAAGATGACCGTCGTCTTGGTCTGGTTGATGGCACCCGAGAGTTTGCGTAGCGCCTGCGACATCAAACGCGCCTGCACACCCATGGTAGGATCGCCCATATCGCCTTCAATCTCCGAGCGCGGGATCAGTGCGGCGACCGAGTCAATTACAACAAGCTCAACTGCTCCCGAACGGATCAGGGTTTCGGCGATTTCAAGCGCCTGTTCACCCGTATCGGGCTGGGAAACCAACAGATTGTCGATATCCACGCCGCATTGGGCGGCATAGCTGGGATCAAGGGCGTGCTCCATGTCAATGAAGGCGGCTGTTCCGCCCATGGCTTGGGCCTCGGCCACGATATGTTGACAAATGGTGGTCTTCCCGGATGATTCCGGCCCGTAAATTTCAGTGATGCGTCCACGCGGAACGCCGCCTACGCCGAGTGCAATATCAAGGGAAAGGGAGCCAGTTGGAATGACTTCTGTCTCCATGCTGTGGGCATCGCCCAATTTCATGATTGAGCCTTCTCCATAGCGTTTTACAATATCGCCAAGCGCCTTGTCCAAGACTGCCTGACGGCCTTCATCTACTTTTTCGTCGTTCTTCTTTTTACGCTTTGCCATTTCTCGTTCTCCAAGATAAGTTGTCTATATGATAAGTAAAGTATAGCACAGATGTTCAGTGCGTCAAGTTTTTTCAGATGGTGACCTTATTATGCAAGATCAGGCTGTCTCGAAGGACACTCTCGCAGAAATTCTACTCTTCAGGGGTGGACGTAAAAAATTCCATGCTTTCTTCAGGGGGCAGATCAAGAGTATAACCATCCAGTCCGGCGAAAGAGAAGTAGCTGACTTGTCCGGGAAATATCTGAATTTGTTTGCGTAAATCTTTCCCATCATAGATGATCTGGATTTCATACCACCCTGCGGGAAGATCACTGAGTACCATATTTTCCTGATAATAAGCATCGCTGTTTACGACGTTTGCGCCATAGGTGCGCACCGTGCGCATACGTCCGCTGTCGTAGGATTGTATGCGCACCTGCAAGCCTCGTTGTGGTTCACCGCGTTCATTGGCAATATTACCGACGAGCACGCCCCAGCCTTGTGGGGGGGCGATCCAAAGTTCGGGGTTATAGGTATCGTAAAAACTGTCACCATCAAGACGGATTTCAAAATGCAGATGCGGCCCTGTGGTGTGTCCTGTGTCGCCGACCAGGCCTAGCTGATCGCCCGCCTGTACCCACTCTCCTTCGGTTACGTCAATGCGGCTCATATGCGCATAAATTGTATAAAGCGTTTTTCCCTGATAGCCAAAATCGTGCTGAATGACCACAGCCTGTCCATAAGGATCATCTTTATTTTCGCGCCATCCACTGAAGTAGCCCCAATCTGCCCAGATCACAGTGCCGTTGCCGGCTGCGACAATCGGCGTGCCTTTGCCGGTTGGGATGTCGATGCCGCTATGCACCACATTGCCAAAGAAGACGCCGCCATAGCGGTAGCTTGAGAGAGGCCAATTGATCTCATTGGCAGTGATCGGGCGGATGAAATAGAAATGGTCGTGTGGCGAGATTGCCCACGGGACGGGGTAAAGCGGTGGACGCCAATCGGAGACCGGCTCTGCCCCCGGAGTGGGGATGGTGAAGCGCAGCGGGGCAAGCCCCGTTGGGGTGGGGAGTACGAGTTCGCTCTCCTGTGGGCCTGCTTCCGTTTCCATAGCGCTAAAGGGCGTTGGGCTGGGTTCCGTTAATGCCGCTTCCGTTTGGGATGAGGCATCTGTTTGAGGGGTGAGGCAGGCCGAAAGTCCGAGCGCGAGGGCGACGCCGAAGGCGTATCCTATTACTAGTTTTTTGCGCATAAGCAATAGGGCTTGTTGTGACTTTCGCATCCGCAAACTGAAATCTATCATGGGGTGGGCGTAGCGGTTGAAAAATCAAAAAGGTCAAGCGGTGTCGGTGTTAGCGAAGGTGTAAAGGTCGGTTGCGGTGTGTATGGTGTACGTGTTGGACGCGGTGTATTGGTGGGTACCGGTGTATTGGTCGGCGTTGCGCTTGGGGGCAGGACGGCAGTGGGGGTCAGCAGGATTTCTGGCGGGTAGAGTTCGAGCATGGCTTCGTACCAGCTTAGCCCATCCGTTTTGGAGAATTGGGTAAAGCGCGTGCCACGATAGAAGTTGCGCCAATTGGAGAGGGCGGGCAGACGTTGCCAGCCGAAGTTTTGGGCGAGAGCAGTGAAATCAACCCAGTAGCCGTTTGGCACCGTGCCAAACGCGCCGCCCGCTTCGTAGCTGGCGGGATCGAGGTTATAGCGCGCGTTCAAGTCCCAAACTGTATCGCGGATGGGGATGCCTTGTGAGCCATCTTGTGCTTGCGCGCGCAGGTAGATGCGCCAATAGGTCTGCGGCCCGATCTCGTGACGCGAGACGACCATCCAGCCGGCGTTGGCGATGAGCGGATTGAGCGAGAAGGCGCGCCCGGTGTAGAGCCAGTCGTTGCTCATGCCGGGGTCGAGAGATGTGGTCAGTGGAATGAAGGCATTCTCGAGATTGGCGAGGGCATCCCAGCCCGCTTCGTTGCTGGTGGCTTCGCGCAGGGCTTCAAAGGATTCGTTTACCGAATCGTGGAGTTGGGGTACGGGGGCCTGAACATCGTCCAGTTCGGCGAGATTTTCACGCACGGAGAGGGCATCGGCGGTGCTGCGGATCACATTCCAGAGGGGAGCGGGTGTTTTATTGGCAGCATCCTGATAGGATTTTGACAAGGTTTCCGGAAGCGGATTGGGCAGCCAGAGCATCCCGTTGAGGGTGCCGGGGAGTTGCCACGGCTGGAGCAGGAGCGTTCCGTTCAGGGTGTAGGCGCTGAGATAGTTTGTGCCGCCGCCTTCGAGCATGACGAGCAGACTGTCGCCGCGTTGGTTCCAGACTGCCCAATCGCCTTCGCCGATGTAGCTGGCCGGGGCGGGGATGTCCGGCGTCCAGACGTAGATGCCGCTTGGGCGCTCACCGTAGGAATTGACTGCCCAGGCCAGTTTGCTGCCGTCAAATGACCAGGCAGGGTGGCTTTCGTTGCTGAGGGGCGTGTTGGATAGATTTGTGAAACGCGTATCACTGGTGTCATCGAGATCGGCGAGGTAGATTTCGCTATTGCCATTGCGCGTGGTCACAAAGGCGAGTTGCCGGCCTTTGGGCGCCCAGGCAGGCGAATGATCGGCAGCGGAATCGTTGGTCAGGCGCATGGCTTCTGCGCTGCTATCGCTGATCGGCTGGACGAGGATATCGAGGCTGTTGTTGTAGTAGGTTTCGGAAGCAATCCAGGCGCCATCGGGCGACCAGGAAGGCGCGCCATCGTAGGCCTGGGTATTGGTCAGGCGTGTGGTTTCACCGCTTTCAATTTCGAGCAGATAGAGGTCCCAGTAGCCGCTGCGATTGGAGGCGAAGGCGATCTTCGTGCCATCTGGGCTGAGGGCGGGGGAGATGTCATCCCAGGGGCCATCGGTGAGACGCAGCAGCGGCTGGTCGATGGGGGAATAGGCGAAGAGATGCGCGCGTTCCCCTTCGTTGAGCGAGAGGATGAATATGTCGGGGAAATCCGAGAAGACAACAGGCGTGTAAACGGGATCTACTACAGGGGCGAAGGGTGTTTGGGTAGCGGCAGCAGGCGCAAAGGCGGGCGCTTCGGGCGCGTCGCCTTGTGTACATCCGCTAATACTTAAAAGAAGGAGGAGCAGGAGTACGCCTGCGCTCTTCCAGTCTCTCATAATCTATGCCGTGCCTGCGGGGATTTCAAAACTGTATTCTTGAAAATCGGTGTCTTCGGCGGGAATGTCGAGGCGGAAGAGTTTGGGGTCTTCTTCGTCGCGCGGGGGGTAGAAGAGGCGTGCGACGAGTTTGTATTCGCCGTCCTGACGTGCTTCGCGCAAGTGGATGGTGAATTCCTGTTTCCAGGCCATTGGTTCGATGATGCTGACGCTGGCAGCGAGATTGCCTTGTGGGTCGAGCAGTACCATATCGAGATGCGGGCGCATCTGGAAGGGCGTCATATCGAGGTTGACGCGCACACGTTTTCCATCGGAATACGGTTCGCCGACCAACTTAAGAATACGGACTTCTTCGGGTGGCAGTTTGCTGATATTTAATTCTTCAAGATCGGGGAAGAAGAATTCTTTGTTGGGGTTGTCTTCGGGGGTATCTGATGTTTTGCAGGATGGATTCATGAAGTTTACTCGTTTTAGTTTGGTTTCTATTATGGTTTTGTCCGCAGAGCATACCATAAATTTTGGGGTGTCGGACTATTTTTCAGAGGCTTCTAACAAATTTATTAACTCTTCAAAATCTGCAGGGTGCGGCGCGGTAAATGTGACCTTTTTACCGCTTTTCGGATGCCGAAAAGACAGGCTCTGCGCATGTAGCGCGGTGCGTTCGATCATTTCACTTGCTTGTGCGCCATAGAGCGTATCGCCGACCAGCGGATGTCCCATCTCGGCGCAATGTACACGCACCTGATGCGTGCGTCCCGTTTTAGGCTTGGCCTCGATCCATGCGTAGGCGTCGCGCTCGTGGTTCGCTTCCCAGCGTTGGAGCACGCGCAGCCCCGTCTCAGAGATTTTTCCGCGCACGCGGTCTGCCACCGTGCGATGTTTCCTGCCGACGTTGGCATGCAGCGCATGTCGCGCGATGTACTCATCCCATTCAGGAGCTTCCTCCACGATGGCATGATAAATCTTCTCTACTTCATGCCGCTCGAATTGTGTATTCAAATTGCGATGAACTTCCGCCGTGCGCGCAAAAACCATCACGCCTGATGTAACTTTATCGAGACGGTGCACCACCCAAATATTGCCTTTGCCAAACTTTTTTTCCAAAAACTGACGCAGGTGCGGCGCTCCCTCATCCCAGCCCTCGGCGACTACCGCAAGCATGGCGGGTTTATTAACAACAATAATCTGTGGGTCTTGATAGATGATTTCAAACATGGGTCTATTAAACCATAGAAAAGCAATCGTGATAAAATCGGACAAAACGCCCCCGAATACAAAGGAAAAAATCATGAAAAAGGCACAACCTTTGCTCGTCATCTTTTTCTTTTCCGTAAGCCTGTTTTTAGTAGTAGCCTGTGGGATGGCCCCCCCCACACTTACGCCAGAAGAAAATCAGGCGAGCCTCGCCACGATGGTCGCGGCGACAGTTGAATCCGGCCTCGCTAATCCCAATGGGGGTGAGATGCCCGATACGCCCGCGGATGGTGAACCTGCTTCTGCGCCAGAAGAATCTGCCGCCCCCGCGCAGGATACCCCCGCAACCGCTATCCCGATGGCCTCTCCACCCCTGGCTGGCTTGCGTGTTGCCTATGTTAAAGACGGCAATGTCTACATCTGGACAGAGGGTGGGAACCGCGTAGGGATCACCAGTACCGGTGATGCTTACGAAGTTCACATCTCCAGCGATGGTCTCTTCGTCGCCTTCGTGCGTGAAATTTCAGTAACTCCCTATACCTATGAGCTGTGGGTTGTGAATGCCGATGGGGGCACGCTCAATCCACGCTTGCTCGTCAGCAGCGCCGAAATGAATGCTCTCAAAGCAGCCAGTCCCTTCGCAGATGCGGCCGGCTTTGCTTTCGATCAAATCCTATGGCGTCCGGGCACACACGATCTTTATTACAGCACGGTGCCGCGCTTTGATGGCCCCGGCTACGTCCCAACCTACGACTTGCGCATCATCAATACCGATACGCTCGAAAAAAGGGCCCTCTTTGATTTTGGCGAAGCTGGCGCTTTTGAATTCTCCCCGGATGGGACGCAGCTTGTTCTCTCTGCGCCCGATCATATTAGCCTCGTCAATGCTGATGGCAGCAATCTGCGCGCCAATATTCTTACCTATCCATTGGTTGGGACGTATAGCGAATACCAATATTGGCCCAAGCCGATCTGGGCCCCTGATTCTGCCTCGCTGCGCGTGGCGATCCCGCCCGCAGATGTCTTTGATGAACCAACCCCGCCCTCCACGCTTTGGTTCCTGCCTGTCGATGGTTCTCCCGCTACCCAATTGGGCAGCATCCCCACACTTCCCTTTTCTTGGCCTGATAATATCTTTTCCCCGAATTTGAGCTATATTGCTTATCTCAAGAGCGTTGGAGAGCCAAGCGCGAATCAGCACGAACTGCATATTGCCTACCCCGATGGCTCCGGTGACTATATCTTTGCCACGGGTGAGGGACTGCAATTCAGCGGCTGGACACCGGATTCAACCCGCTTCGTCTACTCGCTGAATGGGGCCGATGATCAGAGTCTTTATCTTGGCACACTGAGCAATGACGTTTCGACGATCACTTCCCTTCAGAGCACCATCTTTCAGATGCGATGGTTGGATAGTGAGCGCTTTATCTTTATTATGAAGAATCAGACAGCACCCGATTGGGAGTTTCGGATCAGTCATGTCGGTGGAACCAGGCATGCCTTCATTGATACCTTTGCTCATTCCTACAAGAGTTTCGATTTTACGCAGTAGGTTTTCTTTTCTATCTCTCCCTGCCAGAGCTTTGCTGAACCAACCAAAAGCGCAGGCAAGAGGAACAAACAGGTTCGTATATGGAAAGGGAGAGAGCATCCAATTTGTGCATTTGACGGAGACGTTGTCATTTTTCTGCTCATTCCGTAAGATATTAAATCAAAAAGCATTCATTTGAATGCTTTTTGATTTTTTTTTACCAGTGAATAGATAAATTTTCAGAGTCTTGATTGTCATCTTTGTTTATGGTTGCCCGATTTCGATATAGTAAGTTTTTCCTCCGGTTACTCTGATGGACACTGCTGATTGCTTGGTACCGCTTGTATCGTCATTGCAGGCCACGAAGCGTAGATTGTTGATGTCTGTGCCTTCCCAAATGGCGATGAAGGTGTCGTATCCGGAGCCGAGGGTGTTCACAGAAATAGCATCGTGGGTGGTCAACGTGTATTTGTACCAGACAGTAGCTTGCCCTTTACCGGTGATTCCACATGAGTGGGTTGTCAGGTCAGGGTCAGATAAAGAAGATGTGGCATTGCTTGTGTCCAGGCTGGTTTGTCCAAGAGCTTTGATATCAAGAGCATATTCAATGAAGTCGTTGGTCATGGAGCAATCCTTACCGCCATCGGAGATCATCCACTTATTTGAAGAGATCATATTGGCGCGGGCGGTTTCACCGTTGCAGTATTTGCTGTTGCCCCCGCCAAATATGATGTAGCTTCGCGGGGTTTGGGCGTTCCAGCCATTGAGGAGAGCGTCGTAATTAACAGTCGAAAGAGTAACCCCATTGAACATGTTATCTGCGTAGAGTAGTGTTCTTACATCCCATCCCCCAATATTCTGATCAAAGGACGAAGCATTATAGAACATCCATCTCATGTCGAGTACATGACCCGTATTCCAATTACTAATATCCTGATTGAAGGATGATGCTCCATTGAACATATTTCCCATGAGTTGGACCATGTGAGTATCCCAGCCACCGATATCTTGATTGAAAGATGAAGCATTATAGAACATCCAATTCATGTCGTATACATGACCTGTATTCCAATTACTAATATCCTGATTGAATGCGTTCGCGCCAGAGAACATGCCATTCATATTTGTGATATTACTGGTGTCCCAATAGCCGATATCTTGATTAAAAGATGTAGCGCCGGAGAACATCCAACTCATATCTGTGATATTGCTGGTGTTCCAATCAGCAATGTATTGATTGAAGGATGTAGCATCAGCAAACATAGAACTCAGGTCTGTAACACCCGAGAGGTCTGGATCATCAAGGATTATCGACTCGGTCAAGTTGGAGCAGCCTGAAAAAGCAGATTTCATAGATGCCCATGCCCCTGTTCCCCATTGTTCGATCGTCATTAGTTTCTCTTTGTCACCGCTATTATTGAAATAGATTCTTGGAAAACCTGTCCAGCCAGTCCCTGTGCCGCTGGCATCTTTAATGCGGATCGTATAAGTGCCAGCGGCCAGATAGTTACAGGTGTAGTCTCCTGTTGCTGGTGAGGTGGTTTCATTAATGCCATCGTTATCACAATCTACATGATAATTATAGGTTTGAGTTGGGAAAGTGGGGATCGTGAACTGTACATTCGATGAGGTTCCAGGATTATCCGTCTTAATTGTAATTACGAAATCATCATATGCGGTGCAGTTCCTTCCTCCATCTGTGATCGTCCAGTTATGACCGCTTGGATTGGTCATATTATCTCGAGCGATTTCACCCTTGCAGTATTTGCTATTTCCGCCATCAAAAGTCACTCCGCTTTGCAAGCTCTGCAAATTCCAGCTAATTAGTAAGGAGTCATAATTAGCAGTGGATAGGGTCACATTGCCAAAGATACCTGTCATATCCGTCACGTCTGCCACATCCCAAGAAAAAAGATCCTGATCAAAAGAGACGGCATCGAAGAACATGTAGCTCATATTTGTGGCTGAGCCTGTGTTCCAGCTAGTGACGCTTCCATTGAAGCTGTCTGCAGAATAGAACATACTGCTCATATTTGTGACCATACTTACATTCCAATTATGAAGGTTCTGGTTGAAGGTGTTGGCAGCTGCAAACATGTAGCTCATGTCTGTAACCGAAGAAGTATCCCACCTCCAAATATCCAGATTGAATGCGTTCGCGCCAGAGAACATGCCACTCATATTTGTGATATTACTGGTGTCCCAATAGCCGATATATTGATTAAAAGATGTAGCGCCGGAGAACATCCAACTCAGGTCTGTAACATTGGATAAGTCCGGCGTGTCGGCGAATGTTGGGCCTGTCAGATTGGTGCAACCCGCAAATGCATTATTCATGGATGTCCATTTTCCCGTTCCCCACTGTTCAATCGTCAGGAGTTTATCTTTGTCGCCGCTATTGTTGAAATAGATGCGTGGAAAGCCTGTTCCTACACCGCTATTATCTATAATGCGGATAGTATAGACTCCTGCGTTCCCTGTACCATAATCACAAGTGTAATTCCCTGTCTGATCGGTAGCTTCGATTGTGCTGTCGTCATCACAATCTACATTATAGTTATAACCGCCTCCTGTTGTGGGAATGGTGAACTGGGTACTCGATGATGTGCCTGTATTATCCGTTTTAACGGTAATTACAAAATCATCCGTTGACCACTGATTTTCATACGCGCCGAGATCAACCGTGGTGTTGAAAATACGTGGTTTTGCAGCCAAATCTGTGGCGATACTACTGCTGATGGTCCCCGTGCTACTCCCTGCGCCGTCCAGGTCGGCATTGTTGTTACCTAAGTCGATAGTGATGGAAATTCTTTGAAGACGCAAATCCCCTGCGGATGTGGGCGCCGTGACTGGGTCAACAGGCGTGACGAAGGCTGGGTCGGCATCAGCTAGATTATTTCCACCATTTGTGCCGCAACTACTATTCCATGCAGCACCGGGATTGCAATACTGTAACAGACTATATTCTATGGAAGGGACACTGCTGTTGATATTCGCAATCGAGGCCGTGGAGCTAGCTCCATTCGCATCCGCGTTATTCCAAAAAATGCTATTTTGGATAAGTGGGTTGCTACCGTCATTGTACATTCCTCCGCCGCTGCCTGAATAATTCCCGCTAAAAGTGGTGTTGGTGAGGATTGGGTTACTATTTTTATTTGCCATTCCTCCGCCAAGACTTGAGGAGTTACCACGAAAAACCACATTGACCAGAATTGGGTTGCTGCTTTCGTTATACAGTCCGCCTCCGATGCTGGAGCCATTGAGCATTCTGTTATTATAAAAAGACACGTTTATCAGTGTTGGGCTGCTGTTGGAGTTGTACATCCCCGCGCCATAGTCATAGGCAATATTATCGCTAAAAATTAAGTTAACCAAGGTCGGGCTGCTGAAAACATTCGTCATTCCACCACCATACTTTTGAGGGTAGACACTTGCATAACCTCCACTGATTGTGAAACCATCTAAAATGGTACTACTGCTTGTACCAAAGTTTGCAGCAACCACGTGATAGCTATTGTCACCAGAGTAATCGATAGCGCCAATATTGCCGCTCAGGATTGTGACGTTATTTTGCCAATCCCGCTCACTGCGCTGGGTTTCTGTGCCGTGAAAGCCGCCATAGATTTGAACCCCATTGACGAGTTCAAAAGAGATTGTGCGGTCAGTGCTTGTAGTGGGCGTGTGTATGCCCTGCATCACCCAAATCTCATCACCGGATGTCGCGCCACCTAAAGCGGTTTGCAAAGTACAGGCATTTGCCCACGAAGAGCAATCGCCTGTGCCTGTAGCTGTTGGTTTCACATACAGCACACCCGCTGCGTGAGCTGCGCTCTCTGGCAGTATAATTAACACGAAAACAAGAATAACTGAAAACAGTTTATTAAATTTCATTTCACTCTCCTAAAAAATGGCAGATGACGCTTTTCGTCTCAAGTAGTCTGAGTTTGCCATAGGGGTCTCTCAAAACTCTCTATTTTTAAACAGGAAATATGTTGGAAACCCCGCCACTTTTCATAATTCCCCTTCTAATATAAAATAATACGAATTACACAGGCTTGGCTGCACAGAAAATCATCGTTATTTCAGGAATAAGATGCCAAAAAAACAATTTCGTGCTTATCTTTTCGGAGTGATGTCTCTTCAAATTGAAGGGCAGCCAATCCCTCTCCCAAATTCCGCTGTCGCTCGTCGTCTGTTGGCATATTTACTTTTGCACAAAGATCGCCCGCACCCTCGCTCTGTGCTTGCGGGCATTTTTTGGGGAGAATCCACTGAAACACGTGCGAGAAAATCTCTTAGCCAGGCATTGTGGCATATTCGGCAAAGTGCCCCCGATCTAGTCGCAGCCTCGACAGAAGAAATTGTCGTCGCGGATGCAGAATCTGTTTGGACGGATGCATACGCCTTTGAAACGAGCATCAATGCCCATCTTTCTGGAAGACTTGAAGATACAGAGGCGCTTGATCTAAACAACGCGCTCGAACTTTATCGTGGAGATTTATTAGAAGGCGTATACAATGACTGGTTACTTCTTGAACGAGAACGATATAGTGATCTGTATTTGCGCGGGATGGAAAATCTTGCAAAACTTGAAAAAAGGGGCGGAGATTATCGTCGTGCCCTTGAAATAACACAAGAACTATTAAAGTTTAGACCTTTTGATGAAAGCTTTTATCAGGAAGCCATGCGGCTATATTACCTTTTGGGGAAAGCAGATGCCGCACTCTGGCAATACGAAACATGCTGCCAAATATTAAAAGAAGAATTTGATGTAGGTCCCAATCCAAAAACTGTTTTGCTGGCACAAGAAATTGCGCGCCAGGCGTCTGCTCCCGGATCCATTTATTTACCAAAGCCGCTGACTTCTCAAAAACCGATTAACCTGGATGCAGAGCGAGCAACATCAATCTCCCTGATCGGGCGCGAAAAGCCCCGAGACGAACTCTTGCATCATCTCGAAGCCGCCTTGCAGCAAACCGGGGGAATTATTCTCATCGAAGGCGAGGCTGGTGTTGGGAAGTCACGCCTATTGCATGAAATTGCACAGGATGCGGAATGGCGACATGTCCAAACCCTTTTCGGATACTGCTCTGAGCAGGAAACGACACAGCCCTTTGGACCTTTCGTCTCGGCCGTGACCCAAGGCTTGTCTCCGTTAAGAGTACGTCAGCTCAGTTCCATCGTGGATCCGCTATGGTTGCAGGTACTCAAACCTTTATTGCCCCAAATTGCCGAAACCCTGCCCGAACTGGATTCTCCGCCTCCCCTAAAACCCGAGCAAGAACGCGCCCGTCTGCTCGAAGCAATGACGAATTTTCTAATAAGCTGGTCGGCAGTCACTCCGTTATTGCTGATTATTGAAGATTTACACTGGGCAGATGAAGGTACGCTTAGTTTGCTGCCTGTTTTGCAGAATCGTCTTCAGGAGCAGCGCATCCTGCTGGTGGGCACTTTTCGCGGAGAAGAAGCCAGAACCGTATCTTCTGTTTGGGAACGGTTGCAAGCCCTGGATCGAGCTGGGCTTCGCTCCCGTCTTCTTTTGAGCCGTCTTGACCTGCCAGAAACAGGTGCGTTGATCCGCCGCTGTCTTGGTTTATCCCATCCCGCTCCCGTATTTGAAAAACGTATTTATCAGGAAACGAAGGGAAATCCGCTTTTTATTTTAGAGACTTTGCGCACTTTACAGGACGAAGGGTTGCTAACAGAGGATGAAACAGGCGCATGGCGAACGCCGTGGGATGAGGAAACGGCAGATTATGCCGAGTTGCCCTTGCCGCGATTAGTGGACGAGGTGATTGCCCGCCGTTTGAAACATCTTTCGCCGCGCTCTCGTCACATATTTAACGCAGGAGCCGTGCTTGGGCATTATTTCGATTTTTCACTCTTGGTGCCTGTAAGTGAATTGGACGCAACGGAAATTTTTGAACCAATTCAGGATTTGGTTAACCGCCAATTATGGGAAGAAACAGAAGAGGGGTATCGCTTTAGCCATGACAAGGTGCGGCAAGTTGGCTTGGGCACTCTGGATGAACTGCAATTAGAAAAACTCCACTACAATGCAGCAAATGCCTATGAAAATCAGGCACCCGAAAAAGTAGATGCGCTCGCCTATCATTGCGAACGGGCAAAACTATCGAGAAAAGCTGCCCTGTATGCTTATCAGGCAGGATTAGCAGCGATGGAGTCTCACGCTTATGTGACAGCGCAAATGCATTTGGAGAAAACCTTGCGGTTTGTCAGCCAAATAGATGATAGTGAGCTGGATCGCTTTGATTTGCTGGCAGTTTATGAAAAGGCACTGGATGTGCTCGGTAATCGCGATGCTCAGAGTGAAATATTGAAGACAATGCAGAAGCTGGCAAAGGGTGATGTGGAAAAGTCATATCTTGTTTCTTTGCGTCAGGCATGGCTTCTGGCAAATATGAGCAACTTCGATGATGCGCAGGAAGCAGCCAGACGAGCGTTAAGTCTGGCAAAAGAGATCAGTGATTTATCGCTTCAAGCAGACGCTCTGGATGTATTGGGAACGGCACTCACCTGGCAAGGGGAAAATGAAGAGGCGCTCCCCTCTTTGAAGGAAGCTGTCTCTCTCTCCGAAAAGCTCGGAGATTTACAACTGGAAGCCCATGCCCGCTCTTCGTTTGGTAGTGCGCTCTTAGGTGTAAAAAACTATGTTGCTGCCCAGGAAGAATTGCAAGTATCTTTGCAGCTTGCGGGAAATAATCCGCGCGAGTTGGCAGATACATCTAATTTGCTCGGTATCTTGTATATGGAACAGGGCATGGCAGAAGAAGCGATTACAACCTACCAGGGATCTTTGGAAAATAGTCGCAAGATTGGTTATTTATATGGTCAGGGGCGGGCTTTGGTCAATTTGGGGAATTTGTATTATTTTCAGGGGCGTTTCGGCACTACTTTGGAACTCTACGATCAGGCGATACCGATCTTTGCCCAAATCGAGCAAAAGCGTGGTGAAGTTCAGTTGCGTCTCAATCGGGCATCCATGTCGCAAACATTTTTCGGCGATTCTGACCAAATCGTGGCAGATGCGAATTACTGTCTTGCTTATGCCCAAGAGACCGGGGACTTGATCAGTATTGGGCAGGCGCTGACTGTTCTTGGGGAATCAAGCCGCCAGCAGGGGGATTTCAAAGTAGCCCGCCGGCACTTGGAGCAAGGGGTGGAAGCATTTGAAAAAGCGGGAGATCGTTGGATGTTAGCGCAAGTCTATGGCATACAGGCTTTATTAGCCATCGCTGAAGGTCAATTTGAGCAGAGCCTTGAGCATACTTCTCTCGCTTTGAATATCTGTGAAGAACAAGGAATGACGGATATGGTCTCACGGCTCTTAACTGCACGCGGAGAAGCCTTTTACGGCATGGAAGCCTATTATCAAGCATTGGACACACTTACCGAAGCCATCGACAAGATGACCTCAGGAACAGAACACCCCTTCCTAACATATTATTGGCAATCGAAAGTGTTATCTGCGCTAAACCGGGATGAAGAAAGCATTGCTGCCATGCAGCAAGCATATCAAATCTTGCAGGATACGCTGGCAAATTTGTCGCCTGAGCAAAAGCGCCTTAGTCTGGAAAATGTTGCTGAGCACCGTGAAATTGTCACAGCCTGGGAACGACTCCAGCCTAACAGGATAACGGTCAACATGCCAAAGGTCGGGGGCGGTACGGTGGATGTTCTATGGACGATAGATGCCTCGGATGATGGGAATATTCCTGGCAAAGTCGCCCGCCGACGTCATCAACTGAAGCGACTGATAGAAGAAGCGAATGAACAGGGCAGCGTGCCGACATACCAGCATCTGGCGGATGCGCTTAAGGTGGGGTTACGTACTATTGAGCGAGATATGGCAATATTATCGCAAAAGTAAGGTGACGCAACATAAATATTGCGCTGAGAGTATATTGCCAAAAAATATCGGTCTGACCGCTTTTTTATTTTGGGATATGGTTTGCCTTGATTTTTTAGAGATATTTTCAAGAAAGGTCTTCCCACAGTGTAGAAGATTATTTAAAGCAGAATAAGAGCTTGCTTTGTCTCGATTATCTCTTATCGTGTGAGTCTGGCGCGATGATGAAAACTCCGATTTATGGCGTTGGTAATGGCAACATGTTCGCAGTGGTGAAACTATACCTATCTCAAATTATCAAAAATATTGCCATGCATCTGGACGATTATTTTAAAAAGCCTTGAATCTGGCTGATATTCATCTTCTCCCGCAACGAGCAGACGCTGCTGATCTGGTGATGCCTTCAAAACTCTCGGGTATCTTAGCTAGCGGGAAAATTGTCGTCGCAACCGCCTCCCCAGAATCAGAATTAGGCTCTATTATTCGGAACACTGGGATATTAACTTCACCTGGGAATGTCGAAGAGTTATCCGCAGCTTTATTAGCACTAGTGAAGAACCCAGCCCAAAGAACTGCACTTGGTAGCCAAGGACGAAGATGGGTGTGCTCTCATTGGGCAAAAGAAACGGTCTTGGGTGCCTTTGAACAAGAATTGGGAGATGTGTTAGAATCTTCCTAATTGCTCAACCTTGATTGATACCCCTACGATGAGCATGCCTTTGCGGCGAAGCTATTTCTTGATTCGTGAAATCGCTTCGCCAGTTAATTACCTTGCATGAGTGTCCGAACAGAGTAAAGATATGC
>JBNLFG010000021.1:0-53366 GCA_050305405.1 Anaerolineales bacterium | reverse complement strand
CGACGCCAGCGACGAATTCAAACTTTCCAAACTCGCTTACAGCTTCATGGCTGGACAGTTGAAGCACGCTCGCGCGCTGGCCGCTGTCGTCGCACCGACCATCAACTCCTACAAACGTCTCGTCCCGGGCTACGAAGCACCCGTATATATCGGATGGGCACAGCGCAACCGCTCAGCCTTGATCCGCATCCCGCGCCATATTGAAGGACGCGACAAAGCCGTCCGCGCCGAAGTGCGCTTCCCCGATCCATCCTCGAACCCGTACTTGGCCTTTGCAGCCTTACTGGGTGCCGCTCTCGATGGGATCGACAATAACATGGCAGCCCCGGAAGGGTTGAACAACGTCAACATCTACCACTTGTCAGCAGATGAACGCGACGAGATGGGCATCGCCTCCCTGCCGGGCTCCCTCGCCGAAGCGATGCGTGAACTGGACAGCGACGAAGTGCTCAAAGATGCGCTTGGTCCTGTCACCTATGGCGCTTTCTCGCGCGCCAAATGGGCAGAGGTCGAAGACTACCGCATGAAGGTCTCTGATTGGGAAGTGGAACGCTATCTCGAAACGGCGTAAGCTACGCTTATGGCAAACAAGAATCGAACGGGGCGGACTATCTGTCCGCCCCGTTTTTAATTTTCACGCCCCAAGTTTTGTCTACTACGGCAAAATCGGCAATATCTCAGGCACTCTGTAGTTATGAATGTATTCGATCACTTGCAAGGCATCATCTGCTGCCTGGGCAAAACCACGCACATTTTCAGTCTCATTGCCCCGGAAATGATGCACTTCATCAAGCAGCACCATGCAATCTGCCTGCCACAAAGTCGTGTCATTCGGGTCTAGAAGGGTCAAGACCCAAACAGAGCCGGCATTACACTCAGAGCTACCACGCTGGCCATAGACTCCATCACGACCATAAGAAAATCCACGGAAGTCAAAATAAGAATTTCCATTTACCTCCAGACTGCCAAGCTGGTTGATCCCATAAATCGAGTTGATATACATCACCATATCGAGCGTGATCGTGCCAGTCTTGTCTCCAGCAGCAGCTAAAAGAGATGCCGCCAAAAGTAAATCGTTGTTTCCAAGTGTACCGCCTTCCGTAACAAGGGCGCCATATCCCAACGCAGACAGCATAGCTTTAGCATCCGAACTCAAAACCGGGCGCATCTCAGTCGTTGGTCCATCGTCCCCTGAAGGGCCTTTATCGGATGAGCGGCCTCCCTGCGTGACTGTCGGGGTGTTTTCAGGCGTAAGCCAGTCGCCATCCTTCATCATCGTGATGTAAAGGCCAAGATTTTCAAGTGGCGAATCGATAGTTTTGAACTCACCGTCAATGGTCAAAAGGATACGCCCAGCAGGGTCTTGTGAAATTGCGGTCGCTGCATTCATCGCGTTGATTGCTTCATCAAACGCATGGGCTATGACCGCATCCGGGGCACGCCCTTCGTTCAAGCGGCCAAAATCAACCGTTTGGACGAGCAAAGCCAGCTCTTCCGTGACTTCACAATAGATATCTTCAGCTTCGTTCGTGTACAGTTCGAGAACCGTGCCATCAGCAGCGATCGGCTGGACACATCCGTTATCATCCAACTCAGGAACACCGTCAGCATCCCTGCGAACAACGTACAGGTCGCCGTACAACTCGCCTGTATCAAGGATATCCCCTCCACCACCACCTCCGCCACCAGGTCCGCCCTTGGCGATGGCATTAACAGAGAAAAAGCTTAAAGTCAAAACAGCCAATAACAGTGCGGTCACTATCCGCTTTGTTGTCATCGCATCTCCTTATCTTAGATTGATTTGAATTAAAAAACAGGGATATTCAATTGTTATGAAAATACTCTCACTCTTCTCGATAGACACCTCCTCGCATTCGATAATAGAAAGCAAAAAAACCGACCAGAGGGGCCGGTTTCGCTACTAGCTCACCAGGATGCTGTTGCATTTGCAACAAGCGACCAAATTACATCCTGAGTCAACGCTCCACAAAAATTTGAGGCTACGAAGAAGTGAAATGGAATAAGTAAGAGCTATAATGACTAATTACATATTACAAACACACTAACAATGTAACATATTTATTATTCATTTACAACAAGCAGTCGCGGAAGATTGGTTTCGCGCCACAGCGCCACTATTTACCCTGAAGCTCAATGCAGAAGTCTATTTTCTTATCAAGTTAAACTGAGTTTTATCGATCTGTTGAAAATGCTCTTAAATTTCTGTAATAGCTCAGCTACCTTGTGATGAAACTCATCGAGCGAATAGTGATCGGTGGCGCATATAACAATATCATTACATAATTTGAGATCACATAAAATTTTCCATTCAAAATGTTAAAATGTACAGTAAGAGTATCAAGCAGCTTTTTTTAGCGTATCCGGTTTTCAGCCAATAGAACTTCAGGTAGCCAGCATTCTCACATGAACCCAAGAGATGATTTTTTTTATCAAGCAGTTGTGTACGCAAAAGAGAAAAACTATAGTGCTGCACGTGCTATGCTGCGCAATCTTCTTTTCCAATATCCTGATGACATTGAAGGCTTGCTTTTGTACTCTATCGTTTCAGAAAACAGAACAACTTCGATTCGTGCGCTAAAGGAAATATTAAAACTTGACCCCGATCATGAAATAGCCTTCACCAGACTAACAAAACTGAAACACGCGCCACCCTCATCAATTCCCTCACCCACGGTTCCCTTACCTGCTTACTCAATCCCTAGCCCTAACCCTAGCCCTAGCGTAAAGCCCGCACCTGCTCCACAACCGGAAGCGCCAGAGCAAATGATCTCCAGAAAAAGGCTTGAGCCAAGCAAGACCATTGAGCCAAGAGAAGACCTTATTAGAGAGAGACGCAGAAAAAAGGGAGGCGTGCTTGACTCAGTTTTGATAGGCCTTTTGGTTATCGCTTGTCTGTGCTCTTCCCTTGCGGCGATGCAAACAATATACATATTTCTTACATCGAATCCATGAACTGTTTCATAGCAGTGACTAGTCCAAAACACTCACCTTCAGATCAGCTGATAGGATTATATGCTTCAACGAAGAATTAGAAACTTAGAAGAAAAAAACCGAGTGTTTCAAAACACTCGGTCTCTCGTTTATTTGGCCTTCTTACTCGTTGCTTTTTTCTTTTTGCTCACCGTCTTTTTTGCCCCCGTCTTACTCGGCGCTTTTTTCTTCGTCGTCTTCGCAGGCTTCTTCTTTTTAACTACTACTTCTTCCACAGGCACTTCTTCCTTCACGCCATAAAGCTCATCCCGTTTCGCCTGCATGGACGAGGTACCTGCACCGTTCAACGCTTCGGTGACCTTCGCCCAATCTTCGCCATTCACTGTTCTAAAATCCAAGAAGACGTGGCGTTTGTAAGCACCCAGTTCAACGTAAAGCCCCTTCTCACCTAATTCAGCGATCGAGCGAATATACTCCAACCCCGTGACCAAGTCACGGAAGACGACGTAGCCATCCTGCCCAACCAAATCCAGGCCCTCGACAAGGGAGCGTTTAACGAGATATTCGTCGCCAGCGGCTTTGACCGCAAAGGAAACGGATGTCTTGATCCAGCCAGCCGTATCGCCAAATTTGTTGTGATAGATAACAAGCGCTTTATCGTCGCCCGCACGGTTGGAGTAGGCAAAAACATCTTCGATGACACGCCCATCGGGGTTGAAAAAATGATAAAGCAGGAAGTTCTCCACTTCGGCAAAGATGTAGCGGCGGTGGAGTAACGGAGCAATTACATCGTTGTGATACTGTATAAAACCGGTATCAGGTTTCTCGTCGCGGTAGGCTCGGCGGTATTCCATCCCATATTTTTCGGCATAGCCTTCCACTTGTCCATGTCCAAACATTGGCAAGCCGGGTAAAGTCGACAAGAGCGTGCAGACGCCGAAATATTTATCCGATTTACCGAATTGTTCCACAGCCGTCTCTTCATCGGGGTTATTCATGAAGTTGACGTAACGCTTCAAAATCTGCGGGTCGAAGGTGAGCGTATTCTTCATCACCTGTCGATAGCCGCCGTTATCTTCGTCGCGCAGCATGTGCATGAAAGCGGAATTATAGACGCGGTGCATACCGAGCGTGCGGACGAAATAGCCCTCCATCAGCCAGAATGCTTCGGCGAGCAGGAGCGTATCAGGAACTTCAGTAGCGACGCGATCAACCACCTCGCGCCAAAATTCACGTGGGACAGCCGCTTCGAACTCAGCCCGGGAGATGCCGTGCTCCGCTCTTGAGGGGATTGCCCCGCCCCCACCCGGCTCCGGGTACCAGAGCCTTTGAATGTGCTTCTTGGCGAGAGTCATCGCCGCATCAAAACGGATGACAGGGAATTGGCGTGCTACGCCTAAAATCACCTGAATGACCGTTTCACGCACATTCGGGTCAAGGAAATTCAGTTGAGCGGTGTCGTTCCACGGCATAGATGTCCCATCGTTACCGTGATAGATGAATTTTGTATCGCCCGTATAGTGGTCAACACGTTTGAAAACGACGGATGCATCGCTGTGGTCGTAGTAATGATCTTCAAGATAAACGCCAACGCGCTCGTCGTCACACAGGTCTTCGCTGTTGAAAGTGTAACCCGGATAAGGCGGATAATCGAGCGAGAGGAAACGTTCAGGATGTTCGATGACCCATTTTGAGTCGATGCCCATGTGGTTCGGCACCATATCCGCCGCGAGGCGAATGCCGCGCTGCCAGGCGCGCCAACGCAGATTATCGAGTGCGCTCTGCCCGCCAAGATCGTTGGCGATGGCGTAATCATCGAGCGAGTACGCCGAGGCGACCGCATCCGGGTTGCCCATGCGCTGCTTGATGCGCTGCGAAGCGCGGCTACGCTCCCACAGGCCGATCAGCCACAACCCGCTAAAGCCGCGCTTGGCAAGCAAATCGAGTTCTTCGTCGGGGATTTGGTCGAGGGTGGCGATATGGCGTTCGTATTGCTTCGAGAGCTGATCAAGCCAAACATAAGCATTCTTTGCCAACAATACCAACTTCGGCATCCACTCTTTGTCAGGGCTGAAACGCTCATATTCTTCGTGACCACCGAAAAAGTCAGGGACGGGCGCACTCCCGTCCCCGCCACCGGTGCTTGGCTCGCGGATGGCTTCTTCGGAGAGATAATCCATGCCGCGCAGGATCATGTTGACATAACGTTCGCCCAGCAAGGCACCCCAGCGCTCGACAACATATTTCAATTGTCCGTTTAGGGAGTTGGGCGAGGCTTCTATCGGTGCACGCAGGATGTGAAGCAACGTCTCTTTGTCGGGACCGAAACGGGGTTCATACCCAAAGAAAGTATCGAGAGTCTTCAATATCTCGGCATAAACTGTGTCGAGGAGCGGGGTGTCGTCAAAAAGATCGCGATACTTCTCAATGGCGGGATTCTGGTTTTCAATGGAGAGCAGGAGCATTTCTTCAAGGGCAACTGCCCGTTCGGCGGGTTTCTGCTTAGGAACAGGAAAATGTTGATTAAACCGAAGCAAGCCTAAATCAAGTTCGTTTTCGCCGTATTTGGCAGCAACCCAGTCGAGGGCACGATCCATCACGCCTGGATTCTCCATCTCATATTGGCGAATGAGGATATGCATCATCTCATCGAGCAAGCCCATTGCATTAACTTCACTAGCGGGGACACTATTCCCACGCACAACGCTCATTTTTTCAGCAAAGCGACGTGCGGCAGCAAAATCAGCAAAGATAACATACCCATCGGTCGAAAAAATATTTTCATCGAATTCATATTTTTCGCGAGCGCTTTTTGAGATGTGAAATAAAAATTTCATTAATTTTTCCTCAGATTTTCCTTCGATTTATCCCCTATATGATAACCGATTTCGAGTATACTTTTCTATGATGTTTACGCTTAATTCCACTGTCCCCACATATATTTTCTTTGCGATTGCCTTTGTTATCTATGTTGGCGTCATTCGAGTAACTCTGCGTCAGAGCTCAAAACAAGAACCGGCTGCCTCTCTGAGTGGCGCCTATGCCTTGCTCGCGCTGTTGGTGCAGGGTGTCGAAAGCGCCTGGCAAGCAAAGCTTCTCCCTAATCTCGACTCCTTTTTTGTCGAACAGTTTCGCTGGTACAGTGCGCTTGCCCTTTCATTCCTGCTCTTGCTGATCCTGCGCGCGTTCCTGCAAAAGAAACATAGTTATCTTTGGTTGGGTGTAGGTGCACTCTGGGTGGCTGCGATTTTACTCAGCATGTTTAATATCTTTAAACTGCCGGATGTCTTATGGACGAATGGACAGTGGATGATGCCCAAAGAGCGATTAGGCTTTGCCATCGTGACGGTCGGCTGGATGGTTTTCACACTCGGGATGTTAATCACATTCCTTATTGCCTACCGAAAAACACGCCAACCGCTGCATCGTAATCGTCTAACATACTGGCTTGCCATCTTCCTGCTTTTACTTGGCGCAGATGCTCTTTTCATCAACAACCTCGCTCCCTGGGGAATGCCACTTCGGCTGATGGGCGTGTGGCTTTTGGGATATGTTGTCATCACCCATCACCTGCCCGATCTCCAACAGATCATACGCAGCCTGCTCATCTACATTGCCACCACACTACTTGCCAGCCTCTTCTATCTGGCCGGTTTCAGCGCTGCCCAAGCACTTGCGCCCAATGCAGTCATTAATAACACCCTCATGGTTGGCACAATCATCGCCTTGCTTTTGGCGAGCATCTTCCGCACCCTGCTAGGCTTCGTTGAAAAACGGGTCGACCGTTGGCTGCGGATTGAACATCTCGACGTCAGCAAAACCATCAACGAATACAGCCAGAGCATCAGCAACATCCTCGATATGGAACGTCTCGCCAACATCACCATCAGTTTGATTATGGAAGTGATGGATATTCAGCGCGGCTTCCTCTTTCTCGTAGATCGTCATCAAACACAGGATGGCGAAAACTACTACGCCCTCCGTGCAGTGCGCAGCGCTGGGGAACGCCCCATCAGCGAGATTTGGCTACATCGTGAGGGCCCTGTAGCAGAATATTTAACGGATGAGCAACGTCCGCTTCTCCAATTTGACCTCGACTTGCTACCGAAATTCAAAGTTAATTTCCCCGAAGAACGTGTCCGTTTAAGCCGTTTAAATGCAGAGGTCTACGTCCCGATCTTTGCCAAACGCGAATGGATCGGTCTCTTCGCCCTTGGCGGTAAAATCTCGGGCAATCGCTACACCGAAGAGAATCTCATCACTCTAAGCGCCCTTGCCGGGCAGACTGCTGTTGCTCTCGAAAATGCACGTCTCGTCGAAAACCTGATTGAGCTAAACAAAAAAGTACGCGATGCCTACCGCGATCTCGATCAAACCAAACAAGACCTCGAGAAGATCGACCGCACGAAATCCGACTTCATCAGTATTGCCTCACATGAGCTACGCACCCCGCTGACAGTCATGCGTGGCTACACCGAGATGTTGCTCGAAAGCCCGGCGCTGGACAAAAATGTACTAAAGATGCTGCAAGGCATCCACGATGGTACGATGCGTCTGCACGAGATCATGGACAGCCTTTTTGACATCGCCCAACTCGATGCACGCACCCTCCAACTGGAATTTGAGCCCATTGATATTGGTAAATTAATCTACGAAGTCAGCATCGGTCTCAGTCAAGCCGTTAAAGATCGCGCCCAAACCCTGAAACTAGACTTACCTCCCTTGCCCGGCATCCAAGCTGACCCAGATACATTACGTAAGGTCTTCTATCATCTCATTACCAACGCTGTCAAATTCACCCCCAACGAAGGTGAGATCATCATCCGTGGTAAAACGCTGCCCTTTAGTGACGAAAACATGCCCGAAGGCGGCCTGGAGATCATCGTTAGCGATACAGGTATCGGCATTGATCCGAACTTCAGAGAAGTTATCTTCACAAAGTTCTATCAGCCCGGCGAACAATTGGGAACCCATTCCACAGGCAAGACAAAATTCAAAGGCAGCGGCGTAGGGCTTGGGCTGGCGCTTTCGCGCGGCATCATAGAAGCACATGGCGGCAAGATATGGGCAGAGAGCCCGGGGTATGATGAAGTCAACTTCCCCGGCAGTCATTTCCATGTTGTTTTGCCGTTGAAAAAACAACAGAAGGGTAATACATTACCTTTTGGAGAAACCATTCAAACAACCCTGTAAACAGGCAGGAATCGCTTTCAAAACACCTCTGCCTAGCGTGTTTAGAGATCCGTTTTCCTTGACTTTTTGAGATTTTGCATTTATTATCGTCGCAGTAAGATGCCAGTGTAAGTTCACGTTGGAAAGAAAGAAAGTGATGGCTCGAGGCTCTTTTACCTTCGAGCCATTTTATTTTGATCGTCCGATGGAACTGCTTGTGCATGACAAACTTTTTATTTTTGCCATAAGGAGGCAAACAGAATGTCAGAACGTATCATCGGTACAGTCAAATGGTTCAACGGCACCAAAGGCTACGGCTTTATTGAGCGCGAAAATGGACCGGACGTATTCGTCCACTATAGCGCCATTCAAGGCGATGGCTACCGCAACCTTCAAGAAGGTCAGCAGGTAGAATTCGCAGTCGAGCAAGGCGCCAAAGGCCCCCAAGCCAGCAACGTAATTGCCCTCTAAACGACTGTTTTGACGCACAGAAAACGCCGTCTCAAATGAGACGGCGTTTTTTTATTTCCAAAACTCAGCTATGATTTTTTCGGCAGCACCCAACCAAGTAACGCGTATCCCAAGCCCAGTAAAATCAGACTAAATTTGATCGTCGCGGCAAGTGCGGCCACACGTGGGCAAAATGGCGTCGCCATATCGCTCAACAAACGCCAGAGCGCGACATTCTCAACAGCATCAAAGAGGGCCGCGAGCAAAGCGCCCCATCCGACATAAGCGCCAAGCTTGGCAAACCAGCCCCTCTGTTTACGGAGCGCCATCAACACGCCAAGAGAGATCGTAAGTGCATAGGCGGGCATAAAGAGATAGTCGAGCCCCAAGCCAAAAGCAGCAAAAAGTTGAGCGCGCGCATCCCATGATTGGATGATGGATTCTGCTTTTGCGGTTGTACCGGCCAACTCGAAGGAGACAATGCCACTCGGTGCGTCAGGCGTATGCAAGGGTGCATCTAAAAACCGAAAAATGCCGAACAAACCCAAAGTGAGGGCGAGCAGCGCGAAAAAGACTTTTTTCTGGGCAATGCTGGGGATGAAATCCAAAGGGTGGGACATAAATATACTCCTATACAAAGATTATTCCAGTATACAGCGTATTTTAATTTTAGCTATTGACTTTTATATTTTTTTGTCGTATTCTATACATGACTGACCGGTCAGTTATAAGGAGATTTATGTCACCCAAACCGAATGTTAGCGAAGAACGAATCGAACAAATCACCGAAGCCGCGACCAAAGTCTTTGCAGAGCAAGGCTTTGACAAAGCACGCATGGATGATATTGCCAGTGAAGCAAAACTTAGCAAGGGCACACTCTATCTTTACTTTAAAAGCAAAGATGCCATTATTTCGCATTTGCTCGACAAACTCTTTGAACGTGAATTCGCAGGTCTGAACGAACTTAGTACAGCACACATCCCCGCATCTGAAAAATTAGAAAAGATCATCGCACTAATCGTCGGCGACATCAAAAACTGGCTGCGCCTGATTCCCATTATGTATGAGTTTTTAGGGCGACTTTTCCGTCAAAACGTAGTGCAGCAAGCCTTCAAAAAATATATGCGCTCTTATCTCGCTACAGTCACCCCTATCGTCCAACAAGGCATTGACGAAGGCGAGTTCCATACCGATGATGCAGAAAGCGTGGCAATCGCCATTGGTGCACTCATCGAAGGCACCATCCTGCTCTGGGTATACGACAAAGAGCGCGTTGATCTTGATAAACATATCCACACAGGCATTGACCTGCTGATGAAAGGGCTACAGGCATGAGCGAGTTACGCAATCCGCCACGCGGCTGGAAAGTCTTGTTCTGGCGTGCGCCAATCTTCTTTTATCGTGTCGGCTTGGGTTGGATGCTCGGACAACGTTTCCTGCTGCTAAACCATACCGGTCGCAAAAGCGGGCAGCCCCGCCAGGCTGTGCTCGAAGTTGTTCACCACACACCTGACGCCTATTACGTTGCATCCGGTTTTGGCGAAAAATCGCATTGGTTTCAAAATATCATGCACACGCCAGCAGTAAAAATTCAGATCGGACGCAAGAAAATGGACGCTCATGCCGAACGTCTCCCCCTCCCTGAAGCAAAAAACATCCTGCAAACTTATGCTGAAAAACATCCTGCCGCCCTACGGGAACTAATGCAAATCATCGGTCTCTCATACGATGGCAGCGAAGAATCACTCGAAAAAATCACCAACCTGATTCCTATTGTCAAACTGGTTATCCAGTAAAAGGAGTAAAAAATGGAAATCCTATATGTTGTACTCGCCATGATCATTGTCGGTTTCATTATGGGCTACATCGCGGGTCTGATCTGGAAAGATGAGCGCAACAACTATCCAGTTGCCATCATCGCCGCCGTCATCACCGGTTTGCTCGATTTCTACGTCATCCCAATGATGGGCTTTTCAGATACGATGAAATGGCTCGGCGTTGCGCTTGAGCCACCACTGGTCGCATTGGGTGTGCTCTGGTTGATCCGCTACGCCAAGCGGAACGATTAATAAAACCTTGTAGTAGCGACTTTAGTCGCTTTAAACGGCTAAAGCCGTTACTACAAAGAAATAAAATATGGAAAAAACTGTGATCATTGAAACAACAGGGTTGACCAAAACCTTCAAGGCGACGCACGCGGTCGATGGGCTGGATCTGACAGTCGGCAACGGCGAGCTATTTGGCTTGGTCGGTCCCGATGGCGCTGGCAAGACAACCACGCTCCGTTTATTGGCGGGATTGCTGTCTTTGAGTGATGGGCAAGCCACCGTGCTTGGTCATAACCTGCGCAAAGAATCCGAAGCGATCAAACGCGAGATCGGTTATATGGCACAGCAATTCAGTCTATATGCCGAGTTGAGTGTGGTTGAAAACCTGCAATTCTTCGCCGAGATTTACGACGTCCCCAAAGGGGATATTGCCTCCCGCACCGAAACACTGCTCGAATTCGCGCGCCTGACGGAGTTCAAAGACCGCCGTGCCGACCATCTCTCCGGCGGGATGCAGAAGAAGCTCGCGCTCGCCTGTACACTGATCCACGAACCGAAGCTACTTCTGCTTGACGAGCCGACCACAGGCGTTGATCCTGTTTCACGGCGTGAATTCTGGGATATTCTGACCAACCTGCATTTAAACGGGACAACGATCATCGTCAGCACGCCCTACATGGACGAAGCCGACCGTTGCTCACGCGTAGGACTAATGTACGCGGGCAAACTGGTCGTCTGCGACAGCCCGCGCAAGATCAGAGAGACGCTGCACGGTGAAATGATCGAGTTCCTGACCGATGAGTGGAAGGCAGCGAAAGAACTCGTTGAGAGGCTACCAGGCGTGCTCGAAGCGCAGACCTACGGGGAGGCAATCCATCTGCTCGTCGATGACGGGCGTAAACGGTTGAAACAAATCACCAAAACACTGTCGAAAAACGGAATCAGCTATCGGGGCGCGCGCGTCGCGCCTGTCCGCATGGAAGAAGCGTTCATTTCGCTCATCCAGCAATTGGAGAATGAAGATGTCAGCCCCTGAGCGGAGGGCTTTTCATAGAAAAGCATGCAGTCGCATCGCTTCCACTCAGGAACTGGAAATCAAGGAATAAAAATGTCCCTACGTCATATTTGGGCAATCACCCGCAAGGAATTTCACCATATCGTCCGTGATCGCAGCACGCTGATTCTGGTCATCTTTACGCCAATGGTAACGCTGTTGCTGATGGCGTATGCCCTGACCGTTGAATTACAGCATATCCCCATCGCCGTGCTGGACTACGACCGCAGCGCAACTTCGCGTGATTTTGTACAACAGATCACTGCAGGCAACGACCTTGACCTGTATGCACAAGTCAACTCGATCGAAGAGATCGAAGCGCTGCTGATGCACGGCGAGGTTAAAGCCGCGCTGGTGATCGACCCGAATTTCTCGCGCGACCTGCTCGCGATGCGCGGGATGCCGATGCAGATGATTATTGACGGCACCGAGCCGGAGAGCGGCGGATTCGCGGTAGACCATATCGCTTCGCGCGCGGAAGAATTCGCGAACAAGGCGCTCTCCAGCCAAATGCAGACAATGGGATTGACGGAAGCATCGCTGGCTCCGTTGGACGTGCGTATCCGCACCTGGTATAACCCCGGGCTAAAACCACGGAACGACATCATCCCCGGCTTGATCTCGATGGTGCTCGGATTCCCCGCCCTGTCTGTGGCACTGGCACTCGCCCATGAGCGAGAACACGGCACGATGGAACAGTTGATGGCCACCCCCGTCGGGCGTGCTGAACTGCTGGTCGGCAAGATGATCCCTTATATCATTGCTGGTCTGGTAAACGTGGTCTTTTTGCCGATTTTCGCCATCTGGTGGTTCGACGTGCCCTTTAATGGCTCCTTCCCGCTTTTCTTTGCGCTCTCGATCATTTTCCTGTTCGCAGTCTTGAGCATGGGCATCATCATCGGCGTCTTTATGAAATCGCAAGCTGCCGCGATGGGTGTCTCCTTCCTGATGATCTTTTTCCCAGGTTTCTTCCTGACAGGCATCTTCTTCCCGATCGTCTCGATGCCAGAGATTATGCGCATGGAATCGCTCGGCATGCCCGGCACACATTACGCCATTATCACACGCGGCGTTTTCCTGACTAGTGTTGGGATGGATGTGCTCTGGCCCTATGCCGTGATGCTGATTTTGCTCGGATTTGGATTTATAGGGGTGGCAGCGTTGTTCTTCAAGAAAAAATTGGGCTAAAAAATATGTTGAAAAGAATCCTGGCTCTCGTCAAAAAAGAATTCATCCACTTGCGCAACGACTGGTGGTTGCCTGCCTTCATGCTGATCGGCGGAGTGATGGAATTAACCGCAGTCGGCTGGGCGACATCGCGCCCGATCAACAATCTACCTTTGATGGTGCTTGATTACGATCAAAGTGCCGCCAGTCGTGCCTTCATCATTTCGCTCGAAAACACCGAGACCTTCACCATTGAAGCCTACGTGGATGATATGCAAAGCATCGAATTCGCGATGGAACACGGTACGATCAACGCTGCGCTGATTATCCCGCCCGATTTTGCCGAAGAGATGGATGACCCACACGGCAAACCTTCGCTCTCGGTTATTTTGAACGGCGCGGAAAGCGTCCCTGCGACGGCTGCTCTACGCGCCGTAGACGGAGTCGCGCGGACAGTCAACGAAGAGATCGTTATCAAACGACTGGGCCTATCGCCCGATGAATTCGAAGGCTTTGCGCCGCGTCTGCGAGTTTGGTTCAACGAAGCCCTCAGTGAAGCACTCTACACCACACCCGCTGAGATGGGATTAATGCTTGAATTCACCACCCTGCTCTTTGCTGCACTGGCTTTCTCGCGTGAAAAAGAATTGGGAACCCTTGAGCAATTGCTCGTAATGCCCTTCTCCTCGCTGGAGATCATCATCGGCAAGGCAATTCCCGTTATCATCGTGGCGTACACCGACTTCCTGCTCATGCTCGGGATGGTGCACTTCGTTTTCAAAGTCCCGATTCGTGGATCGCTCGGGCTACTCTTCCTGCTCGGCTTTGGCTACCTGCTCGTCGAACTCGGCAAAGGCATGGTGCTTTCGGTCATCTCTAAAACGCAGATGCAAGCCTTCCTGCTCGTTCTCGTGGTCGGCATGACGGACTTCATGTTCACGGGCTATGCTGCCCCCGTCGAATCGATGCCACAAGCGCTGCAAACCTTCGCCAAGATCATCCCTGCCCATCACTGGCTGGAGATCGTGCGTGGCATCATGCTCAAAGGCGCAGGCATGGACGTGCTCTGGGAGCATGTGGCGGCGTTGGGGGTGCTCGGTGTGGTGATTATGGCCTTCTCACTACGTTTCGTCAGGAGGGCTTTGGACTAATGAATACAAACTCCTCTGCAATTATTGTTTCCAATCTCACTAAAAAATTCGGCGATTTCATCGCCGTCAACGACATCAGCTTTGAAGCCAAACGCGGCGAAATCTTCGGTTTTCTCGGTCCGAACGGGTCGGGCAAAACCACCACCATCCGCATGATGCTCGGGCTGCTAACGCCTAGTGCGGGAGATATTCAGGCGCTCGGAATGTCTGTGAATGGCAGCCAAGCCGAATTCCAGCAGCGAGTCGGCTATATGTCCCAGCGTTTCAGCCTTTATAACGATCTGACCGTACTGCAAAATCTGCAATTCTACGGCGCGGCCTACGGTCTTGACAATCATGTTCTGAAAGAACGCATTCAGGATGCGCTCGTCATGGCGGGGCTGGAAGGGCGCGAAAACACCAAAACCAGAGACCTTTCGGGTGGCTGGCGGCAACGATTAGCACTTAACGCGGCTGTCTTGCATCGCCCAGAACTGCTCTTCCTCGATGAACCGACTGCGGGCGTCGATCCAATCTCACGGCGCGCCTTCTGGGATCTGCTCTATCAACTCGTCGGCGAGGGCGTCAGCGTTTTCGTCACTACCCACTACATGGACGAAGCCGAACACTGCCACCACCTGTGCTTCATCCAACGCGGCAAGATCATCGCCGATGGCTCCCCCGCCGACATCAAAGCCGAGATCATGCAGGGGCAGGTGCTCGAAATTTCGTCATCCGACGCGATCAAGACCCTGAAAACTTTGCGCGAGGCACAATCCAGCCTCGATCTGCAAGAAATCGAACTCTACGGAGCGCTCGTCCACGTGGTAGCGCCCGAGATTACCAAAAAACAAAAAAAGATCCAAAGACTGCTCAAAAAAGAAAATATTCAAATCAACGATATGGCTGTGGTTGAAGCCTCGCTGGAAGATGTTTTCATCGCGAGCATGAAATAAGGAGAACGAGATGAAAAAAACTGTCTACATCGCCCTACTACTGACCCTGCTCTTAAGTGCCTGTGCAACCACGGACACAAGCGCATCGCTCGCCGCCTCAGGCGTGATCGAAGCCGATAAACTTTTGATTACCCCCGAACTTGGTGGTGCCATTGTCTCTATCCAGGCAAATGAGGGCCAAGCCGTCTCCGCTGGCGACTTGCTTTTTAGCCTCGACGACAGCCTGCTCGCCGCCGAAAGGGATAGTCTCGAAGCCGCACTGGATGCCGCCAAAGCCCAAGTCGATCTAGCCGATGCCGCGCTCAAAACCGCGCAACTGCAACACGAGCAGACTCTCACAGCCGCCCTGACCGCCGAAAGCCTGACGCGCACCGCAGCCTGGGATGAATCCAAGCCCACTGAGTTTGACCGTCCGCTCTGGTATTACACCAAAGCCGAAAAACGTGAGGCCCTGCAAGTTGAGATAGCAAACGCCAAAGATAATCTCGACAGCGCGCTGGAGAAACTTGCCAAAACCGAAGATAAAGTCGGTGCGCAAGAATTCATCGATGCCGAAACCGCCCTCTCCGAAGCACGCACCGCCTTTGATGTCGCGGATGGCATCTTCCAAGACGCCCCCACCGGCGAACTGCGTGATGCCGCCCAAATCGCCCTCGACGATGCCAAGATCGACCTGAACGATGCCCAGAAAGACTACGATGACCTGCTCAACACCGATGACGTCAAAGACATTCTGGAAGCTCGCGCAGAAGCCGTAGTGGCGCAGGAACGCTATGATCGCGCCATGGATATGTGGCGCGCGATACAGGTCGGTGAAGACGCGCCAGAAGTACAAATGGCAGCGCAACTGGTAGATCAGGCAGAAGTCGCGCTCAAAGCCGCCAAGACAGCTGTGGTGCAGGTAGAAGCACAGATGGCATCGCTTGATGCGCAGATGGCAAAACTCGACACCTACTCCCCCATTGACGGGACCGTGCTCACGAGCAGCATCGACATTGGCGAAGTCATTCAGCCCGGCCTGACCGCAATGACTGTCGCTCCGCTTGACAAATTGACCGTCACTGTCTATATCCCTGAAGACCGCTACGGCGAAGTCAATCTCGGCGACAGCGCCACCCTGAGCGTGGACTCCTTCCCTGACGAAACCTTCACTGCTACCGTCATCCGCATCGCCGACCAAGCCGAATACACGCCGCGCAACGTCCAAACCAAGGAAGAACGCCAGACAACCGTTTATGCGGTCAAATTGGCAGTTGATAACACTAACGGCAAACTAAAACCCGGTATGCCAGTTGATCTGATCTTTGAATAAGAAAATTAAGCGACCAATTCTATAAACTCATCCAAATATCGCTTGACCGATATGAGGGCGGATAATGGAATACAGCTCGCTTGACACTTACCCCATCGTCTAGGGAACAAGTCTCAAGGTCAAGACCGATGTTCGAATCCCCTGAAGACACCTAAACAACCTGATCAATGACCAGGTTGTTTTTTGTTTCGAGAACATTTTTAGAGCTTCTTGAAAGACTTTCATTGTACTTGCTCTAATAAAAAAATTCTCGTATACTACTTCAGTAACTTATCCAAACAACCCCAAAATAGGAGGGAAAATGAAATTCGTAAAACCTTTTTTTGTTGTACTAATCCTGTTTTTTCTTTTTTTAGCCACATCAGAAAAAGTCGCTCATGCAAACAGCATACTTTATACAAAGCCAAGCGCAACAGGTACTGGTGATTGCAGTTCTTGGGATAATGCCTGCACAGTACAAACTGCACTAAGTAATGCCCTCCCCGGGGATGAAATTTGGGTAATGGAAGGCGTCCATCCCCCCGGAACATTGCGCACAGACACATTTCAGTTGGTTAGCAATGTAGCAATTTATGGTGGTTTTTCAGGTACAGAAAACAACCGCGAAGAACGGAACTCAGATCCTGCCACAAATAACACCGTCTTCAGCGGGGAAATTGGCACAGCAGCACTGACAGATAATACATATCATGTTGTGACTGGCGCTGAGGATGCCATTATTGATGGGTTTACCATCACGGCTGGGTATGCAGATACTTATCCAGATAATCACGGTGGTGGGATGTACAATTCTGCCAGTAGTTTAATCCTAACAAATATAATTTTTAGTTATAACACCGCCGCAAGCTACGGCGGCGGGATGTTCAACAGCTACGAAAGCAGTCCAACCTTAACAAACGTAACGTTTAGCCAAAACGCAGCATATCAAAAAGGGGGGGGGATGTACAACGTAGCCAACTATGATATAAGTTCGAACAACGTAACCTTCTCATTAAATTGGGCAAGCGCTAGTGGCGGCGGGATGTATAACGAATTCAGCTATTTAGAAATAACAAATGTGACATTCGATAGAAATTCAGCAGAGTTTGGCGGCGGGATGTATAACTATTTCGGTGGACCTCAACTAACCGATGCAACGTTCTCTCAAAATTCTGCTTGGAACAGTTGCGCTGGCATGGCAAACTACAACAGTTCGCCAGTGCTCACAAAGGTTACCTTCTCAAAAAACGAAAGCACTGAAGATGGTGGCGGGATGTGCAATATTTCAAGAAGTCACGCAACGCTGACAAATGTGACTTTCTCTGAAAATTCAGCAGGACAAAATGGAGGGGGGATGAACAACCTCACCAGCAATCCAGACCTGACAAACGTGACCTTTTCTAAAAACTTAGCAGGGTATTCTGGCGGCGGGATGTACACAATGGATGGCCTTCCAAGTCTCGAAAATGTGACTTTCTCAGGAAATTCAGCAAGTCTAAATGGCGGAGGAATGCTCACCGCTGGCAGCAACCTGAGCCTAAACCATGTGACCTTTTCTGAAAATAGTGCAACTCTTTCTGGCGGTGGGATGTACAACGAGTTTGCCAATCCAAGTCTGACAAACGTCATTTTGTGGGGCAACACAGCCGCAACAGCGAATGAAATTTACGATAACAGCAGCACCCCGGTGATTAGACACAGTGTAATCGAAGGGGGGTATGCTGGGGGGGCGAATATCATTACAGATGATCCTATCCTCGGTACACTAACCGACTATGGGGGCGCAGGAATGCAAATATTCCCGCTAGGCGATGGTTCTTCCGCCATCAACACAGGAGACGCAGCCTTTTGCCCTGAAAAAGACCAACGTGGTTTAACTCGCCCTCAGGGTGCAGGATGCGATGTTGGCGCATTTGAAAAAGGACCTCCCAGTAATGACGATCTTTCATCCCCAATGGAAATAATAACTTCAGGGTATCAAGATATGCTAAGCACATTGATTGCAACATCCGCAGCAAACGACCCGGACTTGCCTGAAAAATGCGAAATTAACGGAACGGGACAAGCGACAGTTTGGTACACCTACGCAGCAACCAGTAATACAGCAATCGCACTGGACACATACAGCGCTGACTACGACACTTTCATCGCTGTATGGGCCGGAACATACCCAAACCTAAACTTGGTTGCCTGCAATAACGATGCGAGCGGGACAAAGCAATCGCAGGTAGCCTTCCAGATTAGTAATGGGGAAACCTACTACATTGAGATCGGACAACCATAAACCCAATCTAAATTTCTTTCCAGACACGCTCTAAAAAAACGCTGAATACTCAGCGTTTTTTTCTTTGTAGATATCTATCCCTGAAGATCGCTACGGCGAAGTCAATCTCGGCGACACCGCCACCCTGAGCGTCGACTCCTTCCCCGATGAAACCTTCACCGCTACCGTCGTCCGCATCGCCGACCAAGCCGAATACACGCCGCGCAACGTCCAAACCAAGGAAGAACGCCAGACAACCGTTTACGCGGTCAAATTGGCAGTTGATAACACTAACGGAAAACTAAAACCTGGTATGCCGGTCGATCTGATCTTTGAATAATAAAAATCAAGCGACCAATTCTATAAACTCATCCAAATATCGCTTGACCGATATGGGGGCGGATGATAGAATATCGGTCGCTTGATTGCCCGCCTCCATCGTCTAGGGGACTAGGACGTGACCCTTTCAAGGTCAAGACCGGGGTTCGAATCCCCGTGGAGGTACAGTCAAAAAAAAGCCGCTGAATAAGCGGCTTTTTCTTTTAATCAAAGTGGTCTTTTTTCTAATACCAAATCCTGAACGAAGTCGTCGTATGACCACGTAGTCCCCCATGTTGGACATTTACATCAACAGTCACCAAACCACCGTAAGCTTGGTTTACCACCGGCAGGGTCAAGGTTGAAATACCGGAATCTCCTGTTAAAACAGGCAATGCCTGAACGGTCCCATCTGTCCAGGTAACTGTTGCCTGCCCTGTTGCGCCATCGATAGCCTGCAAGGTTTGGTTCTGCACCACAACAAAGATCAACTGCTGATCAGTTGAGTACGTGACAGCTTTCCATGGGAAGGCACGCACGTTCAAAGAAACAACTTCTGTTTTGGTGAGATTATTCAGGGGGGGAACCGGATCAAGTCGAGCGGGGTCTTCACCGGCGGTATAAAAATAGGATGAACCCAAATTTCCCATCACAACGTGCTGCCCCTCGGGGTTGGATGGGCGCCATTCCATGCGTCCATTCTGGAAATACTGAACGATGAGATTATCCTCAAATTCGAAGGGCGAAATCGGATACCCGAAAAAGCCCAAGCCCCCATTAGCATCAAAAAATTCTAAAAATGCATAGCAGACTGAAAATCCAGTATCATAGGCACGGCAAGCCATCGCGTTATCAATTTGCAATTGCACACCACTTTTATATCCCAAGGTACCCAGAGGGCTCAGCTTAACCTGTCCACCCACAAGCTCAAGGCGCGCACGCTGGAAATACTGTACCAGAACGTTTTCCTTGTTATAGAATTCTTCTGTGATAGGGTAGCCCAAAGTGGATTCAGCACTCGGAAGACTCTGATAGTACTGCCAAAAAGCCCCTTGCACATTGTGGCCTGTCTGATTGAAAAAATTAAATGCCGTACCCTGCTGAGCATGCACAGGCGCTACAGCCATCAAGCTAAAAAGTATAACTAGCCCTAAGAAAAGTCTTATAGATTTTGTCATAGGTTTGTCTTACGGATAAACGAAAAAATGGCAATGGAAGAAGTAACTACATTGTACACGAAAAAAAACAATGTCGTTACTTTCTTGCTCTACATTCTCTCTACACTTTTGCAAAACTCAACAGAGCATCTACAATTTTTTTGGCAGCATCCCCCTTACCAAAGGGATTGACTGCTTGCGCCATTGCAGCATGGGCTTTCGAATCGTCCAATAGATAATTCGCTTCATTCAAAATTTTCTGCCAATTCGTCCCGACAAGTTTCAATGTCCCCGACTGCACGCCTTCAGGGCGCTCAGTCACATCACGCAATACTAAAACGGGCACGCCAAAGGCCGGGGCTTCTTCCTGAATACCGCCAGAATCGGTCAGGATCAAATCAGCATTTTTCATCAGGTGCACAAGCGGTAAATAATCCAATGGGCGCAGCAAGAGAATATTCGGCACATCTCCCAATAAACGTTTGACTGGCTCCTGCACATTCGGATTGAGATGCACCGGATAGATGATTTGCACATCGTCACGCTCAGCAAGAGATTTCAGTGCTGCGCAGATGTTCTCAAGCGGCTCACCAAAACTCTCACGCCGATGGGCAGTCACCAGTACAATCCGCTTCGACTCGTACTTGGATAATAGGTCTGCTACCGTTGTGGGAACAGGTTGCTCAGCAACAAAATATAGAGCGTCAATCACGGGGTTCCCCGTCACATGGATCTGCTCATCCGGCACCCCTTCCTTAAGTAAATTCTGCCGCGACCAGCGCGTAGGAGCAAAGTGCAAATCCGCAGCAACACCCGCCACACGCCGGTTAATCTCTTCAGGAAAGGGCTCCCATTTATTATGCGTGCGCAACCCGGCTTCAACATGTCCCACTCGAATACGGCGGTAATAAGCATTCAAGGCTGCTGCCATTACGGTGGTTGTATCGCCCTGCACCAAAACCCAATCAGGCTTCATTTTTTCAAGTACGGGGTCAAGATGAGTGAAAACACGCGCCGTCAATTCAGCCAGCGATTGGTTCGGGCGCATCAGATTCAAATCTACATCCGGCTCAATTTCAAAGAGATCCAGAACCTGATCGAGCATCTCACGATGCTGTGCCGTTACACAAACGCGCGACTCGACGCCTGCGCGCTGCGAAAGCTCACGCACCACAGGCGCCATCTTGATGGCTTCGGGGCGCGTACCAAATATCGAAAGTATCTTCATACTAAAAACTCACTCCGAGACGCGTCAGCTTGAAGCCCGCAGATTCCCACGCATCAACATCCCAATTATTAACGGTATCCACGGCCACACGTCCGGGCATAGATGCGGCCACGGTAACAGCATCCAACAACTTGAATTCACCGTGCGCAACAAGTAAGACGACCGCATCTGCTTCATCAAAAACTTCTTCCAAATTAGGCACGGTCTTCACATCCGGCAAAACCGCGTTGGGTGCAAAAGGCTCGAAAGCTTTCACACTCGCACCCGCTTTCTGAAGTAAGTGAATCACTTCAACAGCAGGGCTTTCGCGAAGATCATCTACATCCGGCTTGAAGGCCAAACCAAGCGCAGCGATCTTTTTACCTTCCAATGAGCCGAGCGAACGCTCCACCAAATTGACCACAAACTCAGGTTGTGCATCATTCACTTCACGCGCAGTACGGATGAGAGGCGTTAAATCAGGAGCGGCTTCAACGAAGAACCACGGGTCTACACTGATACAGTGCCCGCCTACACCTGGGCCTGGGCGCAAAATATTAATGCGCGGATGCAAATTTGCAAGCGAGATCGCTTCCCAAACATCCACGCCGAAACGGTCGGCGAGACGGGAAAATTCATTCGCAATCGCGATATTTACGTCACGAGTTGTATTCTCCATCAGCTTGACCATCTCGGCTGTCGTCGCATTGGTTTTGATAATCTCACCCTGCACAAAAATGGAATAGAGATCATAGCCTGCTTGCGCCGACTCAGGCGTGATACCGCCAACTACACGCGCATTTTCGATCAGCTCGCGTAAAATTTGTCCGGGCAAAACACGCTCAGGCGAATATGCAAGATAAAAATCGACGCCTGCTTTCAAGCCCGATTTTTCGAGAATAGGCAAAACCAGATCAACAGTGGTACGCGGCGGGGATGTTGACTCCAAAACCACCAGATTGCCCTTTTGCAGGTACGGCGTAATCGCCTCAGTTGCCGAGATAACGGCGCGCATATCGGCACGTTTGTCGTCATCATAAAAGGGGGTGGGCACCGCGATCATGAAGGCATCAGCAGGTTCAGGCTGGGTAGCGACCCGCAAATTCCCCGATTGAATCGCATCCTGTACCAAAGTCTGCAAGCCGGGTTCGTGAATATGTAATCCACCGCTTTGCAGCGTTTCGACTACTTTTTGATTAACATCTACGCCTACAACATCCAGGCCGTGCGCAGCAAAAGTACTGGCAGTGGGCAAGCCTATATAGCCTAATCCGAGAACACAAAGTTTTTGAAATTTCACATTTTCTCCAAAGGTATTGCAAAGTTTAGCGCGCCTATTATACAACCAACCAGCAGGAAAATCGTAAATAGTATTGTATAATGAATTTGGATTTTTTAGAAAAGAGGAGAAAAATGGACACCGTCTTGTTAAACCCCAATATCGCATACTTATTTCTGGCGGGCGGCGTTTTGTTGACCTTTTTTGCGTTGGTCACACCCGGCACAGGCTTCTTGGAAGTAGGTGCCTTCTTTTTGATGGCATTAGCAGGATATGCGATCTACAGCCTGCCCATCCATATTTGGGCGTTGATTGTGCTCATTGCGAGCTTGCTTCCCTTTGGGATGGCAATTAGACGGAACACACAACGCAGTCTTTATCTTGGCATAAGCATTGTCGGTGTAGTGATCGGATCTGCGTATCTCTTCCGTGGGGAAGGCTTGGCTCCGGCTGTGAACATCTGGCTGGTGACAATCGTTTCTCTGCTAACTGGCGGCTTTTTGTGGTTGGTAGTCACCAAAACGCTGGAAGCTTTGGAAGCCACCCCAGCCCATAACATCAACGGGTTGATCGGACGCACCGGGGAGGCAAAGAGCGACATACACGATGAAGGTTCAGCGCAGATCGCCGGAGAACTATGGTCAGTGCGCAGCAAGAATCCGATTAAAGAGGGGACACATATCCGCGTAGTACAACGCAATGGCTTCATTTTAGACGTAGAAGCCGTTGAAGAGTAAGTTTATTCGCAAAGCAATATAACTATTTCAGGAGGTAGTAAAAATGGGAACAACTGTATTATGTCTTGTCGGTGGTGTTGGCGTTATCCTTGTTGCGATTTTAGCCAGCGCAATCCGAATCATCCCCGAATATCAGCGTTTGGTCGTCTTTCGGCTGGGACGTTGTGTCGGCGAGAAGGGCCCGGGCATCGTTCTACTCATCCCCGTCGTTGACCGCGCCGCCCGCGTAGACCTGCGTGAGCAAGTCCGCGAGATCCCGCACCAAACCGCGATCACCAAAGATAACGCCGGCATCTCCGTCGATTTCCTTTGGTACTACAAAGTTCTCGACCCAACCGAATCTGTCTTGGCCGTTGGCAACTTTGAATCCGCTGCCCAGGGTATGGCAACCACCACCCTGCGTGCTGTCATCGGTGGCATCTCGCTGGATGACGTACTTTCAGAACGCGAACATATCAACACCATGTTACGTACCCGTCTCGATGAAGTGACTGAACGTTGGGGCGTCAAAGTGACCAATGTTGAGATCCGCGAGATCATCCCACCGCGCGAGATTCAGGAATCGATGAATCGCCAGATGACGGCTGAACGTATCCGTCGCGCTGTCGTTACCGAAGCCAGCGGTACGCGTGAAGCTGCCATCGCTGTTGCCGAAGGTGAAAAGCAGTCTGCGATCTTGAAAGCGCAAGGCCAGAAAGAATCTGCTATCCTCGAGGCAGAAGGCCAGAAAGCAGCTCAGGAACTCAAAGCTGCCGGTTATGCCTCGGCACTGGAAAACATCTTTGCCGCTGCAAAAACTATCGACCAGAAGACGATGACCCTGCAATATTTCGATGCACTCAAAGAAATGAGCAAGGGCGCTTCGACCAAGTACATCTTCCCGATGGAGTTCACCAGCTTACTGGAAAACTTCGTCAAGGGCAAAGAGTAAGTTCACCCTACTTTAGAGAGATACCGGGTATCTAAAGATACCCGGTATCTTTTTTGTTATGGATACAAATTACACCATCATCCCCGCCACGCTCCGCGATTTGAACGCCCTGCGCGATTTGGAAAAGATCTGCTTCCCGCTTGATGCCTGGTCGATCTTTGATCTGGTTGCAGTGCTCACCTTCCCCAACGTGATCCGACTGAAAGCAGAAGAAAACGAAAAAATGATCGGCTTTATCGCTGGAGACCCGCGCCCATCGCAGGGGTTTTCGTGGATCGCCACTGTCGGCGTTTTGCCGGGTTATCGGCGACAAGGCATCGGACGGGCACTCCTGAATCAGTGCGAGGAGCAACTCCCCACCCCGCGCGTGCGTCTTTCCGTCCGCAAGGAAAATGCAAACGCCATCCAGCTCTACCGTGACGAGGGCTACCAAACCATCAATGTTTGGAAAAAGTATTATAAAGATGGCTCAGACGCCGTCATCATGGAAAAGAACCGCATCGTGCAAGGGTTTTGAGCAAAGAGAGCGTCTTCAAGGGGGTATAATGTGCGTATGACAAAGCAAAAACTAGCGCCACCCACGTGGGTGGCTACCAAAGCAGCCCTCGATAGAATGGTCGCCGCGCTCGAAAAAGAAGCGAGTGTTGCAGTAGATACAGAGTCAAATAGCTTGTACGCCTATCAGGAGCAAGTTTGCCTGATCCAGTTTTCTACACCCACAGAAGATTTTTTACTCGACCCGCTTGCCCTGCCAAACCTTGAAAGTTTGGCACCGCTTTTCGCCAACCCAAATATCGAGAAAATCTTTCACGCCGCCGAATACGATCTGATCTGTCTGCACCGCGATTTCGGCTTTGAATTCGCCAACCTCTTCGACACGATGATTGCCGCACGCATTCTGGGCTACGACGCCGTTGGCTTAGGCAAACTTCTTGAGCAAAAATTCGACGTCATCGTCGATAAGAAATTCCAAAAAGCAAATTGGGGGCAACGCCCTTTGAGCGCAGAGATGCTCAGTTATGCGCGTCTTGATACACACTACCTGATCGACTTGCGAGTCATTCTCAAAAAAGAATTGGCAGAAAGAAGGCGTTGGGCATTAGCACAAGAAGATTTCGAGATGGCAGCGGCCCACATCATCGCAAACGGGAAGAACAACAGCTCGGCCACTTGGGAACGCGTAGGCGGGCGCAGCAAACTTGACCCTCGGCAGGCTACCGTTTTGAATGAAATCTGCCTCGCCCGTGAGGAGATCGCCGCCAAACTGAACCGCCCGGTCTTCAAAGTCGTCAGCAACAAATTGCTTCTCAAACTGGCAGAATCCGCCCCCCGCAGCCGCCAAGACCTGCAAGAAAGCGGAATGAGCAAACATCAGGTCAGCCGCTTTGGAAAAACCTTCCTTAGCGCCGTAGAACGCGGTTTACAGGCCGAGCTGGTTAAACCGACACCTTATCGTCGCCCAAGTGATGCCTACCTGCTGCGGCTCGACAAATTGCGCAACTGGCGCAAAGAGCGCGCCAAAGGCATGGGCGTTGAATCCGATATTGTTCTGCCACGCACCCTGATGGAAAAAATCGCCAAAGCAAACCCGCGCGACAAAAGTGAGTTAGCAGAGATATTGGATAAATCACCGTGGCGGCTTTCGCAATACGGAAACGAGATACTCTCGAAGATTAACTAAAATGGAACTCGAAGTCCTGCGACAAACCCTGCTCAACAAGAAAAGAGCGACCGAAGAAACGCCCTTTGGACCAGATGCACTTGTCTACAAGGTGATGGGGAAAATGTTCGCGCTGGTCGCGTGGCAAGCAGAGCCGCTAAGCATCAGCCTCAAATGCGACCCCGATTTCGCCCTCGTCCTGCGTGCGCAATATCCCGCCATTACAGCAGGCTACCACATGAACAAAAAACATTGGAACTCCATCAAGCTGGATGGCAGCGTCCCTGAAGAGCTACTGATCGACATGATTGATGATTCGTATGATCTGGTTGTCAAAGGTTTGAAGAAAGCCGAACGAGAAAAACTCATAACTTAAGCTGGTTCTCTTGAAAGGAGTCTCGCATGAAAATCCATTTTCTCGGCGCAGCACGTACCGTCACCGGCTCAATGCATTTGCTGAAAGTCAACGGTTCGCAGATATTACTTGAGTGTGGTCTCTTTCAAGGCAAACGTAACGAGACATACGAACGGAATCGCAAATTCCCTTTTGATCCAAGCAAGATAGATGCCGTGCTCCTTTCACACGCGCATATCGACCACAGCGGCAACCTCCCCAACCTTGTAAAACAAGGCTATGCGGGCAGAATTACAGCCACACGCGCCACAACACATCTCGTCAAGTTGATGTTGCGCGATTCAGGGCATATTCAGGAAACGGATATTCAATACGCCAACAAGAAACGTGCCAAAAAGGGCTTGGCTCCAATGGAGCCACTCTACACGCTCGAAGATGCAGAAAAGGTTGCCAACTATTTCAACTCCGTAGAATATGACACCCCCGTCGAAATTGCGGAGGGCGTGCGTGCCACCTTTATGGATGCCGGTCATATCCTCGGCTCGGCAGGCATCGCGCTTGATATAACGGAAGCAAACCGCAAATTCCGCGTATGGTTCTCGGGCGATATCGGGCGGCGTGATCTACCCCTTCTACGCGATCCCGTTTTTCCAGTGAATACCGATTATCTCATCATGGAATCAACCTACGGCGATAAAGGCCACCGCTCGCCAGTGATGGCATATCAGGAATTGCGCGAGGTCGTTCAGAAAACAGTCGCACGTGGGGGAAAGGTCATCATCCCTGCTTTTGCGGTCGGGCGTAGTCAGGAACTGGCAGTCTATCTTCATCAGATGATTGAGTTGGGCGAAATCCCCTCCGTGCCGATCTACGTCGACAGCCCGCTTGCCATCAACGCCTCGCAAATCTTCAACGAACATCCCGAATGCATGGATGCCGAAACCCTTGCAGATATCCGCAAACGCGGACATGCCGCCCTCGACTTCAAAGAGATCACCTACACACGTTCGGTCGCTGAATCCAAGGCAATTAACGACTATAAAGACCCCGCCATTATCATCTCTGCCTCGGGCATGGCAGAGGCTGGACGCATTTTGCATCACTTACGCAACAACATAGAAGACGAACGCAACACCATCCTGATTGTCGGCTGGCAGGCTCCTTACACGCTCGGGCGCCGTCTCGCCGAACGCGAAAGCCAGATCAAGATATTTGGTGAAAAATTCAACCGCAAGGCTGAAGTTGAAACCATCAATGGGCTTTCAGCACATGCAGGCAACGAGATGCTGCTCGAATATGCCTCTGCCGTCAAAGATCAGGTACAAAAAGTCTTCCTTGTGCACGGCGAAGATCGCGGCGCACTCCCTCTGCAAAAAGAATTGAAAATGCAAGGATTTAAGGAAGTTTTATATCCTGAAGCCGGTGCAATTTTTGAAATTTAAGATATAATACAGCCCGCTCGATGGAGAGGTGCCGGAGTGGTTGAACGGGGCGGTCTCGAAAACCGTTGTAGTCTTCTGGGCTACCGAGGGTTCGAATCCCTCTCTCTCCGCTACGCCGCCGCATGCTCGGCGGCGTTTTCTTTAACCAAGCAACTATTTACCTAACCTAAATATCATGAATAAACTCAAACTCGCTCTCGCACAGATCAATACAAAATTAGGGGATGTGGATGCCAATCTCGAAAAGCATCTCACCTTGATTGGAGACGCGGTCGCTCATGGTTCAAACTTGATACTGTTCCCCGAGCTTTCTCTGACTGGATACACCCTCCAGGACATCACCCCGACCGTTGCTCACACCCCCAGCATGGATGACCCGATTTTCCGCCCCTTGCTCGAGGCCAGCCACGAAATCGACATGGTGGTTGGTTTCGTGGACGAAGATGACCGGCACCGTTTCTACATCGCCGATGCCTATCTATCAGAAGGCAAAGTGCTGCATGTTCACCACAAAGTCTACCTGCCAACCTATGGCCTCTTCGACGAAGGGCGTTTCTTTGCCTGGGGAGACTCGATCCGTGCTTTTGATACACGCTTCGGGCGTGTGGGGATGCTGATCTGCGAAGACTTCTGGCACATCTCACCCCCATATCTGCTCTGGCTTGATGGCGCTGATATTCTACTGCTAAACTCCGCTTCCCCCGGACGCGGTCTCGGTGAAGGCGACAGGCTTGAATCGGCGCATTGGGTAGACCATACGAATAAGGCCTACGCCAATCTCTTTACGAGCTTTGTGGTACACGCCAATCGCGTTGGCTACGAAGATGGTTTGAACTTCTGGGGCGGCTCGAACGTCTACGATCCGAACGGAGCGCTGATCGCCCAAGCGCCCTACCATCAGGAAGCGCTGACCTTCACCGAGCTGGATTTGAACCAACTCCACCGCACGCGTGCTCGCCTGCCTCTACTGCGAGATGAGCGCACAGCACTTGTCGAGCGTGAATTAGGACGTATTTTGCACGGCAACGATCCACGCATGGTTGGGAGATAGCTATGACAACAACATCCAATCTCAACATCAATACAGACTTGGCACGCAAAATATTAACGGGATTCATCAAATCGGAGTTAAATCGCGTCGGGTTCACGAAGGCTGTCGTCGGGTTGTCGGGAGGCATTGATTCAGCGCTATCCTGCGCTCTGGCAGCGGAAGCCATTGGAAGTGAGAACGTTCTCGCTGTTCGGATGCCGTATAAAGCCTCCAGCCAGGATTCGCTCGATCATGCGCAACTCGTTATCGATAAATTCGGTGTCCAATCGTTAACCATCCCGATCACCGAGATGGCCGATCCACTCATCGCACTTGATCCTGAGATGTCGAAAACGCGTAAGGGCAATATTATGGCACGCTGCCGCATGATTGTGCTTTACGATCAGTCTGAAGCTTTTGGCGGACTGGTGATAGGCACCAGCAACAAGACCGAGATATTGCTGGGCTATTCGACGATTTTTGGCGATTCAGCTTCGGCACTGAATCCGATTGGTGACCTTTACAAGACGCAAGTGCGCCAACTCTCGCGCGCGATGGGTGTACCAAGCGAAGTGGTCGATAAAGCACCCTCTGCTGATCTATGGGCAGATCAGACCGATGAAAAGGAACTTGGTTTCACCTACGCAGATGTGGATAAACTCTTTTATCTGCTAATCGACCAGCGTTACCGCGTGGAAGAATGTATTGCGGCTGGCTTTGATGAAGGCTTCGTGCGCAAGGTGATTAAGCGCGTTCAGCAAAATCAATTCAAACGTATGCTGCCGCCCATTGCGAAGGTGAGCAACCGAACCATTGGGTATGACTTCCTTTACCTGCGCGATTGGGGCACATAGTTAGAATTTCATAAGTATTGCTTTTTCCCGTTGACTTGCGAGACTTTTCACTTTATACTGAAGTCACTATGCGAGATAAAAAAGCATATTCCCTTTCATAAAAAAAGCGTACGCGGTCTCCGTGTGCGCTTTTTTATATTTTGTAAAAAGGAGATTTAAAATGGACTCTGGTATGATCGGAAAAATTCAAAAAGCAAAGCGCTATGCACAAGAACGCGAACGTTTTCACCTCGAAACTCTCGAAATTTCTGTAGATGGCACGAATAACACCCACCGCATTAGCCTTGAAGATGGAAAACTGGTCTGTACTTGCGATTTTTATCAGTCGCGCGAATATTGTAGCCATACGATGGCTATCGAAGAGATCATGAAGGGCATGGAGCCGATTTCTTCGTAGCAAACTTGTCTTAACTATCAAGCCCTCCGCTGGAGGGCTTTTTAATTGTCAACGTAAGGTTTCTCGGCGGCAAGTCATCTTTTCTATAGATTATCTATTCATTTGCTTCTCAGAAACTTAAGGTAAAATCCAGACAATATGAGTACATTTTCACGACGAGATTTTCTCAAACTTAGTGCACTTGCACTTGGAAATATGGCATTTACACCGCGCAAAGAGCGCCTTAGCCTCTTTGATGATCGGATGTTAGTACGCGTGGCCACGACAGAAATTAGCGTACACAGCATGCCCACCGATGAAGCACGCATCACGGGACAATGGTATCGCGATGATCTGCTGACCGTTTATGAAACGGTAACTGCCGAAACGCCCGAATATAATCCCATCTGGTATCGCGTTTGGGGTGGGTTCGTACACCGTGCACATCTCCAGCATGTACAGTTTCTCTACAATCCGATCCGCTCAAATTTTGAAGAAGGAGAACGTTATCTGGCCGAGGTCACGATCCCTTATTCGCGGGCAATGAAGTTCAGCAAATTCTACGGCTGGGAAGATCGCTATCGCCTCTATTACGGCTCCACTCATTGGGTTGAGAAATTGGAAGACGGCCCGGATGGCGAGCCGTGGTATCTGGTTTATGATGAGCTAACTTCTGAACGCTATCATGTGCAGGCCACGCATCTGCGCCTGATCTCTGACGAAGAGGTCGCACCAATCTCACCTGATGTGGAATTTCAGGATAAGTATGTTGATGTAGACCTTTCAACCCAAACCGTGAAAGCCTACGAAAACGGGCGGGTTGTCTTATCAACGGTTATTTCTTCCGGCATCTATGGACGCGGATCGGATGGCACAAGCACAAAGACCCCGACCGGCACCTTCCACATCATGGAGAAGAAACCATCCAAACATATGGGTGACGGCAGCCTTGCGTCGGATATCGAAGCCTACGAGCTTCCTGGCGTCCCCTGGACGTGTTTTTTCACCGAACAAGGGCATGCCTTCCACGGCACCTATTGGCACGATAATTTCGGTGTCCCCATGAGCCATGGCTGTCTTAACATGAAAAACGAAGATGCAAAGTGGCTCTACCGCTGGCTCACGCCCATCAACGATGGCGCGGAGTATTTCAGTCGCGGTTACGGGACGACCATCAATATTTTTTATAGCTAAATCAGCCTCACCCCACCCTCTCCCAAATGGAGATGGGAAAAACATAATTATGCCCACCATCAACTGGCACAACAAAGCTCAACACGAAACCACCCCAGCCAGCCTCGACACCGAGGCATGGATTTCCCCTACAAATACAACCAGACCAGAAAATCGACTGATCCTCGGTGACAATCTTGCCATTATGGCAACATTGCTGCCTGAGTACGAGGGGCGGATCAATCTCATCTATATTGACCCGCCTTTTTTCACCAATCGGAAATTCCCTGCACGCATCGGGCGCGGTGAAGATTCGCGCAAGCCGAGCGAATGGAAAATGGCAGAAGGCTATCACGACCATTGGGATGACCTTGATGCCTATCTCGACTTCCTTTACCAGCGCCTGCTGCTTATGCAGCGCCTGCTAGCGCCTGATGGCACACTCTACCTGCATCTCGATTGGCACGCCAGCGCCTACGCCCGCCTTCTGCTCGATGAAATTTTCGGACAAGACCACCTGCTCAACGAGATTATCTGGACCTACCACGGCCCCTCCCCGATCAAGAGCGCTTTCAACCGCAAGCACGATACCATTCTTTCCTACACGAAAGGCAGTGAGCATACCTTCAATGCCGATGCTGTCCGCGAACCGTACAACAAGAATACGGTCAAAACCTTTAAATCGTCCAAGAAAGCGGGCTTCGGCAAAGTGCCTGATCTAAAACGCGGAAAAGTCCCCGAAGATTGGTGGTACTTCCCCGTCGTGGCGCGGTTGCACAACGAGCGCACTGGCTATCCCACCCAGAAGCCGGAAGCCCTCCTAGAGCGGATCATCAAAGCATCGTCAAATGAGGGTGATCTGGTTGCGGATTTCTTTTCTGGATCGGGGACAACGGCGCTCGTCGCGGCGAGATTGGGACGTCAATTCATCGCTACAGATGCGACCTGGCGCGCAGCACACACGACCCTGAGCAGGCTCGCTGCGGCAGGAACATCCTTCTCCTTTGAACGGGATACCGCATCTACGCTCCCCATTACTGAGGTCGCTAACTGCGCCAAACTGGAGGGGAATCAAATCTCTCTCGAGGCAGATTTTCTTTCGGATGTGGTTTACTGGGAGGTCGACCCAAATTGGGATGGGCAGAACTTCAAGAGCAGCGAGCAAGCCGTTCTCCCCGTGCGCAGCGGAGAGCTTCCATCCAGTTTAGAAATTAGCGGGGAAATTGGGGCAGAGATTTGCATCCGCTTCGTGAAAGTGAGTGGCGAACGGACACAAATGATCGTCCACAAATAAGACTCTGCTAAGCAGCAAGCTTATCCAATTCAGCCGCAGTCAGAAAACCATCTGCAGCCGAGATACCGCCAATTTTATAGCCAGCAAAAAGGATTGCTTTTCTGAGGGCATCATAGGGATTAGCAGACTGCAAATAGGCATGCAGGAAGGCGGAAAAGAGCGCATCCCCTGCCCCGATTGTATTCAACACTGGACGCACCTGCACAGCCGGAAAACGACCGACGAAATCATCTTTACGCACTGCGAGTAAAGCCCCCTTTTTCCCCAATCCAATCACAATGATCTCGGTTTTGTAGGTCTTCAGGAGCGCTTCCGCCCATGTTTCAGGGGAGGCAGGCAAATGCTCATCACTCATAAACAAAATATTCGCGGCTGCCATGAAGTCGCTGTTGTAATCATCATGTAAATCGCCAATCGTGTGCACATCCGTAGCGATCAATTTGCCTGCATCACGAGCCATTTTCAGCATCGGGCGAGAGAAGTTGACATTGCAGAGCGCCAACAAATCACTCTTCTGCATGGCTTGTTCAAAACGCTCTTTTGGGTAGACCTGTTCTTGAATATCCTTCAGATCGACATTGATCTGGCGTTGGCCGCTTTCATCGTAAATAATGACTGATTGCGGTGTATGCTCGATCTCGCTGATAATATGAGCATCAGAAATCTCATCTTGTCTTAGCGTTGCTCGTACTTGCCCGCCAGCCAAATCCCGCCCAATTAACGATAGAAAATCAACCTGATGACCAAGCGTAGTTAGCGCTTTCGAGAGGTTATATCCCACCCCGGAGACGCTGCTATTGACACCATAAAAAGGATAACGCACCGGCGTATACTGAATCGGAAACCCATCTACCTTTAGCGTGGTTTCGATATTGATCAGACCAGAAACGAGTATTCGGGACATTCTTATGCAGTTCTTTATTTATCTTGGGTAGGCAGATAAGGCATTTCTGGAGCATCAATTCCTAGAAATTTACCCAAAGCTGCACGGGTGGCGATCAGATCATCCCAGGGATATTCAATCTCGCCAAAGCACATCGACTGCTCGTGGCCCTTCCCGCAGATGAGAACGATGTCTTCGGGCTGAGCGAGAGTCAATGCAAAGGAAATCGCTTCCCCCCGATCTTCGACGCGCCAGAAGCTCTTGTTTTCGAGAGCGCCTTTTGAGCGTGCACCTGCCGCCATTTCTTCAAGGATACCATCCAGCGATTCTGTGCGCGGGTCTTCAGCGGTTAGCACCGTCAAATCGGCTAATTCAGCGGAACATTCTGCCATCATACGGCGTTTTTCGCGGTCACGTAAGCCTGCTGAGCCGAAGAGAGCGATCACGCGCCCGTCGGTCATCTCGCGCGCGGATTTAATGGCTACTTTGAGCGCATTTGGCGTATGCGCAAAGTCGACGATGACGGTGAAATCCTGTCCCATGTCAATACGCTCCATACGACCGGGAATCCCTGCGAGGGCGGCGATGCCGCGAGCAGCGACTTCGGGGGCAATACCAAGTCCAAAAACAGCAGCAGAGAAAGCAGCAAGAATATTGGAGATATTATATGAGCCAACTAAATTAGTTTTTACTGCTACCCGTAGCTTATCGGTCACGATCTCAAACTCAATGCCGTCGGGCAGGTAGCAGATATTTTCTGCTCGGGCCGTGGCAGATGTTTCCACGCTGTAGCAAGCCTGAGGTCCAGGGGCGAGACCGGAAAGATAATCATAGGAGATGTCATCTTTGTTCAGAACGGCCAGTCGCGGGTTTCCCTGCGGCTTATCCACCGTATCCCCTAAACTTGTGAATAAACGCGCCTTGGCGGCTCTGTAGGCTTCGTAGGAGCCGTGATAATCGAGGTGTTCGTGGGTGATATTGGTGACAACGCCGATGTCGAACTCACAGGCATCGACGCGATATTGCGCCCAGCCATGCGAGGTGGTTTCCAGAATGACGTGTGTCAGGCCCGCCTCGACCATTTGTGCAAGATAGCGTTGCGTATCAGTAGCATCGGGCGTGGTGACGTGAAAACCCGTATCAAGCACCTGATCGCCAATGATGGCGTTGACGGTGGAAATCATGCCGACTTTAAAACCAGCTGCAAGCAAGATATTGTAGAGGAAATTGCTGGTGGTGGTTTTGCCATCAGTGCCAGTGACCCCGAGCATGGTCAACTTACGAGCAGGATAATCGTAGTAGGCGGCGGCGAGATGGGCGAGGGCTTGGCGGGCGTTTTCGACCTGAATATAGGGCACAGGCAGGTTTGAAAGCTCCTGTTCCCCCACTACGGCGACCGCGCCTTGCTCAATGGCCTTGGAGATATATTTGTGCCCGTCAAAGTATTCGCCAGACAAGGCAACGAAGAGATCGCCTTGCTGAACTTTGCGAGAATCAGATGTGATCGAGCGGATTTCAATCTGCGTTGGGCTGCCAGAAATTATTGAAAGAGAGAATTGAGAAAAAAGATCGGAAAGAGTTTTCATGGTCTAATGATAACAAAAAAGGGTTTTGATGTTGAGCATCAAAACCCTTTTGGCTTCTAAAAAAGAAGTTTAGCGCATGTTCTGGCGCAAACCTTCGAGCTTGCCAGCGACGGAGCCATCAACGACTTTGTCGCCAACTTTGATGACCAAGCCACCAAGAATGGAGGGGTCAACGCGGAAGGTCACAGCCTGTGCACCGGATTTAGCAAGAACGTCTTTTTTGACGGTATCCTGCTCAGCATCGGTGAGGGGTAACGCACTGGTTACTTCAGCAGCATCGCCTTTGAATTCTGCGCTGTCAAGAACAACAACTTTGCCGTCTTTGACGCCAGCGAAGAAGTCACTGAGCAAAGCATGCTGACGTTTCTCGTCAAGAGCTTCGCCAACGAGTTTTTGCGCGCCAGAAATAGCGAGCGCGGCAACTTGACCACGAAGGTCACCAAGCATCTGGTTGCGTTCTGCAGCAACATCAGCAAGGGCTTTGTCTTTCGCTTCAGCAGCTTTGGCATCAGCAGCAGCTTGCACGTCTTTGGCGGCGGACTGAGCGCGCTCAGTAGCTTCGCTAACGATCTTGCTGGCTTCGGCCTGAGCTTCAGCTTTGATTTTGGCAGCTTCAGCTTCGGCATTTGCACGAGCTTCAGCAGCGACACGGGCGTCTTCCATACCCTGCGCAATTGTCTCGCGACGTTTGTCGAGCATCGTCAAAACAGGTCCATAAACCCATTTCTTCAGCACAACAAAAATAATCGCAAAGTTGAAAATCTGGACAAATAAATATCCTAGATTAAGACCTAATGCATCCATTTATATCTCCTCTTTCTAGAAAACGAAGAGAATAAGGAGAGCAACAACGAGACAGTAAATAGCGACCGCTTCGGCAAACGCGATGCCGAGAATCATATTTGTCTGGATACTGCCTTCAGCATCTGGGTTGCGACCCATCGCCTGTACAGCACCACTGGTCACGATACCGATCCCAGCACCTGCGCCAATAGCACCAATCATTGCCAAGCCAGCGCCAATCAACTTACCAAGCATGGTTGCAGCTTCTAATTCCATTTTGAAAATACCTCCGTATCAGATTTTTCGGGCGGAGAGCCGCCACGTTAGGTTTTACCCGGGCGTGTCTTTCTATTTTGCCCGAAATTTACAAGATTAAGGCTAGTGAGCCTCGTCGTGGTGACCTTGTGTAGCTTGCGCCATAAAGGTCATGGTCAGAAGACCGAAAACAACAGCCTGGATCATACCTACGAAAAACTCGAGCATGAGGAACACCGACTGTGCAAAAATCGGAACAAGGGAGCCGATCACGAAAAGAAGTACCGAACCAGCGAAGATGTTACCGAAAAGACGGAATGCAAACGAAAGGATTTTCGAGAATTCCGAGATCAACTCAAGAAGACCGACAGCAAAGTCGATCACACCGAGCATCGGCTTGGTGAACATCGTATCGGTGAACCAGAACTTCTTGAAGTAGGCCGCACCTTGTGCTTTGATACCGGCTACCTGCACCATCACAACAGCGATAAGAGCCAATGCGAGCGTGAAGTTCAAGTCAGTCGAGGTTACACGGACGTAAGGGATTAGACCATAACCACCATGTTCCACTTCTTCATTGACAAGTGTGGTTGCCCAGCCCAAATCCTTGATCGCATACCCGTGACCTTCGGCTTCGTGGATAATACCAACACTATCCACACCAGGAATCAACTCAGTCCAGTTCACCACCAGCACCAATAAGGTAATGGTCGCAAAGAAGGGGAAGATGAAACGCGTCCATTTTCCAGCAGTGCCTTCGGTTAAGTTGTAGAGCACTTCAAGGAAGGCTTCAACTGCACCCGAGAACCCTTTCGGGATCAACGATTTTCCGCCTTTGGTCGCTTTATAAAAAGCAAACGCCATCCAAATTAAAAGAACATCAGCAATCAGCATCGCAATCATTGTATTGGTGAGATAGAAATTACCAAAAAGCGGGTGATGGCTCACATTCTCTGCGGGCAATTGCACATGGGGACGGACGGGCGCGTAAAAGCTCGCGGCTACGCCACTGCCAATCATAAAAAGCAGCACGAGCCAGCGATTAAAGCCCCAGCGCCATCCTTTCTTTTCAGGAGATTTTTCCACTATTCTGTTCCTCCTCAGGGGTTTCTAATTTTTCTACAGGGTTAATTCGATTCGTCGCTGAGCGAACAACGCGAAACATCAAAAATACGGTTAACGGAACGCTGGCAATCAGCAAAAGAATAGTGAACATAGGTTTGCTGTCCATGCGTCCGTCGAGCCAAAGTCCCGCAAAAAGAGCGAGAAAAATGATAACAAGTGTTAACAAACCAACCTGACCAGCGATGCTGGCCAGGGTTAGATTATATGTACTTTGCAGGTTGTTTTTGCCCTGCTTTTCAGTTTCGCTCATAGCTCGGGATTATAACATAGGGAAATAGATGGGTCAATTAAATGGCTCTTTTTAGATGATAAAGGCCGCATTCGCACGTGGATTTGGTCTTGTTGAGGCCCCGAATCAGGTGCTGCCGCTAAATTGACGTTTCTATCGCCACTCAAAGAAAGACGCCGAGTGCGTTGAAACACTCGGCGTCTAGATTCAAAAACTAAAACAGATTCAGCGCAGCAGAACTGGCCGCATTGAACCACGGCCCAAAGATGACACCGATCAACAAGATCGCTGCCGAAAGGACAGTTAATGCAATCGCGTAGGGGCGCGTCAACGGGATAGGATGTTCGGCTTCGTTCTCACCTTCCATACGATGCAGGTAAACCACCTTCAGGACGGTCAGGTAGTAGTAAACACCCACAATCGAGTTGAGGACACCGACAATGGCAAGCCAGATCATGCCAGCTTCAACCGCAGCAGCAAAGACGAATACTTTTGCCACGAAACCACCAAATGGCGGCATCCCGGTCAGGGACAGGAAGGCGACCAACATAGCGAGAGCAAGCCCCGGGCTACGTCTGCTCATCCCGGCGTAATCGGAAATCTCGTCTGAGCCAGCAATCCGGCTAAAGGCCGCGACAATCCCGAAGGCTGCGAGGTTCGTCATCACATAAGCGATCAAGTAGAAGGTTACGCTGCCAACACCCAGCTCGGAAAGAGAAACTGCGCCAACAAGGGCGTATCCGGCGTGAGCGATGGAGGAGTAAGCCAACATACGTTTGATGTTGGTCTGACGCAAGGCAACGACGTTACCGATGGTCATGCTCAGACTGGCGAGGATAGCAAGGGTCAGCGTCCACATTTGGGCATATTCCCCAGCAGGGAAAAGGCCAATAAAGAGACGCATAATGACTGCAAAGCCAGCGGCTTTGGATGCTGTCGAAAGGAAACCTGAAATCGGGGTGGGTGCGCCTTCGTAAACATCGGGTGCCCAGAAGTGGAAGGGCGCCAACGAAATCTTGAAGCCGATACCGACCGCAAGCAACAGGATAACGCCAACAGCCAGAGGCAAAGAGAAGCCACTAACAACGGCGAGATCGGTTGAGCCAGTGAAGCCAAAGAGCAAGCTGAAGCCGTAGAGCATGATAGCGGAGGTCATCGCGCCAAAGAGCAGGTATTTGAGACCGGCTTCGGTGGATTTCTTGTCATCACGCATGAAGCCAGCAAGGATGTACATCGGGATGGAGGTGGTTTCGATGGCGAGGTAAAGCATGATCAAATCGCCAGCGGAGGCCATAAAGCTCATACCGATGGTGGCAACCAAGAGAAGAATGTAGGATTCGCCACGTTGACCGAGTTTCTCGGAATCCATCATGAAGAGGGATGTCAGCATTGCGCCAAAGACGAAGAGCATCTTGAAAATGAAGCCCAACGAGTCGTAGCGGATCATGCCACCGAAGACATCACTGGCCTCGGCTGGTTTACCGAGAAACGCACTCACGACAAGGATGAGAAGAAGTCCACCCGCAGTGAGCCAGCCCAATTTACGTCCGTTTTCGTTTTTCCAAACGAGTTCCATGACGAGAACCAGTAAGACAAGAACCAACAGCATTAGCTCTGGCAGGATTGCCATAATCATAGAGGAGTCAAACATTTATGCACCTCCCAGAAGACGCAGCACATTATCTATGCCGGTTTGTACCATCGGCACCATGACGCCCGGGAAAACACCGAGGGTAATCATCATGGCGCTGAGAAGTGTGAGGGCAACTTTATCCATCACGGAGATGGGGCGGATATGCCCTTCAAACTCCGCTGGCATTTCGCCGAAGAAGGTCCGACGGATAGCCAGCATAATGTAGGCTGCGGTAATAACAATGGAGAGAGCCGACAGAATGGCGATCCAGGGTTTCACCTGCCAGACACCCATGAAGATCGGGAATTCAGCAACGAAACCGGAGAAGCCAGGCATACCCATCGAGACAAGACCACCGATGATAAAGGTCACGGCGACGTAAGGCAGTGCTTTTACCATGCCACCCAACTCAGGGATCTGGCGGGTATGGGCACGGTCGTAAACCATACCGGTAGCAGCAAAGAAGAGGGCGGTCATAGCACCGTGCGAGAACATCTGGACGCTGGCGCCGGTCATACCGTCACGGGTGAGGGTGGCGAAGCCGAGCATCACCAAGCCCATGTGCGAGACGGAGGAGAAACCGATCATATATTTTAGGTCGGTTTGGGTCATGGCGATGAAAGCACCATAAACGACGTTGACGGTCGCAAGCCCAAGAATGAGCGGGCTCCAGAATTTCGCGCCAAGAGGCAGGAGCATGATGCCAACGCGTAAAGCAGCGAAAGCACCGAGCTTCATCAAAACGCCTGCATGGAACATGGAGACTGCGGTAGGCGCAGCCACGTGACCATCCGGGGACCAGTTATGGAAGGGGAAGATACCACCCAAGACAGCGAAGCCCATGAAGACCGGCAGGAACCAGATCTGCTGGAATTTCGCCGAGAAATTCGCCGTTTCAAGCATGAGCATATCGAAAGTGCCCATCCCACTGGTGAAGTACATCGCCAGCGCGCCGATAAGGGCAATCACCGAACCAATGAACAGATACAGCGTCAGCTTCATGGCGGCGTATTCACGAGTCTTGACCCAACCCCAAATGGCAATGAGCAGGTACATCGGGAAGACGGCGATCTCGTAGAAGAAGAAAAGCATGAAGAGATCGAGGGCAACAAAGACGCCGAAAACACCGCTCGCCAAAATGAAGAGGAAGGCGAAGAATTCACGCGGTCGGTCGTCGATGCCCCAGGAGATAATCACACCTGTGAACATGACCACACCGGTCAAGAGAACCAAAGGGGTGCTGATGCCATCTACACCGAGGTGCAGACTAATACCAAACTGCGGCAGCCAGTTATATTTTTCAATGAACTGGTAACCGGCGGCGGCCTGATCGTAGCTGAGATAAACCCAGAACGAGAGCGCCAGCGCAAAGATGGCAGAAATCAGCGCGGCCATACGGATTTCCGTCTTGCGGTCTGCGGGTATCATCAAAATGATGAGCGCTGCCACAAGCGGGGTGAAGATAATTACACTAAGTATCGGAAATGTCATTGTTTCACCTCTTTAGAAGAGCGCCGTTACAGCGTTATTGATGACACCTAAAAGCCACGCGGGGGCAATACCCAGCGAGAGCATCAGCGCCATCAGCGGAACCATAACAACGATTTCACGGGTGTTGATATCGGTCAGTTTATGCTCGCCGTGCGCCCATTCTTCATTCATCGGCCCGTGCAAAACGTTCTTGATGCCTTTGAGAATGTACGCGCCCGTGAAGAGCAAGCCGATCATACCGGTAGCGGTGTAACCGGCCAATTCTGCCCAAGCGCCCCGCACAACGAGGAACTCGGAAACAAAGCCGTTCAAACCGGGCAAACCAAGGGATGCCATGCTGGTGAAGATCATGATGCCGCCGTAAACGGGGATCAACGGGAAGAGACCGCCAAAGCGGCGCAGGTCACGTGTATGTGAGCGTTCGTAGATCACACCGACGAGGAAGAACATCCCGGCAGCGGAGAGACCATGATTGAACATCTGCAAGATCGCGCCGTTCATGGCGATGTGCGCATTGGCAGTGCCGTAGGCTTTGGCAGCCGCAGCGATACCGAGCAGCACGAAGCCCATGTGGTTGACCGAGGAGTATGCCACTAGCCGTTTGAAGTCATCCTGTCCATAAGCGCCGAAAGCGCCGAAGACAATCGCCATCACAGCCAAGAAGGCCAGCCAACCGGCAAATTGAGCCGATTCAGCGGGATAGAGCGGCAGCACCAAGCGAATGAAGCCGTAGGCGCCCAATTTCAGCAATACACCAGCCAGGATCATGGAACCAGCGGTAGGTGCTTCGGTATGGGCATCCGGCAGCCAGGTGTGGAAAGGCCAAACGGGGACTTTGATGGCAAACGCTACGACAAAGGCCCAGAAGGCAACCGTTTTAACGGTAGCAGCTTGCATTCCCATGAGCGTTCCGCCGGAAATATCATTCCAGCCAGCAACAATCGTGGAGATTTCGTATGTCCCAAAGAGGACACCCAATAACTGGATCGCCAGCAGCAAACCGAGAGAACCACCCATCGTGTAGATCATGAACTTCAGGGAGGCATAATCGCGGTTTTTGGAACCCCATTGATTGATGAGGAAATACATCGGGACAAGACCGATCTCCCAGAAAACGAAGAAGATCAGCAAATCCATCGACATGAAGACGCCCAGCATCCCCATCTCAAGGAAGAGGAAGAGCATCATATAGGCTTTGACTTTATCGGTGATACCGAAGGATGCCAGGATTGCCAGCGGGGTCAGTAAGGTTGTGAGCAAAACCATGCTCAAAGAAATGCCGTCAACACCAATATGGAAATTGGAATTGATGGCAGCGTACCAGACATAATTCTCTTCAAACTGGAAGGCAGCTCCGCCGTTCGCATCGAAACGCGACCAGAGCACCAGAGTCAGCACAAAGGGAACCAGGCTGGTGAGCAACGCCGTCCAGCGGATCAGCTTAACTTCATCCTTGGGGAGGAAGAGCAGGATCATCGCCGCCAAAACGGGGAAGAAAAGAATTACGCTCAGTAAGTGACTATAAATAAAATCCATTATTCACTCCTGTCGCCTACGCCAGCACTAAGTAGTACAGCGCAATAAAGATAAGGAACAAAACGCCTAAAGCCGAAACCATATATTGCTGAATACGACCCGTTTGCGCTTTACGTACCCATTGCCCGAATTTTTGCACAACTTCAGCAGCACCATCACCGATAAAGCGGTTGATGACGGGGGTATCAAACTTGTCACGGACATTGAAGCCGATGAAATAAGCGACCTTGCCAAATCCGTGCAGGATGCCATCAATGACACCTTTGTCCATCTTCTCAGTGAAGACAGATGAAATCCAGTACGCGGGTTTGACGAAGAGAAAATCGTAGGCTTGATCGAAGTAATATTTATTCTCGATGAAGTGGTAAACCGGCCCCAAAAGCTTACGCATCGGATCGACAGCGTCCGCGGATTTGAAATTGCGATATGTCAAATAGCCAACGTATAACCCGCCGAGGGCTACCGTTAACGAGGTCAAGAGGGGAATCCAACTGAACTCAGGCGCAGGGAGCGGGTGTTCGAGCGTGTGTCCAACAAAATCGTGGAACCAGTTCGGCAGTAATCCGCCAAGGACGGGAAACTCTTCGGGGATGCCGACCCAGCCATAACCCACAGCGAAAACGGAGAGCACGACCAAGGGAGCGGTCATCGTCCATTTATTCTCGGAAGCATGTTCCGCTTCGGGGGTGCGGGCTTCACCGAGGAAGGTCATTGTGATCTGACGCATGGTGTAAAAAGCGGTCAGGAAAGCGGCCAATGCCAAAGTAATGAAAACGGCAGTGTGTCCGTTTGCGAAAGCATCAGCAAAAATCTCGTCCTTCGACCAGAAACCAGCCGTTACCAGCGGGAAACCGGAAAGTGCGAAACCACCAATCAGGAAAGTCCAAAAAGTGATTGGCATCTTCTTGGCAAGGCCACCCATATTCCGCATATCCTGCGGGTCGACGCTATGGTCACCCGTGTGCAAGACACCGTGTTCCATGCCATGAATGACCGAACCGGAACCAAGGAAGAGCAAGGCTTTGAAGAAAGCATGGGTAATCAGGTGGAAAGCAGCCGCAACATAAGCACCGACGCCGATAGCAGCCATCATGTAACCAAGCTGAGAAATTGTCGAGTAAGCCAGAACGCCTTTGACGTCGTTCTGTGCAACAGCAATCGTCGCTGCAAAGAGCGCAGTGAACGCACCGATGAAAGCGATAATGCTCATCGTCGGAGTCAGCGGGCCACCTTCATGCCAGCCAGCGGAGAAGAGCGGGAAGATACGGATGGTCATATAGACACCAGCCGAAACCATCGTCGCCGCATGGATCATCGCGGAAACGGGGGTCGGGCCTTCCATCGCATCGGGCAGCCAAACGTGCAGCGGCCACTGCGCGGATTTACCAACCGCACCAATGAAGAGCAAAAGTCCAATTGCGCCAGCAGCGGAAAGACCCCAGAAAGCAGGAGCTGCTGTCAATGCATGTAAAACTTCTTCAGAAAAGATCACTTCATATTGAAGAGAGCCGGTCGCCGAGTAGAGGAAAGCCAGGCCCAAAAGCATGAAGACATCACCGATACGGGTGGTCATGAAGGCTTTGATACCAGCATTACGGGCTGATTCTTTCTGGAACCAGAAACCGATCAGCAAGTAGGAGCACAACCCCATGATCTCCCAGCCGACGAAGAGAGTCAGCAGGTTATCTGAGATAACAAGCGTGTACATGCCTGCAGCGAAGAGACCAATGAAGGCAAAAAAGCGTGCATACATCGGCTCAACAGAAGGCACAACGTGTTTATGACCATGTTCTTCAATGGTTGCACCGTGTGGCGGGAACCCCTTCTTATCATGATCGCCTTTAGGCTGACCATAGTTATGGTAGCCAACCGAGTACAGGAAGATCATAAAAACGGTGATGCCCACGAAGAAAAGCACCGCTGAGGAAAGTGGGTCGATACGTACGCCGATCTCCAGCCACTCGTCACCGAGGGGTAACCATTTAATCGAAGATGCAAAAGGATGTTCGCCGAAATGTTCCACACCGAGAGAGCGGAAGAAGACGACCATTGCGCCCAGCCAGGAAAGCCCGGCTGCACCAACGCCAATGATATGGCTCAGTTTATTGCTCTTATTCGTAAAGAGCACGATCAAAACAAAAGCCAACAAGGGCGGGAGAGGCAGTAGCCAAATAATATTTTCAGTTGCCATATTTTTCTCCTACCACTTCATCATATCGAGATCGTCAGCTACGATGGTGTTACGGTTACGATAGATCGAAATGATCAACGCCAAACCGACGGCCACCTCTGCAGCTGCGACTGCAAAAACGATGATTGCAAAAACTTGTCCGGTCACTGTTTCCGGAGCGTTATAGCGCCAGAAAGTCACCAAATTGATATTGACTGCGTTCAGCATCAGCTCAACACCCAGCAAAATGGCAACCGCATTTTTGCGAGCCAAAACACCAAAGAGACCAATGCTAAAGAGGGCAGCCGCTACAATTAAATACCAGGAAATAGGGATCATCGCCGCCTCCTACTTATTCTTCGCTTCATTTGCAACATAAACCGCACCGATCAGCGCAGCCAGCAGCAGCACAGATGCCACTTCAAAGGGAAGAAGATAAGCATCAGGCGAGACCAAAACTGTACCCAAATCAGTCACCATGTCCATCCCAGCAGCCATTTCCGGAGCGCCCGCTTGAGAGAAACCTGCCCACTGACGTAAAAGAGAGAACAGCCCACCGAAGCTTAGTACCGCGAAAAGCGCAGCCCAAGTCCAGTTCTTATTCAAGGGTTTCGTGCTGTCACGCAGGTCTTTACGCGTGAGCATCACTGCGAAAATGAACAAAATCGCTATCGCGCCAACGTAGACAACAACCTGCACCATCGCGATAAAGCCAGCGTTGAGCAAAGCGTAAAGCGCCGCAACGCCAAAAAGCGTAGCGATCAACCAAAACGCCGCATGGATCATCTTCTTGGTGGTCACCACCATAAAAGCAGAACCAAGCGTCGCAGCGGCAAAGATTAGAAATAAAACCTGTGAAGTATTCATTTATCTACTCCTTCGCCTAGTGTTGCGCCGCCGGAGCAGCAACTTGAGCCAAAGTCTCTTCTTCTTGTTCACGCGTCTTACGTGCATGAGACTTCAAATATTCAATCGTCAACCAGACCAAAGCCAGGTTCGAGACGAAAAGGCTGGGTATCAACCAGGCGCTATCCAACAGCAAGCGTCCGACCAAAGCCGTTACCATCAAAAGAATGAATGCCAGCGGGGTCAGGAACTTCCAGTTGAAAGCCAACATGTGGTCAACACGAATACGCGGAACCGTATATTTGACCCACATAATCACCCAGTAGAAGAAAATCGCCTTCAGGATAAAGATCAACGCACCTACGATCGGGCCAAGATTTTCAAGCCCGAAGAAGCGGTGACCACCGAAGAAGAGTAGAGCGATAAATCCACCAAAGGTGAAAGAGTGCAGCAGTTCACCCGCATAGAAGAGCCCGAATTTCATACCGGTATATTCAGTATGGAAACCAGCCACGATCTCGGACTCAGCCTCGTTCAAGTCGAAGGGCGAACGTCCCAACTCGGCGATGGCAGAGATCAGGAAGATCAAAAAGGCCAAGGGCGCTTGGAAGAAATATACATTCCACCAGTGTTCCTGTGCACCGACAATCCCGACAGTTCCCATAGTCCCGGACAATACAGTCACGACCAAGATCGCAGCCACCATCGGGATTTCATAAGAAACCATCTGTGCAACGGTACGGAAGGCGCCCATCAGGGCATACTTGTTATTCGATGACCAGCCAGCCATAATCACGGAAAGTGTCCCAATTGAGCCAGCGGCAACGAGATAAAGCATCCCGACGTTCAGGTCTACACCGAACATCTTCGGCGCAAAGGGCAAGATCGCCCAAAGCAACAAGACCGACATCATCGAGAAGATCGGCGCCAGATTGAACAAGACCACATCTGCACCAACGGGGGTAATATCTTCTTTAATCAGCAATTTGACAATATCAGCAAAAGGCTGGAAGATACCGAAAGGGCCGATACGGTTCGGCCCCAGGCGATCCTGAAAACGGGCCACCACTTTGCGCTCAACCCATACGAGGAAAATATCTAAAACCATCGCAAAGGTCACCAGCAACAAAATACCGACCAACCAAATCAGGACAGTCGACAAAGCCTCTGCCATCCCCCACCCCATAAAGGTCGTCAAAAGCCAGTCAAACAAAAAGTTGATTGGATCATTCCAAAATGTCATGGATTACTCCTTACACACAAAAAAGGCTGAGAGGATAGATTCTTCCCGTCAGCCTTGTTAATTGTTTTGCAGATTTTACATCCACTCCAACATCCCTTTTTTCCAGGCATACACAAGCCCGGCAAGCAAGATGAGGATAAAAAGAATCCCTTCAAAAACAGCGAACAGCGGCAGCGAGTTCAACGCAACCGCCCACGGGAACAGAAAAACAGTCTCTACATCGAAGACCAGAAAAACCAGCCCAAAAATGTAATACTGCGCTTTGAATTGCACCCAACTATCACCAACGGTTTCAATACCGCATTCATAGGTGCTTTGTTTAATCACGTTCGGCTTGCGCGGCGCCAAAAGACGCGCGATCAGCAATGCCGCAATCGGGATAAACATCCCGACCAAAACAAAAAGACCAACGTAAATCCATGGATTTTGCATAAGCACTCCAAGTTTTAAAGAGTTTTAATAGCGGGCCGATTCTACCATAGGGCACTTTTTAACCCTACTAACCCACGTCTGCCTTTCGCATGATGTTTGTCATATTTATATAATTTTCAGACAAATGCAAAAAGACAGCCTATTTCCATATCAACGAACCCCCGAAAACACCAAAAGTTACCCGTTTAATGGATGAAACGACACATCCGCGACCTTTGGCTTGCCTCTGCCCGAAAAAGCGAATTCTTCTTTCTGCCCCACCCCGCTCACCAGATGCGCTTAGCATCAACTCTAAAGACAACAAAAAACACCCTACATTAAAATACACAACATCAGGTATAGTATTCACTGTACAGTTCAGCACATAAAAGCTGAAGCGCAAAAAACATCGAAAACCGGAAGCAAGCCCAAATTGCGCTCGCTTCGATCCAGTCCCTAAAAAGGAGTTGCTATGAAATTAATCTCATTTGATCTTGAAATTGCCAAACTTTTACCGAAGAAAGTAGACAATCTTTTCGATTATGCCCCGCTTGGCATCAGTTGCGCGGCAGTCGCCCACGAAGATGTCCGATTTTGGAGCGGGGTGCCGCAATTATCGAAAGAAGAAAATCAAACGTTGGTCAAAGATTTGCTGGCCTATACCGAAGATGGCTACACCTTAGTCTCATGGAATGGTTGCGGCTTCGACTTTCAGGTTTTGGCACAAGAAAGCGGCATGCTAGAAGAATGTGGAGAGTTGGCCTTGAGCCACGTTGATCTGATGCTGCTGGTGACCTTCAACAAAGGCTGGTTCTTGGGATTAGACAAAGCGCTGGCAGGCGCGAATGTTGCCAGCAAGGTTCACGAGTTGACTCTCAAAAACGGCGAAACGCTCCACGAGATGAGCGGCGCACTGGCGCCTAAACTATGGGCGGATGGCGAACACGATGCTGTCCTGACCTATTTACGCGGTGATGTTGAGCAAACGCTGGCTTTGGCGCAGAATGTTGTAGAAACCCAAAGCATCCGCTGGACAAGTGGACGCGGCAAACCACAATCGGTTTCTGTGCCACGCTTATTGACTGTCCGAGAATGCTTCAATATCCCCGAACCCGACACATCCTGGATGGACGCGCCCCCTGCACGAGAAGATTTTGTGAAATGGATTCCGGGTTGGGAAATGAAAGCGTTGGGGCGGCTTTTTTAACATTTGGAAATCAGCCCTCACCCTCCGCCCTCTCCCAAAGGGAGAGGGGACTGTTCTTCCACCGCATGCGGTGGAAGCCAGAGGGGCACAAACAAAAAAGGCGCAATCTCGATCAAGATTGCGCCTTAAGCTTTACTTCTTTGTGATCTTCTTCCACAACCACTTCAGTAACTCATCAATCAGGGGCATCCCCAGAATACCGCTAATAAAGGAACCTATTGCACCCAGCCAACGGGCGGGTCCAGCCTTGACGCCCAGGAATGTGGTCGCTTCGATCTCGATAAATTGCACCGAAAGCGTGCGTGTCAACGAATCGCCACCGGTTTTGGGTGTAAAGCGCAGGTAGAGCCAAACCGTGCCGCGATACTCCCCTGCATCTTCGGGGCGCACGCTCCAATAAAAGCTGACCGGCTCACCGGGTAAAAGCGGCTCACTGACCACATCTGCAGGAAGCACCTGTACACCAGCCATATCCATACGGGCTTGAGCGAGGATATTGTGCGTATCGTACAAATTCGGGATTTCAACCGTATCACCCGTAACCTCGTGTCCATCAATCTCAGCCGTGGGGGTGATATTGCCCTTGTCGTCTACTTCGAGGGTCAGGCGGACTACATCGGCATCGCCAGCGCGGACGGTTGGCGGAAATTCGAGTGTTAAACGGCGTTGCTCCGGGATGCTGGGAACCGCAGTTGGCGCTTCGGTCGCAGCGGGCAAGCTCAAGGTCGCGGTCGGCTGCGCCACCGGGTTTTCTGCGGTCGGCCACGCCGCTGGTTCTTCTGCGCTCGGCACCCCAGTTTCCGCAGATGGCACAGCGCCACAGGAGGGCAACAGAAAAACCCCTAATCCCAATGCCAGAGCCAGTAAAAAATGTCTTATCTTCATCTTAAACCACCCAGTAATAAATGAAGGCTTCAGGCGTGGGCAATTGCAAGTCAGCCGGAGAAATAGGCAGCACGCGACTTTCGTTGAGCGTGGGCAGCATTGCCCAAATCAATAAACTCAGCGAGAGAAGCAAAAGCAAAAAGGCCAGAATGAGACGGATTTTTTTGGACATGGTCTCATTATACAAGATTTTTGTGTTAGAATTTCTCCGTAATCACAATTTCATATTGCCCAGGGGCACACCCAGTTGTCAAGGTATAAAGCTGTTGCGCTTTCCTTGGCAATTTTTTGTTTTAGAACAGAAACGATCATATAAAGGAGAAAAAAATGACCGAATATCTGCCTGAACCTTTCCGCATTAAGATGGTTGAACCCATTCGTTTGCCTGAACGCGAAGAACGAGAAAACGCGCTCAGAGAAGCCGGATACAACGTCTTCGCACTCAAAGCCGAAGATGTCTTCATTGACATGCTGACCGACTCGGGGACGGGCGCGATGAGCCACTTCCAGTGGGCAGCTATGATGATGGGCGACGAAAGCTACGCCGGCGCACGCTCCTTCCATCGGCTTGATTCCGCTGTTCGAGAGATATTCGGCTTTGCGCATTGGATGCCCACCCACCAAGGCCGTGCAGCAGAGGGGATCCTAAGCAACTTGCTCGTTAAACCGGGCGAGTACATCCCCTCCAATATGCACTTTGACACCACCGAAGGCAATATCCGCTCGCGTGGTGGTCGTCCAGCCAATCTCGTCATCGACGAAGCTTATGACCCGAGCAACCTGCATCCCTTCAAGGGCAATATGGATATCGAGAAGCTGATCGCCTTTATTCAGGAAGTCGGCGTCGAGAATATCCCCTTCGGCATGATGACCATTACCAATAACGCCGGCGGCGGACAACCCGTTTCGCTGGAAAACTTGCGCGATGTTGCTGAAGTCTATAAAACCTACGACATCCCCTTCTTCATTGATGCCGCCCGTTATGCCGAGAACGCTTACTTCATTAAAATGCGTGAGCCGGGTTACGCGGATAAATCCACCATCGAGATCACCAAAGAGATGTTTGCTCTTGCCGACGGCATGACCATGTCTGCCAAGAAAGACGCCATCGTCAATATTGGCGGCTTGCTCTGCATGAATGATGATGATCTTTTCCAGAATGCGCGCAACGAACTCATCATGCGCGAAGGCTTTCCCACTTACGGCGGTTTGGCCGGCCGCGACCTGGATGCAATGGCAGTCGGTCTCTACGAAGGCTTGGACGAGGCTTATCTCAAATATCGCTTGGGGCAAACCGAATACCTGACCGAACGATTACTTGAAGTCGGCGTTCCTGTCATCCAGCCCGCAGGCGGACACGCGGTCTACATTGACGCAGGCAGCATCCTGCCGCATATCTCACACGCTGAGTTGCCCGACCAGGCCCTCGTCGTCGAGATGTACCGCGAAGGCGGCATCCGTGGCGTGGAACTGGGTTCCGTCATGTTCTCCTACGAAGACCCCGACACCGGCGAAATGGTCTATCCCGATCTTGAGTTAGTGCGCCTTGCCATCCCGCGCCGCACCTATACCCAAAGCCACCTCGACTATATTGTTGATGTGATGGCAAAGATCGTCAAACGTGCCGATACGATCACGGGCTACCGCTTCACCTACGCCCCGCAATTTTTGAAGCACTTCACGGCGAGATTTGAGCCGCTGTAGGAAATATTGCGTATACAAAAAACAGGGATTTCGCGGAGAATGCGAAATCCCTGTTTTTTATTGATAACCACTCACTCAAAATTTACAATACTTGGATGCTCATAATCAAGCGCATGTAGACCTAGTTTCAAGCGGAGCAGTCTTATCACTGGATTGGGCTGTGTTTTTTCACGATCCTGGCGTGGTCAATCCGAGCACTTCAGTAAGCAAAATTCCAACCGCCATACTACCCACAAAATCAAACCCCGTCAAAATCAATGCTATCCAACCTTTTACTTTCCCCCACCGAATCAAACCATATATCATCAATAGAAAACCCAATGGAATGACAATCACGACGTAAAGTAACCCCGGATATTCCCATATTTTATGGTAGGTTATTTTCAATACATTTTCAACAACTTGCATGAGCGTGTTTGCACCCATACTAATGGCGAACAGCGTTAGAAATGTGATGGTTTGCTTGCCGATTTTTGCCACACCATACATACTCAATACACCGCCTAAGATAGACAAGATTGGCACCAGTAGGTAGAAAAGCACATTGGGATTATCCGCTGTCAACCACCAATCTTTCAGCATCGTCAATATCATAACCAAGACAAAAAGGGAAAATAACAATATCCAAAATCGCTTGGTCTGTGTGGGAATATTGCTGCTTTGGTGTGTTTCCATTATTTTAATATCCTTTCTTTCTATCGCTCCGATATTTTTCGCAGCCCTTGACAGGTGCAGTAATCGGTACTTGCGGGTGGGCGCGTGGACAAAACATCGAGAGCAGGATTCTGCTTGGGTGAAGATAAAGCCCGAAAATAGCGCAGAATCCCACCCGTCAAGTGCACGCTTTGTTAGGCGGGTTTTTGCATTAGTTCTTTCTCACTCAAATCAGCAATGAACTTAATGAAAACAAGGATCTGAAGAAGAATTGCTGTAAATTCCTGCATTAATAAATTTGCTCGAATATCATCGCGAGACCAGTCCTTAAATCTTTGAACTGTATCTGCATCATTTCCGTGAGCCAAGCCACCATATAAAACCGTTTCTAACATCTGTCCACGAGTCGGATGACCTTCGAACAACTCTACTGTGTAATCTGAATGGCTGTTCAGGTAATCGAAATAAGCCCGACGAACAGATTTTATACCTTCTCGCAACTCCTGTGACAAATTATTATCTCTCAAAAGCCCATGAATATTAGGAAACGAAATGGATTCGTTTTGTTGAATAAACATGCGAAAAGTAAAAAGAAATGCATCTTGCTCTTTCACATCAGGAATTCCAAAATCAATAACCCATTCACCATTTTCTTCTCGCTCTGCCCGCATATTTATTCCAACCCCTTTGACGTGCTCATCGAACCTGAAATCTCTCAGTTTTTGAGCCTTTTCGACAAGCTGTTGCAGGATGACTCTCGTTTCGTTTTCCATTGGTTTCTCATTGGTGATCAGCTCACCCGCCTAACGGCTGGCGTTACTTGCGGGTGGGCGGGCGTGGACAAAACTTCGAGAACAGGATTCTGCTTGGGCGTAGATAAAGCCCGAAAATGGCGCAGCATCCCACCCGTCAAGTGCACGCTTTGTTGGGCGCATTTTACCAGAACCAAACTTTTGCCATTGGCTATGCTATCTGAAAGGTTTCATTGATAAGCGACAGCAATTTCTCTGCATTTTCGTAATTCTTTCCATAATCTACAAGTGTCGTCTTTAATGCTGGACGGCAGATTATTTTCACCTGTGAATTCGTTTCATCAATTGAAACGACATCAACTCTAATATCATCGCCCCAAGATTTCCAACTTGTACTTGTACGGGCGGTGATATAGTTTTGGGGCGAGTTATTTTCAACGATTCTTGCGGGAAATTTCTGAAGAGCAAGAACACAATTCTCAAGGGTGCTTCTTGAATTTGACTTCAAGACGACTGTTCTTTTCTGGATTGGCGATAAATCAAAAGACTTACCTTGAGCAACTTTTTTAACCATAAAATAATGTGCCAAGCCGAGAATTAAAGCCATCGGAATGCCAAATAAAGCGCCAAGCCCGATAGGGATAAATAAGAAACCCCAGCCCATATGAACATAAAGTGGTTCTTTGCCAGATGCAAGCGCAAAAAGGTATAACAAAAAGGACGGAATTATATAGCACATACTCATGACTAATCCAAAAGATATGGCTGTAAAAAAGAAGATTTTGCCGAGCAATAATGCAAGTTGTTTCATTTTGGAAAACCTTGTTTATGCCTTTTTAGCGTCAGCGCCCAACGGCTTGCGTTAGCGGCGGACAAGGGCGGGACGAGAAGATGCTCGCAAACGGAAAACTACCAAAGCCAGAACCAAGCCATTTTTGCGCACGAATCCCCGCCGTCCGCTGCACGCTTTGTTGGCTGGCTTTGTGCAAGACACGCTAGTTTAAAAGCAGAACCGCCGCTAAAAACTAACAAAGTCTCTGAACCCGAAATCATTTTACAAACTCAATCTTTTCTCTGCTTTTTATAGCCAGCAACTCATTAAGACATCTCAGATATTACTTCCTTTTTTGAGAGAATAACTTATTTCAAGCAATGTGGAAGAAACTAACCCGAACCAGACTAGCCAATATCCCACCTTTATCAACGATAAATAATCTAAACTCACCCAATTGTATCGCCACGGTTTTACCAAATACAACAAGTTGATTACTCCTGTTACCAATAGGCCAAATATTAACTTGTTCCAATTTGGCTTCTCTACAAATTTAGTTGTAGGCGTTACTGCAAATGAGTTTAAGGCGCAATATATGAGTATAGAATATAAACCTAAGAAATACGGAAGCGACACTATTAAAATTCGAAGTCGCTCAAGTAATTCTCGCTCTTGAATTAATACTTCAAATTTTGTAAGACCTTGATACCACTGAAGCAATCGAAGCCCAGTGTAAGTTACCTCTTGGTGAGTGGTTATGTCCCTTAACATTACAAGCCATGGAAGAAAGAAGGCAATAATGATAGTTGAACTATTAATAATGCGCCAAACTTTCCATTTATCAAATGTTGATAAGACTTTGAACTTAGATTTTGACGAAATGGACATTATCATTCGCTTGGAA
>JBNLFG010000020.1:0-59308 GCA_050305405.1 Anaerolineales bacterium | reverse complement strand
AGTGCGCGGCAACATTGCCGCGCACTTTTGGAATTGTTATTTTGTATCTCTAATATAGGTCATTGACGGTGTTATATACGTTGAATTTACCTGTTGGAGTGATTAGATTGGGAATGCGGGTAACTTCTTCCAATGTTGCATCATCATAGATCACGATCTCACCCGTTTCGCCAGGCTTTGATGCGTCACCCCAAAGGCTAACCCATATTTCAGTACCAGCCTTATTATATTCAAAGTGAACAGCACGGCCGTAGGAACCAATTTCCCAACATTTGTGAACCTTGCTTGGATCAGCTTTCGCGATTACACAAACGGTGCGAGACAATGCCGGGTCAGGGTTCAGGGTCATGTCTACCCAAATCCATTTACTGTTTGGATGTGTTTTGATAAATAGGCTGCCAGAACCGGGTAATTCGGTGGTGCGGACGGCCTGCCAGGCATTGTCAGCGTGATTTTCTGGATCTGTGCCAATCGACATAATTGAAGGCTCACCCAAATGCGGCGTACTCCAGACTGGACCAAATTCGGGGTCAATCCAGTTCGCCCCCCGCCCAGGATGTGGTACTGCACCGACATCTGCAATGCCAGCAAGCTCTTCTGTCTCCAAATCGACTACTGCAACTTGGTTGGATTGATTGGCAGCTACCAGGAAGTAACGATGTGTTGAATCGAGTCCTCCATCATGCAAGAACAGGGATGCATTTATCATTTTTATGGTTGGATTCATTATATCGGTATAGTTCACAATCCAAACCTGCCCAGTTTCTTTTACATTCACAATCCATTCTGGCTTGTAATGGGAAGCCAAGATACTCGCTACTCGTGGTTCTGGATGGTATTCACCTGTATCAAAGGTGTAACTGCGCGTGGACACAACCTTCATAGGCTCGAGCGTTTGCCCGTCGAGAATAGCAAAATGGGGCGGCCAATAACAACCCGCGATCGCATATTTATCGTTAAAATCGCCTTCCGCTCCATCATACTTGCTTACCTCAACCGAGCGGGCGTCGTAGCAGGTCTGTACACGTGCCACCACTTCGGGTATCTCCATCCACAGATCAATCAAGGCCAGTCGCCCGTCACGTCCAATTACGTAAGCATATCTTCCACTTGCCGACATACGAGTGATATGGACAGCATACCCGCTATCTACCGTGCTCACCACTTCATGTGTGTCGCCATCAATGATTGCCACCTGTCCGGCATCCCGTAGAGTGACGATGAAGTAATTTTGCCAGTCACGCGTGGTCTGAGGCGAAACAGGTCGTTGAGCAACAGGGGTAATCAATTGCCAAGAATCCGTCATCTGCTGGAGCGAAAGCTCAGGGGGAGCAGGAGGTTCGTTTTGAAGGAACTTGGCCATGATGTCAGTTTCTTCCTGAGTTAATGTGCCTTGTTTACCCCAATCGGGCATGCCTCCATTGGTTCCATTGAAAATTATCGATGACAGACCAACTGTGCCTTGGGCCAGGGTGACATCAGGCGTTAGCGCCGGGCCTGTTGCGCCTTTGCGTAATGTGCCGTGACAGCCCGCGCAGCGCTCAAAGAAAGTCTGTTTGGCCCAGTCAAATTCTTCGTCTGTTAAGGTTGGAGCCGTTGTGGAGACACTGGTACTGGTATCTCCCAAATCTAGTTCGCCACCAGGCAAACCCATCAGATAGTCTACAATGAGGTCGGTTTGCTCCTCCGACAAAAGCTCATCCAATGTCGCAGGCATTTGCCCTTGTTGACAGGGCCCTGTTGGGCACTCTTCCGGAAGATAAGTGTCCGGGTACGAAATAGATTCTCGGATAAATTCTTCAGGAGATTCAGCTAGACCAAAATAATCCGAAGATGTAATTGTTTCAGCAGCGAGCAGACTTGCCTCACTGAGATCGGGCCCAATTTCTCCCTGTGCATTGGGGACACCTGGGATCACATGGCAAGCGCCGCATCCGCCAAGCTGAAATGCAGCAACAGTATCCTCGGCCTTCTCTTGCGCGGATTTGTCGGCAGATGAGCCGCAGGCGCTGAGCACCAGCCCTAAAAAGATGAACAGGATTGAACTAAGAAGAGATTTCTTCACGGAAAAGCCTCCAGTAATTAAGAATATAGAGAATTATTCATAATTTACTGGAAGGCAAGGTGCGTGTCTTTGCGCTAGCGCAAATTTACGTAAATTGGGTCAAATTACGCGTATTTCAACTCTGCTTGTTTTCGTCTGGAGAAATATTTCTTTCGGCTAATAGGATGTCTTCTGCGATTGTGGCGAGTTTATGTGGGGATAGAATTTTTACTTGTTGACGCCTGCTGTCAATAATCCCCTCTTTTTCCCACATGGTCAAAACCCGGCTAACAGTATACATGGTAGAGCCAGACATTTCAGCCAAGTCTTGTCTTGAAAGAGGTAAATTGATGATTATCCCTGCGTCTGTCTTTTCTCCTGACTGATTTGCCAAGCGAATGATGGCACGAGCAATGCGCTGTTCCACTTGCTGCGTGGATAATTCTCGAATCCGGTTTTGGAATTCTCGAATTTGTCTGGCTGCAACGCGTAGAATATTCAATGCCAAATTTGGCGATGTTTCCAAAACACTATTTAAAGTGGTCTCGTCCCAATATAGAGTCTTACACTCTCCCACAGCTTGTGAGGAAACAGGGTAGGTCACTTCTTTCAGGGCTGCAATGATGCCGAAAACCCGCCCCGGAGTGATATAGCCCATAATGACTTGTTGTCCATGAATGGTTACCTGTGCTAACTTGATTTTTCCCTCTATCAGCAGATATGCTTTTTCGGCTGGGTCATCTTCCATGAAACAAAAAGAATCTGCCTCCAGCATTTTGAAGCGCCCGGCATCCAATATTTTCTCAAACTCCACATCAGGAATATCTTTGAAAATGGTTGCTGTACGCGCTTTTTCTTTTTGGCTATCTGTTAGTTGCATAATTGTATTCTAACTGAAAAATTGAAGGAAATTTCAGATAGCAGTGTTCGTTTTTGGACCACAAAAATATTCGCTCAAGGTAATTCTCCTGAAGGCGAAAGATCGAGCCTCTGGTAAGTACTGACTGGATATCAAACTGCATTGATAGATGGCTGGCAAGATGAGTGTTTTTCGTGCCCGCGATCTTTTTGCTTTATGTCAAAGACGTGGGTCAAGAATCACATTATGATGTGAAAAAAGCGAAAGGACCGGATCTGTGAAAAGAAAAGATGTGATCCATTTGCTATCCCAGATTCCTTACTTTACTGGGCTGGATGCTGTTACGCTGGAACATATTGCTATGGCCACTATAGAGCGAACTTATGAGCCTGGCCAGTTTGCTTTTGTGGAAGGAGAACCCTGCGTTGGGTTATATATTGTTAAAAACGGTTGGTTGCGGGCAGTGAGAATATCTGCTGCTGGAAGAGAGCAAGTAATCAGGTTCGTTGGTCCTGGTGAGGCTTTCAATGAAGTGGGTGTTCTAACAGGCGGAACAAATGTGATTTCAGTAGAGGCTTTGGAATCTGCAAAAGTGTTGATTGTTCAGAGAAATGTGTTGCTCAATCAATTAGATAAATGCCCTTCTTTGGCCAAAGCGATCATTGAGAATCTTGCCCGCCGTGTTTTGTATGCAATGGACCTGGTTACTGATTTGTCGCTTCGCCCAGTTGAAAGCCGGCTCGCTCGCTTTTTACTTGAAGAGGCCGATGGTAATATGATTAACCGTAAGAAATGGGCTACGCAAGCGGCCATTGCGGCTCGCATCGGTACTGTGCCGGTGGTCATTAACCGTGCATTCCGTACTTTTGTTGAAGAGAACCTGATTGAACTTGAGCGGGAGAGAATTTTGATCTTGAAGCATGAAGAGCTTCAAGAAATCGCTTTAGCGGATGAGTAATGGGGAAGATGCTGGAAACGCTATATTTGTGAAAAAATAAACTAAAGTTGAATACACACGCATCAAATCTGGCTATCCTATGAACAAAGAGATTTCAATCTGCTTCAGTGCGCTTTTGTTTGGAAAAAACTGGAGCTTTGTAAGTATTATCATAGGAGAAGAAAATGCTAAAAAAAATCTGTTCTGTTTTCGCAATAGTGATTATCACCTCGATGTTCTTCGCAGCGTGTACGCCCGCTGTGGCACCAGCTCCCAGTATTGAAGAAATACAGGTCACAGAGGAAGTATCCGTATCTGAAGAAGCTATTGCGGCTGAAGAATCTGCCCCATCTGATGACGTTGCCCCAACCGAAGAGGTTGTTCTCGAGGCTGACACTGAATTTTCCTGGGATCAGGAATACATTACCGAAGTTCCGCCTATCATGATGATTGATCCTTATTTTCAGATTTTTGGACAATCTCAGGTCGCAGTTCCCTATACCTATGAGAACGCGGTCAAGTTGGCTGGACATTCCTGTGGTGCAACCACCGGAGCGTGGACAATAACGCGTAAAGCCCTGGAAGTGCTGTATCCTAATGGGGAAATTCCTGTGCGGGGTCAAATTTTGGTTGAAGCTCCTGGCGCTGAAGATGAATGGTTTGTCGGCGTTTTTGGGGAAATCATCACCTATATTACCGGTGCTGCGCCCAAAACTGGTTTCATCGGTGCTGAGTTTGGACAAACAGACGATGTCTTTGTGCGTCAAAACAAGATGATCTATCCTGCTGAACCAACAGGAACACTCCCCCCAAAAATGGAGTGGGTTTTCACCCGAATTGACACAGGCGCAAAAGTGGGCGTCAACTTCAACTTGTCTGTAATTACCCCGATTGCAACTCCTGAACGGCAGGCTATGGGGAAAAAGATGGCAGCAGGTGAAGCCACAGCTGAAGAGGCTGCTGATTACGTTCAATATTGGAACGCTCGGGCAAAGTTTGTTTTAGAAAACGCCGATACCTTGGATGGATTCTTCACTGTCACAGTTTATGAGGAAGCGCCCATGAGCACATTAGAAGCTTCCTCCATCGAGACTTTACCTGAGCAGGCAGACACCTTTGCTTGGGATCAGGAATATATTACGCATGTTGAACCGATCATGATGCTGGATCCATATTTTGGGATATTTGGACAATCACAAGTTCCCATTCCGTATTATTATGAGGAAGCAGTCAAACTGGCAGGGCATTCTTGTGGCGCAGTGACGGGAGCATGGACAATTACCCATAAAGCCCTTGAAGTGCTTTATCCCGATGGGGAAATTCCGGTGCGTGGTCAAATAGCTGTTGAAGCTCCTGGTGCTGAAGATGAGTGGTTTGTAGGGGTCTTTGGCGATGTGATTACCTTTATTACAGGCGCGTCCCCTCACACTGGCTTTATTGGCGCTGAGTTTGGGCAAACAGACGATGTCTTTGTGCGTCAGAATAAAATGGTGTACTCGGAAGAGCCGACCAACCAATTGCCACCAATGCGGGAGTGGATTTTCACCCGCCTAGATACTGGCGAAAAAGTAGGCGTGAAATTCAACCTTGTCGTCATTCTTCCTATCCCAACCCCAGCACGCGTTGAGATGGGGAAGAAAATGGCAGCAGGCGAAGCAACAGATGAAGAAGCAACCGAGTATTATGAATATTGGAATGATCGAGCTGAATTCGTATTGGACAATGCTGATATGGACGGCTTTTTCACAGTAACAATCTATGAATGATCCTCGCTGATGCTCAGTAAGTAACGAAAGAGGTGCAGGTAAGTTGAGCTGCATCTCTTTTTTATTTGCTTTAAGGCAAATCTTTATACACTTAGTCTTGTTATATTGTAATTATCTTTACACAGGCTGTCTGTGCATAGAGAAATCGATATGGATAAGGAGTGTAAAATGATGAAAGATAATTACAAGCTAGGCGTGTTGTTTTCCGTGTTCGGCATTTTGGCCGGACTTCTCGCCTTGTATTTTATTGCCGACACCTACAATACCGTCATCCACACGCATTTTAATGCCGGGGAATGGGAAGAGAGCAATACTGTTCGCTTGGTTTATGCGTTGCTTGGCTGGTTAGGAACGGCAGCGGGTGCGCTATCAGCCGCTGTTTTGTGGGGTTTCCTGAAGAAAGAGGCGTGGGCATGGTTCTGGGGTGCGGTTGCCGCAACCGTTCTCCTTTTAGCAGGTTTCTTCCCGATGATTCCAGCGGCGGATAGTGGCTTGCCAGTGCCAACTCTTTGGGTCTTTTTGCTTGGAGCGGTCATGTGGTTTGGGATGCTCATCATCGGCGGGGTGCAGAAGAAAGTGATCGGTCTCACCTTTACGGCGGGATTAGCGTATGTGCTAACCTTTATCGACGGGGTGGCACCCATTTCAAAATTCCAGACGACCTTCCAATTTCCATCGGAGTTTGCGTCCAATGCCAACACATTTTGGAATGGCATGTATGTGGTTTCCCAGCAGGTTAATTGGTGGGGGGCCGCCGGGTGGGCGATCTTTATTTTTGCAGCACTCAGACAGAAATCTTGGGCAATTCCGGTGGGCATTTTTGCAGCGACCATGTCCATGATTGGCGGATACCCTATGGGCATCCACAATGTTTTTGAAGTACAGCGGTTTTCCATGTTTCTGCCAGCACCAATATTGAGCACGATCTTACTTGTTATTCTCTGTCTGCCTGGTACACAAAAATTAATTACGCACCCAAATGGTTAGTAAGTGCGTTAGGTTCAAATGTTTTTTTTAGAGATGCCATCTTTGGCGTCTCTTTTTTTTGTTTGATTTGCGTTAAGTCAAATCTTTAAAGTTACGTTTGAGGTAACCTTCACAAAGGAATTCTGAAAAATCAAAAATCTTTTTTAGCTTTATTTCTAGGAGGCACAACATGCAAGAGACATCACAAAAAAATCGTAATCTCATGGCAGGTTTGGCGATCGTAATTGGGTTGGTAATGACGTACATCATCCCCTTTATGGTGCAAACTTCGCTGGAGCGGGTTTTCATTCATTTGGGTGAACACATCGCAGCCGGGAATCCAACCTTTTCGAGCGGAATTCCGATCTTTGATTATTCCTACTCGTTCTGGCGGGCGCTGATTTTCGCTGGAGGCGCAGGGTTGATCATCATCTCCGGGCAGATTCGGAAAGGAGCGGAGTGGTCTTTCCCTGTAGCAATGACGCTCTTTGCCTTGCCCGCGGTTGGCGGCTTTTTCATGTTCCTGCCTTACATTAGCTGGGTGCCTGGCTTCCCTCTCCCAATGATCATCTCCTTCATTGGCTTGACCGGCTTTTGGGCATTCATCTTCCTGCGCAAAGGCACCCGAATGCAGCATTGGGCACAGTTCGGCGCGCTAACCTTTGTTGGGATGCTTGCTACACACGCTTTTACCATTGGCATCGGCGCACAACGCACGATGGCAACCCGTCCAACCTACCCCATGTATCCTGACTGGACCTGGTGGCTTTTCCGTTGGGCTGGCGAAGTGAACTGGGTAGCAGTTATTTTCTTGTTCATGTCCATTCCTCTTTTGGCAATGGGAAAGCGTAAAGGCTGGTGGTTTGCCGTAGCAGCCTCGATCACCATTTTGATGATCAATGTCCCCACGCAATTTATCCGCACCAAAACTCTCGACTATCTCTACGGCTCGCTGCTGGCATTGGGTGTGCTCTTCTTCACCATGCTGCCTTATTTCAAGCAACATCTTATTCAGGAAGAGTAAGCGAACATATGAACTTGACAGGTCTTTGCATTCCTTCAGCGACTAAGAAGTAAGACCTGTCAGGTTCCTGTAGACTGGAGATTTCTCTCTCATGGAAAAACTACTAAAAACTTTAAAAAATAACCATAAGCTGGGTATCGCCCTCTCCATTATTGGCATCGGGGTTGGGCTGCTCGTGCTTTTCCTGATGGCAAGCATTTACCAAGTCAACATCGACGGGAAATTAGCCGGAGATCGCCCTGATGAAGCGATCACTGTCCAGATCGTTTTCGCTTTGCTCAGTTGGCTGGGTGTTTCAGCAGGCGCGCTCTGGGTGATGGTGCTTTATGGTTTTCTGAATAAAGCGCCTTGGGCATGGTTCTGGGGCACGATCGCTGCCACTGTGCAGATTTTGGCAGGCTTCTTCCCTATGATCCCACCTTCCAGCATAGGGTTGCCAGCACCGACCATCTGGGTGTTTCTGATAGGTTTTGTGCTCTGGTTTGGGATGCTTTTCATTCGGGGCGTAGACTTCAAGATCATCATCTTTGCTTTTTTCAGTGGCATGGCTTATGTGCTGACCTTCATCGATGGTGTGGGTGCTATCTCCCGCTACCAAACCGAAGCAAAGGGCTTCATCGCCTCGATGTATGCTATGTCGCAAATGATTAACTGGTGGGGGGCTGCAGTTTGGGGTACGTTCATTATCGCTCTCGTTAGCGGGAAAAAATGGGCGCTGCCAATTGGTATTTTTGCGGCTGCAATGTCAATGTTTGGCGGTTTCCCTGTTGGCGTGACGGACGTGATCATCCAGGGACGCTTTTCAATGTTCTTGGTTGCACCTGTGATGAGCACCGGACTGCTTGTCTACATGCTATTACCGAAGACCAAAGCCATGCTGGAAAGCTGGCAGTCGAACGCATAGGATGAGTGGAACCTTGGCGTGAAAGTAGATAAATACCGGTACCCGATCATTATCATAATCACCTTCCTGGTATTTTCTCTGTTTGCATCTGCGTTTGGCTTGAACCCAATTAATCTCCATCTTTTTTGATGCGCCATCATGATGGAATACAAGGTGCTTGATAGAAATAGCAGTAGGCCAACATGAAAGTAAATAAATACACTTACCCAATTATCATTATTACCACTTTGGTGATCTGTACAGTGATCGCCCTTGCTTTTGGCTTGAGACCGGTTCATTGATTTCTCTCCCGGTTCTTGCATCTCCTCAGCTTGCGGCGAGACTAACCTCGCCGCAAGCCCACTTCATTAACTCACTATGACCAAATCATCAATCAAAGAACAGAAAAGCTTGACACAAGTGCGCCATATTATTCAAGGGATCTTTGTTTTTGTCACATTTCTGCTGGGAGTGCGCCACATCATGCCCGGCCGGGAATCAACAGGTGGGGCCTTTGACGCCTTTTGCCCGATGGGTGGGGTGGAAACTTTTATTTCCTATATCACTACCGGGCATACATTAAAAACGACCACCCTGCTAAACTTTGCGATTTTGATCGGGGTTTTGGGTGTCTCGCTTTTGGCGGGCCGAGCCTTTTGTGGTTGGATGTGTCCGCTTGGCACGTTACAGGATATGTTTGCGAGTTGGGCACGCCGCCTAAGTGGTGGAGGCAAACGGCATATACGCGGGAAGCGAAGCAAGGCAAGATTTCCCACAGAGCTACCACCTAAAATTGATAAGTGGGCACGTTATCTAAAGTATCTCATCCTTGCTATCGTGATTTTTGCGAGTGCTTACGCTGTATACCCCCCTTTGCATGAAATTTGTCCGGCGCGGGCGGTCTTTGGTTTACAGTTGACACCGCTCTTAGCCAGTGTCTTGTTGACCTTTGTGGTCACATCGCTACTGGTCAAGCGTTTTTGGTGTAAGTATTTGTGTCCCTTGGGGGCACTTCTGGCAATTACGAACAAGTTTGCGCCGTTACGCGTAGCAATTGACACTCAGCGCTGCACGGATTGCGGACGTTGTGCTGTTGAGTGCCCGATGGATATTGAAGCCATCCCGCAAAATATGCGCAATTTGGAATGTGTGCAATGTTTAGAGTGTATGGAGACTTGTGCACTTGAAGATACAGTGGTTTTGAAATTGGGCTGAAGGGCGCAGCCTGTATTCTCCTTTTTCCCCGTGAGTGGGCCTCTCACGGGGATTTTCTTTTAAAGTTAATGAAATTCATATATTTCTGTATTGACAGAATGCTTGAATTCAAATATAGTTAGTTTGCAAAACTAACTATATTTGAATAGAGGAAAAATGGAAATAACAAAAAGAACCCGCGTTTCAGAAATTCTCAAGGAGTATGGTGATATTGCCGATGTGATGGAAGTTTTTGGCATTCAACGTGTTGGGAAATTTCCTCTACGCTCATTTCTGGGCAAATTCCTGACCGTTGAGACGGCCGCCCGCATTCACAAAGTGCCTTTGGATGAATTTTTAGGCATTCTTCAGAACGCTGTACAAAAGAATAAGGCTTAAACCCATGGACAAAAATCTCGAAAAAAATGCCCAACGCTTTTTGAAATTGGCGAGCCGTTTGCGCCGCTTGGGGTCAGAAACTCCCCAATTAGACGATGTGGCAACATCTCCGTCTCATTTGGGGCTGGTCGAATACGTCGCCAGGAATCTCGACTGTGGTATTCAGGAGATGGCAGAGGCATTGAAGCTCTCTACGCCAACGGTGAGCATTAGCGTTCGCCAGTTAGAAAAAAACGGTTTGATCGAACGTAAGCCCAACCCTGAGGATGGTCGTGCTGTTCAACTTTTCCTCACGCAAAAAGGGAAAGAGGTGCACCAGCGTGCAAATAGTTTCCATCGTCGAAAATTTGAACAATTACTTGCTGGTCTCAATGAAGATGAGCGAGATACGTTACTCAATCTACTCGAGCGTGCCCTTGACGCCGCCGAGAACAAAAATTCTAAGGAGCTTTAAATATGTCGAAATTTTTCAATAAGTGGACTCGGACTATCCACCGATGGTTTGCATTGCCAACTTTGATCCTGATCCCTTTAGCTGTATTTGCAAAGTTCTCAGGGAGTGGTGAGCACCTTCTTCCTTCACAGCTTGAACAGATCCAATCGCTTTTGATGTTGCTTTTGGCCATTACAGGTGGCTATCTTTATTTGATCCCGTATATCGCCAAGCGAAAGCGGAACAATCGTAAGAAAACAGTTGCCGTAGAAAAAACAAGGTAGAAAACCATGAAACTCGTTGACAGGCTTGTGGACGTATCCTCAAAGCCCATTTCCAGGAAGAATCATTTGCTGGCGAAGGGGCTCCCCATCTTCGTTTTCTTTTTCTTCTTTCCGGTGCTTTTCTTTATTATCCCTGATTTCGTATTGGATCAATGGTTTCGCCTGCCAACTCTTTTTACTGCAACAACCCGCCTGTTCTTTGGCAGCATCCTGATCATTTCAGGTGTATGGTTTCTGCTTTGGACGATCAAGGCCCAGCGTGAAATCGGCAAGGGCACTCCTATGCCTTTGATGGCAACCCAAAAACTAGTAATTGAGAAACCCTATTCTTTTACTCGTAATCCGCTCGCTTTTGGGCTGATCAACTTCTATTACGGGATCAGCTTTGCCATTGGCTCGATCAGTTCACTGGTGGTCATTTCGTTGTTTTCAATCATCATCCTGGCATATATCAAATTCATCGAAGAAAAAGAACTGGCACAACGATACGGTGACGCTTATTTAGCCTATAAAGAGACGACGCCTTTCCTTTTTCCTCGAAGGAGCAAGAGATGAAACGGATCAAAATAGCGACTATTCTCGCCTTTATCATCAGCACTACGGCTATCTTCGCTGGTGTACGAGTGGCGATACTCAACCGGACCATGCCCTATTATGTTCTGCAGGGACTGCCTGCTTATAACTTGATATTGGGCGTGTTCAGTCTTTTCCCAGTCACCTTTTTGATTTGGAAGAAATCCAGATTCGCTATCCCCACTTCCGTTGCTGTATTAGCCAGCCACAGCATTGTTTTGCTGATCTTGCTTATCGGTTATTTGGGCACAGTGTCCATCTTTAGTCTGGGCGCGATGCTGTTCAGGGTAATTGTCTGGAGTGTTATTTTAAGATTGTTGCTTCTCCACCAGACAGAAACTTCTCTAAAAAATAAAGGAAAAACCTTATGATTCCCTACCTAACCATGACTTTTTTATACTTTGTCGTCGCAATCGTAGCGGCACTGGCAGCAGCGTTCTCCATGTGGAACCTGTCGCCCTGGATCCATGGCACGGTCTGGCTGCGTGTCCATTTTGTCACGCTCGGCGTACTTACCCAACTGCTTTTTGGAGCAATGCCCATTCTGACAGCCAAAGCACACAAGCTGCCACGTCCTAAAATTCGTTGGGATATTTGGTTGTCGCTCAACGCTGGCATCGTCTTGCTCCTGATCGGCATTCCACCTACGAATAGAGTTTCGATCATTGCTGGCGGCACCTTGGTCTTCATCGCGACAACGTTGCTCCTTTTCCAATTGGCCGGTATTCGTACAAAGTCAGAGAAAGCCCTACAAGTCAACGAAGGACGCAAGTTTTACATCGCCGGACTTTTCTTTTTCCTGATCGGCATTCTCGTCGGTACAGGTATATTTCCCAAATGGGAAGAAGCACTGGGCATCGTCGGCGACATTACAGAAATCCACATCCATGCCAACAACTGGGGTTTCATGTCGCTGGTTTTCATCGGCTTTTTCGTAGACTTATATCCGAAATGGGCAAAACGTCCTTTGCACAATCCCAAAGCTATTAGCCCTATTTTCTGGATGATGAGTGTTGGTGCGCTGAGTCTCATCCTTAGCCCGTGGTTTGCCAGCCAAACCTTGGCCGCGATTGGCGCACTCTTACACACATCGGCGAACATCTGGCTGCTCGTCATTGCCATCAAACCATTGCGCGGCGACAAACCTGCCTGGACACCCGGCATGGCACAGATGCTGGTCTCTTATATTTGGCTGTTTGCCCCCCTGTCGATGGCGCCCTTCGTCATCTTTGGGGTCGAAAGTATACTTCCTGCCGATTTGTTGTCACTCACAACGCCGCAAGCCTTGATCTATGGCTGGCTGCTGCAATTTGGGTATGCGATCGTCCCGTATTTCTTCCAACGCTTCTTTATTAATGAAGAGCAGGCTGAATTAGGCGGCACTTGGCTCAGTTTTTGGTTAGTCAATGCAGGCGCAATCTTCTTATGGCTCAGCATTTTCATCGAACCTGTACGTGGCTTACTCCACGGTGGTGCTTACATCTTGTGGATGGCTTCCTTCATCCCGGTTCTAATGGATCTCTGGGGAAAAACAAAAACGGGGATGATGAAAGCAGAAGGGGCTATTTCCCAAACGAAATAGAATGGTCAATGAAAAAACGAACATAAGCAAAGCAAATAAAATCTTAGAGAGCTGATCGTTTTGATTTTCGAAAAAGCTGGGCTTTAGCTTGTCTTTGTTCCCCAAGAGAGAGTGTCATTAATGTAGGCACTCTCTCTTTATTTCTATGCGCGATGGACTTGGACAATCACAATTTATTAAAAGTTAAAGACAACCTGTAAATCTTCTCGAATAATTACCTTGTCGTATTCCATTCTTTCTGAGGAGAGTGTTTATGAACCTGTTTGATCAGATCGTGCTTTTGTTGACGGGGCTTTTAGCTGCCTATATTGCCTGGCGGTTTTATACCCGCTACAACAAAAACAAAGCCCTGCATGATGTGTATTATATGCTGGGCTTTGTTGTTTTATTGGTCTCCGGCATTCTGCTGATTTTTGGCGGCTGGGGGCTATTAGATTCGCCCTATGTACTGACTGTTGCCACGCTCATCCCCTTGGGAATTTCGATGGGCTTGATGAATCAATTCCTGCCGGAATACAAGAAAACCTTTTCTTGGTTTGCCTTATTCGGCTTGCTAACAATCGCAATTACCAGCATCGGCGGGATGGCACTCAAATCGGTCGCAGTACCGCTTTTTCACGGTGTAGCGGGGTTGATTATCTTTGGGTTGCCGCTTTATCTTTGTTTTGGGGCAAAAACTGCGCTAAAAGGCTTTGGGGCAGTTGGGATTGGCGGTTTCTTGATCGGTGTTGGAGGAATTGCGTTGGCTTTTTACAAAGCAGGGAAACCGCTTTTGGGCCTCTTCACAGGCGAATTTATTTTGATGATTTTGGCTCCGCTTTTGTTATTGATGACCTTGGCCTTCACCATTGGCTTTTCCAGAGATATTGGAGAAGGCTAAGCGTAGAAAACTGCCGCTGTGTGACAACGGCAGCTTTCTGTTATTTGACTTTTAATAAAGACACTTCAAAAGTGCTGTGTTATTGTTTCCATATCGCAGAAGCTGTCCCTTTTTATTTTCTGCAGTCAATCCTTCAATACATGGAGAAAACTCAATATGAAAGCATTCATAAAACGCCTTGACTACCTCTTCCGCTCAACGCGCGGATTGACCTTGGTAGCCATAGCGGTTGTCTCGTTGATCACCGCGATCTGGGGTACGCTCTCCGGACCGATGGTCGAGTGGGGCGTCCGTGATATTACGGTCAAAGTGCTGGGCATGGATATGGTTCAGGCGGACCGTGAGGGGCGCATCATCATGCTCTATCACACCATCGCGATGACCATCATTGCCATCGAGGTCTACTTTATGACTGAGATCCTTCCGATGAAACGCCATGAACAGGTCATGATCAATGGCACAATCACGGTCGGCTATTTGATAGCAGATATTTTCGGTTTGCTTTTTGCCTATTTTGGGCACAATTTCGCATTTCACGGCTTGTTCCTGCTGGGGCAGTCGCTGGTTTTCTTTGCCGGGATTTTACTCGTAGCAGCATTGTGGCCCTGGAAAAAGGAATATCGTTTACCAGAAGATTCCCCTTATGCTCGGACCAAAAACGGGGTGAACATTGAGCGGGCAGCCTTCTTTGTAATGGCTATTGCCACATTGCTCTCTGCAACCTGGGGGGCTGTGACAGGCTCTTTCTGGGCAAATGGACATGAAACTTTCCTCGGTGAAGACCTGATCCGCATGCCACATAAGACCTACCTGCAAAAGGCGATTATTGGTCACCTGCACATCATGTTGACGCTGGTGGCTGTTGCCATCACACTGATCGTGGGGCGCTGGCTGGATTTCAAAGGAAAGCTGCACAAGTGGGCGATGCCGATCATGATCTTTGGCACGATCGTAATCACCTTCGGAGCGCTCTCGGTGGTTTGGCTGGAGTGGGCACATACGACCATTTATGTCGGTTCGACCTTTGTGATGTTCTCCGCCCTGCTTTATGTAATTTATTCATGGGACAAACTCATCCGTGAAGGAACAGCGCATCTCGAAAAACCGAACGCCTTGCAGAAGATTGGAGCCTTACTGCGAGACCCGCTCAAATTCGGATCCGGCTGGCAAATGGTTTTTATGAACTTCACGGTTAGCGGCGTGGGCATTTTCATGGCGGTCAAGCTGGAAGAAATTTTCCGTGTTTGGCCCCATCGGGAAGAACGCATCACCCTAACAGGACACTGGCATATTCTCGCCGCCCTAATTGCCACGATCATCCTCTTCTATTATTTGGATCTTTCTGGTGTTGAGGGCAAGGCGCGTAAATGGTCCGGCTGGTTGATCATTATCGGCTCGGATATTGCCTTTGCTTCAGCAACGATCTTTTCAATGAAGCGCCTCTTTGTGACTGAAATTGGACAGCAGCCGTTGGTCAATACCGTTATGTTGTTAATTGACTTCGGTTTGGGCTCGATTTTAGTGCTACTGGCGATATTCCTCGGTTGGCGATTGATCGATCTTTTCGCCAAAGAGGGCGTTTGGAGCCATGAATTTTCCGCTGAGAAGAAAACAAATGCTCAAGCAGATATTGAAGAGCAAAAACGAAAACTTGCCGAACTTCAGGCAACCCTTGAGGAGGCATCCAAATGAAACGGGTCATCTTAAGCGTACTCCTGCTTGGTCTGCTGGCAACTGCTTGTAGTCCGGCACCAAATGTTGGGGCGATCGAACCGCCTTATATCGACACGGGTATTGACTCCGAAGCATGGGTAACCGTCCCCGCTGGCGATTTTCCCTACGGTCAGCATGATCATCTAACCAATGTGGATGAATTTAAGATTATGGTCACAGATGTGACGGTCGAACAGTATGCAAATTACCTGAATGAAGCCATTGCGTCCGGCGATGTGAACGTTGGCGAGTTTGAGATCGAAGCCGGAGAAGTGCTCTGGTCGGAAGAAGGGGCAGGCGGCTATTATGGTGGAGATCCCTTTGACGGTTACAAACACGAAGAAGAGATCAAAGCGGGTGACAAGCTCTATATCCCCTTTGCAGAGGGATTGCGGATAACATACGATGCGCAAAGTGGGACTTTCACAGCGCTGGAAGCTTATGCAAACCACCCGATGACCATGGTGACTTGGTTTGGAGCGAATGCTTATTGTGAGTATTACGATACCCGCCTACCGCTCGAAGTTGAATGGGAAAAAGCCGCTCGGGGGACGGAGTTTATTGATGGGCATGGGCTGCCTTTCTCTTGGGGCACTGAAATTCATGGTAATTATGCCAACTACTATTCTTCTGCCGACCTTTTCGAGAAGATGTTTGGTAAATTGGGGAATACCTCCCCTGTTGGCTTCTATAACGGGCAAACTTATGATGGCTACGAAACCCATAATGCTGTCAGCCCCTATGGCCTTTATGACATGGGCGGTAACGTCTGGCAATGGATGGGTGACGATTACGCCGATCAGCATTACCGCTATATGCGAGGTGGCAGCTTTTACACCTATGAAGTTGATCTGCGTGTCTGGAAAAATAACTCAGCGGGTCCGCAGCATTACAGTCCCGAAGTCGGCTTCCGCTGCGCTGGTGACTAAATAGAACAAAGGCAGATGGACGATGCTTTCACCCATCTGCCTTTTTCTCATCTTCAGGAGTTCTCATGCAAAAAATCAAAGCCAAGCTTCGTCTTTATTTGCCGCTCATCAAGAGTTTACAAACAGCATTGCTACTCATCACGGGATTAGCAGGCTTTATGACTGCCCGCTGTCCGGTGACTACCAGACCAATGCTACTAGGCGTGGCAGTTAGCCTATTCCTAAGTATTAGCGGCAGCACCATCCTGAATATGTGGTACGACCGTGATATAGATGCAAAAATGGCGCGTACCGCAAACCGTCCGCTGCCTTCGGGGCAGATCAACGCGAGAGAAGCCCTTTTTGTTGGGTTGGGGATTTCAGCCCTTGGAGTTGGTATCGCCCTGCTGATGGATATTCTCTACGGTATCATCATTTTTAGCGGTCTCTTCTTCGACGTGGTAGTTTACACAACTTGGCTTAAACGCAAAACCGCTTGGTCAATCGTTTGGGGCGGAATCTCCGGTGGAATGCCCATTTTGGCTGGTCGGGCGCTTGGGCTTGGGCATATTGATTGGATTGGGATTGCACTTACCTTTGCAGTCTTGTTTTGGATCCCAACCCATATTATGACCTTCTCCATGCGTTATCGTAAGGATTATCAAGCTGCTGGAGTTCCCACCTTTCCTTCGACCTATGGGAATACCTTTACCCAGGTGACAATTGCAATTTCCAGCGTTTTGGCGGCGGTTACGATCGGTATCGCAGCTTACGGCATCGGGACTGAATGGGGTTTCCTGCGCCTGATGGGAGTTCTCTCCATTGGCTTGCTCTCCCTTGCTATCACGAGTGTGCTCAAACCTTCTGAAACTGTAAATTTTGGGCTTTTCAAATATGCATCGCTCTATATGCTTAGCTCGATGCTCCTATTGATGTTTTAATCATGAAAAAAATCTCCGTATTTGACAGAATTCTGCTGCTCATCACAGGATTGCTCGCTGCATATCAAATAGTAGAGGGGATCGCTGGTGCTGGAACATTCGCGATAGCAACCTATACATTGGCATTTGGGGTTTTACTTGTGGCTGGCCTGCTACTCATCATCCTCGGCTTCGATATCCTCGATAGCCCACTTGTGGTCATCGTTTCGACGGTGATTCCGTTAAGTCTCTCTCTTGGGCTGGTGGCAGAGCTTCTCCCATCCTGGCGTACATCCTACCTATTCTTTGCCATCATCGGTTTTTCTCTAATCATTATCACCCGCTATATTGCCAAGGGTGCTTTGGCAATTATCCCTGTTGCAACCGTTCATGGTATTGCTGGGCTGCTCATCTTTCTATTACCAATTATCTTCAGTCTGCAGGGCAAAACATCTGGAGGATTTGCTTGGGTCGGCGTGGGTGGTGCCTTAATCGGTGTGGGTGGTTTGTTGCTTACCTTCCTGAAAACAGGCAAACCGATCCTTTCAAAAGATACTATCCTGACCGTTCTGCCTGCGTTACTCCTGCTGATGACTCTTGCTTTTGTGGTTGGGTTTGCCTTTTAACTTTAGCCATCATTAGACGGATGGGTATGAAGCGCATCTTTTTTTTAGATAGATATCATAGTATTCTGATTTGGCATTTTGTATAATGACTATGTTAGTGTTTCTTTTCACAAAAGGAGAGTGATGACATGGGAAAATTCTTACGTTTTGTAGGCATACTGTTGATGGGATTGACATCCGCCCTAATTATATTGAGCGGCGTTGGGACGACGTGTGTTGCACTGGATGCTGCACAATATGATGGTATGGAAGCCATTGCCCAATACCAATGGTTGTATATTTTTTACGTCCTTGCTTTTATTGCCTTTGGGATTATGGGCACAAGGGCGACCATTTCTCTGGTACGAGGGAAAGAAAACGCTTATCGCGACTCTTTGATCGTTCTGATTTCTGCGATTGTTGTGGGCGTTATTCATATGGCGACATCAAGAGCACTAAGAGATAATGGCTCGTCAATGCCTTTGGACTTTATCGTTTATGCCACGATCTTTACACTGATTGTTTTCCTGCTTTTGGGTTTTCCCAAGGTAAGGTCATTGGTTGGATTTGAGTGTAGTGGAGATGGTGGAAAGACGGCAGCAGGAGGAATGACAGCCATCATTGCAGGAATGCTTTTCCTAAGTGTTCACATGTGGGCTGGTCCTACTCATATTTTTGATGGGATTAATCTTGCAGACGCTTTTCATACACAGATGATGATTGGTGGAGGTATCTTATTGATTGCAGGATTGGGGTTGTTGGTGTTTGCGTCATTATCCTCTCACGAGGTACAACAAGCGGCTGTCTTTAAAACACAGAAATCTGCTTAGTCAACACACCCTTTTACTATGATTTTTTAGTATTTGGCTATCTTTTATTCACCTATCAAAATTAGATAGGTGAATAAAATTGTATTGGTATTGATGTCGAGATCTTTTTTCGTGTCTTATGATGAAACCAGAAAAATTAAAGAGTCTTATTCAGCTTGTGAAATCCAAACGGGGGGAAATGAAAAAAAGCCGTTTTAAAATATGGCTGCGAGCCTTTCTGTTAATCCAGTTTTCCATAATATTTGGTATGTATTTTTTGCAGGACATTTCTGCTGGTTATTTTTCATGGAACCAGGTTCTCTTGTATATTTTTCTTTTTATTCCTGTTGGATATTTGATGAGCTTCTTGGTTCCCATGCGAGCAAATCTAGATTTGAACGCAATTACCCTTTCGCTTGACAAAATTTACCTTGCCTTAATTTGGATCCTGGTCATTGCGAAATTGCTTTCCAGTTATTATTATCATGTCGAGGTAGTTGCGGATATTATCATGGCGGTTATTTTGGGCGTGATGGGTGGGCGCTTGGGAGGAATCGGTATTAGAGTACGAAAGCTAAAAAGAAGCCATGGTTTAATTTAGAAAGCGTAGTTACTAGGGGAATTAAATGTTTCTGGATAAGGTATTTAAACGGTAAATACATTGAGATCAAGTAGGGGAATCAACAAAATGAGACAAAGTACTGCAAAAGGTGGTGATAAGTTATTTTGTGGTAGAGGTGGGAAATAAAATACACGATGATGCTGTCCATAAGATGGAGATAACAGGTACAATAATCTCATGTTTTCCCTCAAGAAACAGTCCAATTGTGTGTATCCCTGCCCTTGTGGATATTTTTCGGACCCGGAACGTCAATGCACCTGCTCCCTGCAAACTGTCACCCGCTACCAAAAACGCATCTCCGGTCCCATGCTCGACCGGATTGACATCCACATCGAAGTCCCGCGCGTGGATTTTGAGAAGTTGTCTGATAACAGACGCGGAGAAAGTTCAGAAGATATTCGCTCTAGAGTAGAAAAAGCCCGTCAGAAACAAAGAGAAAGATTTGCTGGTCTCAAGAATGGGGTGATGACCAACGCCGATATGCAGGTTGCTGAAGTTCGCCAGTTTTGCGAACTAGATGATGCGGGGCAGCAACTCGTCAAGGCTGCAATGACCCAGCTTCAATTGTCCGCGCGAGCCTATCACCGCATCCTGAAACTGGCACGCACGATTGCGGATTTGGCAGGGGACGAGAATATCCAGCCCGCGCATTTAGCGGAGGCGTTGCAGTACCGTCCGAAGGGGATGATGGTGTAGAGAGCCGGATACTGTCTCCTCTCTACAAGAGGTCGGATCGGATTATTGTTTACAGGACTAAATTTTGCGAGAGAACATCAATGTCTCATAACGAAAATGCTGGTGGCTTTTCAGCCAACCAGCATCTTTGTAACACTTCAGTTTGTATTTCGCTATTTCTTACGAGTTCGCCTGTTACCAGCGGCCGCCACCCATCATACCGTGGAAGCCGGTACCATCTTGCGGGTATTCGCCGTTCATAGGGCAGCCATTAGAGCCTTCTGCATACATTCCTTGCATGCGTTCCTGCATCCAATCAGCTTGTTCCTGGGTCATTACGCCATCAGCAATGGCTTTACCAAGAGCAACCTGATGTACTTCATCCATGAAGGCAGACAGATCGGCTTCTGCTACACCATTATTAAGTACAAACTGGTACATGGTCGTACCGTTTGCTAACGCATCTTCAACTTGTTCTTTGGTTGTGCCAAGAGCATCCGCCAAAGCTTGTTCCATATATTCGCGCATAAAGCCGTAGCCGCCCTGACCACCTCGCATACCGCGACCGCCCATCCCCATATAAGTACCCGGATCATAATTATCAGCCATACGAGGCGGTTGTGATCCTTGAGCAAATGCAACCCCTGCCCCCAGCACACCCAGCGCCAGGACAACAATAGCGGTGATCCATAGTATCTTTTTCATGGTAATTACTCCTTGTTTTTAGAATTGTTGTGTGAAGATCATGTTGGCTATAGGATATATTGAAGTTGTGTAGAACTTATGTAGAAGCAGTGAGACTCGTATAAGGATCATCACTCGTCAACTACATTTTTAAAACGCAGACCAGTCTTTCCCCCACAAATGCCGAACAAAAAAATTAGAGCGGGAAGGTTAGCCTAAAGCAACTCCCATACCCGGAACCATCATCGCGTACCAATACGGGGCTTTTCACGTCAACTTCACCACCCTGTGCCTGCATCAGTTGCCGAACGATCGCTAAGCCAATACCGGAGCCACCACTATTGCGATTACGGGATTTATCCCCCCTGAAAAAACGATCAAAGATATGTGGCAAATCGTCGGGGAATATGCCTTTGCCTGTATCGCTAACATCAACCCAAACTGCTTGTGAGTCTAGACTTACTTGCACAGTGATCGTGCCGTTTGCAGGTGTGTAGCGTAATGCGTTCGATATAAGGTTTTGGACAATTTGACAGGTGCGATCATAATCGAGCTTGAGTGCCGGGCACTTTTCAGGAAATGATGTTTCCAGCGTTATATCAAGTTCTTTCGAGGCAGGTTGGAAATTGGCAACGGTCTGCCGAAGCAATGCCAATATATCTGTATCAATCAGTTCAAGTGCTAGTTTTCCAGCTTCTGCAACACTTAGTGTATGCAGATCTGCCACCAAACGGCTGAGCAGCATCGTCTCATCATGTAAGGATGCGATTTCTTCCGGGCTGGGCGGCAAAACCCCATCCATCATTGCTTCCAGATTTCCTTGAATGATGCTGAGCGGTGTCCGTAACTCATGAGAAATATCAGCGGTCATATTCCTTCGCAACTGGCGATCATAAGCCAAAGAACCTGCCATTTGATTAAAGGTCTGCGCCATTTGTCCCACTTCATCGCTGCCGTTTTCAGGCACTCGATGACTCAGATCGCCGGATGCGATCTTTTTCGCTGCTTCGGTCACGGAACGAATAGGGGAAATAATTTGGCGAAACAATAAGGAACCAATAACCAATGCGAAAATAGCCGCTAGCAAACTGGATTGCCAGGTAACAGTACTGAGTGTGCGCACAAAGGTGTTACTGGCAGAATCCGGGATGGACACGGTGTCCAAAGCCAAAATCGTGCCGATCTGAAAAGCGCCCTGCATTAATGGAACGCCTGCAGAAAGGTCGGATTTCGCCAATTGCGTACCAGCCAACGTGCCGGAAGTATCCGCCTGTACGAAACCATCTGCATCAGCCAAGACAAGCTGAAAGCCCATCATGTCCCAGACGTTTTGGTTTTTCATCATCTCCGCATGCATGCCGTTTTGATTCATTCGCCCCATCATCGGGGGCATACCGTTTGCCGGGGATTGAAAAAGGTTTTCCGCGCCTTGCCAACTACCTTTTTCTGCGTAGTAGTCTTCCAGAGATGGCTTCAAACCCTCAGCCCAAGCTAAACCAGTTTGCGATGTGTATAACTGGAATTGCTCTTCTGTTGCATGGCGGAACAAAAAGTTATCGACGGCTCCATATAAGAAAATGATCAGGATGAAAGCGCCCATGAGACGCATCCAGAGACTACGCATTGAGATCTTTCTCCTTGGCAAAACGATAGCCTACGCCAAAAACCGTCAGGATATATGTAGGCTTACGAGCATCATCATGCAGTTTTGCACGCAGATTTTTTATATGTTGGTCGATATTGCGCTCATAACCTTCGTGTGCCACATTCTGAGTTGCTTTAAGTAATTGAAGACGCGTAAACACTTGCCCCGGACGTTCGGCCATCGTTGTTAATATGTCGTATTCAAGCGGTGTGAGTTCTAGTAGATTTTCATCAAACAGAGCTTGATGCTGGGCTAAGTCAATTTCCAGTCTTCCTAAACGTAATACAGTAGATGGTTGAACCAATCCCCGCGCCCGACGCATCACAGCCCGGATGCGGGCAACCGCTTCTCTTGGGCTAAAAGGCTTGGTTATATAATCATCCGCACCTAACTCAAGCCCCATCAACTTATCTGCTTCGTCACTGCGAGCAGTTAACATAATAATTGGCACGCCCGACTCGCGTCTGATCTGACGACAAATTTCCCAACCGTCTACATTTGGCAGCATCAGATCAAGAAGGACAACGTCCGGTTCTTCGTGGCGAAAAGCAGCCAGCGCTTGCTGTCCATCTGTAATCACAGCTACCTGATAATTGCTTTGTTCTAGGTAAAGACGCACTGTACGAGCAATTTTCATCTCATCTTCGATGATTAATACTTTATCTGCCATGTTTCTAGTCTATCAAATAGTTGTGAGAAACTTATGAAGATATGAACATCCCTTGCAAAAATGATGTCCAATAATTAGAAAAAAATGCCGAGAGAAATGTCTCGGCATTTTTTTATCTAAATCTTCGAATGTCTCAACCTTAGGCTATTACTCACCACCGAGACCGAACTAAACGCCATCGCCAACGCAGCAAGCATGGGATTGATATATCCCATCGCAGCGGCGGGGATCAGGATGACGTTGTAGAAGAATGCCCAGAACAAATTCTGTTTGATGGTCGCCAGCGTTTTACGGGAAAGTTGAATAGCGCGCACGACGCCGCGAATATCGCCACTCATCAGCGTAACGGGGGCGGCTGCCATAGCCACATCCGTGCCTGTACCGATGGCGATACCAACGTCGGCTTGGGCGAGGGCAGGGGCATCGTTGATGCCATCCCCAACCATCGCTACCACATCGGGCGAACCGCCGTTCGCCCCTACGGTTTGCAACTTTTTAACTTCATCGACCTTTCCTGCTGGCAAAACTTCGGCAATGACTCTATCAACACCAACCTGTTTGCCGATTGCCTCAGCAGTGGCTTGGTTGTCGCCTGTAATCATGACCACTTCCAAGCCCATCTTATGCAAGTCGGCGATGGCTTCGATTGAGCCGTCTTTAACGGTGTCGGCAACAGCAATTACGCCAGCGACCTGACCGTCCACAGCGACGAGCATGGCGGTTTTGGCTTCCAACTGGAGACGGGAAACTTCTGTGTCGAGGCTATTGAGCGGCATCCCTTCCATCATACGGAGGTTGCCAACAGCCACACCCCGACCGTCCACAAGGGCTTTGACGCCAAATCCTGTTTGGGATTGAAACTCTGTAATTTCAACGAGAGCAAGCTCACGGGAGGTCGCTTCCGCCCAGATCGCTTCGCCGAGGGGGTGTTCACTGCCCTTTTCCACAGAGGCTGCCAGAGCTAGCAAACTGTCTGCATCCCAATTATCTGCCACGACAATGTCGGTTACGGCGGGCTGACCTTTGGTAATGGTGCCTGTCTTATCCAGAACCACCGTTGAAATTTTCCCGGCGGTTTCAAGCCCTGCACTTGAGCGGAACAAAATGCCCATCTCTGCGCCCTTGCCCGTGCCAACCATGACGGCGGTCGGCGTGGCGAGACCCATCGCACAGGGGCAGGCGATGACCAACACAGCGACCATATTGACGAGCGCACGAGTGAATGTGCTGACGTCGGAATTTATGGGAAGCGGGACGAGGAAATACCAGATGGCGAAAGTAAGGGCGGCGAGGACGAGAACCACGGGAACGAAAATTGCCGAAACCTGGTCGGCGATCTTTTGAATGGGTGCCTTCGACCCCTGAGCATCTTCCACCAACTTGATGATCTGCGCCAGAGCGGTCTCTTTACCAACTTTCGTGGCTTCGATCTTGAGCAGACCGAGCTTGTTGAGGGTCGCGCCGATGACGGGATCATCTTTGGTTTTTTCAACGGGGAGCGATTCGCCCGTCAGCATGGATTCATCGACCGAGGAGCGCCCATCGACGACAACGCCATCGACAGGAATCTTTTCTCCAGGCTTGACAATGAGGGTGTCGCCCACAAGTACATCTTCGAGGGGAATTTCGCTCTCAACACCATCGCGGACAACACAAGCCGTTTTCGGGCGCAAGCCCATCAGCTTTTTGATGGCTTCGCTGGTGCGTCCCTTCGCACGAGCTTCAAGGAATTTACCGACACGAATAAGAGTGATGATGACCGCTGCCGTCTCGTAGTAGACATGCCCCGGCAGAATGCCGAGCATGATAATAATCGAATAGAAGTAAGCGACCGAGGAGCCCATTGCAACGAGCACGTCCATATTGGCGGAGCCGTTGCGCAAAGCTTTGTAACCGCCGACATAATACTGCCAGCCAACATAGAATTGGACGGGTGTGGCGAGCACAAACATCAGCCAGTTTGCCCAGGGTTCGTGTGACCACATCGGCAGGAGATTGAAGTCTCGTGCCATCGAGAAGAGAAACAGTGGGACAGTAAACAGTAGACCCGTAATCAGTAGATGGCGCTGATTAGCAATTTCTTCAGCACGAGCTTTGGCTTCGGCGTCTTCCATGTCGCCGCTTAATTCACGGGAGTCGAAGCCAGCAGAGGAGACAGCCTGTCGCAATTCGGTTGGCGTAATGATGGTCGGGACGTAGTTAATGCGGGCTTTCTCGGTCGTAAAAGTGACTTGTACTTCGAGGACGCCATCGAGTTCTTTGAGGGCTTTTTCAAGGCGGCGAGCGTCGTTGTCGTCGGCGAGACGTTTGATAACCAGTTCCGCTTCGCCTGTGGCAACGCCGTAGCCCGCCCGCTCGACACGGGCGATTACGGAATCGAGGGTCAGCAAGTTGGGGTCATAGTCAAAGGTTGCCCGTTCGGATGAGAGATTAACAACTGCCGTCTCGATGCCATCGAGTTTTTTCAGGTTGCGCTCAACGGATGCGACACAGTTGGCACAAGTCATACCAGTAATAGGGATCGTTAATTGTTTTGTCATAGTTTGTTAAAAATTTACGCAATACGCTTTACGCAGAGGATATTGCGTAGTGCGTATTGCGTAATCGGAGATAAGTGAAGAGTGATGCGTGACCACTCGATGCCTGATTAAAGGCTAAGTAGGTCAGCTACGGGATAGTTGATCTCTGCCAACAGGGATTTGATCGCTTCTTCGTTGGTCTCAGCATTGAAGACGATCTCCACCTTTTTGGTATCGGCGCTGGCGACGACGCTTTCAACGCCGTCCATGTCGCCGACTTCCATTTGGATGGTGTGGACGCAGTGTCCGCAGGAAATGTTGGGAACGGAATAGGTTACGGTTGTCATAGGATTTTCTCCTTAATTATTAAGTTTGTAATCAGATACATTTTACCCAAATTACGAGGGCTTTTCCTTAGTGTTTTGTAAAAATCTTGAATGAGTTTATTGTATAGTTGTTTTCGTTTTTTATTGATTGCCAGTTTCTCGCATGACCGTGATATTTAGTTTTCACTTGCTAAAATCGCTTCAATCACCTGTTGGAAACTCTCAAGGGGTTGAGCACCAACTACGAATGTACCGTTGATGATGAAACTTGGCGTACTTCGTACACCTACTTGCTGTCCGATCTGTTTTTCCTGATTTACGATCTCGGTATATTTTCCGGAATCCAGGCATTCGCTAAATTGATTTTCGTCCAAGCCTAACGCTCCGGCAAAAAGCTTTAGGTTATCTTTGCTAAAAGCGCCTTTGTTTTCGCCATTCTGATTTTCATATAGCACATCATAATATTCCCAAAAAGCATCTTGCTCTGCTGCACATTCGCTGGCTTCTGCTGCCCATTGGGACTCAGCGCCCAGAAAGGCGAAATGAACGTAGGCTAAACGAACCTGACCATTTTCCAAATACATTTCTTCGATCTGACGACCCGCGCCAGTGGCATGACGCCCACAGTACGGTCATTGAAAATCGCCGAATTCGACCAGCGTCACGGGCGCATTTGGATTGCCGCGGAAATGTCTAATTTGCGTCAGTAGGTAAGCCATAGCATCTTCATTGTCTACGCTGGGTTGGACGGCAGCGGCGGTCGGTGGAATAACTTCAAGGGCTTCCTGCGTATCATCAAATATGGGGCGACCATAATATCCACCGAACAAGCCAATCACCAGCAATACTATTCCCACGATCGGGGTGGCCCAGGATTGGATCTGGATTGTGATCGCCGGATTTCCCTGACTTTCTTTTCGTTCTCTTCTTTTTTTCATGATTACCTCTAAAGTTTTTATAAACTGACTGTTTGGATTGATGTTTTCTTCTACCCATCCACACGATAGTTTCTCATCATGCCCATGTCTTCATGTTCAAGATTGTGGCAATGATAGAGATACAAGCCCGTAAAATCTTCAAATTTCAGCGCGATCTTCACGCGCTCGCCGGGCAATACCAAAACGGTATCATGCCAGCCTTCGTCCACGAAGCCGTCTTTTAGTGTTTCCCAGACAGCGCGTCCCGATGAGTCAATCTCGCGTTCCACGATCTGGTATTGCATCCCATGCACATGCATGGGATGCGGCAGGGACTCATTCATCATACCCATCCCCATGCCACCGCCTGCGCGATTGGCAAACTGCCATATTTCCAAATCGCCGAGTTGCACGATCTCGTCATCTGCAACGGCTTCCATCTCAAAGGTGCGCCCGTTCAGTGACCAGCGCATCCCTGCACCCATTGCCATCTCAATGGTGCGGGGCGCACGACGTTTAACTGCCTTGCTGGTGTCGTACGGCGTGATCGTCGAGAGCTTCTCTGGCAGGGTTGTAACAACATCCACAACTTTCTCCACGTTCACAGGAATCACCCGATAGCCACTCGCGCCGCCATACGTATCGAAGGGTAAACTGACCAAGTTTCTTTCGGTGCCAACTTCATCACCGCTGAAATCCACCCACAATTCGAGCCGTTGTGCAGGCGCCAAGGTGATGTACTCTTTCTCCACAGGGGCATCCAGCAAACCGCCATCCGTACCGATCACGGTCAGGGGCGTGCCGTCATCCCATGCCAATTTGTAGATACGGGAGTTCGAGCCGTTCAGCAGGCGCAGACGATAGGGACGTGTTTCCACCGACAGGCTGAAATCCACCTGCCCATTAATTAGCAACTGGTCGCCCAAAAAGCCCATCATCTGATCCATCATACCGCGCCCACCGTAAACGAGTTGATTATCAGTATCAAAAACACGATCCTGCAAAACCAGCGGCAAGTCATACTCGCCCGTAGGCAAGCTCAACGCAGCTTCATCCGCATCGTGAACAATGAATAGACCCGCCATGCCCGCATAGACCTGGGTGCCCGTTCTGCCGTGCGGATGCGGGTGATACCAATACATGCCCGCCCGGTCTGCGACTACAAAATCGTAGACATAGGTTTCGTCGGTGTCAATCACCAGCCGTGGATGTCCATCTGCGGTAACTGGAACATGCAAGCCATGCCAGTGGATGATCGACGGCTCGGCTAATTCGTTCGTAAAGTGGATGCGGAGGGTCTGCCCGCTGCGCACATTGATAATCGGACCGAGATAGCTGTCCGGGATAACAATCAACGCATCGGCGGGACCGCTCATGACCTCACCCTGATACCGCCAAACCTGCGTTTTTTCGCCCGAAAAGAGTTGTACCGTATCCGCCACTGCCCGTAGGGAAATCTCGACATCGGGTATTGATCCGCCCGACGGTGTGGCAGTCACTGCATTCGAAACGTTCAGATCATCCTGCGGCAGGCAGGCATTTAACACGAGGGCGGCTGCGCCAGTGCCAATTAAATTAAGAAAGTCTCGGCGGGATAATTTCTGTGAATTCATGGGAGATCCCTTCTATTCGTTTACGGGTAAGGTGATAAGAATGTCTGTCCCCTTGTTTGGGGTGGAGCGAATATTCAGCGTTGCAGCGATCAACTCAGCACGTTCGTACAAGCCCAATAAGCCAAAATGTCCGCCGGGGGCAAATTCTGCGGGGCTTTCGGGGACAGTGAAGCCAATGCCGTCATCCGAGATGGTCAGTGAGATTTGCTCATCGGTAAAAACAAGGCTCAGGGATGCTTTATTCGCTTGGGCATGACGAATGATGTTGCTCAAGCCCTCCTGCGCCACACGGTAGAGGGCGAGTTCCGTTTCGGAGGCGAGACGCCGTTCACTCCCCACCCGTTGAAAGGTAACGGACAATGCGGTAGTTTCCTGTGTTTCTCGGGCAAGCATATCGAGCGCAGCAACCAAGCCTAAATCGTCGAGGTAGAGCGGGCGCAGGGCGTGTGTCAACCGTCGCAAGTCCCGAATACTGTCCTGCGTAAGAGTCTGCAATTCATCCAGTCGATCCGCCACATCCGCATCTGTGTTTTTGCGCTGGATTAAATGGATGCGCTGGTTGAGCGCGATCAGGTCCTGAATGGTTTCATCGTGAAGCTCACGTGCCAGACGACGGCGCTCTTCCTCCTGCCCAGTAGTGATTGCTCCGATGTAATTGCGCAGCCCCTGTTGGGAGATGTGCACTTTTTCAGAAAGATAGATGAGCGTATTTTGCAGGCGGGCGATCTCGTCGATACCGCCAACTGAGTTTTCGATGGTGGCGAAGTTGCCCCAAGCCAGATCGCGGGCATAGGCATCCAGATTTTGCAGGGGTTGGATGATCTGCCGAGCGCCAAACCAGAGTGCGCCCACAGCCAAAAGCAAAACCGGTACAAGGGTAAGTGGCGTGGCAAGAGTGGTCAGTAATGCGGGGGTAGCCACCGCTTCCCAGGGTTCTTCGATGACCAGTGCCCATCCAAGCGATTCGACAGGGCTATAAGCGATGACGTGCTCTCCATCCGTGCTGTCTTCATAAATGGCGCTGCTTTGACCCGCCAAAGCAGCTTCTACTCCAGGGTGAATGGTTGTTCCGTCGATGATGTTTTTGTTCTCTTCATGGGATGCGAAAATAACTTGCCCGTTTTGATCGAAGAGGCAGATCGCCGTTTCCTGTTCTGGACTGAAAGCAGCAGAAAACGAGTTGCTCGCCAATTGGGCAGGGTCAAACCCACCAACGACGATAGGTGTATTGGGTTGTTGCACCGCTACAAAAAGGAGCGACTTACCATTTTCTGGATCTGTGAAAACAGGGGAAAAACTCGTCGCTGTGCTTGCGTTGACAACAAATTGAACAAAGGCAGCTTGTTCAAGAAAGGGCTGGAATTTTTCTGTTGCGTTGCTGGCGACTAATTGCCCGTCGGTGGTGAAGAATGCCAGCCCGCCATCAAAATCTGTTTCCAGCGCAGCGGATGATGCCAATAGATGATGAAATGCGTATCCATCAGCGGCACGCAGCGCAAGATTATTGATGGCGTCTGCTCGACTTTCAAGTTGGGCAGAATATGCTCCTGCTGCTGTACGTACCGCTCTAGCATCCAGCATCCCGACCATTTCACGCATTTCCTTCTGGTGCAGGGAAAAACTGCTAAAGGTTGCCATGAGCAGGATGACGATCATCGGCACGATAATCCAGACAAAAAGCTTAATGGTCAGCCCTCGCCAGCGTAGCCAGGGCAGGGGCAGGGATGTTTGTTCTGCCATTAACTTTGCCCCAAATCAGCCGGTAGCCAACCGAGTGAAACAGCTCGCATCACAGCTTCAGTGCGGCTGGCTGCTTGCAGTTTGTTGAAAATATGAGCTAAATGTCCTTGTACGGTACGATCACTGATACTAAGTTGGACCCCGATAGCTTTATTTGTAAATCCCTTGCCTACCAGCAGAAGCACGTCTATCTCACGTTCGGTCAGGCTCTCAATCGGTTGGGATTGTTTCTGATCGGTCAATTGGCTCATCATCTTTTGCATCACGCTGACATCCATCGCCGAATTCCCTGCATGGACATTGCGCACCGCTGCGATAATCTCCTGCGGCGATGCGGTCTTGAGCACATAACCATTTGCGCCCGCTTGCAACACGGCAGTAATGTACGGAGCTTCATCATAAGCGGACAGGATTAGAATGCCCACATTCTTGTGTTCCTTGCTCGCCCAACGAGTCACGTCGATGCCCGTTGCTTTTGGCATCTGTACGTCCAACACAGCAACATCAGGCAAGTGTTCAGCGATCAGGCGCATGGCTTCTTCGCCGTCATCAGCTTCAGCGATGACCTGCATATCGTCAGCTTCTTCCAGAAATTGGCGAATGCCAGCCCGTACAACCGCGTGGTCATCTGCCAATATAATGCGAATGGGGGTGTTTTTTCTATCCATAAAATAATTTTACCCAATGATGTCCAATTTGCCTGAGTATAGAGTAAGAGACAGGTTCGCTCCACGTTGATATGGCGTGTCTTCATATAGGCAATATTGCCTATATTGAAAAGCGCAAGATGGCGCATGGCAAAACGGATGTGAAAATTTACACTAGGGGCGCAATTCAAAACAACATTCGTTTCCGAAAAGGAGATTTCAAAATGAATAACGTACTAACCTTCAAAGGGACTTCCGTAGAAGATCCAGCAATCGTCCAAAAGCTCTTCAACAACATTACCGCTGCCTGGCTGTGGCTTCCACTCCGCATTTGGCTCGGCTGGCAATGGATCGACGCCTCCATGCACAAGATCAACAGCCCCGCCTGGGTGCAGACGGGTGATGCTCTTAAGGGGTTCTGGTCTGGCATCGTGGTTGTGCCTGCCGAAGGTCGCCCAGCCATTGCCTTTGATTGGTATCGCAACTTCATTCAGGCAATGCTCGACGCAGGCACCTACACTTGGTTTGGCAAAGTAGTCGCCTATGGCGAACTTTTGGTGGGTATCGCTCTGATCATCGGTGCTTTTACTGGTATCGCCGCTTTCTTCGGTGCACTGATGAACTGGAACTTCATGATGGCTGGCAGCGCCAGTTCCAATCCGATGCTCTTCATCATCGCTGTCTTCATCATCCTTGCCTGGAAAGTCGCCGGTCACTTTGGCGCAGACTACTATTTGCTGCGCTGGCTCGGCACACCCTGGGGACGCAAAACCGCAGAAATAGCTGAATAACTTCTCCTCCGGCAGGCAGGGTACACATCGTATCCTGCCTGCTTTTCCCTGTATGAGAAAGGATAAAGAATGAAAAGGAAAAACTGGATTTGGATAGTCTCCCTCGCCGTCATGTTTTTTATCGCAGCGTGTGCCCCCAAAGCAGAACCGGCCGATCCGCTCGTGGGGACGCTTGCTCCCGATTTTCAACTGGATAACGCCCTCGGAGGGCAGGTCTCATTAAGCGATTACACCGAACAGGGAACCCCCGTTTTACTTTTCTTCCACATGGCCGTTGGCTGACCACCTTGTATGCAGCAAATCGTGGATTTGCAAAATAGTTCCCAGTTCCAAGCCCTGAACGTACAAGTTATCAGCATCGCCCGTGATTCAGTTGCCGAACAAGGGTCTGAAGCGATTAATCTTGGCATCACCGCTATTCCTGTGCTCTCCGATCCCAATCTGAGTGTTTCTGACGAATATGATGTCCTGAAATGGGCGATTGACAACGGCGAACCCAGCCATACCTTTATTTTGGTCAATGGCAATGGCGATATTGCCTGGGTCAAAGACTACGGTGCACCAGATAATCCAGACCGCACCATGTACGTCGAAATTCTTGAGTTAGTCCGTTATGTAAGTGAAAATTTAGGTCAATAGGCGTTTGAAATGAATAAGAAAACACTTCTCTGGCTGATCGTTGGCGGGATCACTTTAGTGGCTTTGGTCGCTATCCCCTCTATCTGGATGTGGGGACATGGCAATTATGGTTATGGCATGATGAGTGGTGGTTACTACCCAGGAGGCTACGGCATGATGGGCGGCTGGATGAGATTTGGCTGGCTGATCCCTACCCTCTTTCTGGGACTCGTGATCGCCGCTGGCGTTTGGGCTGGTAATAGCCTGAGCCAACGGAATCATACGAACGCGAAAATCACCTGTCCGAATTGTTCAAAGCCTGTTGAAACAGATTGGCAAGCTTGTCCCTATTGCAGCACGGGGCTATAATTAGTTGTTGGTAACAGAAAAAGCCGTGTGCTACGATCAGAGCGCGGCTTTTTTACTATTATGGAATGAGGAAACATAGGTTATTGTCCATGGTATGAGATAGCAGGTACAATAACCTTATGTTTTCCTCAAAAAAAACAGTCCACTTGTGTGTATCCCTGCCCTTGTGGATTTTTTTCAGACCCGGAACGTCAATGCACCTGCTCTCTGCAAACCGTTACCCGCTACCAAAAACGCATTTCCGGTCCTATGCTGGATCGTATCGACATCCACATCGAAGTCCCGCGCGTGGATTTTGAAAAACTCTCGGATAGCAGGCGCGGAGAATCGTCGGATGAGATTCGTGCTCGGGTAGAGGCAGCAAGACAACGCCAACGCGAGCGCTTTGCCGGTCTCGACAGCGGGGTGATGACCAATGCCGATATGCGCGTAGCGGAAGTTCGTCAGTTTTGCGAATTGGATGATGCAGGACAGCAACTTGTCAAGGCTGCAATGACCCAGCTCCAGTTGTCCGCGCGGGCCTATCACCGCATCCTGAAATTGGCACGCACGATCGCTGATCTGGCTGGAGAAGAAAGCATCCAATCCGCGCATCTGGCGGAGGCATTACAGTATCGTCCAAAGGGGATGATGGTGTAGCGGTGATATGCGGAATGCTGGTATACGGTTATAAATTTAGGCCAAAATTAACATTGGCGGCAACGTAGGCGGCCGATACGAGTAAAAAAGCACCTTTTGGGGTGCTTTTTGCTTTTAGCCCCTTCTTATAGAACTGGTTCTTAAGATTTTTTTACTTCCAAGCTTGACCCGCTAAAAGTCTTTATTAGATCATGTTCGAAAGCTTTGACGATACACAGTGGATTAGTTGCTAAGCTCACGGATTTCAAGGGGTTTTTAATCAATCGTTACTGCTGCCAAAGCGATAGCCGTATCCTCGCTCATTGTGGATATAACGTGGGTTTTCGGGGTCGTTTTCGACCTTTTGGCGTAAGTGCCAGATGTAGCGGCGGACGTGGCCAACTTCATTGGTGTATTGTGAGCCCCAAACTTCCTTGACGAGATCTTCTGGGGAGACAACTTCTTTTTCGTGTCGCATCAGTGCGACCAGTAATTTAAATTCTGTGGGGGTAAGGGAAAGCATTTCGCCATCACGCCAGACGCGTTTGAGACCGAGGTCAACCTCCAGCCCGCCTGAAATCATCTTTCTATCCTCGGGACGGTTGGGTTGACTGCTGCGTACCAGTACCGCTTTGATACGGGCAGTTACTTGGGCGAAGGAGAAAGGTTTAGTAACGTAGTCATCAGCTCCTAGTGAGAAACCCTTGAGTATGCCACTCTCGTCGCTACGGGCGGTTAACATGATAATCGGAACATTGCTGACTTCACGGATACGCTCGAGGGTTTGCCAGCCATCTTTTTCCGGCATGGTCACATCGAGAAGGATAATATCCGGCGGCGAGGAGAAAACGGAACGCAGTCCAACACGACCGTTCTCTGCGCTGCGCATGGTAAATCCCTGCCCGCTTAAATATTCGCTAAGCAGTTGGGTTAGCCCCTGATCGTCATCGATCATTAGCAGCGTAGGCATTAGGTGAGTTCTTCCGGGACTTGAACGATTGGCAGGAATAGATAGAATTCTGAGCCGGGGGTTTCTTCATCATCCCAGATTGGGGAAAGTATCTCGATCTTTCCATTTTGTGCAGCAATGAGTTTTTGGCTGAGATACAGACCTAAGCCCCATCCGGGCGGGGCGCTTTCATTATTGTTCAGGCGTGTGAAGCGATCGAAGATGTGTTCTCGCTGAATGGCGTTGATTCCAGGTCCATGATCTTTGATACCGATACGGACATGGTTGTTTTCTAGGCTGGCGCAAATATGGATGGGGCGATTTTTCTTAGAGTATTTGTCGGCATTACGGATTAGGTTACGGGCAACCTGTTCAAGGTAGGTTTCATCTGCTAGAACCGGTGGTAAGTCAGGGGTGATATGCCAATCTGCTTCTCGTTGGGTAGATGCTAATACTACGGAAGCAGCTTGTTCCATAAGCGGTCGCACGGCAACGGGTCCGAGGACGATATCCATTTGTCCGGCATCCAATCGAGAAACATCTAGAATGCTTTGGACGAAAGCAGTCAGCCGGTTGCTTTCGCCTACCATGATTTCGAGCACTTCTCGAGACTTTTCTGGTAGCGTATCTGCAGATTGCATGGCGACTTCGAGCCCGCCATTGAGCGCTGTAAGCGGTGCACGCAGTTCATGACTTACGAGGGAGACAAATTCAGATTTAAGTTCATCCAGCTTCATTAACTCGGTGTTGGCTTGCAAAAGTTCACCGTTGCTTTTTTCAAGTTCAGCTGTACGTTCTTCTACACGGGCTTCCAGCTTTTCGTTTAGTACCTGTAATTCGTGTGCCATCTTCAGTTCGTCGCTGACCAGACGGCGTAAGTAGATGATGATCCCCGCAACGATCAGAGGACCGAAAAATCCAAACGTGAGCAGTTCAACAAGGAAAAGCCCATCGAAATGTAGGTCCCCTTCCAACTTATGTTCGAGCAGCTCCACCAAGATAGCAGAAACGGCCAGCGCTGCGGGAATACTCCACTGAATGATGACAAGATTGCGCGAGTTGGACATGAGTGCCGAGATTTTCTTTTTCATGATGATTGTATTATAGCCATATTCTCTGCAAGAAATACAACGAGGACATGATTGCGACACTCTGCGACATCCTTTTGACATGCTCTCATGTTATTTTAAGGCTGTAAAAAAAATGGTGAAATCTATCACCATTAATTCTGTTTTATTCATCAAGGAGAATGTAATGAAGAAAATGCTTATTTTGACCGGCGTCCTGTTGGTTGCCGCTGTTATTTTGACAGCTTGCGGTGGACAGGCTGCTACAGAAGCTCCTGCTAAGCCCGCTGCTCCTGCTGCTGAAGAATCTGCTGCTGTTGAAGAACCTGCTGCGCCCGCTCTTTTTGGCGATGTGTTACGCGGTGGATTACTCTATGACAAATGGTGGACGCCACTGGGTGTAGACGCTCCTGAAGAGGATCAAGCGTTATGGGCAACTCAAACTACCAATACCCGCAGCGGTGCTGATACTTGGCGCTGCAAAGAATGCCACGGTTGGGATTACAAAGGCGTGGATGGCGCTTATGGTGATGGCTCTCACATGACCGGCTTTGTTGGTGTATTCCAATTGGCGGGCGCTGACCCCAATCAAGTTTTGGCTGCCTTGAAAGGCGAAACCAATCCTGACCATGATTTCTCCACCATGATGGACGATCAGGCGCTGACTGATATGGCGCTCTTCATCAGTGAAGGGTTAATGGATTACGCTGAAGTGATTGACGGAGAAAAAGCAGCAATTGGCGGCGACGTAGCTCTTGGCGGCGATCTTTATCAGGAAAATTGTGCAGATTGTCATGGTCCTGAAGGGACTGCAATTGACTTCAAAGCCAATGTCCTTAAGACCGAAACTGTCTCTGCAATTGCAAACGGCAATCCTTGGGAGTTTTTTCACAAATTGCGCTATGGGCAGCCCACTATTGCAGAAATGCCCTCCGCGATTGATCTGGGCCTGACCCTTGATGAGCAGACAGCTATCTTGGCTTTCTCTCAAACGCTTCCCAATATTAACCCCGCAACTCATGGTGGTTTGTTGTATGACAAGTGGTGGAAAGCCATGGGTGTAGATGAACCCACTGGTGAGCAGCCTCTTTGGGCTACACAGAGCACAAATGAACGTAGTGGCACCGATACATTCCGTTGTAAAGAATGTCATGGTTGGGATTATCGTGGCGTCGAAGGCGCTTACAGCGGTGGCTCTCATATGACGGGTTTTGTTGGCTCTATTGGTGCCGCAGACATGAGCGCCGAAGAGATCGTTGCCTGGCTTGATGGCACAAACAATGCTGACCATGATTTCTCAACCTATTTCGATGAAAGCGCCATGGATATGTTCGTTGCTTTCTTCCAAACCAACGCTGTCGATATGACCATGTATGTCAACGATGACAAAACCGTCAATGGCGATGTCGTTGTCGGACAGGAATACTATCAGGCTGGCTGCGCACGTTGTCATGGTGATGACGGCAAAGAGATTGCTTTCGGTGATGAAAGTGACCCCGAATACCTCGGTGACCTGGCTGTTGCCAACCCCTGGGAGGTTCTACACAAAGTTGCTAACGGGCAACCGGCTGCCGATATGCCTGGTGGCTTAAACCTGGGCTGGGATTGGCAAAACATGGCTGATGTACTGGCTTATGTCCAAAGCCTTGCTGAGTAAATCCCCTCGTAAATACGTTTGACAGAAATAAAGAAGAGACCGGAGTATTCCGGTCTCTTCTTTCCACACTATTGAAAAGCTTTTTTTGGCTTGCGTAAGTTTTCTGACATTATTTTTTTATCGATCTTCCCAATAAGTTAGCCAGATGAAACAAGGATGAAAATATGAGATCTGACAAAGGTAAATTCTATCCCCTGTATATGCCGCTTCTGATCGGTGTGGGCGTACTTTTTGCCGCCCTTTTTGCCATGCGTGCAAAACCCGTTCATGCCTTACCTGAATTTACCCAGCGCACGGGTGAATCCTGCGCCACCTGCCATGTCAACCCCGGTGGTGGCGGGCCGCGTACCATGCGTGGGTTAATCTGGTCTGCCAAAGGGCGTCCGGATGCCGTGCCCGATTTACCCGGTGTGCTTCTTGCGCCCGGCGTAGATAATGGCGAAAGTTTATACCAGCTTGCCTGTGCCTCCTGTCACGGTATTAACGGAGAAGGCATGTTTGGTTTAGCGATTTATAACAGCGGCATCAAGGATAGCAAAATTGAGTCGACCATCTTACGCGGACGTCTGCAAAGCGGTATGCCTGCCTACGATGGGAAATTTACACCCGAACAATTGGATGCACTGGTTGTCTTCACGACCTCGATGGCATCCGGACAAACGGAAGCGGCTGTGGAAAGCTATTCGTTGGATGCACCAAAATTTGAGGGGGAAGCCCATCCCGTTCCCTTGGTGACAGGAGGCAATTAGATGGCAAAGCTTACTCGTCGTGATTTTTTGAAATTATCCAGTGTAGCGGGCGGGACTGCCCTCACCTGGGCAGGGGCGCAAGCGCTCCTGGACCCGAAATCTGCTTCCGGTTCTGCTGCTCGGTTGCAGACCTCAGCTGAGGATGCGGTAATTCCCGGCGTCTGTGATTTGTGCGCCAGTGGCTGCGGTGTTTTAACGCGAGTTGCCGATGGGCGCGTGGTCAAGCTGGAGGGCAACCCGATGCACCCGATCAATTTGGGCGCACTTTGCCCTAAAGGGCAGGCAGCCCCCGAATTGCTCTATAACCCAGACCGTCTGAAGGCGCCACTCAAGCGCACCGGCGAGCGTGGGGCGGGGCAGTGGCAGGAGATTTCTTGGGATGAAGCAGCGCAAATGGTCGCCGATCAGGTTCAAGCCACGCGCGATTCGGGGAATCCTGAAAAAGTAGCCTTTATGCACGGGAATACACGCGGTCAGCAGCGTGCTTTCTTTTCGCGTTTTATGCAAGCAGTTGGTTCGCCCAATCTCATCTCGCGTGAGAGTTTGAATGTTGCCGCTGCGAAATTAGGCGTCCAACTCACACAAGGCGTTTATGCCGAGCCTATTTATGACCTTGAGAATAGCAATTATATTTTGGCTTTTGGCGCCAGTCTTTTTGAAGGTGGCACAAATCCGCAACGCATGATTTCCGGTTTTACTTACGGGCGCAGGGGGCGTGCTACTCGCAATAAGGTCGTGGTCATTGATCCGCGACAAGGCGTGACCGGCGCGAAAGCTGATGAGTGGATTCCAATTAAGCCCGGCACAGATGCCGCGCTGGCTTTGGGAATGGCCAATGTCATTATCAAATCAAATCTGTTTGATTCTGATTTTGTTCATCGCTACGCTTTTGGTTTTGAAGATTTCACGGCGGATGGCAAGACGCGTAAAGGTTTCAAGAATTTTGTGCTGGAAAATTATGATCCGCAGCGTGTTGAACAGATAACGGGCGTATCCGCAAGCACGATTGCGCGCTTGGCAGGTGAGTTTGCCAGCAATCAGCCCGCTGTAGCGATTTTGCCGGGCAAAGGCGGCTTGCTCAACGGCAGCATCGAGGGGATTTATGCCGCGATGGCAATTCATATGCTGAATGCCTTGGTGGGTAGTCTGGAAGCGCCGGGCGGTGTGTTAACACAGCAGTATTTCCCAATGAAAGCGTGGGGCACGCTACCTGCGGATACGCTTGCCAAGCAAGGTTTGGCAGCAGAACGGCTGGACGGCGCGGGAACACTCTTCCCGCTGGCACGCCACGCATATCAAGCGGTAGCTGAACGCGTTTTGGGTGGCTATGAGCTAGATCTCTTATTCCTGTACGATGCAAATCCCGTTTTTGAAACGCCCGGCGGCACAAAGTTTGTTGATGCGTTTAAGGAAATTCCGCTCGTGGTTTCTTTTTCATCCTTTATGGACGAATCTGCCGAACTTGCCGACCTGGTCTTGCCGCAGCCAACCTTTTTAGAGCGTTGGCAGGATGATTATATTGAAGGCTTTGGCTATCCTGGAATTGCACTACGCCAGCCGGTAATCGAGCCACTCTATAACACGATGGACACAGGTGATTTTTTGCTCAAAGTGAGCGAGATAGCAGGAGGGCTGATCGCGAAAGCCTTCCCGTGGAAATCCTATGAAGAAGTTTTGCAATATCGTCTTGCCGAGATCGGCGCTGATTGGGAAACGCTAAAAGAATTGGGCGTTTGGCTTGTGCCTGGGTATCGATATGCCAAACGTGGCAGCCAGCGCTGGGTGGATGAAGTGATAGGGCGAGATCGCCTGCATTCGCCACATGACGGGTATTTTGATTTTTATAGTCGTGAACTTTTTGCGCTTTTTGGTACCAAAAACAAGGGCGTTTTGGAGTCTTTCGGGATTTCACAAATGGGCGATGCTGTCTCTATGCCTCACCATGAGGAAGTTGGGATGGTTGGGGAGATCGAAAGCTATCCCTTTATGCTCAATATCATCACCTTGATGAGTTTAGGGTCCAAGAGTGAATGCGCCAACCTGCCCACTCTGCAAGAAATCAGCGGGATGACGGTGGGAGAAAGCTGGACTTCATGGTTGGAAATGAATCCTGAATCTGCGGATACATTGGGGCTAAAAGATAAAGATGAAGTTTGGGTGGAAAGCCCGTTCGGCAAGCTGAAAACCAAAGTCCGTTTGGTTAAAGCCCTGCGTCCCGATGTCGTCAATTTGCCCTATAACCAGGGACATACAGCCGTTGGACGGTTTGCGCAGGGGCGCGGAGTCAATGGGCTGGTTTTATTGGATCCGGAGAGTGAACCAAGCAGCGGGCTGGCACGGTTTACCAATACGCGTGTGAAGGTTCGCCGCGCTTAAGCTGCGGACGAAAAAAGGAGCAAAAAATGACGAAATGGTCGATGGTCATTGATCTGGAAAAATGTGTGGCATGTCAGGCTTGCAGCGTTGCCTGCCGTATGGAAAATAATACCCCGGTCGTATCCCCGGAAGAGGCACAAAATGGGCGCAGCATTCTCTGGAATGATGTTTTCCCGATGCCGGTTAATCCGACGGAAGAAACCGGTGAGTATCCAAATGTCAAAACCCAATATATGACGCGCCCTTGTATGCACTGTGAAAATGCGCCTTGTACCAAAGTTTGTCCTGTAGGTGCCACATTCGTCAATGAAGAGGGGCTGGTTGAGCAAAATTATGATCGTTGTATTGGCTGCCGCTTCTGTACAGTAGCTTGCCCCTATGGAGTGCGCTACTTCAACTGGCTGGAACCCGAATGGGAGATGCCATTGGCAGAGCAGCATAACCCTGACCGAATTGAAGGTGATGGTTTCCTGACGGGGCCTGCACCGCGTCCGACAGGCGTGGTGGAAAAATGTACTTATTGTGTCCATCGCCTGTATAAGGCACGGGCGCAGGCGGCGTCAGAAGAACGGGAGTTCCGCGCTGATGAATACGTCCCGGCTTGTGTGCAAACCTGTACAGGCAAAGCGCGTTATTTCGGTGATCTTGATGATCCTGATAGCACAGTATCGCAATTAGCGAAAAGCCCGCGCTCCTTCCGACTATTGGAAGAGACCGGTACCCATCCGAAAACAATTTATTTAAGAGAGGGATAAGATGCAAAAAAAGACCCTATCTGAAAAAGATCAGGAAATCCTGATAGCTCCACTTTATCGTTTTGAGCGTTCTTTCTGGTTGCAAGTAATCTTGTTGGTGCTTTTGGTTCTGCCGGGTTTGCTCCTCTATATCCGCCAATTGATGCTTGGTTTAGGGGTCACAGACCTAAATCGTCCCACGTTTTGGGGTATCTATCTGGTTAATTTTATCTTTCTGATCGGGATTAGTATGGCAGGCACAGTCATCTCTGCGGTCTTGCATCTGCTGAATATTGAATGGCGGCGACCGATTACCCGGATTGCTGAAGCCCTGACAGTTTTTGGTTTAATGGTGGCAGGGCTGCAAATTATCATTGATATGGGACGACCGGATCGCCTGCTTTATACGCTGTACTATGGGCGCCTTCAGGCTCCGCTGCTCTGGGATATTATTTCGTTGAGTCTCTACTTGTTAACGGCGACCTTCGCCCTTTATCTACAACTTTTGCCCGATATAGCCCTGATGAGGGATACGGTTCCCGCAGGCGCCCCCCAATGGCGTAAAAAACTTTATCAAGTCTTATCCCTTGATTGGCGCGGCAATCCCAAACAATGGCATCTTCTTGAAAAAAACATGAAGAAAGTTTCGATCATTATTGTGCCAATTGGGATTTCGTTGCACACGGTAACCTCGTGGCTTTTCAGCACATCCACGCAACCAGGTTGGAAATCGACAATTTTAGGGCCCTATTTTGTGATTGGCGCTATTTTTTCGGGTATAGGGTTGCTCTTTGGGGCAGTTGCATTTGCCCGTCGCAGCTGGAATCTCTATGATTATATTCACGAGACTTTCTTTGAAAAACTTGGATGGATTTTTATCGTGATGAGCGCCACCTGGTTTTACTTTACTCTAAATGAGGTGCTGGTCTTGGTAACAGAGCAGGAGAGCATGGAATTCCCTGTGATGGCAGCAAAGTTGTTTGGAGAGTTTGCACCTGCCTTTTGGGGCATGATACTTTTGATGGTCATTGCGACCTGGATGATTCTCGCGCCCAAAATGTTGTCGGCTCGCCTTTCTGAACGAATCCCTGCGCTTCATCCGCGTTTCGCCTGGGGATATGCGCTTACGGCGCTTATTGTGGTTGCATTTCCTTCTGTAAGTGCGTATATCCCGACTTTGCAGCAGATGGCGTATGCGCCTTCATCCATTGGGCTACTCAGTAAAGTGATTTTCTTGATTTTGTTGCTGATGCTTGGCTTGAGCACCATTTCCTGGCTAAAAATGCACCCCGTTCAAACTACTGTTGTCGCTGGTCTTTTTGTTGTGATTGGCATGTGGCTGGAGCGCTGGAATATTATTATGCCGACCATGACCCATGCCCGCCTGATCCCTTATGACACCTATACCCCAACTCTGACCGAAATTGCGATTACAGTCTCGCTGTTCGCGCTGTTGGCGTTGTTATTTGTGGTTTTCTTTAAGCTCTTTCCTCCCGTTTCGATCTGGGAAGTGCGTGCCGGGCGAGAAGAAAAGGCACAGCATCAAAGCCAGGGCACACCGATTAGCAAGGTAACCGGGGATTGATGGCTCAGCTGCCGACTATTCCCGATGCAGAAGCTTGTACCCTTTGTGGATTTTGTGTGCAATCTTGTCCCAGCGATGCCCTTCATTGGCTTGAAAATAAGCAGGAAACATCCCTTCTGCTTGATGTCAGGAAATGCAATGGCTGCGGTAAATGTGTGCCTATCTGTACATTCAAGGCCATTGTGCTTGTGCCCTCGCATCCCACACACGATAAACAGATTGTTTTGCGCCGCTCGCCTTTAGCTCTTTGCAAAAAATGTGATGAAACTATTGCTAGTCAGGCAGAGATGAATTATGTTGTTCGCCAATTGGGAGAAGCAGACTGGCAAAAATTCTGTCTTTCATGCCGCAGTAGAATGTAAATCAAAATTAGTAGATAACAAAGATTTGGAGTATCGAATATGAATTTCCCTTTTGAAAGCTCTCTCTTCAAACTCATCTATTGGCTAATCAATACCCCGGGCATTGGCGCGGTGATGATCGGTTTAATTGTTGGCACGGCTGCAATCAGCTTTTCTCTTTCGTTACATAGAATCCGCGCTGCAGCAGATGGTAATTGAGAAATTGTAAATAGGGCCCCGTTTTTTCAGTAATTCGGGTAATAATACTCCGTGGTGAGGTACATTTACAATGACGCGGTTTTTGTAAATTCTAAAATTGTAGCCTTTACAGTATTTGTTCATCTCTTTTTTCTAAGCCATCACTGTTACAAGTTCAGCGCGGTAGTAACGGTGTATACGGGTCTAAATTTCGTCATCGGGTTGCAGTAACAGCTTAGTTTTAAATCTTTATATCTGGGAAAATAGCGCTCTAAAAGATAGAAAACCCGTAAATCTTGTAGCGTACTGGTTTATGAGAATGAAAGCCTAAAAAAACGATAAATGACCATGCCGCACTCTCCATGTCTAAGTGATGTGGAGAGTGTTTTGGTTATGTTGATCAGCAGTTGGGCGTGCTGGTGGAGATGGTCTGAGTTTCGCCTAAACAGCCTTTTCATAGATGGCTTCATCACGGATAAAAAAGATAGGGGGCTTATTATTCCCAGCACAACAATGCATCTACCACTTTATTACACAGATGGTGTTTCTTTGATGTGAGCAGTGCTGACCAAAGTGGGGCGAGGCATCAGCTTTGCTCGCTAGCAACCCCTGCTTGCTAAAAGCAGGGGTTGTCTTTTTAAGCACAACAAAATGGGGATATATTCCGACACTGCGATTCTCAATGTTTATTACACACTCTTGTAAGGGAAAACCCTACACTTTGCGATATGAGTGTCAAACTTTTCCCGCTACAAACGAATTCGCAATTTCACTATAGTAATCCTAAGGGATTGATCCCTTGCTTCTGATTTTTTCAGTATTTATGAGGAGGTTCCTAATGCTCGATGTTTTAAAAAAGCAGGATGTTGTTGTGCGGATGCATGATGACCTCCAACGGGCTTTGACAAAAAAGCCTGCAGAGCGTCGCTGGGTGATGGTGATCGACTTACGCAAATGCGTTGGTTGTCATTCTTGTACCATCTCTTGCGTTGCTGAAAACCACCTGCCCCCCGGTGTGGTGTATCGTCCAGTCTTGGAAGAAGAACTGGGAACTTTCCCAAATGTGTCCAAGCGCTTCTTGCCGCGTCCTTGTATGCAGTGTGGTGAACCGCCCTGTGTCGATGTTTGCCCGGTGAATGCCACTTGGAAACGCGAAGATGGTATTGTCGAGATTGATTACGACAAATGCATTGGTTGCCGCTACTGTATTTCTTCATGTCCATACAATGCGCGTTTGTTCGATAAGGGCTTCAATTACACGGACAATACCACAAATGCAGATGCTTTTGTTGGTCAGGAGCAGTCCCAAATGTACGAACTGGAACCGACCTTTGACTATGGCGAAGAATGGCCTCGTGATGGCGGCTCCCCAATTGGGAATGTGCGCAAATGCCATTTCTGCTTACATCGTCTGGAAGTAGGGATGCTCCCGGCTTGTACGACAACTTGTATGGGACGGGCAACCTACTTTGGTGATGCCAACGATCCGAATTCTATGGTCTCCGAACTAATTGCCAGCCCCAATGTAATGCGTCTTAAAGAAGAATTGGGTACTGAGCCCAAAGTGTACTATTTGGCCTAGGAGAATCTGATGAATAATAAACAAACACTCTGGTTGAAAATACTGTGGGGCGTTGCCGGGATCGGTTTCCTGGTTGGCCTTTTGGGGCTTGTTGAGCGCATCAGCAATGGCCATATGGGCGCAGCCTATGGTTCATATGTTCCCTGGGGACTGTGGATCGCTGCATACACCATGTTGGTAGGTGCTTCTGCTGGCGCATTTGCATTGGCCGCGGTCATTTACGTTTCTCGCAAGGAAGAATGGTTTTCTATCGCCAAAATTGCCTTGCTGGTCTCTCTGGCCACTTTTGTGGCTGGGATGTTGAATGTAGCTTTGGATCTAGGGCATCCTGAACGGATATCTCGCCTTTATACAGCGACAAACTTCCTCTCCATGATGGGGCTGATGGCTTGGTTCTATCTCGTTTATGGCATTATGCTCGTGATGATGACCTTCTTTGCCTGGAGTGGCAAGTCTGCCAACCTGTTACGTACCTTGAGCTATTTGGCTATTCCTTTTGCGGTACTTTTCGCTGGGGCAGAAGGCGCCCTCTTTGGTGTTGTGGGTGCGCGCCCAATGTGGGAGTCAGGTCTTACACCGCTGGTATTTCTGATCGAGGGTGGCTTGAGCGGTACGGCCGTTGTCGCTTTAGCCAGTTTTGTGCTAGGAATGTTGAACGATGAGAGTGGCAAGGTTCTTGGTAAAGTCTTGTTGGCATTCTTGTCCGTTCTGGTGATCGTGGAATGGGCTGAATATTCTACAGGCTTGTATGCAGGTATTCCCGCCAAGATCACAGCTATTCAATCGATTTTGTTCGGTTCTTTCTGGTGGGTCTTCTGGTTTATACATCTTGGATTGGGCATAATTGTGCCGATCCTATTGCTGTCGTTCCGCCCAAATAACAAAGGATCTGTTTCTTTGGCCGCTTTACTGGTCGTTCTGACAGCCTTGGCGTCCAAGCTTAATCTGGTTATCCCCGCTTTAGCGCAGGAGGAATTGAATGGTTTGGGAGCTGCCTTTACTGGCCCTGGTTTGTCCTTTACATACTTGCCCACGATCTCTGAGTGGGAGTTATTGATATGGACAGTCTCGCTGGCCGCAATCATCTTCTTGCTGGGGAACCAAGTTTTGCCCCGGCTGACGAAACAAGAGGTGAAATAACATGGCTGAAAACACAAAACAACAATCTGTTGAAGAAAAAGAGCTGAGTCGCCGCGACTTCATCAAGCTTTCTGCGATGGCTGCAGGAGCAGCTGCTTTTGTTGGCTCGCTACCTAAATTTTCCAGCACGGTAGCCAAAGCTCAAGGTGGGGCTTACCCTCTGGGAAACCCTGAAAATGTAATCTATAGTGTCTGTTTGAACTGCCACAATGCCTGTACCATCAAAGGTCATATTTTGGATGGTGTATTGGTAAAAATTGATGGCAATCCTTACAGTCCACAAAATCTAAACCCGCATCTGCCCGAAGAGACTTCCCTCGCCGATGCCGCGCGGATTGATGCCCCATTATGCCCGAAAGGACAGGGCGGGGTGCAGGTATTGTACGATCCCTATCGCGTGCGCAAAGTGTTGAAACGCACAGGAAAACGCGGCGAAAACCAATGGGCAACCATTGAATGGGATCAGTTTGTCAGTGAGGTGGTAGATGGTGGAGACCTGTTTGGCGAAGGCGATGTGGACGGTTTTGATGCCGTTTGGAAATTGCGCGACCCGGATCTGAGCAGCGAACTTGCTTCGGACTCTGCCGCTGTTGCCGCTGGTGAAATGTCTCTGGCGGATTTCAAATCCAAACATAAAAACAACCTGGATGTCCTGATTGATCCCGAGCACCCCGATATGGGTCCGGTCAACAACCAGTTTGTCTTCCAGGGAGGGCGCGTCGAACATGGTCGCAAGGAAATGATCAAACGCTGGGTGTACAACTCCTTCGGCTCGGTCAACTTCTATCTACATACCACTATTTGCGAGCAGAGTCACCATGTTGCCTATAAGGTAAGCAATAGCGCTGGAAAAGATCACATGAAGCCAGACACCATGAATTCTGAATTCGTGATCTACTTCGGCACCAGCCCCTTTGAAGCGAACTTCGGCCCGACCAATATGACTCCGAAGATCACCCAAAGTATGGTCGACCGTGGAATGAAAATCGCTGTGGTTGATCCGCGTCTTTCCAAGACAGCCGGGAAGGCTTGGCGATGGCTTGCTCCCAAACCTGGCACCGATGCCGCTATCGCACTTGGCATGACGCGCTGGATCATCGAGAACGAACGCTACGATGCGACCTTCCTGCGCGCACCCAACAAGGATGCTGCGACGGCGGTCAATGAAAGCGCTTTCTCGGATGCTACTCATTTGGTCAATCAGGACACTATGAAATTCGCGAAAGCCAGCGAACTGGGCGTGGAAATTCCTGAAGACGGTGAAGATGGGCGTGTGGTGTTGGTGGATGGCGTTCTGACACTGGCTGCCACTGCTGTGACAGGCGATTTGCTTGTGAGCAAGACCATCAAGAGCATCAAGGTCAAATCTGCCTTCCAGATGCTCAGCGAACGTGCCGCCGAGATGACCATCGAAGAATACGCAGACTATGCTGGTGTGAGCGCCAACGATATCGTTGAGCTGGCGGTTGAATTTACCAGCCATGGTAAGAAAGCCGTTGCGGATATCTATCGCGGTCCTGTTCAACATACCAACGGATACTACAATGGACAGGCAGTAATTACCCTGAACGCCCTAATCGGCAATTTCGACTGGAAGGGTGGTCTGACAACCGGTGGCAGCCACTGGCACGAAGATGGTTCCAAAGCTGGTGCCCCCTTCCCTGTAGGGCTTGTTTATTCCGGCGCTCCCGGTGGCTTGAAAAAATTTGGTGTGCATGTCAATCGCGAGCAGACTGCTTACGAAAAGACAACACTCTTTGATGGCTACCCAGCCAAACGTCCGTGGTACCCGTTCACAGCCGAACTGTATCAGAACATCATTCCGAGCATGGCGGATGGATATCCGTACCCCGGAAAGATTTTGCTCATCCAAAAGGGCACTCCGATTATGGCATCCCCGGCTGGGCAGGCGCAGATCAAGCTATTAAGTGATCCCACGAAGATTCCGTTGGTGATTGCCTGCGACGTGGTGATCGGTGAAACCAGCATGTATGCTGACTACATTCTCCCTGATCTATCTTTCATGGAACGCTGGGGAACCTCCCATATGTCCCCTGATGTGGTTACCAAGATGTCGAAGATGCGCCAACCGATGGTAGCCCCGCTGACCGATGTAATTGCTGTAGATGGCGAAGAAATGCCCATCAGCATAGAAGCCTTCTTCATCGCAGTTGGTAAGAAACTTGGCTTGCCAGGTGTTGGGAAGGACGCTTTTGGTCCTGGTTTTAACTTTGACCGCCCCGAAGATTATTTCATGAAGTTTGCTGCCAACCTTGCCTTTGGTGATAAGGAAGATGGCTCCGAGATGTTGCCAGAAGCGACCGAAGAAGAATTGGCTATCTTCCGCAAAGCTCGTGCCCACCTGCCCAAATCAGTCTTCGATGAGGAAAAATGGAAAACCGCAATTGGGGATGAAAGCCTGTGGCTTCGGGTTGTTACCTTGCTGAACAAGGGTGGACGTTTTGAGCCTGCTGAGAAAGCCTATAAAGGTAATAAGTTAGCACACCAGTTTAAAGGTCAATGGTATTTCTTTGTGGAAAAGGTTGCTCAGGGCAAGAATTCCATTAGTGGTAAAAACTTCTCTGGGCTTCCTAAAGTGGAGCCGATCTTTGATGCCGGTGGTACGCCTGTGAAGCAGGAAGGCGACCTGCAGTTGATTACCTACAAAGAGATAACTGGCGGACAATCGCGCACGAGCGGTGGATATTGGCTGAGTTCAGTCCTGCCTAAAAACCTCGTCTACATCAATTCTATTGATGCCAAAAAATTGGGCTTCAAATCTGGCGATGAGGTGCTAATGACCTCTGGTAGCCTGCCCAAAGGTTCTTTTGAGCTCGGTGACGGTCGCACCTACGAAATCAAGGGTGAGATCAAAGTCATCGAAGGACTGCGCCCAGGACTGGTGTCTGTTTCCTGGTCTTATGGACACTGGGCTTATGGCTCCAATGATGTCAGCGTTGATGGTGGGATAGTTAGAGGTGATGCGCGTCGAAGCACTGGCACAATGCCCAATCCTCTAATGATGGTCGATCCGGTTGTGGGTGATGTCTGTCTCACTGATCCGATCGGAGGCTCGGCTTCCTTCTATGATACGTTTGTGTCCCTGAAGAAAGCCTGATTTTAGAAGAGTCCTTGAGGGCAGGATGAATTCCTGCCCTCAAGGTAATGTTATAGGAGACATCATGTTACGTTTAGGACCTCCCGAATTAATAATTGTCCTGCTGATCGTTGTTTTGCTCTTTGGTGTTGGGCGAATCGGCAAGATTGCCGGCGAACTCGGCAGCGGTATCCGCGCTTTCAAAGAAGGGATTGAAGGTGGAACCGAGGAAACCGAAGCCTAGCCCTATGAAAAAAATCTTTCCTGTTCTATTAGCAACGATTTGCTTAATAGGACTAGCAGGGTGTGGCGCAGCGCAGCCAGTAGCGACTTCTTCCCCTGTTCTTTCGCCAACGCCTAATGTCGACGCATATTTTGCGCTCATTGATTCTGCGCAAACTGCCTATGAAAACAGTGATTTCGACAAAGCCTTAGACTTGATCCAGCAGGCTATTGGTCTGATCCCTGACCGGCCAACGGCTTGGAATTTGTTGGATGAAATATCCATTGCTCGAGCAGGCGATGCGTATCTGAACAAATTGCCCGACGACCGGTATCGTATATCCCCATTAGGCTTTCTGTCCAACCAGGTCAATGGCACGCAGTACTTCATCGTAGATGTGCGTGAACCTGATGAATACACTGCCGGGCATATCGATGGTGCTGTCAATATCCCTTTGCATGAATTGCTGGATGACATGCCCCGATTACCTGAAAGTAAAACCATGCCTGTTTTGCTATATTGCCACACGCAAAAACGTGCCACTCATGCCTTGGTCGTGCTGCGAGAATTGGGCTACACCAATGTCTTCAATCTTGAAGGTGGCTGGGCTGCTTACCAAGAATGGATCAATAACAATCCCATGCCCATGCCAGGACCTACACCGATCCCCACCGAAGAACCGCCCAGTTGTTAGTGATAACAATTTATATGAAGAATGCAAAACCTGCTCCAACGAAGGATCAAAAAGCTACTTTGTATTTTGGTTATACCTGAAAAGTAAATACCCTCCGAGCTTATTTGCCTAAACGTCTTGCGCACGGTAGATAAGCCGGCTGCCCCAAAGGGACAGCCCCGGTCGACGGTGGAAACGCCTCTGCCCCCCATGTCCTGAACAGGACAATCTTGGAAAGGAGACACCTATCTTGATTTCAATATATCAAGCCGTCTCCAGTATAAGACGGCTTTTTTGATAGGTGTACGAAAGGACAATCCTATGGTTCGTAAATCACTGCAAGAATTACTGGATGAATCATCTGCTCAACACTCGCACCTTTGCCCTCGTCAGGTGATAGGCGTACGCATGGGTATCTTTGCAGCTCAACTCCTGGAACTTGACCTGCCCCAAAGCACAAAACGTCTGCTCGTCATTGTTGAAAGTGATGGCTGCTTCGCCGATGGTGTTTCTACCTCTACAGGAGCAACTGTTGGGCACCGCACCTTGCGCGTGGAAGATCATGGTAAAGTAGCAGCAGTTTTTGTGGATACCCTGACGGGAAAGACCATCCGTATCGCCCCCGCGTTAGACGTGCGTGCGCGTGCCCAAGCTTATGCCCTGGAAGGAGAGACTCGGCACTACTTTGCCCAGTTGCATGGATACCAGGTAATGCCTTTGGAAGAAATTTTCTTCTCTGAAGAAGTTATCCTGCAAGTCCCAATTAAAGAAATCGTCTCCCGCCCCGGTGTGCGTGTGAACTGTGAAAACTGCGGGGAAGAGATCATCAACGAGCGCGAGGTGAAGCACGCAGGCGCATTGCTCTGCCGTTCGTGTGCCGGATATACTTATTATCAGCCTCTTTCAATCTCAGTTCAACTCTCGCAGGTGACAGCATGAACTTGACCATCCGCTTTTATGCCACGCTGAAAGATCGAATTGGCGCGTCCGAGATCACCCTTAAAGTGCCCAAAACGACGTCCGTCAACTCGCTGTTGTCTCTTCTTCTTGGAAAATACCCTGTCATAGCACCGTCTATCAAAACCGTTCTTGTTGCTGTGAATCAGGAATTTGCAGGTTTGGATCAAATCCTCGCAGCAAACGATGAGATCGTACTCTTTCCTCCTGTAAGTGGAGGATAGCCATGCCTCCCATTCTTTTGACTTTTGCTATTTCTGCTATCGCCTTCCTATACTCCTCAGTGGGATTTGGCGGCGCCACCGGTTATCTGGCTGCCATGAGCCTGTTTGGAATCTCTCCGGAGACGATGGCGAGCACAGCCCTCATTCTCAACATTATCGTCGCCAGCATCTCCTTTTCATCATACTTCCGTGCCGGACACCTGAACACTCGCCTGCTCTTGCCCTTCCTGTTGACCTCGATTCCTGCAGCGTTTCTGGGCGGATATCTCAAATTAACAGACCAGATTTACTATATTCTGCTATATACTGTGCTGACTTTTGTTGCCATCCGTCTACTGTTCTTTTCCAAAAGCCTTGAAAACCGGATATCGCATTTACCTCCTTTATGGGCTGCCCTGCTTGTTGGACTTGGCATTGGCTTGCTTTCCGGCATGGTCGGTATCGGTGGCGGGATTTTTCTCTCACCGGTCATTATTTTGTCGGGCTGGGGCAATTCTAAACAAGCTTCCGCAGTCGCCGCGGCATTTATTGTACTGAACTCTGTCAGCGGTTTGGTGGGACGGATGTTTGGCGGTAATTTTATCTTTGGCGAATTTGGCGCTTGGCTGCTGCCCTTTGGCTTGCTCGGTGCGTTGGCCGGTAGCTATATCGGTGCTGAAAAATTCAGCAGTCTGACCCTGCGCCGTGCATTAGGCATCGTGATGTCTTTTGCCGTGACCAACTTCTGGATCAAAACGCTGTGAAATTAAACATTCTTATTCGTGGCTGCAATGACGTTGCCTCAGCGACAGCATATACACTCTTCCACGCGGGTTATGCTGTGTTCATACACGATATTCCGCAACCAACAGTCACCCGTCGAAAAATGGCATTTGCCGATGCTGTTTTCGACGGGACTGCATTGTTGAATGGGTTGGAAGCCCGGCTTGTCGAGCAGCACCTGCTTTTGCCTGATCTTCTTGCTCAACATGAAATCGTTCCCGTTGTGGTTGGAAAACTGGAAGAGATACTCAGGGTCATGTCCCCGGAAATATTGGTGGATGCCCGCATGAGAAAACATCACCAACCTGAAGCGCAGCTTGCGCTTGCCCCCCTGACTATCGGGCTTGGACCAAATTTTGTAGTGGGGCATATTACGCATCTTGCTATTGAAACGGGTCGGGGAGAGCACTTGGGACGGATCGTACGTTTGGGCGCGCCCCAGCCTTTGCAGGGTGAACCCAACGACATCGGCGGGCATGGGCGAGACCGCTATGTGTATGCGCCCCGTGCTGGTATTTTCCGGACCAGCTTCCAGCCAGGCGATCTGGTAGCGCGGGGACAGGAAATAGCCCGCATCGACCACACCCCGCTTTTCTCCCCGCTAGCCGGTGTCTTGCGCGGGATCACTCACAACGGTGTCCCTGTCGCGCTAAAGAACAAGGTTATCGAAGTTGATCCGCGCGGGGCGCAGGCACAAATTTCTGGCATTGCCGAGCGACCGGCAAAAATCGCTCAGGGCGTCCTGCAAGCGGTAAAAGAATGGGAAGAAAAACATGCTCGTTGATCCTTTTGGGCGCACCATTAACTACCTGCGTATTTCCCTGACCGACCGCTGCAATCTGCGATGTGTTTACTGTTTGCCGGAAAGCGGTATAAACTGGACCAAACGGGATGACTTGCTTAGTGTCACAGAGATCGTTCGCGTGGTGGAAGCGGCAGCCAGCCTGGGTGTGAAGAGTGTCCGTCTGACCGGCGGCGAACCGCTTGTCAGGCAGGACGTGCTGGAAATTGTCCGGCGCATTGCCGCGACACCCGGTATCCGGGAAGTAAGCATTACAACCAACGCTATGCTGCTCGAAAAGATGGCCGCACCACTAGCAGATGCTGGCTTGACCCGCGTCAACATCAGCCTGGATACCCTCGATCCCGACAAGTTTCGCCGCATTACCCGGGTTGGTGAAATCAGCCGTGTGTGGCGCGGGCTGCAAGCCGCCGGATCTGCCGGGCTGGCACCGATCAAGATCAATACAGTGGTTGTCGGGGGCGTCAATGACGGCGAGCTTCCCGCATTGGCTCGCCTAAGCATCGAAAATCCCTGGCATATCCGTTTTATAGAGTTAATGCCAGTTGGTAACCAACACAGTTGGGGCGGCATGTTCCCGGATGCAGACCGCTATTTTTCCACCCGTAAAATGCACGAGCGCCTCGCCTCTTTGGATTTACAGCCGGACACCACGCCCATGGGGAACGGTCCCGCCCGCACATTCAAAATCCCCGGCGCGATGGGGACGACAGGATTTATCTCTCCCGTCAGCGAACATTTCTGCAAACATTGCAACCGTCTGCGTTTGACCGCAGATGGACGGCTGCGCTCTTGCCTTTTGCTGGATCGTGAAATTCCCGTGCGGGATGCCCTGCGAAGTGGCGGGGACCTCGTCTCCCTCTTGCACGCTGCGGTCTTACAGAAACCGCATGGTCACAAACTCGAACAGAATATCTTCCCCGAAGTACGCCGCATGGCTCAGATCGGTGGTTGAGAGAAGCGTATCGATGAAACTTTTGCTGGTTTTCCCTCCTTTTCATACCCCGGCATCGCCGCCCTTTGGGCTTGCCTATCTAAAAGGTGCGTTGGCGCAAAGTCACCCGGATGTGACCGTCCGCGTACGAGATTGGAATCGCACCTTCTTCAAGCGCTGGCTAATGGGCGAAATGCCCGATCTCTGTGACCTGCACCCCGGGCAAATGCTGGGGCAGGTTTGCCCATCGCTGCTGGTGGCAGAGGAACGCGGCGCAGGCATCTGGCATGCGCTGACCCGTATGCCACAAAACGAAACCGAAGAAATCACTTACATGCAGGCAGCCAAATCGCTGGATGATATTTTCAACACCCTCGGCTCGGTCTACAACGACATCCTGTTCCCTTTCATCGAGCAAAGAGTAGATTTGAGCGATGCCGCTGTGGAACGTCTTTTTGCCGCCGAATTGGCAGAAGTGGAAACCGAAGCGCCAGATATGATCGGTTTTTCCATTCTCTCGGAACACAACCTGCTCTATGCCCTGGCTTTAGGGCGAGTTATCAAAGCGCGCTTTAATATCCCTGTTTTATTTGGCGGGGCGATGATGGCGCATCTCGATTCTGGCGAACTGCTCGATGGTTTCCCTTGGTTGGATTTTATCTTTTCGGGAGAAGCCGAAGTCAGCCTGGGTGAGTTCCTTTCGGCTTTCCCGAACGGCGACCTGGAAACGATTGCAGGATTGGCGCATCGGAACGCTTCGCAAGCCTGCGCTCATGGTCAGCCTGCCCAATTGGATTTGGCATCCCTCCCCGACCCCGACTTTAGTGATTACGCGTTGGACGACTATCTTGCCCCGGAGCCAGTCCTGCCCATTATTACCAGCCGTGGCTGCTACTGGGGAAAATGCACCTTTTGCAGCCACACCCTGCCTTATGGCGGCGGAGTACGCGTCCGCAAGCCCGAAGATGTGATCGCCGAGGTCGCACGTCAGCAAGAACGCTATGGCGTAAGCAACTTCCTTTTTGTCGATGAAGCCATCTCGCCGCGAATGCTGCGCCTCCTGAGTGAATCCATTCTCGCCAACGGGCTGGACGTTCACTTTGGCGCAGAGGGTATCCGTGTCGAAGAGGCTTTCGACGCCCGCCTGCTCCAAAGAGCTTATCAGGCGGGGCTGCGTTGGATTTATGTCGGCATCGAATCATCCATCCAGCGCCTGCTTGATCTCATCGACAAAGGCATCAACATCGAGACCATCACAAAGTTGATCGAAACCTGCCGTGAGATTGGCATTATTCCACAGCTTTCATTTATCGTCGGCTTGCCCAGTACTACTCCCGAAGAAATACACCGGGAACTCAAGTTTATGCAGCAGTATGCCGTCGATTCGTCCACCTTTGTGCTGCTCTACGGCTCCCCCATGCACCTTCATCCCGAACGCTTTGGTATCCATGTTGAAGCGCGCGAAGTCCTCTATCTTACCCCGCAGGGTGCGGTACATTCGCCTCGTTTCCACTTTTGTGTGGATACAGGTCTCTCTCCACTGGAAGCTGATCAGATAGTGGAATCAGCCCCAAAAGGAGAGCGTATGCGTCCGCATCTGGGGGAAGTTCATGCCATTTTGTTGGCGAAAAGCGGATTTTTCGATTCCGCGTCGCGCCCGGATATTTTTCCTGCTCCCGCGCAAGTGGCAATCCAATCCCTTCAGCTTGATACTGCCGCAAAGGGGACTGTCGATTGGTACCTGCACATGATCTCCGCGATGGAGTCTGAAGGTCGTTATGAAGAGGCGATGATCATTGCCCAGTCTGCGCTGGGCACGCTGAAACCCGATCAGCGCGCCAAACTATACCTGCACATTGCCGCTGTTCTGAATCATCTTGGGCAGCACAAAGCGGCATTGAACGCGCTTGCATTCATCAAAAGCAACGATGATATCCATGCGGCCGCATTGGGGGAAGTTTTGCGTGCATCTTTTGCTCTTGGAGACGCGATGAATGTTCGGAAGACTGCCGAAGCCATGCACAAGCTGGGTTATGAAATCCCTATGTCTTATGCCATGCTGGGCTTTGCCCATGAGGAGTGGGGGCACTATCGAAAAGCCACGCAAGCGCTGGAACTTGCCGAGCAGCGCCAATACCTCGCTCCCGAAATCGACGATGCCCTGGCGCGTTGTTACGACCGTCAGAAAGAAGCCGAACTGGCTGGCGAGCGGCGCGAAAAAGCTGGACGTAAACGTCGCTATTTGGGAAGGAACGGATCAGGTGGTGGTAGCGCATGATGAAAACCGAGACCTTGGCATTGATCGCCTGAAAGAAGTCAGCTTGGATACTGAAGCATAGTGGGAAGGGGGCATACAGACCGGCGGTCTCTCGCTCGAGAAAGTGAACTTTGTTACTGGACTTGGTCGCATATCACAAGTACAGTAAAACCTATATGAGACGAAATATGAAAAAATACCTACCTCTCCTTTTTGTTCTTCTGCTGATCTCGGCTTGCGGACCTGCCTCCCAGCCAGAGGGTGTGGTGCATGTCGACTTGCAAAACTTGCAACCCCTGCCCACGCCATCTCAGGATGAGATACCGTTGCGCGTCGCGGTTGCGGCTGTCATCTCCCCAAAAGGGACGGTTGAATCATACTCATCTTTGATCGAATATCTGGGGGGAAAAACCGGCCGCCCTGTCGAGTTGATCCAACGGCGCACTTATATGGAGGTCAACAAAATGGTTGAAAGCGGGGAGGTTGATATCGCCTTTGTGTGTACCAGCGCTTATATCGCTGGGGAACACGATTTTGGTATGCAATTATTGGTAGCTCCCCAGGTTGAAGACGAAATCACCTACCACTCATATTTGATCGTCCCTTTTGAAAGCGAAGCCCAGGACATGGCTGATCTAAAGGGAAAGGTGTTTGCCTTTACAGACCCAATTTCCTTGACAGGGCGCGTATATCCTGCATATTTGATCGAACAATTGGGCAGCACGCCGGAAACCTTTTTTAGTCGCACCTTCTTTACCTACAGCCATGATGAAGCCATTTACGCGGTTGCCAACCATTTGGCAGATGGTGCATCCGTTGATAGCTTGGTCTATGAATTTGCGATCTTGCGAAACCCTGCTCTGGCAGAAAAGACTAAAATCATCCATATTTCTCAAGCTTTTGGCATACCGCCCGTTGTCGTTAGTCCAAATGTCCGACCGCAAGTAGCAGCCGATTTACAAACGCTTTTGTTGGAGATGGTGAATGACAAGGAAGGACAGGCGGCATTGGCAGCCATCGGTGTGGATAAGTTTGTCTTGATCGAAGACACAACGTACGACAGCGTTCGCAGCTTGATCGGATCAATTTCCCTGTCTGAAACACCATGAGGTTATCCATTCATCGCATTTTAGGGCATATTTGGCAAGTTATTACTGCCGTCAGCGTTCGCGCAAAAATTCTCGGCATGGCGCTGGGGCTTGTGCTCGTCTTGGGCGCGGGCGTGATCGTACAGGTGAGAAATTCTCTTGCGTTTACTTTGCAAGAGCAATTACAGGATAAAAGCGTGATTGTTGCGAGAGATTTGGCTGCCAACAGCGCTGACACGATCCTACTGAATGACCTTGTCAGCTTGCAACGGCTTTTAACTGAGACCATTGAGAACAATCCGGATGTACGCTATGCCTTTATTGTTAGTGAGGATGGACAGGTATTGGCGCATACCTTTGGCCCGGGTTTTCCCATTAATTTGCTGAATGCCAATGCAATAACCACGCTTGAAAAGCATAAAACCGTAATCCTTGACGTGGACGATGGCTTGATATGGGATACAGCAGTGCCAATTTTTAACGGCAGGGCAGGGACAGCGCGTCTTGGTATTTCTGACCAGCGTTTGCAACAATCCATGCAATCGATTCTGGCACAGATCGCACTGACTGTGGCTTTAGTGCTGGCATTAAGCATCCTGATTGCAACAAGCCTAACCTGGGTGTTGACGCGCCCGATATTGGAATTAGTTCGGACGACTGAGTTGGTTGCCGAAGGGGATTTTTCCCCGCGGGTGCCTCGCTGGGCCGATGATGAGATCGGTGAATTAGCTGATGCCTTTAACCACATGGCAGAAGAATTATCCCGAACTGACGAAATTCGCCGTGAGCGGGAACTTTTGCGGCGCCAATTGTTGGAACGCGTGATTTCTACTCAGGAGGATGAGCGAAAGCGTATTGCTCGTGAGTTGCATGACAGTACATCCCAAAACCTGACATTCCTAATGGTAGGGATCAAGTCCTTGAGCGTTAACTGTGTTAGCCCAGAAATGAAAGCGGAGGCTGAGACCTTGCGTTCGGTTGCATCTCAAACTCTGGATGAAATTCATAATATTTCGATGCGTTTGCGCCCGCACGTTCTGGATGATATTGGTCTCTCCGCCGCCCTTGAAAAGCTCGCGAATGAGTGGCAGGTTCATTATGGCATCCATCTGGATTTAATGATCCGGTGTGGTGTAAGTCGGATGCCTACGGAAATCGAAACCGCAGTTTATCGGATTATTCAGGAGGCGCTTACCAATATTTCTCGTCATGCAGGCGCAAGCACGGTCAGCGTTCTGATAGAGAGGCGGCAAAATCGTATCCTGGTGGTGATTGAGGATAATGGTCGAGGCTTTGACTTGAATGGGAAAATGGGCAATGGACATCTCGGTTTGGTGGGGATGCGTGAACGCGCTGAATTGCTGGATGGTAAACTGACCATAGAGAGTTCTTCTGATACAGGGACAAGTATCTATGTCGATATACCCTTGGAAGAGGTTGTTCCATGACTACAAATATCCTTCTTGCTGACGATCACTCTGTACTTCGTTCCGGCTTGCGCCTCCTGCTTGAAAGTCAACCGACTTTCCAAGTGGTAGGAGAAGCATCCACTGGACTTGAAGTGTTGTCCATCGCAGAGCACCTGAATCCTGACTTGGTTTTGCTCGACCTATCGATGCCAGGTCTGGGGGGCTTGGATATTTTGCCAAGCTTGAAAAAAATCTTACCGAGGGCCAAGGTCTTGATATTAACCATGCACGAAGGTCCGCAATATCTTAAACAAGCTATTCAACGCGGGGCGTCAGGCTATATCCTGAAAAAAGCTGCCGACGTGGAATTGATTTCTGCCATCAACACGATCATGGCTGGAGAGATGTATGTCCATCCAAAGATGACCAAATCCCTATTGGAAGATTTACTGCCCAACAGCGGGGAAAATGAAGATACAGAACTATGGGAAACGCTCAGTGACCGAGAACGCGAGGTGCTTAAGCTGGTGGCACTGGGACATACCAGCGCTGAAATAGCTGGTCAACTAAATCTGAGTGCCAAAACCATTGAGACATATCGCGCAAGAGGCATGGAAAAATTGGGGCTGCGTACCCGCGCCGCTCTCGTACGCTATGCGCTTAAGAGTGGATTGATTTCAGGGGAATAAGAAGTAGGTGTTTTCTTATAGATTTATGGGGGAATTCAAGTGTAACGTTAGTTTTTGATCACTTGGATTTAAGTAGTACATGTAGCTTCGCAAGTCGAAAAAAGCAGGTGACCTGCCCCAAAACTATGTACCACCTATCAAGTTAGTCCAACCGGTTGGATTAGATCGCTTCTGGAGCCGGGGGGACGATATCCTGGCACTGATTTTAGACCCGATATCGAGGGGAATGTCAACTTTACTCACGAGCTTTGAAACGAATCATTTGAGAAATCAATGAGAAGAAAGACAATTATCATAATCAATGATGATGCATTTTTCTAATCACGCCCAAACTTGAAACGAAATACATGTGGCTGTTGTACACGGCATGAACATGCCGGAAATAACAGCCTCATGTGGTCAACGGACAGAAAAGTATACCGGTTGTCGTTCCAACTTTCCTGATGATTGAGGCAATAACCGTCAAAAAACATGCCAGTTGTATGTATCCCTGCCCCTGCGGCTATTTTTCAGACCCGGAACGTCAATGCACCTGCTCTCTGCAAACCGTTACCCGCTACCAAAAACGCATTTCCGGTCCTA
>JBNLFG010000019.1:0-72559 GCA_050305405.1 Anaerolineales bacterium | reverse complement strand
CTTCAAGTTACTGCTGCCACAACGGCGACATGTGTAGATTCTTTCTTCGATTATCATATCTACAGTTTACAACAAAACATTTAGATTGAACCACTACCAGAATACGAACTCATTTGGTTTGGAGAGTTGTTGCGAGCAATGAACTTAAATCAATATTCAATGTCTGCTGCTCAACCTGGACTTTCTGTTGAGCGAATAGAAAACTTAAAAATCCCTGTTCCTCCACTCCCTGAACAAAAAGCTATCGCCGATTTTCTCGACCGCAAAACGAAACAAATCGACACGCTGATCGAGAAAAAGCAGCGCCAAATCGCCCTGCTCGAAGAACAACGCACCGCCCTCATCAACCAAGCCGTCACGCAGGGACTCGATCCCAGCGTCCCGATGAAGGATTCTGGCATCGAGTGGCTGGGGGAGATTCCGAGTCATTGGGAAGTGAAGAAGCTGAAATACGTTACAACAAAAATTAACGATGGAACTCATGTAACGCCAACTTATGTTGCTGAAGGAGTACCTTTTTTACGAGTTACTGATATTCAAGATGAAAAAATTGATCTCGAATCTGTAAAGCGTATTCCTGAACACGAGCATAATGAATTGTTCAAAAGATGCGATCCAGAAAAGGGAGATTTGCTTCTTTCTAAAAACGGGACTATTGGAATTACAAAAGTAATTGATTGGGATTATCCGTTTAGCATTTTTGTCAGTCTTTGTTTAATCAAATTCACAGAACAGATAAATCCCTATTTCTTTTCCTATTTCTTCCAAAGTGATGTTGTGAACGAGCAAATTCATAGTAGTAGCAAAACTACGTCTGTGACTAACTTGCATTTAGATAAGATTAGAGAATTGCTAACAATTGTTCCTTCACGGGATGAGCAGAAAAAGATTGTAGATTGGCTAGATGAAAACACTGGCAAGGTAAAAGAAACAGCACAAGCAATTTCAAGGCAAATCGACCTTCTCCAGGAATACCGCACGGCGCTGATCTCTGCGTCGGTGACGGGGAAGGTTGATGTGAGGGGTGAAGGGTAAATCAGGAGAATATTATGGGACACGTTGCATCGGATATTGCTACCGTGCCTGCCACCAACGGCAAAGGCGAGCATTACAACTGGTTCATTTTCTTTTTGCCGGGAGAATATGAAAATCAAATTCGCAACGAAATAACAGACAATTTTTTTAGGATATCGAGAAGGGTGGGCAAAGAGAATCTGTTTGTTACAGGAACAGAATTAGATGATTTTCACTCTGATGTATTGCTAAGATACCGAGGCTATCGACAAGGCTATTTCGATGATAATGTCCCTTTACCTGCTCTGATGGTAACGGATACGGCTCCATCAGAAGTTGCTGTTGAATTGCAAGATTTCGATGCCAAAATATTGTATTTCCCATTAGCAGACACCCATCTGCGAGAAGGTATGCTTTCGAATTTTTTGCGGCAATTATTTGCTACGCTTCAAGATGCAGAAGCTTTCGAGAACTTAGAAGAGATGCATGATGACATGCTCAATGAAAAGTGGGGGTGGGTGACACGATACTTTGATTTAAAACCAAACTTTATGGGGTTAGGTATTAATCTCAATGCAATTATTGAAGACCTAGCAAACAGGGACGAATAATGGCAGGAACTTATACCGAACGCAATTTTGAAGAACATATCGAAGAGCATCTTTTATCTTCAGGCTACCACGCCGTCTCACCGAGCGAATACGACAAAGAACGCTGCCTGTTGCCCGCCGAAACACTCGCCTTCATCGAAGCCACGCAGCCCCAAGCCTACGAGAAACTCGAAAAACAATACGGTGCCGAAACGCCCGAAAAGATCGCCTTTCGCCTTGCGCGTGAACTGACCAAACGCGACGCTCTCGACGTGCTGCGCAAAGGCGTCAAGGATCGCGGCGTCACGCTGCATTTTGCCTATTTCAAACCCGCCAGCGGCATGAATCCCGACCACGAGAAGCTCTATCGCGGTAATCGCTTCGCCGTTGTACGCCAACTCAAATACAGCCAAAAGAACGAAAATTCCATCGACATGGCGCTCTTCCTGAACGGCATCCCGATCATCACCGCCGAGTTGAAGAACTCGCTCACGGGGCAGTTCGTCGAGAACGCCATCAAGCAGTACAAAAAGGATCGCAAACCCGAAGGCGAACCCTTGCTCGCTTTCCAGCGTTGTCTCGTCCATTTTGCGGTGGGCAACGAAGAAGTCTGGATGACCACTCGTCTGCGGGGCGACAAGACCCGCTTCCTGCCCTTCAACAAGGATACCGTCAACCCCGTCAACCCCAACGGGCACAAATCCCATTACCTGTGGGAAGACATCTGGCAGCCCGCCACCCTGCTCGAACTGATCCAAAACTACCTGCATTTGCAGAAAAACAGCGAGAAGGTCTACGATCCCACCAGCGGCGAGCTGGTCGAAAAAGAATCCAACGTCTTCATCTTCCCCCGCTTTCATCAGCTTGATGCGGTGCGGGCTTTATTGGATGGCGTCCGCCGAGAGGGTGTCGGTAAAAATTATTTAATTCAACATTCGGCTGGGTCGGGCAAATCAAACTCGATTGCCTGGCTTGCCCACCAGTTGGCGTCTTTCTATCAACAGGATGCCGATACCAAGCGACTATTTGATTCCATCATCGTCGTCACCGATCGGCGCGTACTCGACCAGCAGCTCCAAAACACCATCAAGCAGTTCGAGCAAGTCCCCGGCGTGGTCAAAAAGATCGACAAAGACTCCGCCCAACTGCGGGATGCGCTCAAAGCAGGCAAAGCCATCATCATCACGACCTTGCAAAAATTCCCCGTTATCTCAAAGAGTATGACCGAACTCAAAGGGCAGCGCTTTGCCGTCATCATCGACGAAGCCCACTCGAGCCAGTCGGGCGAATCATCCAAGCATCTCAAAAAGACTCTCTCCGTGAGTATCGACCAAGCCGAGGTCGCGGACGTGACGGGCGACGACCTCGAAGATCAGATCATCGCCGAAATCCGCACACGCGGACCGCAAAATCACATCTCCTATTTCGCCTTCACTGCCACGCCCAAAAACAAAACGCTCGAACTCTTCGGTCGCAAAGATGCGAACGGCAGCTTCGTCGCCTATCATATCTACTCCATGCGCCAAGCCATCGAAGAAGGCTTTATTCTGGACGTGCTCAAAAATTACACCACCTTCAAGCGCTACTTCAAGCTGATCAAGACCATCCCCGTAGACAGTGAATATGAAAAGAAAAAAGCCATCCGCCTGCTGACTTCGTATGTCGATTTGCAGCCACACGCCATCGAGACCAAAGCGCGCCTGATGCTCGATCATTTTCTCGACAAAACCGTTCACGCCGTTCAAGGGCGCGGACGGGCGATAGTCGTGACGCGCTCACGTCTGCACGCCGTCAAATTCTATTTTGCCCTCAAACAGGCTCTGGACGAGCGCGGACTTGGATATAAGCCTTTGGTCGCGTTTTCAGGCACGGTCAAAGACCCCGACAGCGGCGCAGAACACACCGAAAAGGGCCTGAACCAGCTCTCGCCCAAAGTGGGCATTCCCGACGCTTTCAAGACGCCCGACTATCGCATTTTGGTGGTCGCCAACAAATTCCAGACGGGCTTCGATGAGCCGCTGCTACACACCATGTACGTCGATAAAAAGTTGGCGGGCGTGCAAGCGGTTCAGGCGTTGAGCAGGCTCAACCGCACCACGAGCAGCAAAACTGAAACCTTCGTGCTCGATTTTGTGAACGAGTGGGAAGAAATTCAGTCCGCTTTCCAGCCCTACTACCAAACCACCCTGCTTGAAGAAGAAACCGATCCCAATCGCCTTTACGACCTGCAAACCGATCTCGAAGCCTTCGAGATTTACGTCCAGCAAGATGTGGATGCCTTTGCCGAGATATTCTTCAATCCGAAAGAAAGCCTCGAAAAAATCCAGCCCATTCTCGACAGCATCGTCGTCAATTGGGGCTACAAGCCCGACGAAGAGCGCGAAGACTTCCGCTCCACATTGCATAAATTCATTCGACTGTATGCCTTCGTCTCACAGATCATCACCTTTGAAGATGTTGACTTGGAGAAACTCTACGTCTTCGCCAAATCGCTCAATCGCAAACTGCCGCGCCGCGAAAATCATCTGCCTTACGAAGTGCGCGACGCCGTTGACCTGGATTCCTTCCGCTTGCAGGAGACCTACTCAGGCGAGATCGCCCTTGCTGAAGAAGATGGCACCGTCTCAGGCTATGGCAATGGCATCATGTTCTCCCCCGACAAAGAGCGTGATCTGCTCTCGAATATCATCAAATCCCTGAACGAAACCTACGGCGTCAACCTGACCGACGACGACCGCGTGGACGTGCAAAACGTCCTGCACAAAGTCCAGGAACACGCAGGGCTGCGCACCGTCATGGACGCTGATAATCCCCTCGATGTAAAACGCTACAAATTCAACCAAGTCCTCGACGATATGTTGCTCGAATTCGTCCACGTCAAACTCGACCTCTACAAAAAACTGACCGACCCGAAGGTCAATGCCATGCTGAAGCGGCAGTGGTTTGATGGGTATGTCCAGGGGTTGGGGGAGTGAGAAAGTCTAATATCGTGATACTTCAAACAGAGAAGGGAGCGGGAATTATGCGGTCGAAAACTGAATCTAAAAAGCTTTTTTATTTTCTTCTTGTATTAAGCTTGTTTGTAATTTTAGGATGTGGAATATCCAGTAATACTCCTCCTGCTACCAAAAGATCGCCATCATCAGGAAATCCAGTTGGCAATTCTCAAACGTCACCGACGAAAACTCCAAGGCCACGTTCCACTAATACACTTAAACCACAGGCAACAAAAACAAGTTCATCATCCGGGAGTCTAGGGAATACTCTTGTAATCCCTAGACAACCTCAAGTTGTACCGTCTGATGTTTTTGATCAATTTGTTTTTGGCGGAAGAGGAGGGGGGGAGTCGGGAAAACCTTCTGTTGCAAAGTTTGATGAATATATATCACTTAGAAGTTTTAACTCAAATCAAGAAGTGCGGATATTGCTTTATAAAGTGCATGACATTATGCAACCAGGGGTCTTTTATACAGAATTTAGGTACAAAGTAGATAAAGATGGAGCTTTAACTCTATACATTGAAAATGGAAAAGGAACAGATTTTAATTATGTTGTTCTTGATGCAAAAACAAATAGAGAAATTACTCCTAAAGAAAATGACTGCCCGAAGCTTTCTTGGTCTCAACTAAGCGTGAATACTACAGCCAGAATTACTTTTACAAATGGGACCCCTCTTCGCTTACGCGATTCGGCAATTCATGGAAATGTGATTAGAAGTTTTGACGAAGGCACTCAGTTAAAAATTGAAAGTGGACCACTTTGTAGTGATAACTACATCTGGTGGGGAGTAACAATCAAAGGAAAGCATGGCTGGATGGCCGAAGGCGATGGAAGCGAGAGGTTTTTAGAACCCTTGCCATAGAACGTAATAAAAAATATTGAAAATTAAAAAGGCATCAAAATAAGGAGTAATGCATGATTGCAAGAAGAACTATGTTGGTTTGGAACGCTATACTATTGGTGCTGTTATCTGCTTGTGGCGGTGCGGCAGCGCGGCCAGTACCGTCAAATCCTTCAACAGATTGGGAGCCTGAAGCTCCAGTATCATCTCTTACAGAGGGAGAATATCAAACGATTAGAGTACCAAGTTCTCCTGGTGTTGCACCAAGTGATGTTTTTGACCAAATTTCGATTGGTGGGCGTGGCGGACCTGATGGTGGCGCGCACAGCTGCCCTTGTATATCTGTGCTTGGAAACCAAGTTGAGTTGTCAGAGTTTTCGGCATATGACGAGTTGCGTTTGGTCGCCTATCACTATGAAGGTTCTGATCGATATGTATACCTTGGCGATTGGATGGTTACCGTAGATTCTTCTGGATATTTGTTGCTACAAACAAGTGGGTTAAGTTTATCTAAGGTAGAGTTTTTTGCGCTTGATCCTTATTCAGGAAAACAAATAGGGCCTGATAGCATAAGCCTTATCCCGATTACATCATCATCTTCTTCATCTTCAACAGCTCGTATCTCCAGTGAGGTTGTAGAAGTAAATCTCCGACGTTCACCAGGTTATGTTAATAAAAATGATAATTCTGATGTGGTTGTGAAAATTCCATCTGGACAAACAGTAGAAATAATCGGCGGTCCGTCGAGCGCAGATGGCTTAACGTGGTGGAATATTTATTGGATGGGAAATAGCGGATGGGCTGCTGATCACACAGGTAGCGGACGGACAATTCTTGTCTTTGATGATTGAATTATAAAAAAACTATGACACAAAAAAACAACAAATACAAATCAATCACTACTGAAGGGGATGTGAGTAATAGCAATTTAGTTACAGGAGATGGAAACACTATTATTGACAATAAGAAGTGGGTCAATAATATAATCAATGTCGTACTTGGTCTCTCTCCAAAACAGTATTTTGGTTACCTTCTGCTATTCGTGGCGTTAGCCTTACTAGGTACATATATCGTTTTAGATCAATATATGCGTTATGATAGATCATACATGGGATCTCAACTTAATATTGTAGTAGAGCCATTTCTTGAAGAAAAGAATGGACATCTTTACAGGAGTGAAAAGGGACTAATTCTTGCCCAATACTTTTTCGCCCAGCTAGAAAATAATTTACAAAATGGGAGCTTCGAACAAGAGACTGGTATTTCTGTAGACTTGCGCAGCCCTCAACAAGCTCCACCTTTACGAAATGTTTATTGGCACCATCCTGAATTTTCAGCTCAGAAAGTCGCTGAGCAGATAAATGCTCATATTGTGCTGTATGGAGTGATTACATACGATGATTTCAATCGTCCTTTCCTGTCTGTTAGATTTTACATATCCCCTGATAGGTTTGGAGATGCTCAAGAAATTCTTGGGGAGAATGAATTGGGAAGTCCTATCTTACTTACAGGAAACATTCAAGCGGGAACAGATTTAGAAGGTGAAAATCAAGAATTGCGGAACAGAGTTCAAGTAGCATCACTAACAATGAAAGCTATTGGAGCTTATTCTGGCGAAGATTTCCCTTTATCTTTAGAGTACTTGCAAAAAGCGCTAAATGAGGATTTATGGAAGCAGACTACAGGAGCAGAGGTTATACACCTTCTTGCGGGGAATGTTTTATCTAGGCAATCATTGCCTACCCTGCTAAGTGAAGGAGATGATGCAGCTCTAGTGGTTATTCAACAAGCAGAGGAACAATATGAGCAAGCGCTTATTGCTGCGTCTGATAAAGGAGAATATGCCAGGGCTTATGTTGGTTTAGCAGGCGTTGAAAATTTTTATGCGGTATATAAAGCAAGGTTAAGTAACAGTTATAGTGACGTAGATCTGACCGCTCTTGATAAAGAAGATGAATATTTGGACAAAGCTCTGACTGCAAATTATCAGTCAGAGACTGCGGATATAGAAGAAAAGGTTGCGTTTACTAGAGCACAAATATATTTTTTACGCTTTTATTTGACCCAAGAAGAACACTTTCTTGTAGATGCTCAAGACAACTATGAAAAAGTTGTCTTGTCCTTTGAAAAAGAAAACATAAGGGTACGAGAACTAGCAGCCCATTCATATTCAGGAATTGCCATTATTATGCGCTCTTATCCTGAACCTGATTACGACGCAATAGTAGAGTACTACCTTAAAGCTTTTGAGACAACGCGAACACCAAGTTTACAGGCTATGTACTTAACCCATTTGGGTAATGTTTACTATGATATTGGAAACTGTGGAGAGGCCTATCGATATTATGAAAGCGCCCTCGCCATGGAAGGCGATTTAGACAAGCGTATTACAGAGACTCAAGTTTCCACAATGGAAAGCCGAGTAGCTGAATGTAAGAATGAGATGAGTTTTGAAGAGTGATTATCTAACGATACGGAGGACATGAGATGTCAAATATTCATATTGGCGGCAACGTAGAAGGCAGTAACATCGTATCTGGCGACAACAACGTCGTTACGCAAAGAATTCAGGATAGCTTCAATAAAGCTGACAAGGCTGATATTCAGGCTGAACTCCAGGAAACCCTGAAACAACTTGCGGAAGCGGTTGCCGAGATGAACAAAGCACTTCCCTTAGAGCAAGCGACTGAAGCCGCCGACGATCTTGAAAAGTTGGTTGAAGAAGCTACCAAACCCAAGCCAAATAAGAAGTGGTATTCAGTCAGCATCGATGGATTGATCCGGGCAGCGGAGAATTTAGGCAGGCTCGGAGAGCCTGTAATCAACTTGTCAAAGAAAGTGTTGTCACTGCTAACGGGCGGCGTGCTGAGTAATTAACCTTCCCATCCTGCTGTTTGGATTTTGCCGCTCCTCCTGTGCGCCGTCAAGGTCGGGGAAAAGCTCCCCCTCTCTTGACCGTGCTCGGCTGCGCGGCTTTTTTCATGCAGCAGGACGGGAAGAAAAAGGTGGGAGCATAGTCGTTATGAATCTCGCTCTTCCATCTGCTTGCTGACGCTTTTTCGTACCTTGGCATTAGAGTCTAGATAGCTTGTTTTGTGAGTCATAAAATATGTGATTGAGAACTCATGGTTTGGATGATACTTTTTGAGACGTTTTCTCAGCGCACTCTGAATCTCGTAAGTGTTTCGCATCTCAGCAAAAAAGATCATGTCGATTGGACCAATATACCAATCCAGATCAATATCTTGCGCAAGGACCATCACGATACCCTGCTTTATCAAGCGAGCTTTGTTGGCGTTTTTTTGGCGAGCACCTTTAATGCGTTCTTTTCCGTAAACAGTTGGGGGTTCAGGAATACCAAATCCTTTTCTTAGAAATTCCACAACATCGTTGTGGTGAGCAACAATGAGTATTCTGTGCTCCGGATGTTCTGCTAAATACTTCATTATCTTTGCCAGAATGTCTTTCGCCTTACACAGACCCACATAACGTGGCACCCCCATATTTTCGTTCTTGTTTTTCCGTTTAATGCGTTCAGGAAGTTCCGGTGAGCACTCTACGGTCTTGAATATCTCATTAGGCTCAAGCCCTATGTCAGGGCTTCTTTTCACCATATACCCTGAGCGTAGCCAATCATAGATTTCCGCTACCCGGCGGCGACGTTTCAGCCAGGGTGTTGAAGTTTGTCCCATGTCCAACAGATCTTTTGGGTTTGCTATAAATGTTTGCAGTTCCTTGTCTAATTCATTCCAGATATCCAAAAGCTTTATGGGAACTTCAAAATGCTGAGGTTTTCCGGAGATCAACCGATCGGTTAAAAGAAACCGACGTTTCCGTCCCAGGACTAATGTCTGAGTGTTGATGAATGTTGAGTTGTCTTGGGATGCATCTCGCATTTCTTCAATGTGGTCCGCGATCACTGTGTAGTAATCGTGGTTGCCCAGGAGTATGTTGATGCCATCTTCAAGCTTGGAATAGGTTAGCAGAAAGATGTGCTTCTTGCTTTTTTTAGATGGCATTTTGGTGCTTTCCTGAAGATCGTAGATGGTAGTTCCGGTTGCATATTGTTTGATTTGTTCAATCCTGGTTGAGCGATCCTTTTCACGGCAGATCAAAAGAGCAGGATATTCCTGTAACTTCTCCAGGCCAATCAATACTGCGGCAAGACGGTCTGCACTATGGGGGTCAGCAATGATGCAGCGTTTTGTATGGAAGACATAACTGGCACCGGCAAGCTGAAACCGAGTAAGCTGTCTCCCCAGCGAATCTTTTGCATCCTCTTCAGCCTGGCTCATCTCCCGTCTTTGCTTGCGGATTTCTTCAATCAACTCATTAGGGCTTGAGTTGAACAAATCAAACCTTTGGTTCACATCGAGAGTCACATTGTGTTCTTTGATCAACAGTAGAATATTTTCGATCTGCTCAACCGTCTCAAAGTAGCTGATATAGCATTTCTTTCTCCGGTGCCACTCAGCCAACGGTCTTTTCCCGGACTCCCTGTTTGTCAATGCTTTTCTCAGCTCTTCGCTGATGTTATGCCACTCAATTTCACCGTACGTATTTATTTTTGCTTTATTGCTCATTTCTATCTCCTTCTTTATAACGCTTCCACGGCTTGCGCCAGATCTTCATCGCTCGGGGCAATATAGATCTTTGTTGTATTCAAATTTTCATGTCCCAGGAGCTTTGCAACTTTTTCCAGACTTACCTTTTCGTCCACGAGATGCTTGGAAAAGGAATGGCGGCAGATGTGCGGCGAGAGCCGTTCCAGCCCTGCCAGCTCCTTATAGCGTGCCAGGATACGCTGGACAGAGCGCTTGCTCAGCGGATTAGAACCTTGCTCCACAGTTGTCCATAAATGCGTGGTCTCGCTGTCCGGGCGCACAGCCAACCATTCCTGGAGTGCCTGTCGCGCATGAGTGTTCAGGGGGACGCGCCGCTCCTTACGTCCCTTGCCTTTACGTACCAGCAGGCTGCCCTTGCGCTCAGAAAGCCGAATATCGTCCAATCGGACATCGCAGGCTTCCTGGACCCGTACGCCTGTGTTCAGGAGAAAAATCACCAAAGAAGCATCTCGCCGATAGGTGCGCCAGCGGACCGGGTGATGCCGCAGAGCATTCTCCAACTCCTTCTGGATCGTGCGCATCAAAGCTGCTAGCTCAATCTTGCTCAGGGAGCGCGGCACTGCCTGGCTCTGCTTGAGTCGTTTGATCCCTTCCATTGGGTTTGTTTCGATCCAGCGTTTCCGCAGCGCTTGCTTGAAGGCAAATCGTAGTGGAGCGAACTTTTTCTCGATCGTCCCAACACGTAACCTTCGCTCACCTTGTAAATAGTCCCGGTAATTGCGTAAGTCACGCGAAGTTACTTGCACCAGATCGAAGGTCTCTTGAGTCATTTCTTCCCAATGGGCAGCAAAGCTTTTCGTGTTTCGGCGATAGTATTTCCGCGTAGATTCTGACCAATCCGGTGAGTCTAGAAGCGCCAGGCATTGTGATAATGTGACCACGGTTAAGTCTCCTTTCTATTTCTTTTTCTCATCAACCAGTCCCAAGCGACGACGGTACAGATAGATGCTGGTGAAAAACCAACGCAGTGCCATGACATCGTCAGTGAGCGCTGAACGCAGATCTGTGTCGATCCGCACGTCTACCCGAAAATCTGAACTGTTATCTTGAAAATCAGGGACCTGAAACACCACACGCAATATCCCCCCACGACCTAGCCCATGGCGGTAGAGCATGACGTCCCATAGCAGACTCGTCACGGTCTCGCGTAACATAATCATGCCCGGGCTGCGCTTGGTGATGCGGGTCAATTCCCGGGTTAGTTCAGCTCGCACAGACACCATGTCAGGATGTTCCAGATAACGGCGTATCAGCCAGATCGACGCCCACGGGAAGACGGCTGCCTTCAGGCAGGGGCTGTTCGGGTAGTAGGATGCCACGTAGATTTGCTTAGCCAATTCCTTGAGCGCTTCCAGAGCCTGCTCCGGGGGTGCTTCAAGGAGTGCTTCGAGGGCATCGTGAAACTCGACGTATCGTTCTTCGTCAACATAGTCTGGACGTTCAACTTCCTGCGCTTCTACCTCGTTTGGCGTGTCAGCGGGACTATAGTCAATGTTGTCCAAAAGCTGAGCGCCAAAGAGCGCGTTTGAGAAAGATGGACCATCTAATAATTCGCTGGCGGTAATGTAGTAGAGATAATAGGGAAGCTCACCGAATTCACGCTGCACATCAGCAAAAGCTTCTTGCCAGTAACGCAGCAGCGTGGGCAACTCGCGTGGGCGGACATTGAAGACCAGTTGAAGCTGCCATTCCTGATCACTGCCCTCTGCCTGGATGAAGCGCGCCCAGCGAAGCAGTTTCTCGCGTATACGCTTGATGTTTTGACGGCGTAGCCTCTGCTCGACCTCAATGATGAGCAACATGCCATCGACCTCTAGGTAGACATCTGCGCGCACTTCCTGAACTGCGTTACGGAACGTATGCTCGATACGCGGTTCCAGCCCGTCTTTCTCTGCCTGCTCCGCTACTTTCAAAGTGATATAGCGATGTGCAAGATCTGCCGGATCACGAAAGTGCGGTGCCTTGATGACCAGATCAGGCTCAAGCGTGGTCAAGACCGCTGTACCGAACTCTGTTAGCAAGTAGATTTTCTCTGGCCTGCCATTACTGCCAGCAGGAGCAATGTCTTCTCCGGCCAACAGGGGTGGAAAATTATGAATTTGGGGTGGTTCAGATAGCCAATTCAATCTTCTGCGTACGATATGTTGGCTGATTTCTTGCTGCTTAAGGTTGTTCAAGCACTTCTCCAGCGTTGTGATGCCATTAGGTACGCAGGACAACAACAAACTTATTTTGAGTGCATCCTGTTCGAGGATGCGGATTGTTTTCTTGACTTGATCTAGACTTTGCATTTTTTCTCACTCGCAAATAACTCGTGCTCTTAATCCCTTCTAATAGGGTTATTTACACGGGGTTATTTGCATTTTCAAGGGGGTTATTTGCAAAAGACGGATGGGTTTTTCGCAAGTAAAAAAGGTGTTGCCAGACATCTCTTGCCGCGTTATCTCCAAGCAAGATCGTATCGGCACCATCTGCCAGGGCACTGCCGCAGTGCAACGCCATACGAACCCAGATTGCGTGCGTGTCGTTTGACAGCCATCTAAAAAACATCAGGTCATTGTCCTCCCCTTCCCGTTTTTTTTCTTCGACCTCGTTGTATCCCTTTCATCGAAGAGACGTTGTTTTAGGGCGATTAACTGATCTTTTTTGACTTTCCCAAAAAGACGATACCAGCCGGGGTGATCGGTTTGACTCCAAACGTATCCAGACCTTTCAAGTTGGTCAAGATGCTCGGTCAGTCTGATCCAAATCGCTGCGGGACCTTGTTCAGCAAGAGCCAGATACGCTTGGGGAGCAACACTGTCAGGATCTTCTTGCAGTTTTGAGAGCGCGAAGACCGATGGGTTTTTAATCCCCTCCCCTTCCGGGCTGTACGCGTAGAGCAACCAGGAGACCAGGGCGGCGGGGTCGCTGGTGGATCGGATGCGATTTCGAGCGTCTTTTCTTAGTCCCGGATTTAGGTTCAGTAAAACTTCCCAGTTCCAGGAAAAATCGTCAAAAGATAAAGAACTACTACCCCCACTCGCGCCGGAGGTGCGTGTTGTTAGGTGTTTAGAAGTATTTAAAGGTGTTTTTAAGTATTTAATTAAAGAGGAAGGAGCCGTTTTACCAATGGTTTCGTGACTCCCATTTGAATCCTCTACGTGACTCCCATTTGAATCTTCTACGTGACTCCCATTTGAATCCTCTATGTGACTCCCATTTGAATCCAACGGGGGTAAATCATAGTCGTCAATCTGAACCCAAAACGTGCGTGGGATTTGGCCTACCTTGCCATATCCGGGGTCTTTTTCATCCGCGATTTCGCGCATTAGCTTGGTTAAATCCCCTCCCCTTTTTTCTTGGATGTCCCGTAGCCACTTGGCAACGCCCTTCCAGGAATACATGCCACAGAGAGCGGCCATCTCCTCGTAGCCACCCTGAAACGTAGCCGTCGGTCGCATTTCGCCAGTTTGGGAGTTGAAATACCCTCGCCCACGAGCAACCACAAGTAACCAAGCCTGATGAGGTGTCAGGTTGTAGCGTGGGATCACACGATACATGAAATAGTGAGTCAAAATAATCTTTCCCCACAGGTTGATGATTTTTAGGTGAACTTTATCTGCCAGTGCCGATAATTCAGCAGGCAAGTCGTCTTCCTCGCCGGTAAGCGCCCGGATTATATCGCTGACAAAAAGCATGTTGTCGATACCTTCGATGTTGATTCCCAGAGATTTTAGATTGGACCCAATCGGGAAAAGCGCATCCTTCAACTGCTTGCTTGGCATCTTGAGAATTTCGCGAAGACCAGCCTTAACGTTCTCAGCTTGTGAAAGTTTGACGTGGACCCATGCTACATCTAGCTTTGCCATACGAGGCGTAAAGTAAAGTCGATAACGTGTTGGTAGGCGGCGTTTAAAGGTGCGGTTTCCCCGGCGGTAGGTTTCGTAGCGTTCACCTTTCGGACGCTCCACTTTCTCCAGGATGCCGCGCAGTTTAGGCAACTCTGATTTCAATACACGCCAGTATGCACCATGCGAAAAGATCGACCATTGTTGAGGCGATGTTGAACCAACAGCTCGCAGCGATCTTGGCACCCCTGATTGGTTGTGTACCCCTGCTTCAAAAAAGGCTTGGATAAAGGCTGGATAAAGCCAAGCAGCCTTTGCGCCTGTTTCAGCCGATAGACGCTCTGAAATGTAGCGAGTAATGGCGACGACTTTATCGTGCAAATAAAAATCATCCATCAGATTGATGTCCAGTGAAACAGCCTCGATGATGTCCCCTGCCGTACTGTCATCTTCTTCAGTTTCTACCTCGGCGCTCTGTACCGAAAAGGGTTCTCCCCCAACCTGCTCGTCTTCATCCTCGCCCAGGGAGTCGCCGTCTGACTCCTGCCAATCAACAACAAAGACTACATCAACGGTCCGATTCATGATCCCGATCAATAGACGCGAAACAGTGCTGCTCAGACGGCTTTCCAACCAGTCACGAGCATCGGCGTTACGCACACCGATTGTTAACAATCCGTCTTCGTATGAAATCTGTTTGGTGTCTCGAACCCATGTGTCGTAATTCCCCCGATTCATCTCTTTTTGGAGTTGCCCGAGAACGGTCTGCCATGCTTGATTAACTTCCATATCTAAAATCCTGTGGGTGGATGAATTATTGTCGGACAAAAAATAAGTTTTGAATTTTTGTCCGACAATAAATAAGATTCATGAAATAAAGTCGTCCAGATCAAAATCAAGGTCATCATCATCTTCTTCAAGGTCGGTGGACTGTAAATCCATCAGCGCACGACCACTACGCAGGGCTAATTTCAATCCGGCAGGTCTTTGACGCTCAGGGATACTTTCAAAAAAAGCGATCAGATCGTCATCTTCGCCTTCCCAGAGATAAAGCCGGATGTCATATTTGTGCCGCACACCGGCTTTAGGCTTGCGTCCGCGAGGCATACTATTTCCGTTTACGGTTTTCGATCTGTTTGCCCAACTTGTAGAGTCCGCGGGCGATCGACAGTACCGGGTCCTGTGGGACAAAGGCTTTACCGTTGAAACGATAGGGCAATGTGTTCTTCAGCAAAGTTGCACCACCGCCCACCAAGAGCACTTTCGCAAAACGCTTCCAGGCATCGCCCCAATGCTTGTCGATCACACCCGTCACTTCCCGCTCCCAGATCGGCAAGGCATCCTTCACGTCCAACGTGCCACGTCGCAGTTGACTGTCCAGCTCACCCAGTGAGTAGAGACGGTCGCTATTTACAATCTCTAGCAAACGGCGCACTCCGGCAGTGGTGCCAGCCGTGAAGCGTTGAACGGGCTGTTTGTCACGCACGACCAACAGTTCCACTGTATTGAAGCCTACTGAAATGATCCCAACTTCCTGCTTAAAGGCGCTTTTGCGTTCCTTGATGAACTTGCCTTCTTCATCGAGAAGGTAGTCAAAAAGCGCACCTACAGGTTGACTGGTTACGATTGCTTGCTTGATCTCAACACGCTGAGACTGGTCATCTGCTCGCCACTCATGTGTCCCTTCCATCCACTTGCGGACTGCCTTGACGTTGGCTTTAGCCTCAGGGCCACTTAGCGGTTCCAGTGGCATCCCTGCAACCACTGTGAGTGGACGATAGAATGGACCATACTTCTGAATAAATTCTGTCAAGGTCGCATTGAACAAAGCGCGCATCTCCGGCGCACCGATCAGGCGGTCGTAGTCCAGATTCTCCACCGGCCTGCCCCAATCATGCGCACCTACGCCAACGTAGAAAGAGCCATGGCCTGTCTGGATATGTAGCGGTGTTTTCTGGCTGCGTAAGCCAACCATGCGAGCTACTTTTTCGGCCCTATTGAGTGAAACCTGAGATGGAAGCTGCAAGCCACCTTGTTTGTTATAAATCTTGATCGCACCCATTCCGATGTCAAAGCCCAACAGCGTCGTTTCATCTTTTTTTGTGGTCATATTGATCTCCTTGATTAAGTTGTGTGTGTGGCCTGTGAGAGCCTGTGAGACCCCTGTGTGGCCCCTGTGAGAGAGATTTTTGTGCCTGTGTGGCCCTGTGATGCCTGTGCGCCTGTGTGGCCAAACGCTGTGTTTTTCGGAGTTAATCCGGCTAGTTCAATTAATTTATTGCTCACAATACGAGAAGAAACGGCATCCCGGCCACGCTCAAGCCAACCACGCCGCTCCCATTTTTCTGCTAGCATCCTGGCCTGCCAATCACTAAGTGTGTCAAAGGCAGCCGCAATCTTCCTGAAGTTGAACTCACCGCTCTGTTCCTGCAAGGCATAAAGAACATAGGCGGTCTCAGCATCCGTGAGCGGTCCCGGCACTTTTAGAGAACTGAGCCACTCCATCTGTTGTTCTTCGCTGACCAAGTAGAACTGGGTAGCCAGGAATTTCCCCTGGGTCTTGAGAATGCCGCGCCCGGCAGGTTGATCCATGACCCACTTGCCCCAGCGCGAGTTGCGCAGAACCACGCCGCCGCTGAATTCGTCCGGGACAGATAAAGCGATGCGTGTCTGGAGCATGTCATTGACTTGGCTTGGAACGTCCTTCTTGTGCCATTCATGCCCGGCCAGAACGATATGCAAGCCCCATTTCCGTCCCTGGCGCAGCAGGTCTGCGATACCGGCGAAAACTTCTTTGTTACCGAGGAAGGTGTTGGCTTCGTCGATCAGGAAACCGAGCCGGGACAGGGTATCCGTAGCGATGGCGTTGTAGGCGTCAATGTCCTTTGGGGGGATGCCACCGTTCGCGATCTCACGAAAGAGCGCCATGCGATGTTCGATCTCTGCTCGAATACGCTCGATGATCGCCAGAACGTCATCTTCTTTACCTGCGACAGGGAAAGCGGCGATCGGGTCCCAGACATCCGGATTGAAGGTATGCAGTTGGGGGTCTGCCAGATAGAGCTGCCAACCGAAACAGCGCATTTGATGCACTAGCGAGTGAAACAAGGTGCTCTTGCCGCTGCCCTGCGCTGCACCGATCAGGACGTTTTTCATCTGGCTGGCGGAAAGAGTCACTTCTCCTTGCAGGGTCTGTCCAAAGCGGAAAACATCGCGTTCTTCAAAGAAACCAGGGAAGGGAATCGTCGTGGGGAGTTGCGGCTTTGGAGTCAAGGGAATTCCGTAACGCAAGCCGGTTTTGTTCGCAGTGAAAAACGGTTTTCCGCCAAGCGCAAGACCGATCTGGTGAGCGACTTCCGGATTGTCGTATTTGCGAATACTGGCGCCCAAAGCAAGCGGGTTCATTACAGCGATCAGCCAGACAATTCCATGACGGGATGCCAACAAGAAACGACTTGGGGCTTGCAACTGCAGTTCTGAGACCAACTCATGCACGATAACTCGTTTGGCACGTTCAGCCGCAGGGAGGTATTTCTGTAGTTCAGCAAAGCTGAGTTCTTTTTCAAGCATGCATTACTCCTTGTCTTCGAGGATTTGGCCTTCCAGTTCATCCAGAACCGGGCCAAGACGCGGCAGGTTCTCCGGTGGCAGGATCTCGATCTCGGCGTCTTGAGCAGGCTGACTAAAAGCGCCTGCTGTGATCTGCATCGCTTGTTTTTCTCGTCCGGGCGGCAAAGCACGCAAGGCGTCTACGGCTTGCGCACGGCGTGTGGTCTCCGATTGCAGTACTACGTCTTCATGGGTCTGATAGACCACGCTGCCGTCTTCGGCGTCGATCACAGCTGCACCTACTGGTAGCAAGTCAGGACGTACGACCGTCCAGCCACTGCGTGAACGCAGCAGCGGCAGGTTATAGGTGCCGTCCGGGTTGCGTTTAGCTTCACGGTATTTCGATGCCGCATATACCGACACACTCACAATTGCGAATGTCGCGACAACCAAAGCCCAGGGCAAGATCGCATCGGCTTTGTTCTTGATTCGTTGTCGTTCCACGGCCAGGACAATCTGGGCAGATTCCCCTTCCAGGCGGATTGCATCCGCGGCTTGTTGGGTGATCTGAGCTTGGATCTCCAGTGCGTGGCGTTCTGCATCTGCGGTAGCAGTCCAGCCCACAGAACGTTCTGTGGCAGTAGCAGCGATACTCCAGGCTTCTTTAGACGCCGTGGCTTCAATGAGATAGGCTTGGTGGGTAGCAGTTGCGATGGCAGCTTCACGAGCTGCCTGCGTGGACTGAGCGTGAAAGGTAGCTGTGGCATCAATAGCAATGGCTGTGGCGCTCATGGCCGCTTCGCGTTGGAGCTGGGCTTGCTGGATCGCTTGTTCTGTGGCGTTTGCAGCGAGCTGATCGTAGAGCATGGTGGCGGCGAGATCGACACTGCTTTCCTGCGGCACAGGTGTGGCTGTGGGCAGTGTTTCGGGGGCGTAACCGCAGGCGCTGACCAGAAAAGCAAAGAAGAAGGGAATGAGTTTCTTCATGAGGTTAGAAGCGCAGATCCGGTTCGTCGTCCGTGGGCTGGGAGACGATCATGGGCATCTGTGTTGGCGATGATTGCGCCGGAGGAAGCAGGCGCTGAAGTAGCGCCATCTGCATCATCTTTTCTGGGGAGATGGGCTTTGGAGTTTTAGGCTGGCTTTGCTGCCAGTACGCGTTGGGACCACTCTTCCAATTACGCTGTTGATATTGACGATCTGGCCACCAATTGCGTAGCTGGACAGTGATAAAGCCTGCGATACTCAAGACGATGCCGGAGAGCACAATAGAAAAGAGTGTGCTGAGTAGCTTGTCTGCCAGCCAGGCACCGGCCGGGATTTCGGCCAGCACATCACTAGCTTCTGCATGGGCAGTGGCGGTGTTGATGGGATCGCTATTACCGAGAAAGAGTGCAGCAGCAACAAGAATGGTTAGCAAAACAAATAGCAAAGGAGATGAACGCATAGTAGTTCCTTTCAATTAGCGCTATTCAGTTTGGTCTTTTTCAATCATGTTTTCGTCGATGAACTTTTCTAGATCCTTCACACTGATCCGCGTCAAACGATTTGAACCGCCCACCTGAAAAGCACGCAATTTTCCTTGATTGATAAAATCTCGAACGGTCTTCGATGTTGTTGCCAGAATGATGGCAACCTCCTTGACCGACAAAAACTGGAACTCCAGTGAGTTCACGAGCCTTTGCTTCTTTGTGTGAAACGCATCATCTTTCATAACATCCTCCTTCAAGTTAAAACAAAAAGCGCCCGCTGGCAGGCAACAGGCGCTTAAAAGCGAAAAACCCGGCTTGACAACATTGTCAGCTAGGTTTTTCTCAGTTCTGTCTTACTGTTTTTACTTCGTGCGGTCTCGACGGGATTTGAACCCGCGATCTCGGCCTTGACAGGGCCGCATGTTAAACCGCTACACCACGAGACCAATCGAACGACCGATAGTTTACCACACGGGTATACCGCAGTCAAGAAATTTATGGCGATTTAGCACACCAATTTTCATCTTTGGGTATCCATCCCCTAAAGCAAAAAACCGCTCAAAAGGAGAGCGGCTTTTTCTGTTAATCGAGCGGTATAATCTATTTATTGTGCGAGTTGATGTAATCAACTGCACCGCCCACGGTCGTGATCGTCTGGGCATCTTCATCAGAAATTTCGGCCCCAAATTTATCTTCAAAGGCCATGATCAACTCGACCAGGTCGAGAGAATCGGCTTCAAGGTCTTCACGGAAGCTAGCCTCGAGCGTAACCTTATCTTCGTCCACGCCGAGAAGATCCACAATAATTTCTTTGATGTCACTGTAAGTGTCAGACATATCGTCCTCCTGATAGGTTTATTCATTCACTGGCATATTTTACCAGCACATTTCACAGACAGGAACACCCCCTTATGACAAAAGTTGCGCCCATTGAAGAAAGAAAATCCGATCATATTCGCATCAATTTGGAAGAGGACGTAAGCTCCGGAATGACAAGCGGGCTGGAGCGTTACCGCTTCACCCATGAAGCCTTGCCTGAAATAGCCCTCTCAAACGTGGACTTGGGCTTGACTCTGTTCAAAAAGCATCTGCGCGCGCCCATCTTGATCTCCTCAATGACCGGTGGAACAGAGGAAGCTGGCGAGATCAACCAACGTCTCGCCGAAGCCGCGCAAGAGACCGGCATCGCAATGGGCGTCGGCTCGCAGCGCGCCGCCATTGAAGACCCCAGGCAAGCGGCCACCTTCAAAATCTGCCGTGATGTAGCCCCAGACGCACTTCTTTTTGCTAACATCGGAGCTGTGCAACTGAACTACGGCTACGGCATCAACGAGTGTCGCCGCGCTGTAGATATGCTCGCAGCCGACGCACTCATTTTACATCTCAACCCCCTACAGGAAGCGGTGCAAGCGGGCGGGGACACAAACTTCGCTGGCCTGGCGAAAAAGATCGAAAAAATTTGCAAAAAGCTCGAGGCCCCCGTCATCGCCAAAGAAGTTGGCTGGGGCATCTCCGAAAGAACCGCAAAACTTTTAGCCGACTGCGGCGTGGACGCCATCGACGTTGCCGGAGCAGGTGGCACAAGCTGGTCACAAGTAGAGATGTACCGCGCCCCAGATGAGTTCACGCGCGAGTTGGCCGCCACATTCGTAGACTGGGGAATCAACACCGCCGACTCGATTCTGAATGTCAAGAAAACCGCCCCCGAGATGACGATCTTCGCCAGCGGCGGATTAAAGAATGGTCTCGATATTGCCAAGTCGATTGCACTGGGCGCTACACTAGGCGGGATGGCAACGCCCTTCCTGCGCAGCGCAATGGTTTCAACAGAGAAAACTATTGAGATGATTGGCCTGATCAAAAGTCAGCTTGAAGTAACACTTTTTTCGAGCGGCATTTCTGACTTGACACAATTACCAACTTTCCAATAAAGCATAGACATGCTATTCAATATCATCGCCGCCCTCATTGGCATCACGCTTATCATCGGCACGCTGCGCTCGGCCATCTCCACCTTCGTTCTGCCGCGCAGCGCACGTAGCTGGCTCAATCGCATTCTTTTCGGTATCTTGCGTCGCATTTTCAAAAAAATAATGAACCTCATCAAACCCTACGAAAAGAAGGAAGCCATCTTCGCCTATTATGCACCCATCGGGCTGTTACTGCTCGTCCCGACTTGGTATGTGCTGATGATGCTCGGCTACGCGGCCATCTATTGGTCGTTGGGCGTTGGCGATCTATTTGCCTCCATTCGACTTAGCGGATCGTCTCTCCTAACGCTGGGATTTGCAACATCCGACAGTTTTCTTATTTCCCTGCTGATTTTTTCCGAAGCCACTCTTGGCCTGATCCTGGTTGCCCTCCTGATCGCTTACCTGCCGACAATGTATGCCGCTTTCTCGCGCCGCGAAGAATTTGTCAACCTGCTGGAAGTGCGTGCAGGCACCCCGCCTTCTTCCGTCGAAATGCTCCTGCGCTTCAACCGCATCCGCGGTTTACAAAGTTTGGATGACTACTGGCATTCATGGGAGATATGGTTTGCGCAGATCGAAGAAAGTCATTCCACGCTCCCCGCTTTGGTCTTCTTCCGCTCTCCGCGCGGAGATCAGTCCTGGGTTACAGCCGGGGGAACTGTCTTAGATGCCGCGGCGCTCATGCTCTCCGCATTAGATTTACCCCCATCTCCCGCAGCCATGCTCTGCATCCGTGCGGGCTTCATCGCTTTTCGTCGCATTGCTGAAAACTTCGATATCCCCTATCCTGAAAACCCGACTTTCCCCGACACGCCAATCAGCATCAACCAAGATGAATTCAACGCCGTACTCGAACGCTTAGATGAAGCCGGCATCGCCCTAAAAAATGATCGCGAACAAGCCTGGCGTGATTTTGCCGGTTGGCGCGTCAATTACGACCATACCCTACTCGGGCTCTGCAAGCTGGTCATGGCACCGCCTGCATTTTGGTCAAGCGACGGGACTACCCACTAACGATTTTCCCATACACGATTAGAGGCAACATGGCAGAATCTTTCCCCTCCCCATCCACAGAAACCAATTCCAGCGAAGAAAAACCATCTTGGTTGCTGTCCATCGTCATATTGCCAAAACATCTCGGGGAAGTCATCTTTATGCTGATAAAAAAAGATGACGCATCGGAACCATCAAAATTTATCTTAGGCTATCTCGTTTTACTCGGATTGGTTATTCTGGCCTTGAGCATCTTCTCACCAGAGATATTGACCGCTCTATTGCAATATTTCTTTCCGCTACAAGGATAAAGCCTAAACCCAAACACGATCATTTCGGCAACTAAATTAACAACAAATCCAATTGCGGAAGAGTAACCATGCAGACTATCCGACGTCTTGTTCCAAACTTCATTATCGAAAAACACAAAGCTAACGAATTACGCGGCACTATTCAAGGCGCGGCAATCTTTGTTGACCTTTCAGGCTTTTCCAATATGGTCGATGCTCTCTCAGTACATGGACAACGCGGCGCAGAAGTTCTCGCTGGGTTAATGCGTGATGTCTTCGAGCCGCTGGTTAACGCCGTCTATGCCCAGGGCGGATTTGTGATCGGCTATGCTGGGGACGCGTTCAATGCTCTTTTTCCCGCCGAGCAAGTTCCGGGTCAAGAGACGAAGCGCTGCCTTGCAGCCCTGGTCGCCATGCAGGCGCATACACAAGCACATCCCCAAGTCGAAACACCCTTTGGAATCTTCCCCATCTCCATCAAAGCAGGCATGGGCTATGGGGAAACTCGCTGGCAGATGTTCAAATCCGAAACGGATAGACACCTCACCTACTGGATACGTGGTGCTAGCCTGAATCGGGCTATTCTTGCTGAAGCACACGCTCACGCTGGTGATATTTTTGCCGATCCGGTTTCCTTTGAATATATTAAAAAAAATGTCGAAGCAGAGCCTACTAAAGGCGCTTTTCAGATCACAAAAATTCTTGCACCACTCCCTGTCCCAACAGGCATCACAGAACCCGACCCTGATCTGACACCAATGAACAGCTTTTTCCCCGAATCGCTTTTACGCCAGCCTACCGTTGGGGAATTTCGTCACATCATCAACGTATTTGTGGACATCCCGGTCAACATTTCCGATGAGGCCATGGTCACTCCCTTTATGCAAACCGTCTACGCTTTGCAAGAAAAATACGGTGGCTTCTTCTTGCGTCCCGAGCTTGGCGATAAGGGCTTCAATCTGCTGATCTTTTGGGGCGCACCCGTTGCCCGTGAACGTGACGTGGAACGCGCGCTAAGCTTCGTGATTGATCTTGCTACGCGTACAAAGCTCACCCTGCGCGCGGGGATTTCCTATCGCACTGCCTACGCGGGTTTTATGGGCGCGTCTCTGCGCGAAGATTACACCGCCTACGGTTGGGGCATTACTTTCGCATCACGCCTGATGACCTACGCAAAACAAGGAGAAATCTGGGTCGACGAAGAAATCGCTCGTCGCGCCAAAGAAGCTTTCGACTTAAAATATCTTGGCAATTATTCCTACAAGGGGCTTACAAAAAAACAACGCACTTACCGATTACTTGGCAAGAAATCCGAGAAACAAGCCATCTACCACGGTGAATTAATTGGGCGCAAAGCCGAAATGGATATGCTTGCGTCGTTCATGGCCCCTATCCGCGCAGGACATTTCGCGGGCCTGATGCTGGTGCGCGGCGAAGCAGGCATCGGCAAGAGCCGACTCATTTACGCATTCCAAAACTCGGAGTATTTCAAAGATTTTCCCGTTCAGTGGCTTCGACTCCCCGCCGAAGAACTCGTCCGCAACGCCTTCAACCCCTTCAAACCCTGGCTGCGGAGACGCTTTGGCGTAACCGAAAACGAGACGGATGCAGCCAACTGGGAAAGCTTTTCAAGTGCATTGGAGATGCTTGTCGCATCACTCCCCGACCCGAAACTTGCTTCCGAGTTACGACGCACTGCCTCGGTTCTGGCAGCCTTGCTCAACCTAACCCAACCCGACACATTCTACGAAAGCCTCGACATAAAGGCGCGCTACGAAAACACCTTCATTGCCCTAAGCACCTTGTTCCGCGCCGAAAGTTTGCACAACCCCATTGTTTTATTGCTCGAAGACGCTCACTGGCTGGACGAAGACTCTGTCGCCTTCATCAACTACTTCATACGTTCACTACTCGCAGACGATAAAGATTATCCCATCGCGCTTATCGCCACACAGCGCCCCGAAGGCAACACATCGCTTTCCGAAGAAGCACCTGCGCAAAACATCACACTAGGAAAGCTATCCTCTGTCGGCCTCCACGCCCTTGCAGAAGACACTTTAGGCAAACCTATTGCCGAAAATTTGGGAACTCTACTCGAGGCTCGCGCCGAAGGCAACCCCTTCTTTGCCGAGCAGATACTACGCTATCTCTCCGAAGAGAAATTACTCACCATCGACAAAGACGGAAAATATTCTACCGATAAGAAGGCCCTTAGCTCCCTCCCCATGGATGTACGGGCAATCATGATTGCCCGCCTTGATCGTCTAACGCAACAAGTCCGCGAGACCGTCCAAACCGCATCCGTGCTGGGGCGTGAATTTATCGTCGATGTACTGGTCGAAATGCTGCGTTCTCAACTAGAGAAACTCCCCGGTTACGTACAGGAAGCAGAGCAAGCCAAAATCTGGGCACATTTAAATGAGATCGAATATATCTTTTCACATGCCCTTTTACGGGATGCCGCTTACTCAATGCAACTTGCCGTTCGTCAACAGGCTTTACACGCTCTGGCATTTGCAGCGCTCAAGGAAGTCCATCAAGAGAACCTAAAACCCTATTATGGGGAGCTAGCCTATCACGCCGAAAAAGGAAACTTAACCGAAGAAGCCATCCACTACCTGACTCTGGCAGGCGACCTCGCCAAAGACGCCTATCAAAACCGCCAAGCCATCGACTACTTTACACGCACACTGGCACTATTACCGAAAGACAAGAAAGAAGAACGCTTTGAATTACTCATCAAACGTGTCGAAGCTTTCTACAATCTCGGCGATTCAAACTCACAAGTTGATGATCTGGCAGAAATGGACAAGCTGGCTCACGAACTAAATGACGATATTCTCCAAGCACGCAGCCTGATACGCGCCGCATATCGTTTTACCGTCATGGGAGATGCACCACAAACAGTAGAGCACATGTCTAAAGCAAAGAAACTCATCCAAAACACCAACGCAGACAAAATCCTAATGACCGTCTATATGATTCTTCCGGATGCGCTGATGCGTCAAGGGAAACTGACAGAAGCGCGCATCGCTGCTGAAGAGGGACTTGCCCATGCCCAGAGAATACACGATCAGACAGGCGAAGCATACACAAGCTTGACGCTTGGCTTGATAGCGCTAGAGCAGGATAGCCCCACTACAGCAAAAAAACACCAAGAGAAAGCTCTTTCGATTGCTCGAAAGCTTAAAGATCACTACCTTGAAGGGAAGGCTTTAAATAATCTGGCCCTCGCGGTCGGCATGACGCAAGGAGACTACTATGCTGCTTATCAATATTTCAAACAAGCGCTAGCTGTTTTCCAGGAACAAGGCAATCAAACCGGCAAGGGATTAGTCCTCGCAAACTTGGGCTGGATTTCCAGTATATTGGGAGATTACCCCAACGCCATGAGTTATTACGAAAGCTCGTTAAAGATCAATCGAGAACTGGGTAATAATCTACAAGAACGCTTCACATATATCAATCTGAGCGCGTCATCAATCGGGCAAGGCCTCAAAAGCGAAGCATTAGAATGGGCAAACAAAGCCCTGCAACATGCACTCGATGCACAAGACCGTATGGCTGAACATTGGTCATATTTTTACATCGGACATGCTCAGTTGCTCAACAATGAGTTTGAAGCCGCGAAAGAGGCCTTTTTAGAGTGCATGAAGATTCGCAAAGAAGTTGCTGGCGCGGATATTTTAATCACAGAAGCACGCGCGGGCTTAGCACAAGCGTATATCAGTTTTCAAGAAAGTGATATGGCATCACAAGAAGCTGAAGCCATATATCAGCATATGGAAACAAATCCTGCCTTTGAAGGAGCCGAGGAGCCACTCAGAATTTATCTATCGCTTCACAATGCTTTCGCCAAGAACAAAGACCCACGTACCCAGCAGGTGCTAAAAAACGCAAGTCAGCTATTAGAACAACAGGTAAAGAAATTAAATTCAACAGAAGCGCAGCGAATATTTGTCGAAAATGTTCCCTGGAGAAAAACCATCAAAGAAAAAGCGGAGAACTGATCTCCGCTTTTTTATCTTATTTTCCAATCTAACCTGTTACGCCAACCCCCGGGTCACCATCAGACAAAACAATCACGTCATTATCAACAGGCCCCGTGTAGAAATACGGAACACCGTGGCTATTATTATCCACAATCACCACGCGTCTATTTCCCACGCCCGGAAGCGTTACAAAATAACGCTGGTTAATATAATGATCAGCTTTCTTGATCGCAAAATTATTTAGCCAGGTAATCGTCTGACCTTCAATCTCGGTCGGCAAACCATCTACGCTTAACTTTTCAACTTCGTAAGTGCCATCTTCTTCGATCTCAATATCAATATCAATTTCGTGTTTTTTTTCCTTTTTGATCTTGAATTTTCGCTTCTCTGGCTTCCCATCTTTATCTTTTTTCTGTTCTACTTTCCCGTGAATAATAATTTTTGACTGCATGAAGAACTCCTTTTTCCGTAGATCTACGAATTATACCTAAGTGACTAAGGCAAAATCTGATATTTTGCTAAAACCCCTCCGTCTTCCAACTTCTCCACACTTAACAAATCAAGCTCAACACCACCTAATATCCCTCCACCATCTGCCAACGTTGGGGCTGTCGCGCCGCCGAAAATTAGCGGCGCGATATAGACGTGAATTTCATCCACCAAGCCTGCGGCAAGCAAGGCGGCGATCATCCCGCCGCCGCCTTCCACCATTAGACTTTGGATGTTGTTCTCCGCCAGAACATTGAATGCCGCTGCCAAATCCACACGTTTTTCGCCGAGCACAAAAACTTTCGCACCGGCATCTCGTAAAAGAGCAAGTTGTTCGGGCGAAGTCCGTTTGGTAGTAAAGAGGAAAACTTCGCCGCCACCGTCGTTCAGGAAGCGGCTATTAGTGGTCAATGTTGACGCTGAGACAATCCCCACTTTGGCGGGGTCAGGCGCAAGTCCACGGGCGACACGCTCCGCACGCAATTGCTCCGATTTGACAGTCAAACGCGGGTCTTCCATCAGTAACGTATTTCCGCCGACCAAAATTGCATCATGCGCCGCACGCAGGCGGTCCACACGCTCCCAATCTGCATCCGAAGAAATCTTTACCCCCTGCCGCGCAACAGTATCGATTTTGCCATCTAAAGTCATGGCGACGTTGACAGTGACCTTCATGGGACGCTGCCGAAAAAGTCGAGTTGATGAGCGATGTAGACCAGCGCCCCGCTCTCAATTTGGGCATGGCGCGCACTCGCCCAGCTTTCGATCTGACGAGAAGCGATTTTCCCGTCCACCGCCCCCCGCACAGTATCGACAATAAAATGCAAAAAGTAAGCCTCGTCAGCAGGATACCCTTTTTCGTCACCGAAAACCACCCAGTCGGAGCTGCCTGCCCTAAGAATTTCGCCGCCAGCATCGCGCAAATGCTTGAAAAGATGGCGTCCCGCGCGGCTATCGCCGGATAGAACCCCGTTGGTTATGCGCTCATCCATCGTGCGGTGATAAGCCGCCATGATCTCGGCATCGTCGGGGACAGTTGGCTCAAAGATAGTCTCGCCGTCAAAGTTGATCGTGAAGTAAAAACGCCCATCGGGCTTGAGAACTTTAAAAAGGCGCGGCAACGTAGCAGGGATATCAACGAGATCAAGAAAAGCGTGCGCAATCAGTAAATCATATTGTTGGCCGGCTGGTCGACGAGCGAGAAAATCAAAAAGGTCTTCAACGAGAAAACTGACCTTGGCAACTCGTCCGTTTTTCCAGAAGACAAGTTCCTCACCATCCCAACTTGTCAGAAAATTATGTTCATCCGCCCACTGCGGCAGACGTTTTTTCGCTGCGGCAATGTTTTCGGGCTGTTCGTCAAGCAAGGTGTAGTGGACGTGCTGAAGCGTGTCACGTTCCAGTAGGCGCTCGATCATTGTACCGATACCGCCGCCAATTTCGAGTATCTCAACATCTTCGTAGGTATTAAGAGATTCGGCGAGTGCATCCCAAACACCTTGATTCAGCGCACGGTCATCGACACTCTTTTTCGAAGCTAGATAGCGAGAAAAATCTGTGTAATCAGACATGTCACTTCCGCATTTCAGATAAAAATTTTCGTATTTTCTTTGCGCTATCTTTCCAAGTAGGGTGCGTAAGATAACGTTCGCGTGCTGCAAAGCTCATTTTCGTCAGCTTTCTGGAATCTTTTATCAATCCCCTCAAATGAGATGCGAGAGTCTCAGCATCACTGGACCCAACAAGGAAACCATCCACGCCATCGGTGATGATTTCGTGCGCTGCCCCATCCGTGCTGCCAATCGCGGGTAGCCCATAGCCCATTCCCTCGAGATAGGCGATACCAAACCCCTCATACGAAGAAGGTAACGCCAGAACGTGGCTCGCGCGCAAAACAGCCTTAAGCGGCTCATCATTGAGCGCACCTGTGAAGCTGACTTTTTCATCCAGCCCTAACCGCGTTGCCTGTTGACGAATACGTCGCACATAGGCGGGTTCTATATCCAAATTCCCAACAACACTCAATTGCCAACTCTCGTCGAGCAAGGCAAGCGCATCCAGCAAGGTATGCAAGTTTTTACGCCGGATAACACTTCCAAGGAAAACAACCTTAAGTGGCTGATTGGCATATGCGCGCGTGAAAATATCCGCATCGCCGATTTGTGGATCGAGGCGATTCCCTGCCGGGTATGCGACCACATGCGGACGAGACTCACCCAACACCCCTTCGACAACACCGCGTGTGGTTTGACTGTTGAAAATAAAGCCGTCTACACTGTTCAGATATGCACGTTCGGATGAGCGGTAAAGCCTATTTTGCCACGCCGGACGCAGCTCGCTGCTGCGCAAGTGATGAACGATTGAGACGATCGGATAACGCACACGTCTACGCAAACGCCAATTCAGTCGAAAAAGTGAGGGGTGATTCAACTCGTCTTGCACCAAAACATCGAAACGAGACCCAGCCAGACGTCGCAGGAGCGAAGCGGAGAAGTTATCCGTCAAATGAGCTGCATAATTTCGCCACGGCAGCGAGACGACTTCCACCTCGTCGCCCACATCCTGCAGATGCGCCACCAGCTTGCGGTCATAGAGATAGCCGCCGCTGAGCGTATCCAAACTACCGTAGATCAACAAACCAACACGCATTAGCGCTCCAGTCGATACGATGCCCAGGCGATCTCATTTTCCCAGAGCTTGACGGTGAAGGCCGAGATATCCGGGGCAGAAATTCGCTCGCTCAGGGTCATACACAAAATTCGCGAAAAATGCTCGATCGACGGATTCAAATCAACGAAGGCGGGCATTTCGTTCAGCGTGTGGTCACGATACATCGCCACAAGCGCATCGAGATTCGCTTCGATGTCGACAATATCCACCAGGTAACCACGCTGGTCAAGGCTCGCGCCCTCCAACTGCAACTCGATCACATAATGGTGCGAGTGAAGCTCGTTCTCGGAACCCCAATCCCCGCCGATCAAAAAATGCTGGGCAACGAAATTTCTTTTTACTGCGACTGTGTACATAAACTCTCCGATCAATAAATGCTAGTATTCAAAAATGATTTGTAGAACGTCCTGCGGACGCGTATCGAGCGTGGCGTAGGCTTGCTCTGCCTCCCCAAACGGGATGCGTGAGGAAATCCATCGTGACGGTTTAATCCGCCCTAACATCTCCCAGACCCAGGCAAAGCGCCGCGCTTTATCCCAACGCCCACTAAAGTGCGGTGCAATTGTACTGACTTGTGAGCTGATCAGTTGAATGCGTTCGCGATGAAAACGCCCGCCCAGATCAAGCGAAACCGGCTTTTGCCCATACCATGAGCCAATAACAACTCGCCCCGCAAATCCGACGCTTTCAATCGCCGCATTCAATGCATCTGGCACGCCCGAAAGCTCAAGAGCGAGATCAAAATCATCTTCGCCAAGCTCGTCGGGCGCAAATGCAGCATCCACACCAAGAGACAGCGCTGCCTCCCGCCGCATGGGAACGGGGTCAACGACGACGAGCTTCTCGAGCGGAAATTCTCGCAATAAAGCTGCCGTCAATAAACCGATAATGCCCTGCCCGAAAACGATCACTCGCTCGCCAATGACGGGATGCGCATCCATCACAAGATTAACAGCCGTTTCCATATTTGGCAGAAAAACGGCATCTTCAGCAGAAATACCTTTTGGAATCACAAAGAGCGCATCTACATCTGCTACAAAATGGCTTTGATGCGGCTGAAAGGAAAAAACTCGTTTTCCAAGCCAGCTTTCATCCACCCCTGTGCCGAGTTCTTCAACCACGCCTGTAGAACAATACCCATATTTCAGCGGATAGCCGCTTTCGTCTTCAAGTGATGTAATGCTGGCATCAACATCCATCTCTTGCGGAAATTGTCCACGATAAAAGAGCATTTCCGTCCCGGCGCTGATGGCCGAGAGCGTTGTCTTCACAAGGGCCTGACCTGTTTCAAGTGCAGGAATTTCTTCTTCCCGCACAGCAACCTGATAAGGGGCATCAAAGTAAAGGGCTTGGCGTTTTTTCATGGCTGGAATTATAAACGCTACCCAGCCACAAACCGAGCAAACCAAAGAACGAATCGCGTACACGAATGAAAAGACTGATGCTCACGCCCAGGATCGGGTCAAACCCTAAAAACTGCATGGCATAGACCTGCCCGGCTTCGAGCGCACCAAGTCCGCCCGGCAGCGGCGTTAGAAAGGCGAGACGGGCAAAGATGATGATCCTCAGCATGTTGAGCAGGCCGGTCTCCAGACCAAAGAAGCGCAGAGCAAGAGCATACTCTCCAAGTAAAGCGAGCCAAATCATTGCAGACAAAGCACTCGCCTGCAAAATGACGCGCGGTTGTTGACGGCAAAATGCCCCAACCTGTGACTCGGCATCCAGCAGGGTTTGGCGGAACTTATTCAAGGACGGAGCATCCCGTCGCAATAGCGGAAGCCTGCCAAAAGTCCAGGCAAGCGGCGTTTTTCCCATCAGCAAAGCAACAAGATAACCGAGCAATAATCCGACCATCCCAGCCGAGATCAGGATCAATAATCCTGCAATCTTTTGAAAGAAGATTCCCCGCCAGACAACAAGCAAAATACCCAGCGAAAGGAAGGTAAAGTTGGCGAGCAGTTCGAGAATTTTATCGAGGCTGACAGATGACAGCGCGATCTCAGTCGAGATGCCGTGACGAGCTTTCAGGAGATAGACTTGCAGCGGCTCCCCGCCAAACTGCGGGCCTGGTGTGAAGTAACTGACCCCGAAGCTGGCAAGGCGGTATTTGGCGAGAGCAAGATACGGAACGCGCTGCCCGAGCGCTCTCACGATCAGCCACCAACGACTGCTAAAAAGGAGAATTATGGCAGCATTGATGGCAAAGAGGATGACAATCGAAGACAGACTGAGTTTCCAGATCGTTGCCCTAAGGGCTTCAAGCGACACATCTCGCCACGCCCACCAGATAAGCAAAATAACAAGCAGCCAGAGCGCAATGGCAATGATGCGCTTTTTAGTCATCCCATCCGCCTGCGCGGTTGTAGATCAGCCAGTCTTCGGGGGACCAGAGCGAAAGTGCGCCTGTACCCGTAAAAAGTAAAACAGAACTAAAAAGAATAACCAAAGCATACTCATAACCAGTTTTTGTCATATCAACAGCCATCCCTGCTGAAATCAAAGCAAAAACCGCCCCCAGCCTTCCAGCTACACCAAAAAAAAGCATTGGAACAGAAAAAAAAGAAAGAATGACCCAAAGATAAGCCAGGAACAAGGAATATTCTCGGAAAATCTCCCGACGAAGCATAAGTGTGAAACCTAACAAAATAAACACGACGACTAAACGCAAAGCAAGCGGAATAATACTAAAGAGCTTTACAGAAATAATTCGCTCAAAGAAAATTGCCCCTTTCTCCGGGGTAATCCATCCTATGACTATCAGCCAATCATAAAGAAAGCCTGTTAGAAAAGGAAGCATAAAGAGAATTGCTGCTAATTTTGTTGCATACGCAGGAAAAACCGGCGCCAGCAATGCAACGATAAATCCCATTTGTACACCCGCAAAGATCCTTCGCCGAAAACTAAAGGGCAACTCAACATTTTGCTTTCCCTGTTTCTCGCGCAACTGCAAACCAAAGACAAAGAGGTAGCGCGCCAAACCCACTAACAAATAGATCGCCGGAACTTGCCCGTACCAGAACTCCAACCCCGTCACGATCAATACTCCCCATGAGTCGTTCTCCATATCAAGGGCCCCGCCCAATTCGGTGACATGGTTCGTGATGCGCGCCAAGTAGCCATCCAGGATATCACTTAATGCAGCAAAAAGGTAAAAAGTAAAAGGGAGCCAACTTAACGGACTGTCTGGCCAGGGAGAGAAAAGAAAGCCGAAGAGAGCGGCGATAAATATCCCGCGCAAAAAGGAAACACGATTTGCCCAGCCGAGGGATGGTAAGGTATCTTCTTCATCGGCACGTCGATTGAGATGCAGCTTGCGCCACAGGAAGGCAAATTGCCAGACGACAAATACGGATGCAAGCCCCAGCCAACGCAGGGCATATGCTGGCTCCCAAAGACGGTATAAGAACATAAAAAAGCTCGTGAAAAACACGAGCACAATTCCCAATATTCGAAACCACTCCCTTTGCAACTTTGTCATTAACTTCGCTCCATCATCGTGCTAAAATTATACGCCACATCACAAAACCTTCATTAAGAAAGCGATTAGAATAACCACATGAATGAATTCTCCCAAACACTCTTGCTAGCCATCGAAGACGAACTCAAGAAACAAGTTGCACGCCTTGACGAGCCACACACAAAACTCTATCACGAGATGCTGACCTACCACATGGGCTGGACGGGAGAAGGCGCGGGGGCCAAGGCAGCGGGAAAGCGCATTCGTCCCTTGTTGGTTTTACTGGCCAACGCTGCTGTCGGCGGGAACTGGGAGAAAGTTCTTCCCGCCGCTGCCGGAATCGAACTGATCCACAACTTCTCATTACTGCATGACGATATTCAGGACAATTCCCCGACCCGCCGCGGACGCCCGACCGCCTGGACGATCTGGGGTGTGGCACAAGCCATCAATGCCGGTGACGGCATGTTCATCCTCGCCAATATGGCAATGGGCGATCTTGCAGAAATTCATCCTGCCGAGACCGTGCTGCAAGGCGAACGAATCTTTCAAGAAGCCTGCTTAAACCTGACGCGCGGACAACATCTGGATATCGACTACGAAAAGCGCACCAGTATCGAAGTCGGGGATTACTGGAAGATGATCGGCGGAAAAACTGCGACATTGATCGCTACCAGCATGGAGCTTGGCGCTCTCTTCGGCGGCGCAAACGCAGACCTTAGGCTTGCCTACCGTAACTTTGGGCATTATCTCGGCCTTGCCTTTCAGGTGCAAGATGACATCCTTGGCATTTGGGGTGACGAGGCAGTGACCGGCAAATCTGCCGCCAGCGACCTGCTCGAAGGCAAGAAATCACTCCCTGTACTTTTTGGTCTCGAAAAAGGTGGAGACTTCGCCAAGAGCTGGCAGCAGGCCAATATCACAGAAGCCGATGTACCCAAACTTGCAGCCACGCTCGAACGCGAAGGCGCTCGCCAACGTGCCCAAGAAGCCGCCGATCAAATGACTGACCTGGCGCTGAACGCCTTACGTCAAGCCGATCCACAAGGCGAAGCAGGTGATGAGCTATTTGCCCTTGCTAAGAAGCTGCTTAAACGTGCAGCCTGATCCACAGGCAGCAATCCAAATATACAAAGACGAGGGCAACGCATCTTTCTGTGATGCGTTGCTCTTTTCATGCTTCAGCCTGTTTTTTAGGGAAAGCCCAAATTTTATCTCACCAAAAAGTAGACACTCAGAAGCCCATTATGGTATTATTGGCGCCGTACGCGGGAGTCGCCAAGTGGTAAGGCACTAGCTTCCCAAGCTAGCATTCGCGGGTTCGAATCCCGTCTCCCGCTCTTTTTTATTTCTATAGAACTGTTTCAAGGGGAGCATACAAGAGAGACTTTTACCTTTTTCAAGGGCTGAACAAGCACGTAGTACCACTATCCCATACCCATCCAAAACGATAACCATTATCCTGATTTTGCGGCAGGCCCTGTCTGGCCCAACTGGCCCTTCAGGGATGACGACAATCCCCCTTCCCAACTTCCGAAACCCGCAAAAAAAGGAGTATGCTCATGCCTGTTTTTATGCTTAGTATTCTCGTATTGCTATTTAGTTGGACTACAGCTCACCTTTTCACGATCCCGACAATCTATTTCGTTCGGGTCACTCATCTTTATGATCTTTCTGCTTTTCAAGCATTGAAACATCGCAGCGGCAAAAAGGCTGTTGGCTATCTGCGTAAACTGATCTTCGCATCCATTTTGATCGGACTAGGCCTGCTTCTCGCAGTTCTGCTTGGCGTCCAGCCGATCCATTTGATATGGAAAAATTACATCCAGAACTTTATGGATTTTGAGTTGACGCAAACACTCATGAGCGGTCTGCTGGACAACCTGGTGCTGGCACTCAGCATCTTTTTTGTCTTTCAGACAATCGGACTTGTCAATGAGTTTTTTCCAAGACTGTATCAATTACTGGAAAAATGGCGTGATACCCGTTTCCGCGTAATTCGCTTTAAAAGCTTGGAGCTGATTACCCCCGATCAAATTACAGACGGAATAATTTCTCTGGCACGCTATTCGCAAATTGGCCTGAATATTCTATTGGGTCTAACGGGATTCGTTTTCGCCTTATCAATTTTTCCAGGCACCCAGAGAATGGCGTCAAACCTGACTGAGATGTTTGGCGACATACTGGTAGGCGCAGGTGAAACCGTGCTTGGGTACCTGCCCAACTTATTCACCCTGATTTTCATCGTAATCGTGACGCACTACTCGTTAAAATTGCTGCGCTTTTTCCATGAGGGGATACATTCCCATAAGATCAAGATTGTCGGCTTACATCAAGAGTTAACAGAACCCACATTTCAATTATTGCGCTTCATGATCGTCGCCTTTGCGCTTGTAGCTGCATACCCATTCCTGCCTGGATCTGATTCACCCGTATTCCGTGGGATAACCATCTTTGTTGGTTTCTTGCTATCGTTGGGCTCCACTTCTCTGGTGACCAATATTGTCTCCGGGATTGTCCTAACCTACACGCGCGGACTGCGTATTGGCGACCGCGTAAAAATCGGCCAAACAGCCGGTGATGTACTGGAGCGAACCTTGCTTGTAACGCGTATCCGTACAATTAAAAATGTGGTTGTGACCATCCCAAACGGAATGGTGCTCAACAATGAGATCATTAATTACAACGCACCCATGCTAGAAGAGGGCCTTATTCTGAACACAACAGTGACCATTGGTTATGATGTGCCTTGGCGTAAAGTTCATGATCTTCTAATTAAAGCTGCACTTGCGACCCGTGACACGCTGAGTGATTCAAAACCTTTTGTGCTTCAAACCTCCCTGGATGACTATTATGTCAGCTATGAGCTAAACACCTATACACATGCCCCTGAACGCATGGCTCTCATCTACTCAGAATTACACCAAAATATTCAGGATTACTTTAACAATGCAGGAGTAGAAATCATGTCACCCGGATACACAGCATATCGAGATGGTAGTGAAGTGACCATTCCAGTAGCTCATCATAAAAGCCATAGGCCAGGTCCTGCGCTAACACCCCTACCTTTTCACGCCGCAGATACCAGGCCAATTAAAAACTCAGCCGGATAAAGCTACGGAGACAATCATCCATATCCTGTTCCCCAAACTCCAGTTTTCAACTGGAGTTTTTCTTTCCCTGCTTTCTATTACATCACCATCTTCGAAGTCATCATGTTTTCCCTTGCGGTTTTGCATCTGATTCTCTATACTAGATTTGTCTAAATAACCCTAAACGGAGGAAGCTATGACCCAAGATCGCAAGAAAATCGGTTTGCCCTATCTTTTCAAAAAAGTGGATGATGGCGAGCCGATCTCCTGGCTAACCTGCTACGACTACCCGACAGCTTATCTACAAGAACAGGCTGGCGTGGAGATGATTCTCGTCGGCGACAGCCTCGGTATGACCATGCTCGGCTACGACTCGACACTCCCCGTCACGATGAGCGACATGATCCGCCACACATCTGCTGTGCGACGCGGCGCCCCAACCGCTTTCGTCATCGGCGATATGCCCTACATGACCTATCAAGCCAGCACCGAAGACGCCATCCGCAACGCCGGGCGTTTTATGGCAGAAGCAAGCTGCGACGCGATCAAGCTTGAAGGCGGCGCAGCGATGGCGCCGCGCATCAAAGGTATCGTGGAAGCGGGCATCCCCGCAATTGGGCACTTGGGCCTCACCCCGCAGTCGGTCGCATCTTTGGGCGGCTTCCGTGTTCAGGGCAAAGATGCGGCGCTCGCCAAGAAAATCATCGACGATGCAAAAGCCCTCGAAGAAGCGGGCGCATTTGCAATTCTGCTCGAACTCGTCCCTGATCGCCTTTGCAAGATCATCACCGAACGCGCCGAAAACTGCATCATCATGTCGTTAGGATCGGGCCCCGATGCTCATGGTCAACTCCTGATCTACCATGACATGTTCGGTCTCTACCCCAAATTCAAACCGCGCATGGCAAAAGTCTACGGGAACGCTGGTGAAGTGATTGGCAACGGTTTGGCGCAATACGTGAAAGAAGTCAAAGACACTACCTTCCCCGCTGAAGAAAATTACTTCGGCATGAAAGACGACGAATATAACGACTTGATGGAAATGCTCGATTAAATTTATCTGTAGGGACGGGGAAACCTCGCCCCTACAATCTTTTACGGAGGAAGAATGACTCAAGATTTACGTAATCTGCTCAAAATTCCCTACGAACGACTTGATGAGATCAATACTGTTCTGCTAAATCCAGACGAAGAAGTCGTCAACAATTTCCTTGCCGTTATTGCAAAATACGGGTCGCCTGAAGAAATCAACGAAAAAGCTGCCGAAGCACGCAAACTCGAAAACCTTCTGGCCAAAGTCAAAGAGACAAAACCTGAATATCTCGATGACCTGAAATGGCTCGAAGAGCAACGCGACGCAGGCGCTTTTATCACGGTAGATGCCTACAAAGAGAAAGTGCTCGGAGAAAAAGCTGCCACAACTGAATTCCTCGATGATTTCGCCGTGACCCTCGAGGTGAGTGCCTGCCAGTACTTCCCGTGGGTTATCAGTGCGGCAAAACGCTCGATAAACGAGGGCAAGTTGATGCCGGGGCGTTTCATCCGCGTCCGCAAAATGAAGGAACAGGAAGATGATGGGGATCTGGTCGCCTTCGCCGCCGCTATGCAAATCGTCGGTGCGACTTATGTCGAAACGCTGGATACCAAAGGCACGGACGGATCAAATATCCATTTGGGCGGCCCGGACACGATTGCCGGCTACTTTGGCGGGATCGGGCAACCCAACGCTCACGCACTGAAATGGCTGGACGAATATATTTACTACTATACGAAGTATGGTGTCAAACAAGTGCTCAATATCAACTCCGGCTCAATTTTGGTCGCCTATATGCTTCACAAAATCGGCGTGGATAACGAGTTCAAAATTTCGGTCTTCATGGGCAACGACAATCCCTATGCCGCCCTATGGACCTTGATTGGCGCGAAGCTCTTCTCACGCGACGATGGTAGCACCCCGCTGATCGGCTTCAACTGGGGCAACTCGGTCAACAATGAGTCTATGGAGATCACGGCTCAATTCCGCAAGGAACTTGGTTTTGAAGAGATCGTCCGTTTCGAGCACCACATCACCGAAACCTTCAAAAATATCATCATTCAACCCTACAACCGTCGCGCCGAATTGCTCGAACTTGCAGATCATGTTGCCAATATCTCCGCCAAACACGAAGGCGGCGACCCTGAGATCGACGGCGCACGCGAGCACCCATCTGATATTTTCGACTACTTCCGCGATAAAGAAGAGGTCATCGCCGCCGGGGATATGGACGCCCTCGAAACCAACTTCATGGACAAATACGAATCGCTCAATAAAACCGCCTGGCAACTCACCGAGCGTGGGCTGGCCTTCATTGCAGCAGACGTGCATAAGTAAAAATCGACGAAGACACACTACTTCTTACTGGCATCCCCCCATTTTAAAGAACGAAAATGGGGGGATGCCCTTTATTAGGGCTGGGGCAAAAAAAGAAGAAAGAAACTGCGTAATATCAATGAAATCTGTGGCGAAAACCATCCAACCAGACGTTAATACATCTCAAAGACATACCTTTTATAATTAGACAAAAACACTCTAAATAAAACAAAAGACTGCGACATCGGGCTGCCGCCCTGTTCGCAGAACCATAAAGGAAAACATGGAAGTACTCAAAAGTCTCTTCACTATTCTCATCATCGTCGGATTGGGCATCAGTAGTCGCAAAATAAAACTCTTCGACAAAGAACACGTCAAAACGCTCTCGTCCTTCGTCTATTACTACGGTTTGCCAGCGCTTTTCTTCACCCAAATCTCCACCCTTGATTTGCCCGCCCTCGATCTACATCTCATCACAATCTCGGTCTTACCGGTACTCGCAACGATCTTTATTCTCTATCTTGCCAAAGCATTCGGCTGGCTCACCAAAGACACCTTTACTCTCTACAGCCTTTCGGTCGCCTTTGGCAGCAATGCCTTCTTCGGTATCGCCTTCTTTGAAAGCCTCTACGACGGCAGATGGCTGCCCCAAGCTATTATTACAGCCTCCGCGCTCGGCCTGATCGGCATCCCGCTCAGTATTGGCCTCTTTGAATATGCCACGCAGGAAGAAAAAGGCGGCGGTTTCATCAAAAAAATATTCAGCAATCCACTCATCATCGCCATCCTGTTAGGATTACTAAGTGCCGCCACAGACATTCGCTCCGAAGCGCTCAACAGCGCCCTCGCTACCATCGGAAAAACAGCAGGCGGCATAGCCATCTTCTCACTTGGCATCTTCCTCTACGACAACTTCTCCTTCGATGCCGCCAAAAGCGCCGTGCGCCAAAGCCTTTTTCGCATGCTCAGCCTGCCCCTGCTTACATTCCTGCTGCTCAACCTTGGGGTTGGCGGCGAAAACGCCGAAATGAGCCAATTTCTTTTCCTACAAAGCGGCATTCCCGCCGCCGTGTCGCTGGTCGTCTTTGCCGAACGTTACCGCTACAAACTCCCCCAAATTACCGGCATGGTCTTGCTCACATCCATTCTGAGCTTTGCCGAACTTTTCAGTCTCGCCTTTTTCGCAGAGCGGATTTTCTAATCCCGCTCGCGTCCACTCAACCACGTCACCAATCCTGCCATAAACAATGCCACAACAACGATTGTGATCACCGTCCATACGCTCGGGGCGATACTGGCAGGCTCGGATACAGGTGTCAATGTCAGCATGACGGATGGCTGCACCGCAACGCTCGTGGGGATACTTGTCTCCGTTATAAATGGTGTGGGAGGCGATAACGTCTTCGTCACCATCAACATCGGCGTGGACGGGATTGGTGTCGGCTCAATCCGAATCAGCAGCAACTCACCCGGATAGACCAGCTCATCCGCACGCATATAATTCAAATCGCGAATTTCCTCCACTGTCGTACCATACACATCTGCAATCCCCCACAAACTTTGTCCAACTTGCACTTCATGGATAACCTTCCCATCATAAGCAGGCGTGCTAGTCACCACAGGCATAATCCAATCAAGCGTGGGCAGGGCACCCGTCTCTGTACCATCAGGCGTCATATTCGGGTCTTGGGTATATGAGACCGTCGCTCCTGAAGGCGTAGATGCATCGAGGGTGTAGTAGATGTATCCATTCACATCCGTGACACCTGCCCCAACTTCGGTGAGATAGGGCGAGAGCATCGTGTTCAAGTGGGGCGCATCGCCTTGCCAAACACCAACAGCCTGCGCAGGCGTCATCCCGTTCCCAGCAACGATATTCTCCGAAAAGAAACCGCCCAATGAAATATCTCCACCTACCGGATAGCCCGCTGCTAATGCACGCTGATACGGATGTGAACCATCGGCGCTGTAATGCGTCACTGTACTTATGGAGGCTTGGAAATCGGAATGGGCTTGCGCCACCGCCATCAGGGTTGCGTTAACGGTATAGGCAGGGAGTCCGTTGGTAGCACGCAAAGCGTTCACTTCGGCAATCAAAGTATAAGCATCGGTAACAGGTTTGGGGTCAGGGGCGAGGGCGGTTGTCCCCAGCATCCCGACCAGCAGAGAAAGAATCCAAAGGATCGGTTTAATCTTCATCATTCAGCAATTGTGCCACCAAAACCAGCGGATGCGAAGCCGTTACGCCAGTCCCATTAGCGATCTGCTCTCGACAGGAAGTGCCCGGTGCGGCAACAGGGATATTCCCCTCCAGCTTGCGGATGGTTGGGAAAAGCACCAACTCCCCCACAGCCATAGACAATTCGTAATGCTCGGCTTCGTAACCAAAAGCGCCCGCCATTCCACAGCAACCCGATGGGATAATCTCGACCTCGTAGCCAACTGCGCGGAGCAACTCGGCGGTCGCCTCCTGCCCAACAGGGAGCCCGTCATCCGCAGGCGGACGGGCTTTCTGGTAGCAGTGTCCGTGCAGGGAGATTTTTTTCGCTGACTTAGTTGAGTGCTCTTCAGCAGGATTTTCCACATTTTTCTCGCTTATCAATCTGGTTACGCGCAGAATATTATCTTCACGAAGCAAAAATTCGTCGATCAGCCATGTCCGCTTGGCAAGGGCTTGCATGGTTTCATCCTTAGGGAAGAAATCAAGATATTCATCCTTGAGCGTATATATCTCTGAAGGCTCCGCCCCCACAACGGGATATCTTCCTTCAGGATCAATTTTTGCGATCTCATCACGCACTTTTTGGGCGTGTTTTTTCGCGCCTTCGAGGAAAGACTTTGAGATCAACGTCCGCCCTGCTCCCAAAACAGGCAATGTGATGACACGCATTCCGGCAGCCCGTAAAACCGCAAGGCTAGCCTGCTCAATTTCGGGTTCAAAGTAGCGCGTGAAGGGGTCGGGAAGGTAAAGAACGGGGTTCGGTGATGGGTAATGAGTAACGAATGATGAGCGAGCCGCCTTGCTAAATTTGGGCAAGGTTCGTTCTTCAGCAACACCCATTATTTTCTTTGTCAAACTCTCAATTGCCCGATTCCCCAATACCTGATTGGCCAATCCACCAAACGGCGCACCAAACTTCGCAAAAACACCAATATAGCCAAAGAGATAATCTCGTAATTTGCGTGAATGCGATTTGTAGTAGTGGTTGAAAAACTCGTAGCGGAGCTTCGCCATATCCACGCCGGAAGGACATTCGGATTGGCAACCTTTGCAAGCAAGGCAAAGATCGAGAGAGTTAACAACGGCATTTTGCATCGAAAGTGATGCTTCTTTTTTGGGCAAATCTTTGCCAGAAATCCATGCGCGCAGCATGTTGGCGCGGCCGCGAGTAGAATGACTCTCTTCACGTGTTGCCTGAAATGACGGGCACATCGTCCCGTTGAAGCCACGGCAGACACCAGCACCATTGCAATTCTCGATGGCGTTTACCAAACTGCCTTCTGCCGAGAAATCCAGCACCGGATTAGTAATAAGAGGCTTAGTAACGTAATCCGCGCCATAACGCAGATTTTTGTCCATCGGGGGCGGAGAGACGATTTTGCCGGGATTGAGCAGATTTTCGGGGTCAGCAGCCAACTTCAAAACACGGAAGGCTTCGTTGATCTCCTCCCCGTAAATCTTTTCCAAAAATTCCGAACGAGAGAAACCGTCGCCATGCTCGCCCGTCATCGCGCCGCCCAAACTGAGCACCAACCCAAGTGCGGCTTCGGCGATTTCGCGCAGTTCACGCCGTCCACGCTCGGATTGCAGGTTCAGCACAGGGCGCATATGCATACAGCCTGCCGAAGCGTGGGCGTAGAAAACGCCGGTCGTATTATGATGCTCAAAAATGCGCGCCATGCCACGCACATAATCGCCCAAACGTTTGACGGGCACGGCACAATCTTCGATGAAGGTCACGCCACGTGTCGAGCTCGTGGATGTGGACAAGATGCCCAGCCCAACTTTGCGGACTTTCCAGATATTGGCTTGCTGATGTTTATCAGTGATGATACGCCCGCTTCGCCCCAGATTTTGGGCTTGGTTCCGTACAAGAGCCTGGTCATCGCCCGCATATTCGACCACTAAGATCTCGCTGGCATCATTGTCCACGAAATCGATCAACGGCGCGTAAGCGGGAACTTCGCGCGCTAGATCAATCAGCAAACGCGGGAGTAATTCAATTGCCGACGGTTGCGATTCAAGAATAGCAGGCACAGCATCCATCGCCTCGGGGATGCTTCTGAAAGAAAGCACGAGCAAGACTTTCTCACGCTGCAATGGCACGAGATTGACCGTCATACGCTGCATGACCGCGAGCGTCCCCTCAGAGCCAGCAAGGAGGGTCGCAAGGTTTAAGGTTGAAGGGTTCAGGTTGGGATACAGATCATGTTCCCACTGTGGCGGGCGGGATGGCGACCATGGCAGCAGGTAGTTCAGTCGATAGCCGGAGGTGTTGCGCCAGACTTTTGTCCAGCGTTTACGGATGGTGTCGGCGTATTGGGCACGGATATGAAGTGCGGCAGAATAAAGAGTCGCTTCAAGATTGGGTGCGGACAGGGAAGAGGAAAGAGAGAAAGCATCGGTCGGTTGGGCGTCTTTCGCAATTTGCGCGGCTCTTTCGAGCGAAACTTCGCCCAAGGTGGCAAGACTACCATCAGCGAGGATGACATCAGACGAGAGAAAATGATCGGCAGCCATGCCGTAGCGAATGGAGTGCGCACCAGTCGCGTTATTGCCGAGCACCCCGCCCATCGTGGCGCGGTCAGCGGAAGCAGGATCGGGACCGAATCCCAAATTAAATTTGGCGGCAGCCCTGTTCAGGTCAGAGAGGATCACGCCCGGTTCTACGGTCGCGGTATGGGCTTCAGGGTCAATATCCAGTATTTTGTCGAGATAGCGTGAAAGGTCAAGAATCAGGGCATCCCCAATCGCCTGCCCAGCCAGCGATGAACCAGAGCCACGCGGAAGAATCGGAATCTTGTATTTGGCAGCCAATTCAACAGCAGCATGGAGTTCTTCTTGATTCTTGGGGATGAAAACCCCGCGCGGGGTGATCTGGTAAATGGAGGCGTCGGTGCTGTAGAGCGTACGCGTGACAGCATCGGTGCGCAGGTCGCCGGATGTAGTGCGCTGGAGTTCGTGGACAAAGTCTGGGTATAGGGACATAGCGGTATTGTAAGGGCCAAAAGGGGCGAAAGCAAGTTTGGTATACGAACTTCGTTGTATAATTTTGTGCAGCCACCACTACTAAAAAGGAACGAAAAATGATTGCAACAGGTCGGTTTAAGAGATTTCTACTTATATTTTCTCTGGCGCTTATAGGGCTCGGTTCGCTTAGCAGGCAAACGACACAGATCACCAACGCGAAAACAGAGACCAGTAAGGCGCTTTTTTCGACGATGCCTTTTGTGGATGAACTAAATGAGTATGACACAGCGCTTTGGTTAAAATCCGGCATTTGGAAAAACGGAACGCCTTTTTTGAATGCCTGGCGCCAGGATCATGTTTCGTTAGCGGATGGGGTAATGACCTTGCAGCTTGACGATCAACCTTGCGCGACTCCGGCTGAATGTGACGAGCAACCTTACGCATCAGGCGAATATCAGACGAACGAATTTTATTCCTATGGCTGTTTGGAGGGACGCTTCAAGGCCGCGCAGAGTAGCGGGGTGATTACATCGCTTTTTACCTATACGGGCGAGGGAGATTCAAACCCACACGATGAAATTGATGTTGAGATTTTAGGGAAAGACACGACCAAAGTCCAATTCAATTATTGGACAAATGATGTGCAGCATCCAACAATAGTAGATTTAGGCTTTGATGCTGCGCAAGGATTTCACACTTACGCTATCGAATGGTCAGCAAATACGATTAAATGGTATGTGGATGGAGCGCTCAAACATACAGAAGATGGCTCTGCTGGCGCGTTACCGACCACGCCGGGAAAGATCATGGTGAACTTGTGGGCGGTCGATGATGACCCTGGTGCTCAAGATTGGGCAGGCGTATTTTCGTATGCCAATACGCCTATCACGGCTGAATATGATCTGCTCAAATTCACACCAAATGCAACTTGCCCAACTTTGCCAGAGTATGATGAGTTCTCGACACCAGCAAGTATCGATTTAGCCCAAAATCAATATAATTCCAACACAGAAAAGGCCACATCCCACGCTGATGATCCGCAGGTGACAAATTGCAATTTAGGGGCAGGCAAGGCAACCGTTTGGTATACATACACTCATGCGGGAGCCGACTCTGCCATCTCGCTGGATACCAATGGGTCAGGCTATGATACCTTCCTTGCTGTTTGGATTAAAGATAATGGCAACTTGATTCCGATAACCTGCAATGACGACGCAAACGGGAGCAAACAATCTTCCGTAGCCTTTCAGGTCATGCAGTACACAACGTACTATATCGAGATCGGGCAGCCCCAATAAATTGAAATCAAATTTTATATTCTCTATAATGGAAAAGATATGCCCCTGCTTTTCATAAGAACCAAGAGGAGAGAAAATGAAAAAACTGACCTACATCCTGTTTTTAGTATTCACCCTTGTGCTAACAGCCTGCGGAGGAAAAACACCCACAGAAGAAGTGGTCGCCCCAGAAGAAGCGCCAACAGAAGTTGCGGCACCAGCGGTAGAATCCGCTCCATCTCACGAAGTACCCGAATCCACAACCGAACCAGAACCTGATTTCGATCCACTGCCCGCCGACGCACAGCGCATGGAGTTTCAGTCTGAAGACGGCACTGAGTTGGTCGGCTACTACTATCCTGCCGCCGTGCCAAACGCGCCTGTCATCGTCTTAATGCACTGGGCAGGCGGCGACCAGAATGATTGGATCAAAAACGGCATGGTCGACTGGCTGCAAAACCGTGGCACAACGCATGGCACAAATTCCCCGTCACGCCAGAGCGTCATCTACCCGCCTATGCCGGAGAATCTTTCATTTTCTGTCTTCACCTTCGACTTTCGCGGCTTTGGTGAGAGCAGCGGAGATTTTGAGCCAGCAGGTGGTCTGATGGATGCCAAAGCTGCCTACGAATTCGCCAAAACGCTCGAGGGCGTTGACCCAACTCACATCGCGGGCATCGGCTCCAGCATCGGCGCGGACGGCGTCGTGGATGGCTGTGGCGAGGGCTGCATTGGAACACTTTCACTCTCGCCCGGCGGTTATTTGGGTGTCATCTACCCAGAAGCAGTCACGGTTCTGGATGAAAAAGAAAAAACCGTCACCTGCGTTGCGGCAGAAGGTGATACGCCATCAGCGGTCGCCTGCGAAGCGGCAACTGGAAAATACTACGAAAGCATCATCTACGTCGGTGGCGAACACGGCGATATGTTCTATCAAAATCCGCCCGACGGTTTTGGCGAAATGCTCTACGATTGGCTCGTAACCGTTTTCAAGATCGAAGCCTAAAAAACACAAAACAACTTTCCACAGACCCTAAAGCTCTTGTTGAGCTTTAGGGTCTGTGAATTTAAGCTGAGCACAATCAATGAAATCTTCAACAGAAGAGAAAACGAGGTTGTCTTGTGGTATCATTTCCCAAACCATACCATACGGTATGATTTGTATAAAAAGGAGTATTGATGAATAGGTCTGGCAAATTTCTCTTTATCGGGGGCGTTTCAAGTATGCTTGTAGCTCTGTTACATATCTTTATCATCTTTGGTGGAGCAGATTGGTATCGCTTCTTCGGCGCAGGGGAAGAGATGGCAACGATGGCAGAGGCGGGATCGCGGCTGCCGGGAATCGTCACATTTGGCATAGCCCTTGTCTTTTTTCTATGGGGGTTATATGGCTTTTCAGGTGCAGGGAAAATAAAGCCACTCCCCTTCTCGAAATTAGGGCTTACGCTCATCTCTGGCATATATCTCGTGAGAGGACTGGGGATTATTCCCGCACTTATCTTTGCTCTGGAACTCGTGGACACCTTCATGTTTTGGAGTTCTCTGGTCAGCCTGATTATTGGATTAACTTACGCAATCGGCACAAAAGAAAGATGGGCAAAAATATAAAGGAGTTTAAGATGAAGAAACACTGGATAGGACGCTGGATGATTGGCACAGCAACCATTCATACAGTTTTTGCTTTGGTTGTTTACGCAAAGATTTGGAGAAAAATAATATCAGCAGGTGTATGGGATACTGTTGGAACTGACCCAGAAATTGGCGCGGCGGCTCTCTTTTTATTATGGGGTTTCTTATATTATGTCTTGGGATTTACCGTTGACAGTTTAGAAGAGAGAGAGGGCAGCCCTTTGCCAAACTCTCTGGGTTGGGGGCTATTGCTTAACGGCATCGTCGCGGTTGTCCTAATGCCCGCATCTGGCTTTTGGTTATTATTCCCACCCGTCATAGCCATCATAAGAAGCAATAGAAAAAAATCTGATGCTACTTGATAAATATATGGCTGATTTCGACTTCAATGAAGTTCATCAAATTGAAATCAGCGCATTTCCTGCCGAAGTATATCCTATTCTCAAGGATTTAGTGCCTGGATAAGAAAAATTATGCTAACCTTGATAGAAGAAGAGGTAGAGTAAAAGTGGCTCGCAAAACAAAAAAAGATTGGTTTATTGCCAGCATCAATATCCTGGATGAGTTTGGACATAATGGCCTAAGAATTGATGCCCTCACCACAAAATTAGGCGTTACAAAAGGTTCTTTCTATCATCATTTTAAAAATTATCAACAATTCAAAGAGAACTTACTACGTTTTTTTGAAGAAGAGGGTACGCTGGACATTATTATCCAAACAGAAAAAGTAGAAACCCCTAAAGAAAAACTGCATCGCCTACTGGATATTATCGTAAGCAAACTAGAAGATTATCCCCCAAAAGTAGAAGTCGCAATGCGCGTCTGGGCATTACAAGATAAGGATGTTCGCGAATTGCTGGAGCGCGTGGATAAACGCCGCATGGACTATGTAGAAAGCTTATGCTACGAAATCACTACAGACAATCTCCAAACCCGGCTCATGTCAGAGATGCTATACACCATTCTTGTCGGCAGCGAACATACATTTCCGCCTTTGTCACAAACCCGATTAAGAGTATTATTTAACGAGTTTTTACGGCTCTATGAAATTTAATCTTTCAAGGAGATACGATGAGCAATACAGCAGACGCAATCATCATCGGCGGGGGCATTCACGGCGCAAGTTTGGCCTTCCATATAGGGCAGCGTGGGCTGAAGGCGCTCGTGCTCGAAAAAAACGTGCTCGCATCAGGCGCTACCGGCCGCTCCAGCGGGCTGGTGCGCATGCACTACGACCTCGAGCCTGAGTCTCGGCTGGCATGGGAATCTTTTCAATATTTCCGTAATTGGAATGAGAAAATCGGCGGTGACGCTGGCTTCACGCGCACTGGCTTTATCCAGCTCGTCCCCGAAAAGGATGAAGAAGCTCTGCGCGGCAACGTCGCCATGCACCAGAAGATCGGCATCCCATCCCTTCTGGTTACGGCAGATGATGTCAAACGCCTGGCGCCGCATTTCCGCACGGATGATTTCAACATCGCCGCTTATGAGCCGGAATCGGGATACGCTGATCCGAATGCGGCTGCCACCTCCTTAATGGATGCCGCCAAGCGGCTCGGTGCGCGTCTCGTGCAGGACTGTATCGTCCGTGACATTCAGCTTGCTTCCGGTAAAGTGACAGGAGTCTCGACAAGTCAGGGCGATTTCTCCGCGCCCATCATCGTCAACGCGGCAGGTGCCTGGGCACAGGGAGTAGCGGAAATGGTTGGGGTTGAGCTCCCCATCACCACGTGGAGGCATGACGTGATGTACGTCCGCAATCCGCAGTCCATCCCAGAGAATTACCCAACCGTGATCGACAATATCCACTCGATGTATTTCCGCCCCGAAACCGGAGGGCTGACGTTAGTTGGGCTGGAAGACAATAACCCACTCGGCGAATCGCCCGAAGGCTACACCGACCGCGCCCAGCCAGGCTTTGTGGAACGCGCCATCGAGCGCATCTGCGAGCGCATTCCTGCGATGGAAGAAGGCGACCTGCACTCCGACAACGGCGGCTACGACGGCATCTCGGCAGATCAGCGCGCCGTACTGGGGCAAATCGGCCCCGAGGGCTTCTACTGCCAATGCGGCTTCAGCGGGACGGGTTTCAAGATTGCGCCTGCGGTCGGTCTCTGCATGTCCGAATTGATCGTCGATGGGGCAGCCAAAACCGTCGATATTACGCCCTTCGACCCAAATCGTTTCGCACGCGGTGAACTGCTCAAAGGCGAAAACGCCTACGACGATATTTGGCATTAAACTATGAAAACACCCTTCGAAAAGAAATCATCTGTGCAGCAAATCAAAGAACGCTTTGACAAAGACGTGGAGCGTTTCTCCAATCTCGAGACCGGGCAAACCGCCACGGTCGATGCCCCGCTGGCGATGGAACTTATCACGCAAGCTGCCTATCACAGCACGACTGAAGTGAAGAAGGTGCTCGACATCGGTTGTGGCGCAGGAAATAACACCCTGAAATTTCTCGAATATGTTCCCCGCTTTAATAGCGATCTAATTGACTTGAGTAAACCCATGCTCGAAAAAGCGCACGAACGCATTTCGGCTGTTAATACCGGCAAGGTGCGCGTGTTACAAGGTGATTTCCGCGAGCTTGAATTACCCGACAACGAATATGATGTCATCTTCGCTGCTGCGGTTTTGCATCACTTGCGCGACGACGAAGACTGGGAGCAAACCTTCGCTAAAATTTATCGCATCACTGCACCGGGCGGCAGCGTCTGGATCACCGACTTAATCTCGCATGAGACCGAAGCTGTCCACGCCTTGATGTGGGAACGATATGGGGAATATCTCGTCTCAACTGGCGGCACAGCATATCGAAAAAAGGTGTTTGGCTATATTGAAATGGAAGATTCACCGCGCCCTGTTATGTATCAACTCGATTTATTACGCAAAGTCGGCTTCAAGCATGTTGAGATTCTACATAAAAACTCCTGTTTTGCCGCTTTTGGGGCGATTAAAGGAAAATAATATGTGCCCTGTCCGTATATCAAAAATCGAATCGTCGACGCGGAATGCGCTCGCGTATAAGGATGCTTTCAATAAAAAAGATGTGGATGCCATCCTTGCCCTGTTGAGCGAGGACTGCGTCTTTGAACCTGTGCAGGATGATGTTCGGGTCGAGGGGATCGAAGCAATCCGGGCTTATCTGGAAGAGATACTCAAGGGCAACGAGCAAGCCCAAATCAAGCTCGAGGACATCTTTGGCATGGGATTACACGTCATCATGCGCTGGCGGATGGGCGATCAACGCGGCGTGGACATTTTCAAATTCCACGGAGAGTTGATCTGCGAGAAACTTTCATACGCCAAGAAATAAGGCAGATTCTCATGGCAAAAACTCACGCATCCCTGCTCCCATACCGAAACATCTATGAAGCAACAAATTTTGAGCGCCGGAGGCTCTTTGAATTTCTTGAACAAAAATTACATCCTCGAGAAACGCTTTATCCAGGCTGTGGGGTTCATATTACCCCGGCCTTCTTCTTTCCCCATGTTATTTTTGTTGACCAATCCGAAGAAGCGATCCAATTCTTTGCCAAACATGAGGAAATCATCAAAGAAATCCAACGGAATAAAATTTATCAACGCTCTTCATATATCCAGTTCATCGCCCAAGACTATACAAAAAAGCTGCCTGTGCGTGAAAATCAATTCGATCTGCTTCTTTCCCTTTTCGCAGACAAGATCGCAAAAAATTGTGCAGCATACCTTAAACCAGGCGGCTTCCTGCTCACGAATAATCATCATGGAGACGCTAGCGATGCTGCCCAAAACAAGGAGTTTACCTTTTTAGGCGATATAGAATTGCGCAGAGGAAAATACAACTTCAAGGAAAAAGATGGTTTCGCATCGAAAGATGAGAAACGTTCTCAGCGGTATTTGAGAGATACGAGCAGCGGGGTTGAGTATATCAAAGAGGAAATCTACTATTTATTTCAGCGGTCTTCACAAAAAACAAAGACAAAATAGGGCTTTCTTCCTTACCCAAAATCTGTTATCTTTTCTGAACGAAAAACGTTTCTTAACAGGATGCCATGCTCACACAAAAGACCGCCCTTTTACTGATCGACGTACAACAAGGCTTCGACGACCCGATGTGGGGAGAACGTAACAACCCCGACCTTGAGTTGAACATCGCCAAATTACTGAATGTCTGGCGAAAAGCGGAACGCCCCGTCATCCACGTCCAGCACTGCTCGGTGAACCCGATCTATCCGCTGCACCCCGATAATCCCGGCAACGCCTTCAAGCCCGAAGCCACGCCCATCGACGGCGAGCCGATCTTCCAGAAAACGGTCAACAGCGCCTTTATCGGCACCAATCTTGAAGCATATTTACGAGAACAAGGCATCAACAATCTCGTCATCGTCGGCTTAACGACCGATCACTGCGTTTCGACATCCGTGCGCATGGCAGGAAATTTAGGCTTCAACGTCCGTCTCGTTGCTGATGCGACTGCGACCTTCAGCAAAACAGGCCCCGATGGCAGGGAGTATTCTGCGGGCAAACTCCATGTTGCTAATCTGACGAGTTTGCATGATGAGTTTTGTCAGGTTATAAAGACAGAAACATTAATCCACGGAGGGAAATAATGTCTACGCCCGAACAAGCAGTTGTTGATTTGAAAGAATATTTATCCAAATTCGGACTTTCAGTTTCACTGAATGCTGAAGCCATATTTCAAAGCGCTGAAGATATCGCATTTCAATATAATGTCCATATCAGCTATTCTTGCTTTTTATACAGTGCAATAAGGCTCATCAGTTCTTTCTCTTCACTGATAAACGAAGCTGGCGGCAACTCAGTAGCAGCCATTCATTTTCTTGAAGAAGAAATAAGCAAAGAAAACCCTAGGGGTTTTAATCCATACGACAGTGCTGCCTTATACTCATCAACAACATCCAGAGAAGGATCAGATCGGCCACAAATAATTGATTTAAGCATATCCGCAACTCGAAGAAACCACCGCAAAAAAATAACGGAATATGATTTATTAGAAGCCTTATTACAAATTCATGATCACGTTATTCCTGCTTTCGAAAACAAAACATGGACGGATAAAAAACTACAGACACCGTTTAACACCCTATCACATATAACAGGAAGATTTAACTCTAGCCTGTGGGTTAAATTCGACGAAATCAGAAAACACTTCGGCTTTGCCGACCCAACATCTTTACAGAGAATGCCCGTTGAATCTGCCCCAGCACGAATTCGTTCAGCGATTTTATCTCTACTTCATGATTATCCTGATTATCAAAAAAATGCATTTCTTATAATGCCATTTGGAAGCACGCCTGCACACAATACTATTTATCAAACTCTCAAAAATCATTTAGCAACTTATGGGTATAACTTGCTTCGGGCTGACGAAAAATCTTACTCAGACGACTTATTGACTAACATAGAAGCATATATTTATGGAACTCATTTCTCCATTGCTATTTATGAAAGATTAACTAGCGACATGCACAACCCAAATGTCGCTTTTGAAGTAGGTTATTGTCAAGGACTAAAAAAACCAGTTTGCATCCTAAAAGAAAAGACCGTGAAAATATTGCATAGTGATTTATCAGGCAGAATTTATATAGAGTTTGACGCTCAAGACATCATTGGCTCTATTAAGCAAGGTATAGATAAATGGTTACAAGATAAATCACTAATATGACTTTGGCTCTCTCAACCTTCTAACATTCAAACTTTCTAACCTTCAAACCTTACACCTATGAAAAAATACATCTACTTCACCGTCTTCGTCTCTGGCATGACCACACTGGCTGCCGAACTATCCGCATCCCGCCTGATCGGCAACGTCTTCGGGACGAGCAATCTCGTCTGGGCAGCGATCATCGGGCTGATGCTCTTCTATCTCACCGTCGGCTATTCGCTGGGCGGCAAACAAGCCGACAAGCACCCACACGCCGAAGCCATGTACAAAGTGCTGGCATGGGGTTCGTTCACGCTCGGCATCGTGCCCTTTATCGCCAATCCCGTTTTGAGAGCGGCAGCGACCGCTTTTGACGGTCTCCAGGTTGGGGTCATGGTCGGGGCGTTCGTAGCGGTGCTGGTGCTTTTCAGCATCCCGATCACGCTGCTAGGGATGATCTCGCCCTACGCCATCCGCCTGAGCATGGACGACACCGAGCGGGCGGGCAAAATTTCGGGCAATATCTACGCCATCTCCACGCTCGGCTCCTTTGTCGGCACCTACCTACCCGTGCTGGTACTCATCCCGACCATTGGCACAACCAAAACCTTTCTCTTTTTCAGCCTTTTGCTGCTTTTCGTGGCGCTGGTTGGCATCGCCAAAAGCGCAGGCGCAAAAGCGATGCTGCCCTACCTGCTGATGGTCGTCGCCATCGCGGTGATGGCTTTCTTCGGCATTGGGCGTAATATCAAAAAGACCGAGGGGCAGGTCTACGAGACCGAGTCCGCTTACAACTACATCGAAGTGCTCCAGCGGGGCAGCGAGACGCACCTGCGCCTGAACGACGGGCAGGGCGTGCACTCGGTCTACGACCCCGACAATCTCGACTACAACGGTCCCTGGGAGCAGTTTCTGGTCGGTCCCTTTTTCAATGCGCCGCCCGTCCAAACCAGCGACGTGCAGCGCATTGCCATCGTCGGCTTGGCAGCGGGCACATCTGCTCGGCAGGCGACAGCGATTTACGGCGATATTCCCATCGACGGCTACGAGATCGACCCCAAGATCATCGAAGTTGGCGAAACTTATTTTGGGATGAGCGAACTCGACAACCTGAACGCCTACGCTGAAGACGGTCGCTGGGGATTGGAACACAGCCCCTATCAATATGACATCATCGCAGTGGACGCCTACCGTCCGCCCTATATTCCCTGGCATCTGACAACGGTGGAATTCTTCGAGATCGCCGCAGCGCACCTGACCCCAACAGGGGTATTAACCATCAACGTTGGACGCCTGCCAAATGACCGTCGTTTAATCAACGGTTTGGCAACTACCATTGCCCAGATATTTCCCTCCGTCTATGTGATGGACATCCCCTACACGCTCAACTCGATCATCTACGCCACTAAGCAACCTACCGATCAGGATTTTCTCGCCGCGAATTTCGTGCATCTCTATGAGAGCGGCGACGCCCATCCACTGCTATTAGATGCAATGCAAACCGCCTGGGAATATCAACAACCCGGCTACGAAACCACCACCGTCTTCACCGACGACCTCGCCCCGATTGAATGGATCACGAATGATATGATTTTGGGGTTTATGTTGGGCGGGGATGTGTCAAGTTTACAATAATTACAGTCTCTGAGCGGAGGCGATGCTGGTGGCTGAGTAGGGCGAAGCCCGTATCGAAGCTCAGCATCGACGCAGTCGAAGAGCGGATTTCACAAACATCGTCCTTCGACTACCGCTTCGATACGCTCTTTACTTCGTTCAGAGCTACTCAGCGTCCGCTCAGGAACTGCGTGAGACATAAAGTCTTATCAGTTCGCAGCACTACATAAAGGATGATAGATGGAAGATTTATTAAATAATTTATTCAAAATAAAAAATTATTACTACCGAATATGGAAATACCAGGTCAGCCATTCACAATTGACTCTCCGCGCAACACATGCTCAAAAAGAGCGCCATAACATACATGTAACCTTTGAGAATATTCGCTATTTACAATTTCCTTCAGGTTGGGAAGGGGATTTCTATATAGCATCTGACGAAGAATGGTCTGATTTTTTAATGCGAGCAAATATTGGTGTGCCAGACGCTCCTATGAAAGAAATATCCCCATCGCTACGTCTATACAAAGCTGATGCCAAAAACAGCACGATCTATATACTTGGAGTGCTGGCAGATATTGAATATGATGTAAAACCTATTTATTAAACGACTATGAACAAAACCCTATCAACTCTTCTCTCTTATCTCGTCACCCTGCTTATCCCCATTGTCCTGCTGATGCTCGGGGTACGGATTTTACTCACACCCACCTTCCCCGAAGTGGAATATCGCATGCCGGGCTTCCCGGAAGACTCATATGGCTTCACCCAAGCTGAACGACTGGAATACTCGAAGATTGCCATCGAGTATCTCGTCAACGATGCGGGACCGGAATTTCTCGGCGACCTGACCTTTGAGAACGGTGATCCACTCTATATTGAGCGCGAAGTCAGTCACATGGTCGATGTGAAGGTGCTGGTCAAGTTCGGATTACGGCTTTGGGCTTGGGCAACGGGATTACTGGTAGTGCTTGGGGTCTGGGCAAAATTCGGGCAATGGTGGCAAGCCTATCTCTTGGGGGCGAAACGCGGCGGTCAGCTAACGCTTGCTTTGACGCTCATTCTTGGCACGCTGGCATCCATCAATTTTTGGGCATTCTTCGAGCAATTCCATCATCTCTTTTTCACAGGTGATAGCTGGATTTTCTACTATTCAGACACGCTCATCCGCCTTTTCCCAATGCGTTTCTGGCGGGATGCGTTTTTGATGGAGGGGATCATTGTGGTTGGCGGGGCTTTGGCGCTCGCGTTTGGATTGAAACCGAAAAATTAGCCCCTACCCCCGCCTCCCCCAAATACCAAAAGCATGGGATTTAGGGGAGGAGCTTGCAACCCAAAATGGATTGATGTGTTAAGGGTGGTGTATAATTCTTTCAGTTAAAAGGAGCATCAAAATGAGTGAGTTTTTATCGTTAGAAGGGCGCACTGCTATCGTAACAGGCAGCGCACGCGGAATCGGAAAAGCGATTGCTGAAACCCTGGCAGCACGCGGTGCAAATATTGCAGTCGTCGATTTGCGCATGGAATTAGCAGAAGAAACTGCAAACGAGATCTCTGCAAAATCAGGCGTTGAAGCCATCGCCATCGAGGCAGATGTTTCAAATCAGGAAAGCGTAAAAGCAATGGTCAAAAGCGCCATTGATAAATTCGGCAAGGTCGATATTTTGGTCAATAACGCTGGCATCACCCGCGACGGACTGATTATGCGCATGAAGGAAGAAGACTGGGATATGGTGCTAAATATCAATCTAAAAGGTGCTTTCAATTGCGCCCAGGCACTTGCCCGCCCGATGATGAAAGCTCGTTATGGACGCATTATCAATATTTCTTCGGTTTCCGGTGTCACTGGACAAGCCGGGCAGGCAAATTATTCGTCATCGAAGGCGGGTATGATCGGCTTGACCAAAGCGCTCGCGAAAGAACTTGGTTCCCGCAACATCACCGTGAACGCGGTTGCTCCAGGCTTTATTGAAACGGTTTTGACTCATGATCTACCCGAAGAAATCAAAGATATTTCGATGAAACTAACCCCGATGGGACGCTTCGGTCAACCGCAGGATATTGCGAATGCGGTAGCCTTCCTCGCTGCCGAAGAATCATCTTTTATTACCGGCGTGACCTTACAGGTCGACGGCGGGATGGTGATGTAGAAATCAAGTCATAGGTTTTAGGTTATAAGTAACGGGTTGGGCAGGGCAAATCTCTGCCCAACCTTAGAAAAAGGAGAAAAGATGGATCAAGACACCCGCCCCCCTGGAAAAACAACGGTCGCACCCGATGTTCTTGTCGAGATTGCGCGCATGGCGGCATTAAAAGTAGCAGGCGTCCACGCGATGGCACCTGTCACAGGCGGCGTCAACCGCCTTTTCGGGCGCGGCATCAGCGATGGTGTACGCATCAAGATCGAAGATGATGTTGTCATCGCTGATATGTACATCGTTCTCGACAACGGCATCAACATCCGCGATGTGAGCCGAACCATTCAACAAAAAGTCACCCGCGCTATCACCGAAATGGTCGGCATGGACGTAGCCGAAGTTAATATTCATATTGAAAACATCGCCTACGAATTAGAAGAAGAGGCATAAGCTGCATGAAGCAACGCACCAGAGCGCGCAGTCTCGCTCTGCAAGTACTTTACGAAGTTGATTTGAGCAACCACCCCCCAGGACAAGTTTTCACCGAGCGCCTGGAGGAGGCTCCCCTAACAGAGACCCTCGCAGAATTTGCGCGCAGGATCGTCTTTGGCATCATCCCCATTACTAAAAATCTCGACAATGCTATCGCTAAATACGCCCCCGATTGGCCTCTTGATCAAATTGCGCCCATCGACCGTAACATCCTGCGAATTGCATTTTGGGAGTTTGGCATCGACAAGGAAACCCCGGTCAAAGTTGCCATTAACGAAGCCGTTGAATTAGCCAAGCTCTACGGCTCCGATGCGGCCCCCAGTTTTGTCAACGGCGTCCTGGGCAGCCTTGCCAAACATCAAAACGAAATCCTTCAATCCATTCAGGCAAGCATCAAAGGCTAATTCATGGATATTCTTGGTATCGGCGCACCAGAACTTGTCTTCATTATCGTCATCGCCCTAATCGTGCTAGGCCCCAGAGACATGCAAAAAGCAGGCAAAACCATCGGTTCCTGGATGCGAAAAGTAGTCATGTCGGATGAATGGCGCAGCATCAAAGACGCCTCACGCAAACTTAAAACGCTGCCCAACCAACTCATGCGCGAAGCAGGCGAAATTATTCCTGAAGCTCAAGAATTTGATCAATTTCGCAACAAAGACATCAAGGTGACCCTGCCCAAAGATGACTTTGGCGCGTGGACAGGGAAACCTGTATCCCGTCCCGCTTCTGACAACAGCATCGCCCCGCCCGTGGACGATAAACCTGCGCCCGCACCAAAAGCGGATACTGGCCCTGTTCTCAACTCCCCCACTGACTCTGATTTCATAGAAAACGACAATGCGTAAATTCTTCAAAAAACTATGGGGCATCATCACAGCGCCCTTTCGTTTCGTCTGGTTTATCCTAAACGCTCCCTTTCGAGGGATCAAGAAATTACGCGCCTTCCTGAACGAAGACCCGGACGATACTCCGCTTATTGATGCCACGGTAGCGGCCTTTCAATCCAAGGAAGCGCGGGCTTCCATTTTCGATCACATCGAAGTGCTACGCAGGCATCTTTTCCGTATGCTACTCTCGGTTGCAATCACGGTTGCGATCTCATTTGCTTTCACACAAAAACTGATCGACTATCTCTCCCAGCCAGTCGGCGGGTTGGAAGCGCTGCGCGCCATTGAAGTAACAGAGTCGATCGGTGTCTTTATGCGTGTTGCTCTAATGAGCGGCATCATCATCGCCTTGCCTTATATTGCTTTTGAATTTTGGTTTTTCCTCGCCCCGGGCTTGAAACCGGCTTCTAAAAAATTCGGATTGATCGGCATCCCACTGGCAACCTTACTTTTTATTGCTGGCGCGGCCTTCTCCTATTATGTGATGATGCCCGCCGCATTACCCTTCCTACTCAATTTCATGGGCATCCAGGCTGCTTTGCGCCCTGCATCCTATTTCAGCTTTCTCCTTGGCGTAATGTTCTGGATCGGTATCGCCTTTGAATTTCCTTTAGTAATTTATGTACTCAGTGCTGTCGGTATCGTCAAGCCAAAGGTGCTCAAAGAACAGTGGCGTTTGGCCATGGTCATCATCTCCATTTTGGCGGCCGCCATCACCCCCACCGTCGACCCCATCAACATGGCACTCGTGATGCTGCCCATGTCCTTGCTCTATTTTTTCAGCATTGGCTTGAGCTATATCGCTTATCGTAACCGCAATAAGACCCTAGCAAAAATCTAAACCCTCTCCATAAAATCAGGTAAGGGAAATCCTATGCAAAAAACAACTATATCCAAATTTGCTATTTTCAGTTTCATCGCGGCGCTGCTCTTCAGTGGCCCCGCTTGCACCTTTTCATTGCTGGATATCGGCAATAACGGCACAGCTCCAACACAAGCAAGTGGGGATACCGCACAGCCAGCATCCACCCCTGTGCCCTCGGCGGAAGTCAGCTTCACGGTTCACATCCCTGCCCCGCTCGCGCAAGGGGAGATTCTTGCCATCAGTCTGCTGGATGAAGTAACCGGCCTCGCTCTTAATACAACGGACTATCCCCTTCAAGCATTGGATGCGCAGACTTACCACGTCTCCCTACCACTGCCCATCAACGCTGTAATTAAATATCGTTATCAGATCGCAGGCAACACTCGCGCTCAGGAAACCACCAGCGACAATTTGCCCGTTCGCTACCGCATTTTTAAAGTTGACGGCACCAGTACCGTTGAAGATGCTGTAACCAGTTGGACAGGGCTAAATTACAGCGGGCCAACCGGCCATATTCAAGGCTTGGCCATCGATGCCGTGAGTGGAGAAGCAATTCCCAATCTGCTCATCAGCGCAGGCGGCGTACAAACCATGAGCGACGCATCCGGGCATTTCTACCTTGAAGGTGTTCTGCCCGGCTTACACTTGCTCAACGCATATGCGCTGGATGGCTCACACCAGCCCTTCCAGCAAGGCGCACAGGTCGAAGCAGGTCTAATCACACCTGTACAAATCCACGTCGCGCCCGCTGCGCTCGTTAACGTGACCTTTGTTGTCAATACACCTGATAATACCGTTCAGGGCGCTCCTGTGCGTCTCGCAGGCAACATCCTGCAACTTGGCAATACATTTGGCGACTTGCGCGGCGGCTTTAGCGCGATTGCAGACCGGATGCCAATAATGAATCACGTAGGGGATGGGCGCTACAGCATCACAATACAACTTCCCGTTGGCACAGACCTGCGTTATAAATATACCCTTGGCGACGGATTCTGGAATGCAGAGCATAAATCCACGGGGGAACATCAGCTTCGTCGGCTGGTGGTACCGGAATCAGATATCGTCGTCGAGGAAACTGTCGAAACATGGCAAGCAGGCCCCTCCTCCCCGATTGTTTTCGATGTCAATGTCCCAACCAATACTCCAGCCGGAGACGTCATCTACATCCAGTTCTCGCCCTACGCGTGGACAGAACCGATCCCGATGTGGTCGATGGGCAATAACCGCTGGACATACAAACTCTATGGCCCGCTCGATGTGATAAGCAGCTTTGGCTATCGCTATTGCCGCAACGCACAATGCGGCAGCGCAGATGATGTTGCCACGATGGGCAATGCCACTGCCGGACGACAAATAGCAGCCAGCCTTGCGCCGCAAGACATCCGCGACACCATCACCAATTGGGCGTGGCTCGATAATAACGAACCCTACACGCTTGTTGCAGCATCCATTCAGGCTGGTAACGCCGATTTTTTGACCGGCATTGAATTTCAATCCAACTACGCGCCAAACTGGACCAGCTTCACATCACAGGCGCTGCAAAATGTCTCTGCGCTACATGCAAGTTGGGTTTTTCTGACCCCTAGCTGGAGTTTCTTACGCACCCAACCGCTCACCTTTTCAGCACAACCGGGGAGCGATCCGCTTTTGGGTGATGTTGAGCTTATGATGCAGCAAGCCAACGCACTTGATCTGAATATCGCCCTCTTCCCGACACCACATTTCCCCGCATCTGCTGATGATTGGTGGATGAGCGCACCGCGCGACTTTGGCTGGTGGAATGAATGGTTTGATCGTTACCATCAGTTTGCGCTGCACTATGCAGATATTGCCGCTCAAAATAATGCGCGTGCGCTGGTTCTTGGCGGAGAGTGGCTTGCTCCCGCTATGCAAAACGGATTGCTCGCTGATGGGCAGCCTTCCAGCGTCCCAGCCGACGCCGAGCTGCGCTGGAGTAATATCATCAATGATGTGCGCACACACTTCACTGGTGAAATTTGGTGGGCTCTTCCCTATACGCCCGGCAGCCTTGATAGCGCCCCAACCTTCATCAAAAACATGGACGGCGTCTATCTGCTCTGGAATGCCCCCTTAAGTAATGATTCGTTGGCAAGCAAAGAAACAATGACCACTGAAGCCATCCGCTTGCTGGATGAAGAAATCTCCCCTTATCAAGCCAATATTGAAAAGAAAATCATTCTCGGCCTGGCATTCCCTTCCGCAACAGGCGCAAAAACCGCCTGCGTCGCCGATCCATCAGGAGGTTGTCTTGACTGGACAGAGCTCAATCGCCCGGAAGCAGACATCCCATCCGTCGGCTTGAATCTGCTCGCACAGACAGATGCATACGAATCAATTTTCAACGCCATCAATGGGCGTTCATGGATTGACGGCGTTGTCAGTCGTGGCTACTATCCCCCCGCCATGCTGCGCGACAAATCTGCATCTGTATTTGGAAAACCAGCTGCCGATCTGCTCTGGTATTGGTACCCACGCTTTTTAGGTATAGCGCAATAGCATACACAAAAAGGGCTGCTCAGTTGAGCAGCCCTTTTGCTTTTTATGGGGTTGGGGTTAGCGTTTCTTCGAATGGGGACATGGTCTCCGTTGCTGTTTCTGTCGGCGTATTGAGAGAAGTCGGCGAAGCGGTTGCTGTGGCCGAAGGAGAGGGTGTTGGTGAAGTTGTCAAATGAGGATAATAAAACTCAAAAGACCGGCGTGGATCTGTATCCTCCCCGTCTGATCCACCTACCCAGTAGGTCTGACCATTCACAGCCCTTACTTGCGCAAAAAACCAACCATACTCATTATTTTTATTCATAATGCCGGTTAACGTCAAAGCCGATCCTTCTTCCTCCATAGGGCCATCCATAGCTTTGTTGGGAACGGCGCGTAATTTCACACCATGATGACGTGTTATTAGTACCTGCACCCCAACCAGAATTCTGAATCTCTTATTCGTGCCAATATTCTCACCAGACCCCTTTGGCATTACGACGACTTCGCCCGTTTTCCAATCAGGCCAATTGGTTAAAATCGGCGGCGTGCTTGTTGCAGATGCAGTCGGCGTTAAAGTTGGGCTAGCCGTTACCTGATAAACAAACGAGGTCATTGTGGGGAAAGGGGTAAACGTTGGGCGGAGAGTCGCCTGCGTCGGGGTTTTTGAAAAAGAGGCTTCTGCCATCTGCGTTTGCCAAGCTGCAGCCGTCTGGGTGCTGGCAACAACGGTATAAATCAGGCCCGGGTCCTGCGTTGGTGACGGGGCACATGCGGTCAATAAAACTATCAGCACAAACAAGTAAACCAGTCGTTTTTTTGCTTTCATTCTCACTCCAAATTCCAAAACTTAATCGCATGTTGATTATACCCAAAGGCTAATACCCAGACCATCTAAAAATGCAGGGGAAAAATTACGCCAAGAATTCAAAATAACCCCATATTCTCATATGATAGACACTTATTTTTTTGAATGCAAAACCATCCAGCAAAGATTGTGTTTTTATTTTCATCAATACACAAAAGTGTCGGTATAATAGCCGAACCAATTCGCCAATCGGAGGAGATATGTCTTTAAAGTTACGTAATTTTTTAATCGGTTTGATTGTTGTTTTGCTTGTTCTGGGTTCGGGAGGTACCCTCTTTTATAAAAACTGGGTCAAAACCAATACTCCCTTATCCTTCCCACAAGTCGAAGGTGAGATTACGATTGCGGGCTTAGATGCCCCGGTCACTGTTCACCGTGACGAGATGGGCATCCCGCACATCTACGCCAGCACCTTGCACGATCTCTTCATGGCGCAGGGCTTTATCCAAGCTCAGGATCGCTTCTGGCAAATGGATGCCTGGCGTCATATCGGCTCAGGGACACTCTCTGAGATGTTCGGCAGCGCCCAAGTTGAGACGGATGCCTTCCTGCGCACATTAGGCTGGAAACAGACCGCAGAAGCAGAATACGCCACCGCTACTGGCGATTCCAAACTGATGCTGGATGCCTACGCCGCTGGCGTAAACGCCTATCTCGATGGGCGCAGCGGCACGGAACTCAGCCTCGAATATGGCGTGCTCGCCCTGCTCAACGCAGATTACGTCCCCGCCCCGTGGACGCCCGTCAACTCGCTCACTTGGGGCAAAGCCATGGCATGGGATTTACGCGGCAATATGAACGCCGAGATCGAGCGTGCCATCTTGCTCAAAACACTGACGGCCGAGCAAATTGATGTCATTTCCCCGCCCTACCCCGAAGACCATCCCGTCATCGTATCGGAGATTGGGGGCGAGGTGGTAGCGGCGTCCGCTTCACAGGAGACGCAAACGCTGCTCAGTGCAGCAAATGCCAGCCTGGATATTGTTTCTGCCAATTTTACGCTGCTCGATGGCGTGCTTGGCCCAGCGGGATCAGGCATCGGGTCCAACTCGTGGGTCGTTTCCGGCTCACGCACCGAGAGCGGTATGCCGCTACTCGCCAACGATCCGCATTTGGGCATCCAGATGCCATCTATCTGGCACCAAATTGACCTGCATTGTATGCCCGTCAGCGAAGCCTGCCCTTACGAATCAAGCGGCTTTTCCTTCGCTGGTGTCCCCGGTGTCGTCATCGGTCATAATGCAAATGTGGCCTGGGGTTTTACCAACACAGGCCCCGATGTAATGGATCTTTTCATCGAAAAAGTTAATCCGGCCAACCCCAATCAGTACGAAGTTAACGGCGAATGGGTTGATTTTGAAACCCGCATCGAAACGATCAATGTCGGCGGCGGCGATCCGGTTGAGATCACTGTCCGCAGCACACGCCATGGGCCGGTTATCTCCGACACTTACGGCGCACTCAAAGACACTGACCTTGAAGACGATCAAGAAGCCTTCAAAGACAAAGCGGGCATCGACCTGCCCGAAAACTATGTCGTAGCCCTTGGCTGGACAGCGCTCGAACCCGGCTCTGTTTTTGATGCCATTTGGGGCTTCAACAATGCCAGTAACTGGGAAGAGTTCCGCGAAGCCGCCAGCAAATTCCACGTCCCGGCGCAAAACCTGATCTACGCCGACATCGAAGGAAACATCGCCTATCAGATGCCGGGACGTGTGCCGATTCGTGCCAACGGCGATGGGCGTTACCCCGTCCCCGGCTGGACGGACGAATACGCCTGGACAGGCTACATTCCCTTCGAGGAGCTGCCCTACGTCGTCAACCCTGAGTCCGGCTACATCGCCACCGCCAACAACCGTGTCAGCCCCTGGGACTACCCATATCACATCACCTACGACTGGGCCTACGGCTACCGCGCCCAACGCATTGTCGATATGCTCGAAGCGCAAGATGGCAAATTCAGCATCGCTGATATTCAAAAAATGCAGGGGGATGGGATGGATCTGAACGCCGAGACGCTGATTCCGCTCCTGATGGATGTGCCGCTCTCGGATAATCATCTCATCGAGATGCGCTCCTGGATTTCAGCTTGGAACCGCCAAACCGACATGGATTCGGCCCCCGCCGCCCTCTTCGCCGCCTACTGGAAACACGTTCTTGCCCTAACTTTCGATGACGATCTTCCTGAAGACTACATGGCAGCGGGCGGCTCACGCTGGTTCGAAGTCATGCGCAACATCACCCAGGAACCGGACAATTCCTTCTGGGATGACAAAAGCACCGACACCGGCGAAACTCGCGACGATATTTTCGCCGCCGCATTTGCTGCCGCCGTCAAAGAAATGGAAAGCGACTACGGCAAAAACCGCAACGACTGGGCATGGGGTGATATCCACACCGCCACCTTTAGAAACTCCACGCTCGGTAATTCTGGCGTCGCACTAATCGAAAACCTTTTCAATCGCGGCCCCTATCCAACCGCAGGCGGCGAGAGTATTGTCAATGCCACCGGCTGGACGACTTACGAAAGCTACGAAGTCGATTGGCTGCCCTCCATGCGCATGATCGTTGACCTGAGCGATCTCGACAATTCACTCACTGTTCACACCACCGGCGAATCCGGTCATGCCGGACATCAACACTATACTGACATGGTCGATATGTGGCGCAATATTGAATACTATCCCATGTACTGGGATCAGGACAGCATTAGCAGCTATACAGAAGCGACACTGCATCTGGTTCCCTAACGGAACTAAATAGAGGTGTGCGGCACATGCTCGCACCAAACAGGCTACAAAAGTCTTAAAGACTTTTGTAGCCTGTGCTCTGTAGAAAAACTAAAATATGGATAAAATATTAATCAAAAACCTACACGCGCACGGCATTATCGGCGTATATAATGAAGAACGTATCACCCCACAGGCAATGCTCATCAACATCACGCTCTACACCGACACGCGTAAAGCGGCCCAAAGCGATGATCTTGCAGACTGTATCAACTATGATGCACTCTCGCAGAAAGTTCGCAGTCACGCTGAAATAGCGCAACGGCTCACAGTTGAGGCGTTGGCAGAAGATATAGCAGCGTTATGTCTACAAGAAAAAGGGGTGAAAAAAGTACGGGTACGCGTCGAAAAACCTGATGCGCTCGATTATGTCGACCAAGTTGGGGTGGAAATCAAACGCCCTTAAACGGAAGCCGCCCCACATCCACGCGTGAGGCGGTTTTTCCATTTAGAAACAACAAAGGGCAGGCACACCGGTCTGCCCCTACACATCAAATTTGCAATGCAGAAGCGCCGCGAGAGATATTATCCAAAAACTCCTGACGCGTCGCCAAGTTTGCGCGGAAAGCGCCATGCATCGCTGATGTGGTCATGCGCGCGTTATGCTTCTTGACACCGCGCATCATCATGCAAAGATGCAGCCCCTCTACAACCACAGCCACGCCCTGCGGATTAAGCAGGTCACGAATAAAATCCGCGATTTGGCGCGTCATGCGCTCCTGTACCTGCAAGCGACGAGCAAACATATCCACAATGCGCGGAATCTTCGATAAGCCAACCACTGTCCCATTTGGAATATAAGCAACATGCGCTCGCCCAATAAAGGGCAGCATGTGATGCTCACAAAGGCTATAAAACTCAATGTCGCGCACAAGCACCATCTCATCATATTTCACATGAAAAAGAGCTCCATTCACAATGGTATCAGGGTCAGTTGCGTATCCCGCTAAAAGCTCCTGGTACATATTAGCGACCCGCGTCGGGGTGCGTCTTAATCCTTCGCGCTCAGGGTCTTCTCCAACCGCTAAAAGGAGTTTGTGAGTAGCATCTCGAATAGATTCTGCATCAAAATTTTTATTTGCAGAGTCGTCCATCTCTACATTGTCAGCGTCAAAATCAAAAGTTTTCATTATTTTGCTTTAGATAGAAACTGACCCGAAAATTCGGGTCAGTTTTAGGTAAGGTATTGCAAAACGGTTTAAATCGGCAATCAAGCAATTTCTGGTTCAATCAACCCATAACTGCCATCACGGCGGCGGTATAAGACGTTCATCGCATTAGTTTCGCCGTTATAGAAGATGAAGAAATTATCGTGTCCCAGCAATTGCATTTGCTCCAATGCCTCTTCTTCCAGCATCGGATAAACAGCAAATTTCTTGCGGCGAGCAACAAACAGTTCTTCATCGTCGAAATCATCTACTTCTTCAACAGGAACAACGTCCGCCGCCGAACGACCATCACCACGTCCACCGCGATCACGTTTGCCTTTGTAGCGTTCAACTTGGCGTTGCATTTTATCCAACGCCGTATCAAACGCACTTAAAATATCATCCGAGCGCTCTTCAGTTCGCAAGAGAAGACGTCGCCCCCGGACAGTAATCTGCGCCACCTGCCGGTCCGCTGCGTTGCGAGCAGACTTCACATGTGAAAGCTCAACACGAGTTTCTTCAATTTCCTTGAGATAACGATCTAGCTTCTCTGCTTTGCCAGAAACATAGTCATGAACCTTATCAGTCACTTCCATATTTCTTCCAAAAACTTTCACTTCGTGTGTCATCGTACCTCCTTGTTCAAAATAAAAAATTAGACGGTCCTAAGACCATGATGTGGTAGCGCGCGAGCGACCGTTAAAGCATAAACAACCTTTGCGCCGCCACGGATCAACGAATCCGCACATGAATTTAGAGTTGCTCCCGTTGTAGAGACATCATCCAGAACCAAAACAGATTTGCCATCAACATCCTTGCGATGAGCAACAAAAGCATCCTTCACATTTTTCACGCGCTCAATAGCTGAAAGTTCCACCTGGGATTTCGTCTCTTTTACACGCCGCAAGGCATGTGGAGCATATTTCCAACCTTTTGCCAAAGCTAATGGACGCGCAAATAACGCTGCCTGATTATACCCCCGTTCACGATAACGCTGCTCCCCAAGCGGAACAGGAACAACAAGATCAATCTCCCAATTTAACTGTTCTACATAGGGTAACATTTCATAAGCAAGTATTTCCCCTACACCAAAATCTCGACGATACTTCACTCTATGCAAAGCTTTGCGCACAGCACCATCAAATGCAACCCAAGAACGTAACTGCTTATATGCCGGAGGATTTTTCAAACATTTCTCACAAATTCCACCCTCCTTTTGTGGCAAACCACAAACTTCACATAAAGGTTCTTGCACATTAACAAGGCTTGCTTTGCAACTATCACACCACCGTATTCCCTTCTTGCCGCAACCGCCACAATCCGGCGGGTAAAGAAGATCTACACCCTGCCAAAATAAATGATAGAGGGAATATAAAACCGGCAATTTTTCTTTCAAAACAGATTTCCACGTAGGAATATTAAACCAAACTCAAAAACTAAACATTAAAACCATTCATCATCTTAATCGCTGCAGGAGTCAGCAATACAATAAAAATTGAAGGGAATGTTAAAAACGCCATAGGGAGAAGCATTTTGATCGGAGCCTTTTGCGCTTCCGCCTCTGCTCTCTGCCGCCGCTTCATTCGCATCTGCTCAGACTGAATGCGAAGCACCCTTGCCATACTAACACCCAACTGTTCACTTTGAATAACCGCAGCGATAAAGCTTGTCATTTCAGCAAGATCAATTCTATCCGCCATATCTTTTAGAGCTTCACGACGTATTTTCCCTAATTGTACCTCGCGAATGGCTCTAGAAAACGCCAAAGAAAGTTCATTTTCCCATTTCTCACTAACCTTGGACATCGCAGCATCAAAACCAAGACCTGCTTCAACACAGATAGTCAACAAATCCAACGCATCCGGCATAGCCTTCTGGACTTCTTTTTGGCGACTATCAATTTTTCCCTGTAACCACAACTGAGGGAAAAAGAAACCAATAAGAATTGCCGCAGGAATAATAAGATAGGGATTCATCTTTATAGGACTACCACCAGGAAGCATAAAAACAACGGACAGTAACCCACCAAATACCGCAGCTGCCACAAAACGGGATGCAAGAAAAGCCGGGGCTCCTATAGTAATAGGGTTCCCAGCCAATTCAATTTTTCTTTCAGTTTCTTCAATTAAGTTTTGAGGAGTATAACGAGCTGATATATCCCCAACTTTCAAAAGAATAGGAACAACAACTCTTTCATAGAATGGCTGAGAAAGTTCAATCTCTTCCAGAGAAGCCATTTCGCCACGCTCACTAAATTCTATCAGGCGGGACGCTAAAAGATCATCTTCGCCTGATGATTGTTGTTGTCGATTTCCCGCAACAACTAGCGCAGCAACACCTGCAACGACGATCACACCAACAATAATCCAGATTAGCATAGTTTCACTCCGCTACACTTCAATATCAGCTATCTTCATCATAATAAAGTAACCCAAAGAGATTAAGAAAAGCCCTACCCCAATGACACTTAAACCACAGGCTAAACCATTGTCAAAAATAGAGCTTATATAATCATTACTAATAAACCAAAGAAGGATAAATAAAAATATTGGAATCATGGACAAAATTGATGCGGATGTCCTTACCTGGGATGTTAGTGTATTTATCTCTCCCTTAATACGAATACGTTCTCGGATGGTAAAAGAAATTGTATCCAATATTTCAGCAAGATTACCACCTACTTCACGCTGTACATTAATCGCAGTAACCATGAAATCCAAGTCTGGGCTGGGAATACGCCGCAATAAATTGTCTAACGCCCTATCCATTGGGACGCCCAACTGCATTTCTTGCACTACACGTCGAAACTCATCCGAAATAGGAGGAGGCAGTTCTTTACTAATAGATTCCATCGCCTGCATAGTAGAGTAGCCAGCACGCAAGCCATTAACCATTAGATTGATCATGTCAGGCAACTGATCGTCAAACTTCTTCAGCCTGACCTTTTGTTGACGCTTCACATACATTCTAGGGGCCATAGCCCCCAAAATCGCCCCTATCCCAAAAGAAATTGGGTTTCTCCCGCCCAAAAAACCAGCAATAAGAGCTCCACCAACAACAGCAATAACAATCAAAGCATAATATTCAGCTACTTTAAGTTTTAAATCGGCTCGAGCAAGAGCCTTCTTGATTTTATCCCCGCCTGATGATTTTTCAACACGTCGATTAACCCACTCTGTAACATACGAGTCCCCCCCATTATCCTTATCTTTGTCCCCTTCATCCAGATAGCGCCCTAGTCTATCTTCAACCAAGTTTCGCTCACTATTAGATGACATCATCACGCCAACAACAAGCAAAATTACAACAACAATTCCGGCGATTATAAAAAACAAACTATTCATAGGGAATCTCAATCTTATCCAATAAGACAATTGATCGCTAATAACGTCTTCGTTCACCAATACCGAAAATCGAAGGAGGTAAATTAATGCCAGATGCTTCGATCTTGTCCATAAATTTAGGCCGCAGCCCTGTCGGGCGCAAACGTCCTATAATCTTCCCTTCTTCAATTGCGGTTTGCTCAAAAGCAAAGATGTCAGTGGTTGTAATCACATCACCCTCCATTCCGCTAACTTCTGTAATGTAGGTGACGCGTCGAGAACCATCACGCATACGATCCTGATGACAAACCAAATCGACCGCAGACGAAATCTGCTCACGAATAGCGCGAACTGGCAAATCCATACCCGCCATAAGTGTCATTGTTTCAAGACGTGACAGTGTATCACGCGGACTATTTGAGTGAGCCGTGGTCATAGATCCGTCATGACCGGTATTCATTGCCTGCAACATGTCCAAAGCGGCTTCATCACGAATCTCACCAACAACAATACGATCAGGACGCATACGAAGAGAATTTACAACAAGTTGCTGTATTGTAATTTCGCCTCTCCCCTCAATATTAGCTGGACGAGACTCGAGCGTAACGACGTGTTCCTGGCGCAGTTGAACCTCTGCAGCGTTTTCAATTGTTAAAATGCGCTCGTCAGCTGGGATAAATGATGAGAGCACGTTTAGAAGGGTTGTTTTACCAGAACCTGTGCCGCCAGAGATAACAATATTCAAGCGTGCTTCCACACATGCCTTTAAAAACTGAAGAGCTTCAGGGGTGATAGACCCAAACTGAACGAGTTGCTCCATAGTAATCGGGTTTTTGGAAAACTTACGGATAGTGAGAGTAGGGCCAACTAAGGAGATTGGCGGGACAACTGCATTTACACGGGAACCATCTGGCAGGCGAGCGTCTACGTAAGGGCTGGATTCATCAATGCGCCGCCCAAGCGGGGCAACGATCCTGTCAATAATCCGCATAACATGCTCGTCGCTTTCAAAAGTAACAGGGACACGATGAAGCTTTCCCTTACGCTCGACATAAATATTCTTCGCCCCATTAACCATAACTTCCGTTAGTGTATCATCCTGCAAAAGGGGTTCAAGAGGACCAAACCCCAGAATTTCAGCTGTTATTTGCTCAAAAAGGCGATGCCGTTCGGGGCGAGAAAGTACAATATTTTCTTCCGTTAATATCTGCTCAAAAAGGTCTTGAATAGAACGGCGCACCTCATCTGTTTGGGAGATATCCATTGATGGATCAATTTCAGCCAAAAGTTTGTTTTGTACCCGCGTTTTTAGATCATAATAAGTGCCTGATTGCGGGGCTGAGTTCGGAGCATTTGCACGTCTTGCTTGCAGAGATGCTAGCCGGGACTGCTCTTCTGGTTTTTGCGACCCTAAATTTCCACTCCCTTTTGAGGTATTCTGCCCCTGTTCAATTCTCTTTAGCAACGACATAAGTTACCTCCAACGCTACCTGATTCACGCGGTTACTTCTAAAGATGCAATTCGCTCTCTGATGGTCTCTGCGAGAGCCAAGATGCCACGACTGACTGGTTGTGTCTTATTCCCAATAATAAACGGAACACCACGATTAACTGAAGGAATTACGACACGCTCATCAAGTGGAATTGTAGCAGCGACATTGACCTTAAGATTTTCGCCAACCTTCTCAGGCGTGATACCAATACGCTTATCATACCGATTCATGGTAAGAGCTATTCGATTGCGATCTACGCCTAAGCTTGAAACTAAGTCAAGAAATAAACGTGTGTTCTTAATAGACGGGATATCTTGAGTAGCAACCAATACAATAATATCACTTTCATCAACAGCAGATAAAACGGCATCAGAAAGCCATGAATTGGTATCAATTACGACATAGGCATACAGCCGACGCAAATACTGAACAATCTTCAAAAAACTATTTCCTGATATTTCCTCAGCTTGCTCTGGACGCGAAGGCGACGCTAAAACATGAATACCTGAATCATTATGCTTAATCATGACGCCGTCCACAATCTCAGGGTCCAACTCATCTACACGAGGAGCTAAATCTAAAATCGTATTTTTTCCCTGTTCATTGATAAAGACAGCTACGTCGCCAAATTGTAAATTCCCATCGACAATTACAGAACGTGTCTCTTCGTTATGAAGAGCAATGGCAAGATTAACCGCTAAAGTTGTACTGCCCGTGCCCCCTTTTGGGGAATAAACAGTAATAACCTTTCCCTGCGCCCCAGATATTACGCTTTGAATTGGAGATGCTCCTAAACTTCCTGTGGCAGCAGCAACTGGCACGGGCCCACTTTTTGCTTTTTCCTGATGAGCCATACTACCCGCACGACGAATAGCAGATATTAATTCATCTCCCATTGGAGGCTTCGTTAAAAAATCACGAGCCCCAGCAAGCATAGCGCGCCGCATATAATTCTGATCCCCCTGAACAGACAAAATTACGACTTGAATAAAGGGCTTCTTTTGACGGATCGCCTCCGTAGCTGTTATACCGTCCATATCGGGCATATTGATGTCCATTAGAACAACATCGGGCTCTATTTCTTGAGCAACATCAATTGCTTCTCGTCCAGTTCGCGCAACACCAACTACTTCAACATCAGATTCAAACTGAAGAAGCTTTCGAACATTTTCTCTAGTCTCGGCTACGTCATCAACTATTAAGACACGAAACTTATCATTAGGGGCCATGTAATCTCCACTGCTTCACTATACGCCGAAAGACACGTCTTCAAAAGACGTTTTTTATTGACCATTAATCAAAAGCGGGGCAACCAAAGCATCAATACGCTCTGCTGGCGCATACGGAAGCTTAGCAGGGACAGGTATTGCGTATTGGCTCAGCAAAAACTGTAGAGTTGCAGCTTCAGTGTCAATACGTGAAATATCATCAGTCCTACGTAAAGTGAGCGTTAGCTCTGCCCCACCATACAACATATAAGTCAAAGCAGTTGCATCTTGAGGAGAAACAATCAAGGTGACAATATCAGGTGTCTGCACGGTTGGCTGCTGTTCTTCAGGAGGCGCATCTTCCGCGGCTGGTGTTGCAACTTCGGCTCCATCGACAGGGAAATTCCCAAGTTTAAGTACAACAACGTCTTGGAATATGGTCTGACAAACGGGCCGAGGGCGTTGCTCTTCCGAACCAACAACATAAACTGGCTGTTGAAGAGTTGGATCCAATTCAATCCGCCCTTGTGCAGCGCCCCCTGCGCCCACAGTTGCTGTCAAATTCGGGGCTTCAACAGGATATCCAGATGAAGAAACTGAGACAATCGCGTTTGGTAGTTTGGTTTGAAAACCAGCGTCAATATCAACAAAAAGAAAGCATGCTACAACATTCACATGAGCGCCATCAGCAACGCCATAAGCAACCGAAGATAAGCGAGACGTTGGGATAGAAATTGCCGTCATTCCTGGAGATATCAAACCTGCCCACTCAGGGCCACCCACTGCAATATCGCTTGGACTTCCGATCATAGACTGTGTGATCACAACACCCTGTTCAATAGGATACTTAGCGACCTTGTCAAGAAGTTGTTCTGCACGCTGGTCATACCGAAACATAACGCCATAATCACTTCCTTCAGGTAAAGATATTTTCCCTAGAACATCATCTGTAATCACAGCTCCTTGGGGAATGTTTTGTTGGGCGATCACAATGTCGACCATAACAGGTGTTGGAGCGACAGCCTCTCCGCTCCCAACAGGCTGGCCTTGCAATAAGAAATAGCCTCCAGCTAATGCAACCAAAATCAGAATTGCCAAGTAGATAAAAATTCTTCCGCGACGCATAGAAAACTCCTAGTTTGTTATAGACAAACACAACATACTTACAAATGAATTATACAGGAAAAAAGAAAGAACAACACTACTTTGGCGAAAGTTCCCTATAGTAAAAAGGTGGGGAGTTGTCTAAGGCAACG
>JBNLFG010000018.1:0-83839 GCA_050305405.1 Anaerolineales bacterium | reverse complement strand
AAAAACTCCGCTGAAATTTCAGCGGAGTTTTTGATTTAGGCTGTTTCACTCTTATTACGATACTGCTTCAGGGCTTCCCAACCAACCATTTTCTGATTGGCTTCGTCCCAAAGGCGCAGGCGCAGCGTTTTTAGGCTGCTCCAAATATTAAGCGGTTTGACATGAAAGAGGGGGTTTTCTTCAAAGCATTGCTGCAATTTATAGTTGGGAATGCGAGAACCCAAATGATGAACATGGTGGTAGCCAATATTGCCAGTGAACCACTGCAAAATGCCAGGAAGCTCATAAAAAGAACTGCCCTTCATCGCTGCTTTGTAGAAATCCCACTGTTCCTCGCGTTCCCAGTAAACGCCATCGTAATTATGCTGGACGTAGAACATCCAGACACCTGCTGATGTGCCAAAGAGCAACACGGGAAGTTGTACGAGCAGGTAGGTTTTCCAGCCCACCAACCAAATCAAGACAGAAATGATCGCTGCCAAGGCAATATTCGTCCACCAGATGCTGGCTTTTTCTTTTTTGCCGTGTGAAGGCAGCGGAATGCGCTTGACAATGGTAAAAAGAACCACAGCGCCAACAGAAAACATCATCAATGGATGGCGCATGAAGCGGTACCAAGCTTTTTTCCAGAAGGGGGCAGCGAGATACTCTTCAACGGTCCATGTATCCACATCGCCAATGCCGCGCTTGTCCAGGTTCCCAGCGTTAGCATGGTGGATATTATGTTCATGCCACCAAAGCTGCCAGGGAGTGAAGGTTAAAATCCCGGTAAAGATGCCCACGATCAAATTGGCACGGCGTGATTTGAAAAATGAGCCATGCCCGCAATCGTGAAAGATAATGAAAGTGCGCACCATAAATCCCGCCGTGGGAATTGCCAAGAGCAAAGTCAGCCAGTACGAAACGCCCACGCTCCAAAACATAAGCGCATATAGCCCGATATAGGGCACAAGCGTGTTCACAAGCTGCCAAATGCTACGCCCGGCTTCAGGTTGATATTTCTTGATAATCTTACGCCAATCCACCCCATCAAAATGGTTGATATTCATAAGTTTTCTCCTTAAATTTGCGTCTATCCTATTCTACACCATCCACTTTGTCAACGAAAATTGAGCCAACGAATTCAAGCGCAGACTCTCACCGGAAAAACTCAGTTGTGAGGTAATTGGATTAGGAACTGCCACAACGGGGACGCCCGCTGCTGTTGCCGCTTTGACGCCATTCGGCGAATCTTCAAAGATGATTGCCCGATCCGCGCGGACGTTCAACTTGCTTAGTGCCAACAAGAAGAGTTCCGGCGAGGGCTTGGTGAGGGTTACATCGTCCGAGCAAGTGATATGCTCGAAGCGCTCGAAAAGCCCGAGGCGGGCGAGATGCGTATCCACCCATGCGTGGGGTGAGCTGGAGGCAACTGCGAGCTTTAGCCCGCGTTGGGCGGCTGTGTCGAGGAGATCGATCACGCCGGGGAGGACGGGGTTGGCGGCAATGCGTGCATCGGCTTCGGCACGCCACCTGTCCAGCACGGTTTGACGGGGGATGTTCTCACCGAGCATATCTTCCAAATCGGAAACGGGATCAAATTCCGTAGCGCCGCTCCCACCAATAATTTGTCCCCATTTTTCGATGGAGAGTTCCACATCATATTCTGCGTAGATTTCGCTCAAAACGTTAAATTCAGGGGTTTCAGTGTCTAGGATCAGACCGTCAAAATCAAAGATCAGGGCTTCTATTTTTGTCATAGTGGACAATTCTAACAGAAAAAGTGCGGCAACTTCTCAGGCCACCGCACCTTTTCAATCAAGAAAAATTTACTTGGTTATTTACATGTCCAGTCAGGCGCGCAGGTTAAAAACATGATGTTATTTGACTCGCTTGTTTCCCAAATAAGGTTATTTGTATCGATCACAACCTCGATGACCTGCGTTCCGCTAACAGGGTACCCCGTATCACAAAGTGCTGAGCCTGTCGGGATTGCGCAGGTTGCTTCTTTTACTTTGCTCCCATCCGCCCAGACCGTATAAACATAGTTACCGCTCAAACTCCCGACCGGGTCTACCCCTACACGGACGGCAATGTTGTGATTCGTCAATTGAAAGAATTCGATCAACACCAAGTCTCCTGGTGGTTGAGGAACAGGCGATGCTGTTTGTGTGAATATTGCAGTTGGCGATGGCGAAGCTGTTGGGGAGGGAGTTGGGGGTGGTGGCGGCATAATTTCTGGGAGGCCATTAGTGTCGCCTTCCACAGTCGCATACTTCCCCCACAACCAGCATGTGACCGTGTCCTTTTTTATGATCCAATACCCAGGATTGGCGGATGTATATCTTCCTACGACTTCTGCTTGTTCGCCTACTAATAACGCGCTCAAATAATCAAAGCTAGCGCCTGGCCCGGTACGGCAATTCGTATCAACACTGACCGTAACAACAGGGACGGATGTCGGTAACGTGGCCACCTGTGTAGGAGGCAAAATCGCTGAAGGCAGAATCGGCGTAGACGGGGTTTGGAGCGCAAATTGCGATAATGCAATGGATGTAAATGTTGCATTAATGTCGATTACGGGCGTGGAGGTAGGTATGGCGGTTGGTAGTGTGCACGCCAAGGTAATGACAAACAAAATACTAAGCCAAAAGAATAAAAGAATACGCTTCTTCATCAGAGCCTCGCCCTTATTATCCATACTGAAACCTTCCCCACAAAAACTCTTATTCAGTATAGCATGAGCGCTTTTAAAAACAACACATGACCAAATGCCTATATTGAACCAAGAAAAGAAAAATCTCCCGTTGAGAACATCTCAACGGGAGATTTTATAGATCGTGTTTATTGTATTGCTAAAAAGTGAGCAAGACCATTACCGCGCTAGAAGCCCAATCAAAGAGCGGGCCGGGAATAATGCTGAGGATAACTGTGAGAGCAGCCATGAAGACCCAAGTGAAATTGAGCCAGGATTCGGAGTTAGCCTTCGGTTCACCTTCGCGCATGTACATGATAACGACAACGCGCAGATAGTAAAACGCAGAGATAAGAGACGTCAGCACACCGATAATCGCCAGCCAGTACATATCAACAGCAACAACTGCACGGAAGAGGTAGAGTTTACCTACCAAACCAAGCGTGGGCGGAAGACCGATCAACGAAAGCATGAAGACCGTCATCGCGGCAGCCATGAGGGGATTGGACTTGCCTAAACCAGCATAGTCTTCAAGTTCAAGGCCCTTGCCTTCAGCATCTTCGAGGGCAATCACGATACCCCAAGAACCGAAATTGGTGATGGCATAAGCAACGAGATAGAAGATACCTGCTGCGACTGCTTCGGGAGCAATTTTGTCATTACCAAAGGCGACGAAAGCCATCAGAATGTAACCAGCGTGCGCAATGCTGGAGTATGCCAGCATACGCTTGATGTTGGTCTGTGAGACAGCGGTGACATTCCCTACAATCATCGTCAGGGCTGCCAAAACAGCGAGGACAGGAGCCAAATCAGCGGCAAGGATCGGGAAAGCAGTCGAGAAGACACGCATCAAAGCAGCGAAACCAGCGATCTTCGCGCCAGCCGCCATGAAAGCGGTAACAGGCGTCGGAGCACCCTGATAGACGTCGGGCGTCCACATGTGGAAAGGAACTGCGGCGACCTTGAAGGCGAAGCCGACTAAGATCAAAGCAGAACCAGCCAGCATGAGTGGGACGTTGGCAACGCCTGTCAATGCAGCAGTTGTAATACCAGTCAGAGCAGTGCTCTGGGTCGCACCAAAGACAAGGGCGATACCGTAAACAACAAAACCGCCTGAGAACGCGCCGAGCAGGAAGTATTTAAGGCCTGCTTCGCCGGAGTTGTGTTGGGGATGGGCGAAAGCTGCCAAAACGTAGAGCGGGATGGAGAGCAATTCGAGGGCAATGAAGACAACAATCAGATCAGATGCCTGCGCCATCAACATCATTCCGACAATACTGAAGAGCATCAGGGAATAGTATTCACCACGTTCGATGCCCATGCGCTTAAGGTAGTTATAGGCTAAGGAAATTCCCATCAAGCCCGAGAAAAGCAGTAAGATGCTGACAAAGGTCGAAAAGCCATCAAGGACAACCATTCCATTGAAGCCATAGCTCTGCTGCCCGTTTTGGGAGAGCGCAAACCCGATGGTCAACGCTAACCCGGCAGCGGCTAAGAGCGCTGTCCAGCCCTTGCGATCGCTGGGGATAAAAAGATCCACCACGAGCAAGATAAGCGCCCAGACGGTTAGCACAATGATGGGTAAAAGTGTGTATAAATCGGCTTGGGTCATAAATTATTCTCTCCTACGCTTGAGCGAAGAATGCTCATCGCTCAAACATGGGGATACAGTTTAGTGCATTGCCGTTTGCAAAATGGTGACGAGGTTATCCACGGCTGGTGCGATCAAGGCGAAGAAAGGTTTCGGGTAGAGACCGATCCAGAAGATGAAAACCAAGAGCGGAGCAACGGTGATGATCTCACGAACGCTGAGGTCACGCAGGGCGTGTCCATGCTCTTTGACGGTTTCAACGATTGAGCCTTCGGGGCCAAGGAAGATTTTCTGGTACATGTAGAGCATATAGATCGCAGCCAAGATGACGCCAATCGCGGAGAGACCCGCGTACCACGGGGAGCCGATCGCTTCAGAGCCGAAGGCACCAAGCAAAATGGTGAATTCGCCGACAAAGCCATTGAGACCAGGCAAGCCCATCGAGGAGAGCGTCACGACCAGCATGATCGTACCGTAAACCGGCATGACCTTCCACAAACCGCCATAGACTTCAAAATCACGGGTGTGGGTCTGTTCGTAGACCATACCAACCAAAAGGAACAACGCGCCAGTGCTAAGACCGTGGTTAATCATCTGGAGGATGCCGCCCTGAATACCCTGCGAATTGAGGGCAAAGAGACCGAGCATCACAAAACCAAGGTGGCTGATGGATGAATAAGCAACCAGTTTCTTGATGTCCTTCTGATAGTAGGAAACGATCGCGCCGTAGATGATACCAACGACGGCGAGACCTGCCATCATAGGGGCGAATTTAATCGCTGCTTCAGGGAAGAGGGGCAGGTTGAAGCGCACAAAACCATAGGTGCCCATCTTCAACAGTACACCGGCTAGAATGACCGAACCCGCAGTGGGTGCCTGAACATGAGCATCCGGCAACCAGGAGTGCAGCGGCCACATCGGCACCTTGATGGCGAAGGCAATCGCAAAGGCAAGGAAGAGCCAGGTCTGGATATTAGCCGGGATGCCACCCATAGCAATCAGGTCAGGAACAGCGAAGGTACCCTGATTAATGCCAAGCCACAGGATGGCGAGCAGCATCAGGAGGGAACCTGCCATGGTGTAGAGGAAGAATTTGATCGAAGCGTAAATACGCTGTGGACCACCCCAGATACCGATCAGGAAGTACATCGGGACGAGGGTGAATTCCCAGAAAACGTAGAAGAGGAATAAATCCTGCGCCATGAAAACGCCGAGCATGCCAACTTCGAGCATGAGGAAGAAGATGTTGAAGTCTTTTTCACGATCCTCGATTGCCGACCAGGTTGAAAGGAGGGCGATCGGGGTCAGGAAGGTGGTCAGGAGGATGAGCAGGATACTCAATCCATCGACGCCCATGTAGTAGGAGATATTCCATCCAGCGACCTGGATCCACGGCAGGTTGATGACCATCTGCAAAGCAGGGTTTTCTGCGTTGAATTGGCTCAGAAGCCAGAGGGAAAGTCCAAAAGTCACTAAAGATGTCAGGAGTGATACCCAGCGGATGACGACTTTCTTTTCAGCGTTGATGAAGAAAAGAACCAGTACGCCAACGAGCGGGAAGAAAGTGACCAAATTAAGGGGATGCAGCACAAAGTCCATAGTCTGTCCTCGTTTTTTATTCTCTTACTTGAAGAGAAGATATCCTAAAATTGCAACTACGCCCAAAAGAACGGAAAGAGCATAACTGCGCACAAAACCATTTTGTAAGCGACGTAAGCCTTCAGATGAACGCTTCGTCCAGTTTGCCAGCCCATCGGCGATGGCATTGATGATGCCCATATCGACGGGTTCGGACATGAAATGAGCCAGCCATTTGAAACCGGCAAAGATAACGCTTTCATGGAACCAATCGTGCCAGAAATTCCAGTCGAGATCGATGGAAAGGAATTTCGCCAGTTTTTGGAAGGGATCGAGGACAAGGGCTTTGTAGCCTTCATCAACAAACCATTTGTTTTCCATGCCTGTAAAGAGGAAACCGAGCGGCTTTTTGAGCGGATCGATTTGACCTTCTTTGATCGGGTTCTTGCCGTAGATCAGCCAGGAGATGAAGATCGCCAACAGAGCAAGGACGGTAGAGATGCCTGCAACGCCAAGATCAAGCGGTAAACCTTCGACTTCACCGATGGTATGACCAAGCCAGTGTCCGAGGTTGTGGAAGCCTTCAAAAGGCAGGTTGAGCGCGCCACCGAAAATGGCGAGGGCGGCTAAGACCATCAGCGGGACAGTCATTACTTTGGGGCTTTCTTCAGCGTGAGCAGCAACTTCAGTGCGTTCCTTGCCGAAGAAGACCATCCAAATTTGGCGTCCCATGTAGAAGGCAGTCAGGAAGGCAGCGATGGAAAGCAGCCAGTAAACACCGGGAAAATGTTCAGCATGAAGTTTGGCATCCAGCAGGATTTCGTCCTTCGACCAGAAACCAGCGAAGGGGAAGATGCCTGCAAGAGCGAGCGTGCCCGCCATGTAGAGCCAGAAAGTGACCGGCATCTGCTTGCGGAGGTTGCCCATATTGCGCATATCGCCAGGATCGAAGATTTCTTCTTCCTCGTGATGGGCGTCAGCGTCGTCATGGTCGCCATGTCCGTGGGCAAGATGATGATGTCCACGTTCCATGCCCAAGATAACCGAGCCAGCCGAAAGGAAGAGTAACGCTTTGAAGAAAGCGTGGGTAGCAAGGTGGAATATACCTGCAACATAAGCGCCCATACCAACTGCCGCGACCATGAAACCAAGTTGGCTGATGGTGGAGTAGGCGAGCACTTTCTTGATGTCGTATTGCCCAACCGCTATGGTGGCGGCGAAGAGCGCTGTCACAGCACCGATCATGGCGACAATGTAAGATGCGCTGTGCACAACCGAGTAAAGCGGCGCAGAGCGGACAACCAAGTAGACACCAGCGGTGACCATTGTTGCAGCATGGATGAGGGCGGAAACCGGTGTGGGACCAGCCATCGCGTCCGGGAGCCAGACATAGAGCGGGACTTGGGCGGATTTACCGGTCACGCCGATGAGCATGAAGAGGGTAATTGCCGAGATCACGACCGGGTCCGGGTGCGCTGCGGCAGCGTCAAAAACGGCATCAAATTGGAGGCTACCGAAATGCCAGAAGGTGGTGAAAATCGCGAGCAGGAAGCCGAAATCCCCAACACGGTTGGCGATGAAGGCTTTCTTACCAGCATTCGCATTGGCAGTGCTCTTGCGACCGAGGGTATCGAAGTCGTACCAGAAGCCGATCAGCAGGAAGGAACACAGCCCCACACCTTCCCAACCAACGAAGAGCATCAGGTAGGAATCGCCGCTGACGAGGATCATCATCATGGCGATGAAGAGATTCAGGAAAACAAAGAAACGGCGGAAGCGTTTGACATCATCCTTGAAACGCACATCTTCGTGCATGTAGCCGATGGCGTAAATGTGGATGAGCGTGCCGACACCGGAGACAACCAGCATCATCACTGTCGAGAGTGAATCGATGCGAAAAGTCCAATTAAGTTGGAGTTTGCCGATGTGGATCCACTCCGCAAAGGGTACGGTATGTAATTCACCGTGTGCGGCATTTAGCGAGTATGCCAGCAAAAGAGAGACGACGAACGCCGACCCTGACGCTAAGCTTGCTACCGTACCAACGGCTTTTTCGCTCATTTTTCCACCGAAGATCATGTTGATCAACATGCCCGTTAAGGGGAGGAAAACAAGCAGGGGGGCTAAATAGAAAAAGCCGGAATTTGCAACTTCAGAAAAATTCATATTGGCTTATCCTTTCAGCACGTTGATTTCGTCAACATTGATGCTCTTCTTCGAGCGGAAGATCGCCACGATCAAGGCCAAGCCGACGGCAACTTCTGCGGCGGCGACGGTCATGATGAAGAAGACGAAAATCTGCCCGTCCAAGGGAAACTTATTTGGCATAACACTGGCGAAGGCCACAAAAGCAACGTTGGCAGCGTTAAGCATCAATTCAACTGACATAAAGATAATCAGCGCATTACGGCGAACAAGAACACCCATCGCACCGATAATGAACAAAATAGCCGAGAGGGCGATGTAATAATTTACAGGAACCATTATTTTTGCCCTCCTTCCTTTGTATTGAGGGTCAAAACAATCGCACCGATCATCGCAACCAACAACAGGATCGAAGTAGCTTCAAAAGGCAGCAGGTACTTGCTAAAGAGCATTTCACCGATCGCTTTCGGACCAGCAAAATCAGCAGAAGGATTATTGTTGATTAGACCTTCAATCGGTTTCTGGAAGAAAACCACATATGAAGATTCAACAGCCAAAGCCAACGCAAGTACAACGGCAACGGGTTTCTGCCAACCTAAGCCTTCACCTTTGGGCAATTCTTCCGTGCCCAAAAGCATGATGACGAAGAGGAAGAGCACCATGATCGCGCCTGCGTAGACCGTAACCTGCGTCAGCGCAATGAAAGGCGCGCCCAGCAAAAGGTAGAAGACCGCCACCGTCGCGAAATTCAGCACGAGAAAAAGCGCCGAATAGACCGCGTTGCGGTTGAGCAGCATCCCCAATGCTGTAGCGATTGCCACAACAGCGAGTATCAGAAAGAGAATAAGATCAACTGTCATAAATCACCTATTTCGTGGGATCTTTCATCTCAGGAACAGAGCGGGTGAAAGTACCCGGTTCTGTTTGCTGCGGGGTCGCTTTCCCATTAGAGGGCACAGGGACAATCAGCTTCTCTTTGGGATAGATTGCTTCCAAACGGGTGCCAAAGGTGACATCATATTCATGTTCCAACACAATAGCTTCGGTCGGGCAAGCATCTTCGCAATAACCGCAGTAAATACAACGCAGGAAATTGATCTCGTAAGTGCTGGCGTAGCGATCACCGGGAGAGTAACGCTCCTCATCGGTATTCTCTGACGCTTCCACAAAGATCGCATCCGCCGGGCAGGCTGCCGCACACAGGGCGCAGCCGATGCACTTTTCTAAACCATTATCGTAACGCTTCAGTTCATGACGACCTCGATAGCGTGGACGCACATCGCGCTTCACTTCCGGATACTGGATCGTAACCGGCTTATCGAGCATCATCTTGAACGTGGTCTTCAGACCACGAAGCAACTCAACGAGCATTTGCCTTCCTCCTTAGAGAAAGATTTATTGCCTGAACAGCAATAGCGCCAGCACCCAAAGACAGAAGCGGGATCAACCACATCATATCAACGAGGATGCCAACTGCGGTAATGAAGACCAGCGCCAAAGAAAGCGGCAACATGATCTTCCAACCCAACGCCATCAGGCGGTCGTAACGAATGCGAGGCCAAGAGGCACGCACCCAGATCATCACAAAGAGAATGAGGAAGATCTTAATAAACATATACAGCGGGCCAAGAGCAGGAATCGCATCCACGCCGGGGCCACGGAAACCGCCTAAGAAAAGCGTCGCCGTGATCGCCGAAATCGAGATCATCTTGGTATATTCCGCCATCATAAAGAGCGCGAATTTCATTCCGGAGTATTCCACGTTATAACCGGTGGAAAGCTCCTGCTCGGCTTCAGGCATATCGAAGGGGCCACGGTTCAATTCAGCCAACGTCGCCAGGAAGAAAACAATCATCCCGACCGGCTGCAAAACCACAAACCACAAACCGCGCTGTGCTTCGACAATTTCGCTCATCGTCATCGAGTCAGCCAATAAAATCACACCCACAAAAGAAAGCCCCAGGGCCAACTCATAGCTAATCATCTGCGCGGTGGAGCGCAAACCGCCCATCATCGCGTATTTATTATTGCTCGACCAACCAGCCAAAACCACGCCGTAGACCGCAATCGAAGCCACCGACATAATGTAGAGCACGCCTACATTCACATCGGCAATGCTCAACTGGATTTCGCGTCCACCGATCGTCACAAAACCGCCCCACGGGACAGTTGCAGTGATCAAGATCGCAGGTACAACCGTCAAGATCGGCGCCAAAATAAAGACCGCTTTAAAGGCTTGCGCAGGGATCAGCTCTTCTTTGAAGATCAGCTTGACTGCATCCGCAACCGGCTGCAAAAGCCCTGCAGGCCCTGCACGGTTCGGTCCAACACGAGATTGGATCCGCGCCAGCGCACGCCGTTCATAATAGGTCAGATAGGCAAATCCAGTCAAAAGCACCAGAATCAAAACCAGTGCTTTGATGAAAATTTCCCAGAACAAGGCAGAGTCCATAGAATAACTTCCTCACATTCCTCTAATTCGCCACGGCCGAAAGCTGCGCTCCCAAGCCCTGTTCGTTTTCATAACAAGTGCCGCCGATGCTCAAGCGCGCTTCCGCATCCACGACAGCCAGTTTTTCATAGCTCAAGCCAGCGAAAGCGGACACTTTCTCAGCCAGCGCGGCAAAGACCGCTTCAGCAGAAACACCTTCCAGCGTCACGCCCATCTTCTCAGCGATCTGCGCGGTAATGACATAACCAGGCAGCGCCTCGCCCACCGGCGGGACGGCTGCAAAGAAACGTTGCACGCGTCGTTCAGCGGATGTGAAGGTCCCGTCAGACTCAGAAACAGTCTGGGATGGGAGCGTCACGCTCGCCTTTTGACTTGCTTCCGTCATGGATGCAGTCTGCGCGACGACAACATCAGCCGCTTCAACCGCTCCCGCAACGAGCGCATCACCACCGGCGACATAAACCGTCTTGCCCTTCAGCGCAGACAGATCGGAGATGGCTTCGTAACCCAATTCCCATGCGCCCTGCGTGTTGGCATCAGCCCACACACCGATCAGCGTGATCGGGTTCAAATCAGCGCAGGATTTTGCGAGTGCATCATCACCGTTGTAGAGCACAACAGTTTCTTCAGCGTTCGCAAATGCTTCCTTGGCAGCTTTCAAGCCTTCGCCAAGATCACGGACAACTGTGGTCGCAAAAGCATCCAAACGAGTTTCAGCTTCGCTCGCAACGATCAAGGTCGCGCCACGATCCGCAGCCTGCTTTGCGCGCAGCCAAAAGATCGGCGCTTCAGCATAAAGATCGCTGCCAATCACCAAAATCGCATCACCGGCCCCAGCACGCGCTTTCTTAAAGGCGCTGGATTTGGTTGTCAATGCCCCGCCGCCAACTTGCGAGTAGCACATGGCTTTCGCACCATTCGCATCGGCGAGGGCTTTCATTGTATAGAGAGCTTCATTCGGGAGCGAACCATCGACGAGGTAAACTGCATCACCTTTGGCAGCGTTGAGTTTTTCAACAGCAGCGGCAAGGGCATCGTTCCATTCAGCAGCTTCGGTACCAACCATCGGCTCAAGGGCACGCGTGCTGTTATCAAAATCAGCAAAGCGGCCTTTATCGCAGATCCAGGTTTCGTTGATTGCTTCGTTTTGGCGCGGCATAACACGTTTGACAATGATTTTGCCGCCACTCTTGGCTTCACGACGCGTATCGAGCATGGTGTTACAACCAACCGGGCATTCTGCACAGATGGAGGCTTTTGCTTCCATTTCCCAGGGGCGGGCACCAAAGCGGAAGTTAGCGGTGGTTAACGCGCCCACAGGACAAATATCAGTCGTATTGCCAGAGAAAACGGAATCAAACCCGGGGTCCGAGGTCGTCACGATCTCGGATTTGGCACCGCGCATATCGAAGGCGAGTACTGCTTCTCCGACCAATTCGCTCTGGAAACGGACACAACGTCCACAGGCGATACAACGCTCACGGTCTAGCCAAATCGATTCGCCCAGAGCAACATGCTTTTGGGCATGACGTTTTTCATCAAAGCGATAGCGGCTGACGGAACTGCCGTGTGCAAGGGTCATATCCTGCAAGAGACATTCGCCGCCTTTATCGCAAACAGGGCAATCAAGCGGATGCGAGGTAAGCTGGAATTCGAGCATATCGTTCTGCCCTTTTACCGCCTTCTCGCTGGTGGTCTTCACGACCATGCCTTGAGAAACGGGATTTGTGCAGGAGGTCTCGAGTTTCCAGCCCCAGTTGATCTTGGGTTGCCCATCTTCCATAACTGGCTCGCCTGTAGCGCGGTCGAAAGCGGGTCGACCGATCTCGACAAGACACTGGCGGCACATGCCAGCCGGTTCCATTTTGGGATGGTAGCAGAAGACAGGAATGTCAATACCAGCTTTTTTGGCAGCATCCACCACCAATGTTCCTGCTGGAACGGTTACTTCCTTGCCATCAATCGTTAGGGTAACTTCTTGGGTCATAAAAATACCTTATCGTTACAGGTTATTTCTTGAAATCTTCAGGGAAGCGCTCAATGGATGTGACAACAGCCATCGTTGAGAACTCGCCAAGCGCACAGAGTGTTTTGCCCTGAACCTGTTTGGCAACATCAAAGAGCAAGGCCACATCTTCTTCTGTGCCTTCGCCAGAGTTAATGCGCTGGGTGAGCTTCTTCATCCAGAACGTACCTTCGCGGCAGGGCGTGCATTTGCCGCAAGATTCGTGGGCGAAGAAGTCCATCGTTTTGGTGATAAGCCAGTCAAGACTGACTGTATCGTCGATGACGATCACCGAAGCAGAGCCGAGGTCGCCACCAACTTCGCGGACATCCTCATAAGTCAACTGGGTATCAAGAGCCTTGTCATCCGCCACAATCATCGAGGAGGAAGCGCCTGCGGGCATAATGGCTTTGATCTTATTGCCATTCGCAATCCCGCCGCCATATTTCTCGTCAAAGATCAGGGTGCGGAAAGTGCTGCCAAGCGGAAGCTCGTAGTTACCGGGATTATTGACACAGCCGGAAAGGGAGAAAATTTTCGTACCCGGGCTTTTCTCGGTACCAAACTTGCGGTAGCCTTCCGCGCCATTTTTGATGATATAAGGAACGCTGGACAAAGTCTCAACGTTATTGACAACTGTTGGTTTGTTATAGAGACCCTGCGAAGGCGGGAATGGCGGACGCACACGCGGTTGACCACGTTTGCCTTCGATGGATTCGAGCAGTGCAGTTTCTTCACCGCAGATGTACGCCCCTGCCCCCAAGTGGGTATAGATCTTCAGCGAATAGTCGGTTCCTTGGATATTCTCTCCGAGGAAACCGGCTTTTTCCATTTCTTCGATCTTTTCATCGAGGAAATGGGCAACTTCCCAGAACTCACCACGCAGATAGATGTAGGCAACATTCGCGCCTACAGCAAAGGAAGCGATAGCAACACCCTCGAGGAATTGGAAGGGGTTGCTTTCCATAATCTCGCGGTCTTTGAAAGTGCCAGGCTCCGATTCGTCGGCGTTGGCAACCACATAGTGGGGCCAACTGTTGTTGTCCATGAAGGACCACTTCACGCCAGTCGGGAAGCCTGCACCACCACGTCCGCGTAAGCCAGCGGCTTTCACTTCGTTAGTGACATCAGCGACATCCATTTTGAGCGCTTTCTTCAAGCCTTCAAAACCGTCTTCTTTCATGAAAACATCGATCTGGTTCAGGCTTGGAATCTCACGGTGACGGAGAAGCACATAATCCATTATTTTGCCTCCTTCGCACCTTTGCGCAGTTCTTCGATCAGTTCCAGCGTGGTATCAACGGTCATCTTTTCGTGATACTTGATGCCTTCGCCACTTTGAACCTGGAACATGGGCGCCTTATCGCAAGCTGCCAAACATTTGACCTCTTCGAGGGTGACCAAACCATCTTCGGTGGTTTCTCCGGGTTTTACACCCAATTTCTCGGAGAGTTCTGCAAGGTACTGGTCTGCGCCGCGCAGGGCACAGCCAATATCGGTGCAAACCTGGAGACGATATTGACCGGCTTTCTCATCATGAAAGAGCGAATAAAAACCGATAATGCCCGAAATCTCGGTGGTGGTCATATCAAGCATTTTAGCGATATCGGCTTTGTCAGCTTTGCTAACATAGCCTTCTTCGCGCATTGCCATGTAGAGCAAGGGCATCACAGCCGAGCGCTTCTGCTCCGGCGGATATTTCGCCAGAATTTTTTCAACTTCTTGTGGATATTTCTCTGCTAAACTCATCGATCCACATCTCCCAACACAATATCAACACTACCAATGATCGCCACAAGGTCAGCAACCAAGACACCTTTCGAAAGCAGGGGCAGCACTTCCAGATTGTTGAAGGAAGGCGTACGCCAGTGAACACGATAGGGTTTTGGTCCGCCATCACTTTCAAGGAAGACGCCCAATTCACCACGCGGAGATTCGACGGCGGCGTAAACGCTGCCCTTCGGCACATCAAAGCCTTCTGTCCACAACTTGAAGTGGTGGATGAGGGCTTCCATACTGACACCGATCTCTGAGCGAGGCGGGGAGACGATCTTGTGGTTATTTGAGCGAACGGGGCCGAGCGGCAGCTTGTTAAGCGCCTGCTCGATGATCTTCAACGATTCGCGCATCTCACGAATACGCACGAGGTAGCGTGCATAGACGTCGCCTTCGGTCGCAGTCGGAACTTCAAAATCATATTGTTCGTAACCGCTGTAAGGGCGCTTCTTGCGCAAGTCCCAATCGGAGCCGGAGCCACGTAGGGTCGAGCCGGTCGCACCGTAGGAGAGCGCTTCTTCAAGGCTCATTTTGCCAATGCCGTATGTACGGTCGAGGAAGAGCGGGTTCTTGGTCAGTAAATCTTCGTATTCATCGATGCGTTTGGGGAAGGTATTGAGGACGTTGCGAACAGCGTCGTCAAATTCAACAGGAACATCGCGCCAAAGACCGCCAGGGCGAATGTAGGTGGTCATCATTCGTTGGCCGGAGACCAGTTCGAGGATATCGAGTATCACTTCTCTTTCGCGGAATGCGTAGAGAAATACTGACATCGCAGCAACATCCAGTGCGGAGGTACCCAGCCAAACCAGATGCGAAGCGAGACGCTGCAATTCGGCAAGAATTACACGGATGGCTTGAGCGCGCTCAGGCACATCCACATCGACCATCTTCTCAACTGCCAGACAGTAAGCGAGGTTATTCCCAACCGTATTGAGATAATCCAAACGGTCGGTCATCACTTCGGCTTTCAGATAGGTCTTGGCTTCCATATTCTTCTCGATACCGGTATGCAGGAAACCAATATCGGGAATACAACTAACGACGGTCTCGCCATCCAGTTCGAGTAAAAGGCGCAAAACACCGTGCGTGCTGGGGTGCTGAGGGCCCATGTTGAGCAGGACGGTCTCACCATCGAGAGCGCGCTGCGAAACGAGGTGCTTGACCTGCTCGAGACTTACTTCAGGGAGTGCATAAGGTGTACTCATGTTTACAGCTCCCCTTTCGGTTTACTAAGATCAATCTCTTCAAAGTTGAAGGTAAATTGCGGCTCTTCGTACCCAAGCGGATAATCTTTACGCAGGGGATGGCCATCCCAATCATCGGGCATCAGGATGCGGCGCATATCAGGGTGTCCTTCTACTTTGATGCCGAACATATCCCAGAGCTCGCGTTCACGCCAGTTGGCATTTTTATAAACGCCAGTGAGCGTGGGGACTTCGCCATCAACGGGCACACGCACCATCAATTGAAGATTTTTGGTGACAGAGTTAAAAATATAGACAACGTGATAACGGGGAGATGCATCGGGGCCGTAATCAGTTGCCGTAATCGTGGAAAGGAGCGCAAATTCAAAATCATCACGCAGTTTTTGGCTGACAGCGACAAGTTTTTCAGCAGAGATCAAGGCTTGCAGGTCTCCGAAGCTTTCACTCACTTCTGCGCCAAAATCCTTTTCCAAAGTCTGAACGATCGGTTGGAATTCTTTGTCCATAAATCTTTTTCCTAAACCGGATTAAGCTTCGGCTTTGATTTTTTCGGCTTCTACTTTTTTGTGGAGCGCCATAATGCCGCCGATCAATGCTTCGGGGCGCGGGGGGCAACCGGAAACATAAATGTCTACCGGAACGATCTCATCAACACCTTGCACAACAGCGTAGTTATTGAAAACACCACCGCAGGAGGCGCAGTCGCCCATTGCAATGACCCATTTGGGTTCAGCCATCTGATCATAAAGATGACGTAGCACGGGGGCCATCTTGCGGCTCACACGTCCGGCAACAATCATCAAATCAGATTGGCGTGGGCTGGGGCGCATCAACTCCATACCAAAACGGCTCATGTCATAATGAGCCGCTTGCGCCGCCATCATTTCGATGGCACAACAAGCCAGACCAAAAAGCATGGGCCACATGGCGCGAGTGCGTCCCCAATTGACGGCTTGTTCGAGCGTTGTGGTAACAACGCCCATGTCGCCTAATTTTTCTTCTACTCCCATTCAAGGGCTCCTTTCTTCCAGGCATAGAAATAGCCTACGAGCAAGATACCAATAAAGACAAGCATCTCTATAAAAATAAAAGCTCCCTTTCCGTTTGCGATATATTCACGGAAGGAAACTGCCCACGGCAAGAAGAAGATGACTTCAATATCGAAAAGGATGAAAAGAACGGCAACAAGGTAGAAGCGCACAGGCATCCGACGTGTGCCGGCACCTACAGGCGCCATACCTGATTCATATGGCATCGCTTTACGCTTGGTCTCACGACGAGGACCAAATAATCCCCCCAACGTGATCGCGATGACAGCGACTGCCGTTGTTAAAACAAGTAAAACTGCAATGGCAATATACTGAAAGAGCATTATTTCCTCACGGACTAAACAGGTTGTGATACAACGCACTAGTATAACATAAAACCCTATCTCAAAAGGCTGTTTTTAGCAAAAACCACAACTATTTGGGTAAATTAAGGGTTATTTTCGTCTTTGATTTACATGACAAATGGGAAAAGGTGCATTTTTTATAAAAAATGCACCTTAAAAACTGACGTTATGTGCCCCTCTAACTTCCCCACAAGCGATGGGAAACTCTGCCTATCTTTACGGCCAGACAGGGGCTATAAGCACTTTTTGCTCCCCTTTTAGAATAGATAATCGCGCAGTTCTCTGCTGCGCGTGGGATGCCGCAATTTGCGCAACGCCTTGGCTTCGATCTGCCGAATGCGCTCGCGCGTGACGTGGAAGTAGCGACTGACCTCTTCGAGCGTATGCTCCTTTTGATCGTTTAGCCCAAAACGCAACTCAAGCACCTGCTGCTCCCGTTCAGAGAGTGCCGTAAGCGCACTCTGCACCTGCTCGCGCAACATATCGCGCGCCGCTGCATCAACAGGAGCAATCGCATCCACGTCTTCGATAAAATCACCCAACTGGCTGGTATTATCGCCGCCCACGGAAATCTCCAACGAAATCGGCTCTTCTGCGACCTTCAAAACATCTTCGATCTTCTTGGCAGCAGTATCCCAGACAGCTTGCAGCTCAGGGGAAATCTCTCTTTCCTTTTCCAGCGCCCCCATAATCTCCCGGCGTTCCTTTTCGCCAATATACTCAGAATGAAGCGCTAATTCCGCCGAAGACGGTGTCCGTCCCAAATCTTGCATCAACTGGCGTTGAATGCGGAAGATACGACTGATGGCCTCAAAGAGATGCACCGGAATGCGAATAGTGCGAGCCTGCTCTGCGATTGAGCGATTGATCGACTGGCGGATCCACCAGGTTGCATAGGTGCTGAACTTAAAGCCTCGGCGTGGATCAAATTTATTAATCGCACGTAGCAGACCCAAATTCCCTTCCTGAATCAAATCCAAAAGCGAGACCCCGCGTCCCATGTAGCGTTTCGCTACGCTCACTACCAACCGCAAATTCGAGCGCGCCAGCGCCTGACTGCCCATATCATGCCGAAAGGCTGTATCATCCAATTCGATCCGCAAGGTAGAATCTTCGGGCAAATTACGATAGAGCGTCTGACGGGTTGGCATTGTTTGATTCTTGTCGATATACCCCAGAAGCCAGCCAGCATATGAAAAAGGCAATAAGTAAAAGCATAAAAATATTTGGTACACATACTGCGCAAGCTGATTCCAGGTAGCATCTTTGCCCCACTTGCCATTATCAAGATAAGCGCGCGTATAGGATGGCACATCGCTTTCCCAACCATGCTGCAAAGATTGGGCTTCTGCTAACATCAAACCCAGATCAGGCAAATCGCTGGAATGTTTTTTAGCAAATTCCTGAAGCGTTCCCCAATATTCCCGCAAGTCCCCCACAATCGTGCGGTAGGTGTTCGCCTCCAGCGAAACATTGCCTCCCTTCAAAAGCTGACAACGCGAACCGCTCACAAAACGTTGTCCCTCAACCATGGTCGCCAAACGGAATTCACTATTCACATCCAGCAATTCCACGCGACCTATCTCGCGTAAGTACAAGCGTACAGGGTCATCGGGGATATCCACCAAAGAAGGATCAACCGCGTAGTCAATACCATTCTCATCGGCTTCTTCTTCCTCAAGTTCGGCCAGGCTGCTCTCATCCGGCTCGTCAAACTCCAAAACCTGTCCACGCAGGTGCTCGAGCAGTTTCTTTTCTCCGGGCGAAAACTCTTCTTCTCGTGATTCAAGGTCTTTTTCAGTGTTTTTTTTCATAATCAATCCAATCGTCGAAGGCTTAAGCGACGCTGCGCTTCATCTAAAGAACGCAACGCAAGGGCATGCTGCATGACCAACTGCTGATAATCGTTCCCCAAACTCCCTCCGCTCTCTTGTGCATCTTCCTGAAAAAATCGTAACTGATTCAAACTCTCGTTCAAGCTCAAACGGCGCAGCTTGATAATGCCCCGCAACATCTCTTCCAACAAACGTTCAATCACCGAACCAAGCTCACTGGTCTCTGCTAGCAACGTCTCAACAAGAGGGGCTAACACATCGGTGGTATTCTCGATAATAAAATCGTGCGCGTCAATTGCATCCTGTTCAAGCGAAGCCGAGATCACTTTGAAAAGCGACTGGTTTTCAGTATACCCGAAATCTTCCACACTCAAAGCTGGCAAGCCCATTTCCTGCAAAGCCCGATCAAGGCGATAAAGCAAATCAGGCAGACGCACAAGGATGCCCAAAGAATAGGCCTCCAGTTTTTTTGCAGGATTTGTTGTCGCAACGCCCGCCACCCGTGGCTGGGTCGGCGCAACCTGAGCATCTTTTCGGCGAGTTTTTTGTGACCGTTTAACCCGCTGCCCCTGGTTTTGTTGCCCCCCGATCAGCGCCCGCTCATCAACGCGCAACATCCGCGCCAACTGCTGACGGAAGGTCTCACGCTCAATCGGATTTGGCAGATCAGCGATGAGCGGCAAAACCTGCGCTGCGATGTCGGTCTTGACCTTCGGATCATCGAGATCGCGTCCTACGGCGAGACTCTCCATCACATGCGTCACGATCGGTTTCGCATTGGCGATGATCGTTGTCCAGTCATCGGGATTACGTAAAACGATCTCGTCGGGGTCGAGTTTATCGGGCAAATTTGCCACACGCAAATCTGCTTGCAGACGAGCTTCGTGACGCAAAAATCCGCGCGCATCAAAGGCCAGTTCGCCTTCGCGGTCGAGTGATTTTCGGGCTGCATCCAACCCACGCAAGATTGCTTTTTGTCCCGCAGCATCCGGGTCGAGGGCAAGGACGATATGATTGCCGGGCGTATAACGTTTGAGCAGACGCAGTTGATCTTCGCCGAGCGCTGTCCCCATGGGAGCAATGATATTTTCAAAACCAGCCTGATGCGGCGTGATGACATCGAAATAGCCTTCAACAATGACCGCCTGATCCAGTGTACGGATGGCTTTTTTAGCCCGATCCAGCCCGTAGAGCAGATTGCCCTTGTCAAAGAGTACAGTTTGGGGCGAGTTTAGGTATTTGGGGATTCCGTCGGGATCCATTGTTCTTGCTCCGAAACCAGCCATTCGTCCGCGTGCGTCGCGGATGGGGATCATTAACCGGTCACGGAATCTATCGTAACGTCGCCCTTGATCGTTCTCGGAGAGCATCCCCGCATCCATCAGATCATCGACGCTGTAGCCGCGCTCGCTGAAATGTTTCAGAACATTATCCCAACCTTTAGGCGAATAACCGAGCAAAAAGGCTTCGATGGTCTCATCAGTCAGTCCGCGTTTTTCACGCAAATATGCCAACGTCTGCGCGCCCGCCGGAGTTTTGAGTTGTTGGTGATAAAAGAGGGCCACTTCTTCGAGCAGCGTTCGCAGGTGATCGGAGGCTTCGCGTGTTTCTTCCTGCTGAGGCGTGTACTCTTCAAGTTTTACGCCTGCTTTATCTGCAAGGTAGCGCAGGGCTTCTTTGAAATCCCAACCTTCCTTCTTCATCACGAACTTGAAGATGTCGCCGCCATCGCTGCATTCGCCGAAACATTTCCATGTGCCGGTCTCCTGCCAAACGACAAAAGCCGGCGTCTTGGTATTGCTGTGGAAAGGACAAAAACCGGTATGGTTGCGCCCCGAACGCCGCAGCTTAACCCCGCTCTCAGAGACGAGGTCTACTATGTCGATACGTGATTTGATTTCGTCGATATGATCCATGAAGGTTTGAAGGTTGGAAAGTTATCAGGTTTGAAGGTTAAAGGTAGGTTGAATTATAGACGATTTGTGTGATGAGTGATGTGTAAGAAACGAAATTGAAATGTGAATGCTATTAAAAACGGAACGCGGATCTCGCAGATTGGATAGATTTACGCAGTTTAAAAAAAAACTGTGAATATACGCCTAATCTGCGCTCATCCGCATCTTAAGAAAAATTCGCATAATTCGTAAATTCGCGTCATTCGTGTTGAAACAAAATTACGCATCACTCATCAAAACCCCAACTTCTTCTCTTTCAACGAAAACACTTTCTCATACCAAAAAAAATTATTGACCCACAAGTTTTTTGATAACGCTAGCCAGAAGAGCAAAAGGTTGGCGAGCTTCCTCTCCATATTTCGATAGCCAGGAAGCCGCTACACCTTTATAGTGTTGTCTTTGCCAAGATATCATTGAAGTTGTGTACATTACCGAGATCGCAAAGATGCCCCCCAATTGCCAACTCGGCGAATCCCCCTCTGCTACGAAACCCACTAAACTACCACTGATAAAACCATAAGCACCTAATAACCAGACAATCCATTTCTTCGATGCAAGATTAACAAACATTCCTGTTGCAGAAACTATAAAAAACACGACAATATTTGCAAGTATTAATGTGTCCATAATTCACTCTCCCTACCGCTCACTGCATCTCAAAATCCCAACTTCTTCTCTTTCAACGAAACATATTTCCCCATCCCGATCACCAGATGATCCAGCACTTCGATATCGAGCAATTTCCCCGCTTCGATCATCGCGCGCGTGATGGCAACATCCTGCGGGCTGGGCGTCGGGTCACCGCTGGGGTGGTTGTGTACGGCGATCAACGCCGCAACATTCTTCCGAACAGCAGGTGTGAATATCTCGCCCACGCGCATTTGGGCCGCGTTCAATGAACCGTGTGCAACAGTCACAATATCCACAACGTGGTTACGCGTGTCGAGCAGGATTACGCGCATCTCTTCCTTCTCAAGGGCGCTCATCTCATATTGGACAAGCGCAGCAGCATCGGCGGGCGAGTTAACGGTCGGTTTTTCTTCCGGTGCTTCCAGCGTCAAACGCCGACCAAGTTCAATCGCAGCTTTGATCTGCGCGGCTTTGGCTTCCCCAATCCCGTGCTGCGCGACCATCTCTTCGATCGGCGCGCGGTGCAATCCTATCAATCCGCCAAATTGCTGCAAAAGGCGTTGTCCCACCTGCACAGCACTCTCGCCGGGCACCCCCACCCGCAACAAAATCGCGATCAACTCCGCAGAACTCAAGGCCTGCGCCCCCAGCTTGACCAAGCGCTCACGTGGGCGATCATCGGCGGGCAAATCCGTAATGCGATAATGGGTTGGTTCAGACATAATTACTCCCTCTTTTTCTCACCACAGAGTACACAGAGAACACGGAGAAAAACTTTAAAAAGCTCTGTGAACTCGGTGGTCTCTGTGATGAAATTTCTCATCAATCGGTTTTCTTTTTAAAAACCTGTATCTCCGGGTTCACAAAAGCAATTTCAACTTGCGGTAAAAACTTTGGCAGCCTATAGGTAAAATCCGCGATCATCTCATACGAAGTCTCATCAGCCAGAAGCTCGGCAAAAAAGGCACACTCCACAGGGTTTGTCGCGTAAATACTCTCGTTTTTACAGCGATCGTAGGTGAAATTATCCACAACGAGATAATCCGTATCACGCTCAATCAAACCCGCTTCGCCCCCGTTCAACGGATAGCCCTTATCGATCTCATCAGGCACCACATCGCCCTCATGTTTGACAAAGAAAACCGGATAATCATGCTCGCGCTCAAAACGCTCCCTGTCAAAATCAGGCGTATAAAACGTGTATTCAATCGATGCATCAGCAGACAGTGTATCGATCATCTCGCCAGCAGGGATGCGCGCATCATTTGCCAGCAAAAGCCGTACGCTGATCACGCGTAAAAAGCCAAGCAGCAAGATCGCCACCGCGACACCCGCCACCCAAACCTGATACCGTGCAAATTTTCCCTGCCCAACTCGATCCATCATCTCTTCGACGAATAAACCAAACAGTACGGCAAAAAAAGGCAGCAGTGGCAAAAAGAAACGCGCCTGATAGTTGTACGACGCCATGATCGGCAAGTCATAGACCAATATTGCAAGCAGAAAAATCCAGGTCGGCTTCTTTTTGGTCAAAACTGCTTTGTCTGCGAAAAAGCCATATACAAAATAAAAGACAACCACAAGGATAAGAATAAAAATTGCAATGCCAAACAAATCCACTAACTGCCCCCACTGACCAACAACTCCGCGCACGCCACCGGCATTTGCGCCATAACTCGCATGACGGCTCAAAGCAGGCAGCATCCGCTTGAAATAAAATGCCATCCACAACAATGCTTTCGGCGTTCCTAGCGCAAAGCTACCAAAAGTCAATACAGCACTAATAAAGAGCGTTTCTATAGTGCGTATTTTTTCAGCAAAAAAAGAACGATGCTCGTATACCACCCAAACGATCAACGGGACAAGCACAAAAACTCCGCCGTTATATTTGCTCGAAGCCGTCAATCCCACACTAAAAAAGGATGCGTACAACCAACCACGTTCCATTTTCTCTACATAACGCAGCAAGAAATACGCACTCAGTGTAATAAAAAAGAGCATATACAAATCATTGTGCGCAAAGCGCGCATTGATCGACAGTACGTGATTAGAAAGCAGGAAAACCGATGCTAAAACACTTGCCCAAACGCCCCCGCCCGCCCGCCGCGCCAGATGATAAACCAGATAGATTGTCGCCGCGCCCAATAGCACAGAAATAAAACGCACAACCAAATAAAACTCAGCTTCCCCAAACCCCAAACCATAAACCAGCCTTCCTGCCCCAAACATCACATACTTTGGCAACGATGGGTAATCGAAATTGGTCTCGTCAAACTCCCAGCGCCCCTCAAGTGCACGATTAACTCGATGTGCCAACTCATCCGGATTATGCATCGTGCCCAGATTGGAAGCAGTAATCAACACAAAAAAGAGTGCAAAAAACAGCGGCAGCCATTTCTCAACTTGCTTCCAGAAAGTTTTCATCACAAAACGCCCCTACTCGTCCAAATAAATAGCACAGGCTTCAATATCGTCGCGCGGCACCAGCAACTGGACATACACATCTCGCAGCGTAAAGAGCGGCTCGTAAAAACATAAAGTCGGGGCGGCTACCCATGTTGTCCATAAATCTTCTTCGATCGAAAAAGAACCTGATTCTCCTAATTTCGGCACCTTTATTGGTTCTGAAACAATCAGGCTGAAACGTTGTTCTGCCAAATCTTGATAATAAATCTGAAAATAAGCTTGGTTACCAGCCAATGCTTCATTCATCAAAACTTTCTTCTCATATTCAACAACCAAAGGAACTTTCGAGACATAGCCAAAGGTTAATAACTGGCGCTGGTCGATAAAAAGCACTTCACCTAAGGGGGCATACTCCTGTATTCCACGCTCAATTGCCCACAACGCATCATTTATCTTATTTTTTTGCGGCAACGTCTCTACATTTTTTTGGCCGGTCAATATTTGCACATGTTTTATTTCAACTTCATTCAATGTTAACAGCGGTCTCAAGCCACGAAAAGCGGGAAAAGCAGGTAGCACAAAAGCCAAAATCATGACCACTTTTATCAAAAACGATGGAGAATCCCAACTTTCAACAAAACTGTACCCACCATTTCGCCAGGCAATTGCAGCAATAAAAAGCAAGGTAATCAAAAACATATCCATATTATGCAAATTGTTCCCCCCACCGGCTTTCATGCTTATAACAACTCCCATTACCCCAAGCCCTAGCAGAGACAACCACACAGCGACCTTCTGACCAGAAAGAAGCGTCCAAACATCGCGTTTATATAGGTAAGCAAGCAACATGCCCAAAGGCAAAATCGCAATCACCAAAGCACCTAAAACTCCTTCGGGATAGGTCGGACTAGGAAATAAGCGCGTCCATACCAGAGGTTGCGTGGTCAATAATGCCAAAGCACTAGAAAAAACATCCGGATCTCTATCTACAATGGGCACTGCTGTTAGCTTTACAGTATTCTCAGCAGTAGCTTTCAGGACAAAGCGGATAATCCACGGGAACAAGCCTGCCACGCCTAATAAAATGCCGTAACCCCAATCGCGCAAACCCGGACGCACGCCTTTCAACTTGCTTCCATTTAGAGAAAGCATCCCGGCCCAAACAGCCGGCGCTAAAAACCAGGTAAAACGGGAGACTTCCGCATAATATCCCGCCAGCGCGATTAATGGAGCCGCCAACCAGAAGGGACGCTCCCAAGCTAATACGACAAGGATTGCGCTGAGCGTTAACGGTGTATAGATCGGTCCTTGATTAAGAAAAAGAAACGACCACAAGCCCAAAAGGAGAGCGTAGCGCCGCTTCCCATCTTTGGTGGAGAAGGCGAACCATCCTAAAATCATGGATGGCAACGAATACAAGATCGCGCTCCACAAACGACTTATCCAGATAGTGTTATTGGGTAGCAAAAACGGGAGTCCCCACAAAATCTGCCGCCCATAAGAAGTTAGCGAGGGAATTTTCTGTCCGCCCGAGTAATCATAGAGATGCTTACCAAAGATGAGCGAATAATCCCACAAGCGATTACCATCAGACCAATATAAGCCAAAGGGATAGGAGAGAATATTGGAAAAAACGCTTGCCAACCCAAAGGCAACGCTGGTCGCAACAACGGCCCCAAAGAGGCTGCGCCAGTTCGACCAATCTTCACCATCAGCCAGCAAGAACGCCACCAAATAAACAAGATTGAGCCAGACAAAAAGCTTAAAATAAGTACCGCGAAAAACCAACCCCCACAGAGAGTATTGGAAGAAGTAGATCGTAGCGACAACGAGAAACAGGGCGAGAACATAACGTCCCCAGCCTAAGCGCTGACGCAGCATAGGCAGATTGAATTTCTTTTGAAATGAAATCTTATTTTTTTGCCAAAGTTCCCTGCGCCAGCCATAGGTCAAATTCGTAACAACAAAGAAGATCGTATAAAGGCTCACCGCAATAAAGAGTGCCAGCCATTTTGACGAGGGTGCATTACGATAGTCATTAGGCAAAAAGACGATGGGGTAAAAATCCACCAAACTTTGCACAGAAATCCATATCAAAAGTAATGAAAGTAATATTTTTCGATACATAAACGAGTACTTAATTGAGAAGGGACGACTGACTGGCTCTATTGTACAGCAGAAGAGCGACGAAAAGCAGTGTGCAACGGTAAATACAAACTTGTGAGTGTGTTGAGTAAATAGTTAAGCATACGTATTCCGATCAAGGTGGCCGCCAAGCTCGCGCCCTGGCTGGAGAATAGACCTAACAAATACATCCACATCCCCTCTGAAAGGCCCAGACCACCGAAAATATAGATCGGCACCCATGAGGCAAATTGCAGCAAAGAGAGCACAAAAACCACCACGAAAAAATCCAGCTGAAGCGAGAAGCTTTGAAAACGAGCATACCCCCAGATCATTGTCATCCCCATATAGGCAAGCGAGATCAGACTTGCCTGTCCAATGGTGCGCAATATTTCATTACGCGGATAGGCAACCAGTTTTTCAAAATAGCCAAGCATTTTTTTGACAAGACTTATCTTCTCAAGTTTGAAAATTTTTATTAGCGTCTTCAATGCAGCCAAAAATTTATCGCGTAAAAAGAGCGAACCGAATAAAGCAAGTAAAAAGAATAAGGCAACCAGAGCAACGACTATCATAATAGGCAATGCCCCTTCCGGTAAGGGTTTGATAAACAATATTGAAAGCAACAAATAAACCAGAACTGCGATCACATCGCCGATTTTCACTAAAACAAAAGATTCGGTTGCTTTCCCCAGACGAACATCTTCTTCGACCCCGAGCATCGTCAGGTATGAGGCTATCCCAGCGGCTGTGGCAACGAAATTCATTAACAGATTTTGGATGATAACGATTTCCAGCAAGTGAAAATAGTCAAGCCTACGTCCGATAAAGACATAGTATTGATAAGTCTTAATTGCCAACATCAATAGGGAAGCTATAAATGTAACCCCAAGCCAGCTCCACGAAAAACGATCTTTCAGCGCAATAAGCTGCTCATAGTCGGTCTGCAAGAGCACATAGGCAAATAGTGCAAACGCGAAAATAATCTTTATCAGATTCCAAAGTTTTGAGTTGAAAAAATCTTTTTTCAAGTTTATCGTCATAGCATGTGCTAATGCTTGTTCAGCAAATCTTCATACTGCCCGACGATAAAACCAAGCGCAAAAAATTGCGATTTGGCGACACTAGCCTGACGCATTTGCGTCAACGTTTCAGGCGACGACAGGAGAGTACGCAAATTCTCTGCGTAGGCTTCAACGTTATCAACAAAAAAACCATTGTCGCCATCATCTACCAGATCGACAAAGCCGCCGATATTACTAACCAGCATCGCTAATCCCGCAGCAACCGACTGCACGCCAACCACTGGCAGCCCCTCGGATAATGAGGGCATAAAAAGAATATCGCTCTTTTTCATCCAATCCTGCACTTCGGCAGGCGTGATCCAGCCGGGGAAGAGAAAGCGCTCATCCATGCCATGTGCGTGCACTTCGGATTTGATGGCTTCGCCGAGATGACCGTCACCAATCAGGACGGCTTCCCAGGGAAGGTCTTTCACTTCCGCGAGGGTACGCACAATTTGAAGGGGATTTTTCTGTTCGGTAAAACGCCCAGCAAAGACAATGCGCGGCGGTGTGTTGACAACAATCTCATTTGGCGCGAGTTTATCCAATTCGACACCATTGTGGATGACTTTAATATCAACATCATAATGATTTAATGCCAGACCGCGCGTAAATTCACTCACTGCGACCACATTTCTGGCATCACGCCAGATGCGGTGCGTGAGGGGGAATATCCAACGGAACCATTTGTCGGTTTTTTCAGGTGCACCGCCTGGCACGTCGCCAAGATGCGCGGTCAGCAAATAGGGAATTTTTGTTAGACGGGAAAAAGCCCAAGCCAGCACCCCGCTCGGTACCGCAAAGTGAACGTGGATCACGTCGGGGCGCCAATCTTTCAACAAACGGAAACAAGCCCAAAATCCAGAGATGATATACGCCGCCATCGAGAGAAAACTGGCACGGAAGGCTTCATGTCGCAAGGAGGGTACGCGGATGATTCGCATCCCATCCACAAATTCGTCTTTGGGCAGATCGCCAAAATGTGAAGTCAGCAGCACGATCTCATGTCCGCGCTTCGTCAAACCGCTGGCAATATCAAGCGCAACTTGCCCACCACCGCCGCCAACCGGTGGATATTCGTAAATCAGCACTAAAATTTTCATCGTGGGTCACATTCCGCTTTGATTTCGTTGCGCGGCACAAAAAGCACAATTCCCGAGCGTTTCATCGTTTCAATTGGACGATAGGTGCACAATAACGGTTCGCTAACCTTCAGCGCCCAAGCGTTATTTTCTTCGGCGAAAGCTTCACCACTCTCTTTCAAATTCACAAATTGCGGCGAGGCAATAATCAGCGCAAAGCGCTGGTTGAAAAGATCGTCGTAAAAATTATTCAAATAAAGCGTGTTGCCGGACATCGCCATCTCCATAAGTTCAACCACCTCATAATCCGGCTCTAGCGCAACATCTTCCACCATACCCAACGAAAGCAGATGACGTTGGGAAATGAAGAGCACTTCACCGTCGCTTTGCTTGGCATCCGCAACATACTCTTGAATCGCATCAAGATTTCTAGAGCCTCTATCGAGATCATATTCCGGGATGGTTTTCATAGCCGTCATCGACAACCAAAAGGGAATCAGGATAGCGAACGCGACCCAAATTGGCTCGGCGCGCTGAACAGGACGCTCGGCCTCAGGTATTTCACCGCTAATCCCCTCAATGAAGACATATCCCGCCCAAACACCTAAAATAACGATGAAGGCATCCATATTATGCAGATCGGCCCCACCACCGATTTTAGTACTAACGACCAACCCGCCGAGCAGCAGCACAAGTAAAATCGCCCATAGTCCCAGATGACGTATCCAATGCAACGATTGACGTTTTCCGCGCAACCACGCAGGAAGCAACCCCAAACTCGGAAACGAGATAAAAAGTGTGGCAAGGAAAACACCCGGTCTGTAGGTTGCATTCGGCAATAAACGATACCAGAGCAACGATGAGGTAAAACTCGAACCGAAAGATGCTATATTGTCAGAATTTCCTGATACAAAAACGTAGATACTTTGTGAGGCAAATGCCGTCCCGATGCCAAGAAAAGTCCACACGACGGGCTTTTTTAAATACTCCCAAAGATTTTTATAGGCGGAGACAGGTTCTTCCAGCAAGAAGAGAAATATCGTCAACATCGCAGGGACAGGAATCCAATTCACGCGGCTGATGCCTGCCCACAAGGAGGCAAAGAAAAGCGCAATGCTGGTGCGCTTGAAATAATTTCTTCTCGTGCCAAGCAAAACAATCAGCACAGCAGCTTGAAGATGATAATAGACTGCCCCCTGCAGCATAAAGATGAAAAACCAGAGCGCCAAGGGAATCAGCAATTTTCTTTTTCGACGCGACAAACGCCAGGCAAAAGCAAAGCTAGTGCTCAAAGTCAGGGAGAGCCAGAGGAAAACCTGCCAAGCGCGGTGTACCCAAAGTGGAACCTGCCCAAAGAGAAATGGAATAGATTGCAATAAATAGCGCGTAGGATGCAAAAAAGTCCAGTTGAAACTTTCCCCATAGATACGTTCGGAATAAAAGAGAGATGCGTAATAATAGCGGCTCGCTTCTGACCAACCCAACGAGAAAGGATAGGTTGAGATAAAAGTAGACCAAACTTCAAGGCGAGCGACAAAAGCCATCGAGAGTAGGGTTAGTGCAAAAAAAGTCTCGAGACGTAGCCCAAAACTGAGCGAAAGAAACACAGATGCGATGATTGCCAACCACAAAGCCAACCACACGAGAGAATATCCGGGGAGGAAAAAATGCGTATTATCCAGAGCAATAACAAGTGCAGGCAGAAGAATAGCACTGAGAAAGAGAAATCCACTAAAAACTTCCCAGGCTTTCGTTGGGGTGAATTTATCTACTATTCGTGCAAGCTGAGCGTCTGGATTCCAGGCAACCAACGCATAGATTCCAAAGCTATTCAGCAAATAGGCGAGCAGTAAAAGCGAACGATTGGACTGCCAAAGTATATATCCTTCGGCGCGCATATAGCCCCAGGTTTCATTCAAGGCGAAAAGAGCGATCACTCCGCTCAGGATTAAAATAGCCTGTAAGAAACTGATCGACTTAAATCGCTTCTTCATAAAGTTCCTTATCCGAACGGATGGACGCCAAAATAGACGACAAAAAGAAAGCGCCCGGCAAACTGGCGATTACAAAAACAATGCGAATTAAGAGCGCAATCACTAAACTGTGCGTTAGAGACATGCCTCCAACATTTGACAACAAGTACGTGAGCGAAAGTTCCTGCAAACCATAGCCATTTACCGAGATCGGAATTAAGGTCACAAAATACGCCAAACTCCAGATCCCAGCCAATTCCCAAAAGAAAACACCTTCATCCAAGCCTACTACCATGACCCTCAATGCCCCAAAGAGACAAAGCATGTGTCCCCATGTGAAAAGCAAAGAGACGAATAGGCTAAAGGGTTTTTTCAACCAAATCTTAAAAGCGTTAAAAAACTTTTTAAAAGCGTTGCTTAATTTATCGATAAAAGGAGATAGGCTAAAAGCGCCAAAAGCAAGTTCGGGGGGGGCAAGATACCAGCGCGAAAAAGACAGCAAACCTATAGGCAACACCATCGTCATGCCAAACATACCGACCAGCCGATCTACCAAGACAGAGGCCGTGCTGACAGACCTATCATGCCCAAACTGAAGTACTCCGCCGATACGCACCAAGTCGCCACCGACAGTAGATGGCAAAAAATTGGACGCGAATAAGCCAGTAAACGTAATGGACGATGCTTCTGCTAAACTAATGTTCACTCCACCTGTGCGCAAGAGAACATACCAACGCCCAATCGTAAAAAAACGTGAGAGAAAGAGTAGTCCTACCGCAAACAAGAAACGCAGCCAAGTTACTTGTTGAACCGCATCAAAAATCTCACTCCAGCTTTGTTGCTTAAGCAAAAAAAACAAGGAGCCAAGCGCGACCAGACTGCCCAGCCCCTTGAGTTTTTGTTGTTGATTTTTACGAAGCCAAATACTCATTTTTCTTCCGAAATATTGAGCGTCTCGCGCACCGTATAGGTCGGCTTATGCTGGGATTCGTGATAAGTACGCACCTGTAACTCAGCGATCAAGCCCATCAGGATGGATTGGAAGCCCAAAATGAAGAACATGGCGCTCATTTGAAAAAGGGGCGAGCCAAGCACAGAGATTTGGTAGAAGACGCGCCGAATGAAAAGGAAGAGCAACAAAAGTGTGCTGGCGCCGATCAGCCCAATGCCTGTCCCGCCGAAGAGATAGATTGGCTTGGCGGCATAGGTCATCAGGAATTTAACGGTAAAGAGATCGAGGACAACTTTGAGAGTTCGCTCCAAACCATACTTGGCAACCCCAAAACGACGGGCGTGATGGCGAACGGGGACTTCCAATATTTTCGCCCCAACCGAGTGAGCAAAGACCGGGATAAAGCGGTGCATCTCGCCATAAAGACGAAAGCCGGTAATCACCTCGCGGCGATAGGCTTTGAGCGTGCAACCGTAATCGTGCAGGTGAACGCCGGTCACTTTGGAGATCAAGCCGTTGGCGATGCGTGAGGGGAGGGTGCGCGTAATGGCATTGTCTTTGCGATCTTTGCGCCAGCCGCTGACCACATCGTAACCCTCGTCCAACTTTTCCAACAGCATGGGGATGTCGGCAGGGTCGTTTTGCAGATCGGCATCCATCAACACAATCACTTCACCCTGGGCGTTGTCGATCCCCGCCGCAATCGCGGCTGTTTGTCCAAAATTACGCCGGAAAGATACCACGCGAATATGCTCGGTATCTTTCGCGGCAAATTCTTTCAAAACTTCAAAGCTCTTATCTCCGCTCCCATCGTTCACCAAGATCACTTCCCAAGAATGCGGTAAAGGTTTCAACACCGCATAAAGGGCATCGAAAAGCAAGGCCAAGGTTTCTTCCTCATTGTAAACAGGGATGACGAGAGAGAGATAAGGTTTCATTATTTACTCAGTCTTTCCAGATCGGCTTGCACCATCATTTCGACAAGCCCTTTGAAGCTAACTTTCCGTTCCCAGCCAAGCTCTTCGCGCGCCTTGCTGGGATCAGAAATCAGCAAATCCACTTCCGCTGGACGGTAGAATTTTGGATCAACAACCACGTAATCATTGTAGTCCAGATCGACATAACCAAAGGCATGTTCACAAAACTCGCGCACGGCATAGGTTTCGCCAGTGCCAATCACATAGTTGTCGGGCTTCTCCTGCTGGAGCATCAACCACATCGCTTCGACATAGTCGCCAGCGTAGCCCCAGTCACGGCGGGAATCCAAATTACCCAAACGCAACTCATCTTGCATCCCCAATTTGATACGGGCGACAGCATTCGAGATTTTTCGAGTCACAAATTCCATGCCACGTCGCGGACTTTCATGGTTAAAAAGAATGCCCGATGTCGCAAAAATATCATAGGACTCACGATAATTAATCGTAATCCAATGCCCATAAACCTTTGCTACACCGTAAGGGCTGCGTGGGTAAAAAGGCGTACTTTCCTTTTGCGGCACTTCCATGACCTTGCCGAACATCTCACTACTTGAAGCCTGATAAAACTTGATTGAACGATCAAAAAGGCGAATTGCCTCAAGCATCCGCGTAACGCCTAAAGCAGTCACTTCAGCGGTCAAGACAGCTTGGTTCCAGGAAGCAGGCACAAAAGACTGCGCCGCCAAGTTATAAACTTCGTTCGGTTTATGCTCTTCCAGAATTCCCAAAAGCGAACCTTGATCGTGCAAATCGCCCTGAATAAGGGTAATCTTATCCAGGATATGGTCAATCCGTTCGTAATTCACAGTGCTGGAACGGCGCGCCATACCAATCACATCATAGCCTTTTTCGAGTAACAACTCAGCCAGATATGAACCATCTTGTCCGGTAATTCCGGTAATTAGTGCGGTTGTCATTTTATCTCCTTGATTTCAGTTTAAGCGGAAACATTATACGTTCTCCCCCAAGCATGTCAAGCGATGCTCTTCCTACGATCACGGATAATGCCACCCACAATCACGATTGCAGACAGAATCAATATCCACGTCACCATTGCCCCGAAGGATAAAGTACCGAAACGGACGTAATATCGGCTTGCGTACCAGTGGGTAAAGAATGCCAGAAAAATAGCTTCTACCATTAAAATGCGCGGCAGCCAGGCATTTTTTCCTGCACGATGCTGGGTCCACGCCCAGCCAGCGAAAAGGGCTTGTAAAGCAATGAAGATCACACGGTAGCGAGGGTTGTCCCATTGATCGCCACCGGCGCGCAGGGCTGCGAAAATGATCCAGAACCAGCTACCCAGCCCAAACCACGTCCAGACGCGGCGCGTGAGGGCAGAATCCGCTTTGGGGAGGGTAAAAAGTCCATAGAGCAGCAGCGGCACAAGGGCATACCATCCCACCGCGCGGAAGATCGCCAAAATATGCCAAACCTGTGTGGTCGGCTCAACGAAGGCGGCGGGCAAAACGGGTTGCGCCATCCCATACCCCGCAACAAAGGGCAGGTGCAGGGATTGGGGCATTTCGCTAAAAAGTTTCTGTACCCAGCCCGAACCGCGTTCGAGCTGATAAACATCCCAAAGAATGGCGCGCTGAGTCCACTCGACGATCACACCGAGAGGATTATTGGCATTGAGCTTGGTTTGCCCAAGCGCGGATGAGAGCAGGAAGAGGGAAAGAATGAGAACGACAACAAAGGCGACGATGGCCTTTGGAGAAAGTTTGGTATCTTCGCGCTGAAGCAAGGTGTATACGCCGAGAAAGATTAACGTCACGAGCACCATCGCAGGCGAGACGAGCAACATCCCAATGAGCGCAACCGCCATGCCGATCTGCACTGCGCGATCTTGGCGGTCTTGCAACCACGTTATCACCGCCCACAACGCCAACGCGACGAAGGTGATGAGAAAGGGCTCACGCATCTGTGAACTACCAACGAGGATACTTTCGGGATAAAGCGCAAATATCCACGTAGCAGAGAGGGCGAGCTTTTCGCCACCAAGGGCTTTGGCTGCCAACCAAAAGAAGGGAATACCGAGTGTTGCAACGAGCGCACCAATTAAGGCGATGAGCAAGGGGCGATGAGCATCGGGCGAAAGAACGCGGTAAACGCCTGCACTGAATGCCAGCAAGCCACCGTATTGATCGGTGCTGTAATCTTTGCTAAAGGCGCTGATAAGGGGCTGGTCACTTTCAGCAAGTTGCCAGGCTTCAGTGTCACGCCGAAAAGCGTCGAAGAAAACGTAGCCTGATTGCTGCTGTTCACTATCGGGATAGCCGTTGATTGGCAAATAAACATAAAAAGCCACTGCCGCTGCCAAACGCAAGAGCAGCGCAAGCGAGAGCATCCACAATAGTGGGCGGGGTTTGCCTGCCCAATCCCAAAGTTGATAGAGGGCGCTGATGCCGAGAAAGAAGATCAAAACAGCGGGAAGGAAACTAAAAAGATAGGCACCCTTTTCAAAGAGCGCAAAAAGACCTGCCAAAAACAGGCTGAGGGGAAAGATGATTTTTGTTTGCTTGAACACAGGGGAATTGTACTGCAAAGCGGGGCTCTATAAAAAGACTTCCGAAGTTTTGGAAACTTCGGAAGTCTTAAGTTCACTCTTCGTCCGGCAAGCCACTAGGCTGCTCAAAGTGGATGACTTCTCCATGCACGTTGACGACGATCTTGAAACCCATCATGCCCATATAGCTACGCCCCTCGGCAGGGATGCCGCTCTTGAGGATGGTTTCAAATTGCTCATCGATATTTTCGAGTTGTTTCTGGATCATGGCACGTGAAAAAATATCATCCTGACCGAGCATTTTGGCGGTTTGCTCACCAAGTACATCTTCATGTCCATCGATCTGCTCACGCATCATATTCAACACCTGGCGGTCAATCTGCTCGGCGGGAATGTGACGGTTAAAACCGTCATCGTCCACAACGTAGCAAAGCTCACTTCCCACAAAAGTGTGCGTCACGGGGCGATCAAACTCATCCACGACGAGACCAGCAAAAAGGGGTTCGAGCGCCATCTTAGGACTGGCGTCCTTCCACTGCGGCAAGCAAGATACCGGCCGCAATGCCGAGGCGGCGATCCAGTAAATTACCTGCATCCATCGTAAAGTCGAGATCAAGCTCGTAGCGGAAGAGATTGAAACGCTGTTTTAAGTCCGCAACGCGACTTTCGCCTATGCTGATGTCATAGTTCTGGGGCAAAAAACTGCCCAAGAGGAGACGACGCAACATAGCTAGCGCCACGCTGTCTTCAAAAAGAAGCCCAATAATTTGACCTTGTGGGTTAAGGACTTCCCACTCATCACGAAACATGGAACGCAAGCCTTTGCGGCGCAGCGTACCAATATGTTCATTGGTGGTTGCGTCAACAACATCATAGGCAGCCGAAAAGTCGACAATCTGGCGGGCTTTGATACTAAGGACTTCCTGCGATTTGGTTTCGTCAGAGTAAACACGAATATCTTCGCGCAGTTTGAACATTTTCTGTTCACTGAACATGACCAACTGTCCACTTGGATCGTAGAAGCGGAATTTACCGGTCATGGCAAGAGCTTGTCGTTTGAGCAGATAGGTGTTGTGCGTAAATGCAGAATACATGATTAGAATCTCCATATAAAAAATTGAATTACTTTATGGCATTTTATCCCAATGCCAGACAAAATTGCTTAGTCCGCTGGTAGGGTCGTGAAATTCTCCAACGTATTCGATTGCCACATGATCGACGGAGAAGTTTTCCAACAAAAGGTCTTTACGATAAGACCAATAGCGCACCTCATCAACCACGATCCAGCCGCTCTTATTTTCTTTGATCAGAGCAGGATCATAGGAAGTTTCATAGATCTTTGCAAACTCAGGTTGATCGTAAAAGCTCACATACCTGCCATAGAATTTTGCGAGCAAAATATCATCAGGTTTTACATTCTGGCGCATGTAGCTATCAAGCTCATCAAAACCTATGTGGATGGCATAAGTCACCGGCAGCGCATCATTCTTGAAATGGACAGCGAGCTGCTGGGCATTGATCGTTACCACCAAAATCAAAGCAAAGAACGCATATCTTATTCTCTTATCTTTGATGACAATTTTCAAGGCCAAATACCAACCAAATACGCCGATCGCCAACAGAGGCATATACCAAAGTTGAATATGCAAGAAAAAGCGCGGCGCATAAATATAAGTGTACAGCAGGAGAAATGCTGCCAGCGAGACACCAAATAAAACAACTAAAAAACAGGGGATGGGATTTTGCTTACGCGTACGCCTCGCCCACCAGATGGAAAAGAAAAGGCTTAGCAAGGGAAATAGCAGGAGACGCCCGTAATACCACTGGGTCGGCGGCCGAAAAAAGAATTGCCCGAAGAGCAGCTCGGCATTGCCATTCCTGAAATTCCTAAGCGGATCGGCAACCCGCAACGCCCGAAAGGGATTGCCAACCATCTCCGAAATGGTTGGATTGGTCAACACGAGAGCAGAAAAAACACCAACAACAACGATACCTGCTCCCGTAACAATCGCCAAAATCAACCTGTTGTTTTTATCTTGAAAATCCAGCCGCGCAACAAAGAAAAGCCCAAAGATCAAATACAACAAAGCGATAATCTTAAAGCTCGAAAAAGGATCAATCAAGACAACAAAGACCACAAAAAAAGCAAGGATCGTCAATGCCCAGACATTCTTTTTCACGAAGATCGAACGCCATTCGGCCAGCAAAAACCCTCTGGGAATATTTTCAAGCAGATAAAGCGCGCTTGCCAGCACGAGATAATAAAGCAGCGGATGATAGGCATATTCACGCACCGTACGAGATAAAGCAATCACCCACGGGCTGGTGCTATAGAGCAAAGCGCTGATGATGGCAACCTTTTTGTTATAACGCCGCATTAACCAATAAAGCGGAATCAACGCGAGGCTATTCACGATCACACCGGGCAGGCGCGCCGCCCAAATCTGCATACCGAAAAGCGAGAAGAAAAGCTTGACAGGCATGGTTACCAGATATAACCCGCGTTGATAAACTTCATCCACAGGAACGCCAGCCAGCAATTGCTTGGCAGCAATCAGATGTTGATATTCTTCAAGATGAGGGGGTAAGGCTTCGAGATTGATGACGCGCAAGATAAAGGCAAGCATCACAAAACCTGCAATCAGAAACCAATCTGATTTTTGCCAAACGTCGGGGATTGAAAATTCGCTTGGAGCGTTTTGAGAAAGAGATGTCCCTAAGTTTCTTTCAAGCGTATCTAATATTTGCTCTTTTTGCGAGAGGAGCAAGGCAAAAAGGAAATAAACCAGCGTAGCGTAAAAAACTACGCCCGTGAAATACGCCACCCCAACCGAGGCGTACCACGGGACGAAAAGCTCGTAGCTGATCGGCAAAGTTGAACGGACATAAAATTCCGGTTCGAGCCATAGGCTGGTATTGGTGAAGAAGAGAATTGCGCCGAGGAAGAAACTTAAGCCAACGTGCTTGACGGCAGAGAATGCTGAAAAACGTTTCTCTGCCCAAAGCAGCGCAACAAAATAGAGTAAGGTCCCTACACCTGAGACGAAGAGGGTGTAGGCAAGCATCCGCGTGCTGCCGAGCGGGATGAAAACAGGGCTGTTTTCAAGATAGGCTGAAAAATAAAATGCCAGATTCACGCCCAAAAGGATGGAAAGCAGGAATAATCCTTTTTTGGTGGATAACGTTTCAAGCAGGCGTTTTAGCATGGTGATGTTTTGGAAAGCTAATCTCTGTCACGTTGACAACGTGACTTGCAAAATGCGCAAGGTCAGGTGTTGCTTTAGCAGCAACAGCGAAGGCCGTTAGATACGCCCTTCGCCTACGATCTCTACGCGTGTCCCTTCGCCGGGTAAGTGAAGATAATCTTCGCCAAAGGGAACAGTGGGCGTTGTCCATAGATAGATGTATTTGGCAATATTATCGGGGGTGTTGATACAGCCGTGGCTGCGCGGATCGCCAAAATCGTTATGCCAGTAGGCGCCGTGGAAGGCATCACCATTCCCGGTAAAAAAGGAGACCCACGGAACGCCCGGGAGGTCGTAGTTGGCTTCATCACCCGCACCGTCCGTCATGTGGACGGAGGGCGCCTTGTGAAAGGTACTGAAGGTGCCCGTTGGAGTTTTCGTCCCGCCCCAGCCGGTGGCTACCAGCGAGGTGATGACCGGTGTATCGCCTTCGTAGGCGACCATTGTTTGGGTGGTGAGGTCAACGAAAATATGTTTGTCTTCAGGCGCCACGTTCGGAGAAATGGGAGCAAGCTCCTCTTCAGGGATGATGCGGAGACAATAGCTGGGAAGGTAGAAATACTTCTTGACCTGTCGATCCCAAATGCGGTACCAGTATGAGCCGTCGTATTCATCCTGAATGATCTGATCGACCCAGTGAGTGGTACCGTAGTAGTAGCGTAATTTGGGCTTGAAGGCAAATCCCCAGCCTTCACGTACGGAAATCCAAGGCACTGTTAATTCGGCGAGCGCACCGCTTTCGGGAATGTCGAAAACGGGCATATTGTAGGATGTGTAGACCGGCTGAAGGTAGGCAGAGTGAGCAAAACCTTCATCTCCAATGCGGTACCAGGTGGAGTTCCAGGGAAAGCGATATTCGTCTTCGACACGAAGTTCTTCGGTGATGGGCAAGACAACATCACGCCCGTATAAATTGAGAACTTCAGAGTCGAACGAGGGGCTTTCGTAAATGGTCAGGCTGCTCCAGGTGGTGCGTCCCTGACGTCGGAGGCGGGGTGCCCCGGCTTCGACTTTGTCGAGGCCGAGATCTGCCATCAGTAAGCCGAGCAAACCTGCGGCGCTGAATTTGAGAAAATCTCTACGAGTAAAGGTGGATGGTAAATTTTTCATTCTTTTAGGGAAAATGTTTCTTGTCTATTTCTAATTTTGCGAACAACGAAATTGGTAATGAAAACGGTGAAAGCGAAGAGGCTGCCGAGAATGAAATTGCCTGGAAAGCGAGCGATCACAAAGCCGACATACATGCCCGAAATGATCGAGAAGATGATCGAAAGATACCACGACCATTTGGGAATATCCTTCCCAAAATAGATGTGGTGTACCGAGATGGTGACAAGGATGATGGTGGTGATGCTTATTTGATTAAGGGCAGCTTCGTCCATGAACTTCTTTTCCTGTTTTATAACCGATCTTGCGCAAGTGCAATTCATAAGAAGTGACAGTCCGCTTGCATGACTGCCACCGCATCTATTCTACTCAAAAAATCTCCACTCGTGTACCTGTATAAGTGTGGATAAATTCTTTCTCCGGCGGCACAATGGGAGTGGTCCAGCGGTAGAGCCATTTGGCGCTTTGCGGCGAGAGATTGATACAACCATGACTATGTGGCGTGCCAAAGTCATTATGCCAATAGGTCCCATGAAAGGAGATGCCCCCCTTGGTGATATAGGAAACCCAGGGAACACCGGGCAAATCGTAGCCGCTGCTGGCGAGATTATCGGTTGCCATGTGTCGGCTGGGGCGTTTGTAGAAAGTCGTATAGGAGCCACTTGGCGTATAGTATTTTCCGCCGATCTTACGCGCGCCCGTGGATGCACGCGCCGCATACACAGGACGGTTATCCTCATAAGCGATGAAAAGCTGCTCTTTTAGACGCACATCAATATGTTTGAGATAGCTGGGCAGATCAGGGGAAATAGGCGCAATCTCATCGGCTGGGATCAACCGCAAATGCGAGGCAAGGACGTAATAACTCTCATGGTTCCATTTATCATCACGCAACAAATACCAGACTTTATTGGTCTCTTCGTTGACAACGGTCTCGACCACCCAATGGGTCGTTTCGTAGTAGAGACGATAGGCCATTTTGGCATCGTCGTCAGGTTCGCGGCGCGCATCCGTAAAGGGGACGCTGACCTCGGCGAGACTGCCCAATTCAGGATGATCGTAAACGGGCTTATTCAGACGTCGCAAAACAGGCTGGATATTACCAGAGTAGACATAGGCGCCATCACCAATCTGATACCAGATGCGGTTGTAGGCATCTACATCTTTACTAACTTCCACACCAATGATGGGCAGCAAGATGTCCAGCCAATATTTATCAACAACTTCGGCATCAAAAGAGGGAGCGGCGTAGGCCTTAATATTCTCAACGGCAACCCGTCCCTCCTGATCTGGTATCAAGCCCGAGGCGGCGTGCGTTTTCGTCAGGTTTGGGAAGAACAAGCTAAAGAGGCCTGCTCCCGTCAGCTTGAGAAAATCGCGTCGAGAGAGTGAATCCGGTAAAGCTGGCATGGCTAGTAATGCACGTACACCGTTGTGCCCAAAGGAGCAAAGTCGAAAAGCCAGGCGGCATCCGGCGTATACATATTCACACAACCATGACTCATCGGCGTGCCGAAGTTATTATGCCAATAGGTGCCGTGAATGCCATAGCTGCCATAAAAATACATCGTGTATGGAACATTGGTCAGATAATAACCGGGGCCGGACATGGTGGTGGAAACATATTTAAGATAAATACGATAGTTGCCGGTCACAGTAGGCGTTTGCCAGGTACCCGTTGAAACAAGGAATGAATTGATTAAGGTATCACCTGAATAGGCGTAAAGACGCTGCTGTGTCAGGTTGACTTCAATCCAATGCACGCCACTATCCACTTGCACCGGCGGAACTTGCGTTGGGGCCGGTTGCGTCGGTTTTGGCGTGTTGGTTGGCAGCGGTGTCTTTGTCGGTTTGGGCGTATTCGTCGGCGTGAAGGTCAACGTCGGCGTGGATGTATTTGTGGGCGTTGGCGTATTTGTAAATGTCGGTGTGGGCGTGAGCGTCGGCGTTGGCGTAAAGGTCGGCGTTGGGGATGGCGTGTAGGTCGGTTTGGCGAGAGTTGACTGCGCCCAATGCTGCTGGGTAGCCTCAGGTGTCGCGGTGGATGCGCTGCCAAAAAGCGCCAGTGCGGGGGATGCCCCTGCCGCCCAAATAACTGCGACGACAATACACAGGAGTGCGAACCCGCCCACCCACAGGAGAGGTGACTTCGTCTTTTTCCTGGTTGGAGGCTTGCTCGGTGCCACCGGCTTCGCGACAAGCGGCGGTTGCGTGGCCTGTTCCTGCTGAGGGGTGCGTTGTGCGCGCAAACGCTTCTGCGCCCAAGCCATCCCCTTGCGTGCTCTTTCGCTCTGCGGATTGACTTTTAACGCCTGCTCAAGGAATTTAACGCTCATCTCCGGCTTCGAGACACGTGCAAGGATCAACCAGGCATCTTCAAGCGTGGGATCCGCTTGGGCAGCGCGTTTTGCCCAAAGATAGGCTTTCTTCTGATCGCTCTTTTTAAGCGCGTTGACTGCCTCGCGCAAAGCGAGACGTGCTGGCTGCTGTTCTACCATTGGATATCCACCGGCGTACCGACATCGACCCAATCGTAGAGTAATTTCGCTTCATAAGTACCAAGCACAACACAGCCGTATGAAATCGGTGTGCCCAGATAGCCATCCCACAAGATGCTGCCATTCGACATAATCGGCAAGGCGTGAATGCCGTTTTGCAGCGAACCGGCCCAGTAGATACCAAGCCAGTAGGGCATCCAGATATCCCATGTCGCGCCGTAGGCACTGGGTATCTTATTCAGCACGCTGAAATGACCTGTCGCAGTGGCGTTATTCATGCCCGTCGAAGCGACGAAGCTATAGATCAGTGTATTCCCCTCATAGACATACATATGCTGTTCAGAAATATCAACCAGCACATATTTCGCGCCCGATGAGACGGGGTTGGAAGCCGGTGCAGGAGGTTCCTCCGGCTTGGCGGTGGGATAAGGCGTCTTCGTCGGTTTGGGCGTCAAAGTCGGCGTCAGCGTAGCGGTCGGCGAAGGTGTGATGGTTGGGGTGGGCGTAGGCGTGAAGGTCGGGGTCGCTGTCGGTGTATAGGTTGGTTTGTCAATCTCTGCTGCACCCCAATGTTCCTGACTCAACGTTGCTGTTGGTTCAGCCTTAAATCCCGCCGCAAAAGAGGAGATGCGCGGGAAGAGCGCCCAAACAAGTGAAACGAGCAGCACTGTCAGCAACAAAGCAGGCAGCGACTGCCGCCAAACGCCACGCGTAGTTGTTTTCGAAGTTTTTTGCGCGGAAACTGGTTTTGTCGTTTCAAGTCTTTGCGCAGGGGCGGGTTTCGTTTCTTCAAGTTTTTGTACGGAGGCAGGTTTTGTGTCTTCAAGCTTTTGCGCGCGGGCAGGTTTTGTCTCTTCAACCTGCTGTACGGCGTGGATGTTTAAAATCCCGCCCGCAGGCTCGGAGTGCGGTGCTTCTTGCGATGGCGTTACTTGCTCAGAGGGCTTTTCAACAGGAAGGGGCGGCTTTTTTACGGCCTGTTTCGCGGCCAATTGCTTGCGCGCCCAGAGCATCCCCTTGCGAGCACGCTCGCTGGTCGGGTTGATATTAAGCGCCCGCTCCAAATAATGAATGCTGACTTGCGGGCGCGAAACAGCCGCAAGAAATAACCAAGGTTCTTCCAGTTCTGGCGCAAGCTTGGCAGCTTTCTCTGCCCAGCGGCGTGCAGCATCCTTCTCTCCCTTGCGCAAGGCAAGTTGAGATCGCCGGATTGCTTCTTTCGCCGCGTGCAGTTTTTTTGTCATGGAGTAAACGTTGGGGAGGGGGTTGCGTCAACGCCCTCGTTATTAATAAAACATTCAATCCCCTGCACGATCCCATCTGCGATCTGATCGGGGTGCTGGGTTAAAATTTCACGATCCAGATTCATAAAGCCGGTCTCGATGATCGCAGCGATCGTTGTATCGTGGATTTCGGTAAAAGCATGGTACTCACGCATATCGGAAGTAATACTGCCCGGGTGGAAATCCAGGCCTGTCGCGCGCCCATAGCGATCCCGCAGGCAGCTCGTCAGGCGCGAGGCGCGGTTTACATCCTGCGTATCCATCGCCGCTGAGAGTTTGAAGCCGGTTGCATTGTCATCAATGAAAGCACACGAATCGTTGTGAATCGAAACCAGCGCAACGGCGGTATAACCATCCAGACGCGGATCAAACTCCTGGAGCAGGTCTACTTTGTATCCGCTCTGGGTCAGTTGCTGCTGAACAAGGGAAGCAATTTTCAGGTTGAGTTCGGCTTCGGTTAGGGTCACTTCGCCGTTTCCATCAAGACAGACAGCGCCCGAATCATAGCCCCAATGCCCAGCCACAATCCCAATATGTAGTTGCGGGTAAGAGGTGCTGATAGCGACGACGTTTGCTTCGGGTTGAGTGGTGAGCAATAAGGTCAATTTACGCGATAGATTGCCAGAGAAGATGCCCCCGGGCGTCCATGCAGTGAAAAGGGTTGCCAGCAAAATGGATACGCCAAAAACCGCAGGTAGGATGCGCAACGATTCACGCTCCTTTTGTCTTGATTCCGTTCGTGAGGCATTTTGCTTATCCAAAAAAATCTCTCCATAACCTGTCTTTGTAAGATAGGTGGGGCTGGTAAATTTATACCTTAAATAGTACCTTAGTTTATATAAAATCAGCAAGGAAAGATTTTGGACAAAAAAAGTGCGAATAAGAAAGCAATGTCAAAACTTTACGATTATGCGCAGCAAAGAAGTTTCCATCTCCAGAAGAAGCACCTTTCAGCGATAAAACCGTGATCTACCAAACTTGCTTGACGCAGCACCACGCCACAAGTATGATGAGCTTGTCCTTCGCCGTAAACGGTGAAGCAGACCCAAATTTATCTATCTGGAGAAAATATGACCATCACCCCCGAAGAACTCCGCAAAGCAATGCGCAATTGGGCAACCGGTATCACCATTGTTAGCGTTGAATATGAAGGCGCCCGCCATGGTATGACCGTTAGCTCATTCACATCCCTCTCGCTTGACCCGCCGCTGCTCTCTGTTTCGCTCTACAATACCAGCCGAACCAACGCCCTTGTAACCGCTGCCGGTAAATTCGGCGTGACCATCCTCGCCGCCGACCAGGAGGAAGTCTCCAATGCTTTTGCTGGACGCATCCCCGATACCGAAGACCGCTTCGCTGGCTGTGAAGTGGAATATTTACTCAGCGAAATCCCCTTCATCAAGGGCGGCTTGAGCTTCTTTGAATGCCGCGTCACCAACACCATCCCGACAGGAACAAATACCCTCTTCATCGGGGAAATCATCGAGGCTAAAGCACAGGAAGATGGCGATCCGTTGCTCTATTTCAATCAGAAATATGGCAAGATAGGTTAAAAGTGCAATGCAACCTTGAAGGAATATGAAAAACCAACTCTCCTCCGAAGAAAAAGAAATTCTGCTGAAAGTCGCCCGCGAAAGTCTGGAACTCGGTCTGCGCGGTAAAAAATTACCGCCCCTACATGCGAAGACGCCCCTGCTTCAAGCGGATGGCGCCACTTTCGTCACGCTGACGATCAACGGAAGATTGCGTGGCTGCATCGGCGCATTGGAGCCTTACCAGCCGCTAATTCAGGATGTCCGCGAACATGCCCTCGCAGCCGCCCGGAACGACTATCGTTTCTCGCCCGTACGTCCCGAAGAGTTGGCTGAGATCGAGATTGAAATCTCACGCCTAACCCAACCCGTCCCGCTCGACTATGACGATGCCCTCGACCTACTCAAGAAGCTGCGCCCCGGCGTGGACGGCATTGTGCTCAAAGACGGACATCGGCGCGCCACCTTCCTACCCCAGGTTTGGGAACAGTTACCCGACCCGAAAGTCTTCTTGAGCGAGTTATGCGCGAAGATGGGCGCACCATCCAATTTGTGGCAGCGCAAAAAGCTGGATGTTTTGATCTATCAGGTGGAAGAGTTTCACGAGTAGAAAAAACGCCGCGATTGCGGCGTTTTTATCGTTAGAGCCAAGCGCTCAAATCTCTGTCTATCAACTTCCCCAACTTCTCCACATCTTCGCGGAAATACTCGGTCAAATACGCCCGAAATTCTGCATCCATTTCAGAACGCTTCGTGGGCGTCGTGTTCAGACGTTCAATTTTATTGTAGAAGATTGAAACCTTTTCCATAAAACCAGCGCCAAAAAGCGAAATGGTCTTCATAAAAAAATCATAGACCTTTGGCGTGGGATGGAATATCTTTGCCAAGAATTTGGACTTATTCTCAAAATTAGAATTGACTTGTGGAAACTCTTCCCTGCCATCGGAGGGAATTTCCAAAAAGGCAAGCACTTCTTCATAGAAGGCCTTTGTATCCGTCCGCAAATCATCCAATAAAACAACCTTGATCTGCTCGCGCGGATAGATCGCAAACAATCTCTCGATATACTGACTGAACTTTCCCAACTCCCCGTACATCAGAAGGGCAGGCTCACGCAAATTAGCGGGCAGGGATTTGCCTTCTTTACGCTCTTCTTGCAACGCCCAAGCTTTCTTTATATCAGCTTCATCTTCGCGTAAAAGCGTCAAATTCAGCCGGTGAAAGGAATGGATAAAATCAACAGGATTGCGCAAGCTAACAATCACCTTTGCATCGGGTAATGTGGCATGCATTTTCTCAAAAGCAATATCTGAAAAAAGATAAAAAGGCGAGGCTTCGCCAATGCCAATATGAGAATCGGTCGCATCGGAGAAAAGTTGCAAGTAATCGGCATCGCTTCGATAGGTGATCTTCTGCATTGTGGGGAAATCATCTGCGAAGTAATTCAATTCCTTCACATATGACATAAAAATTTGCGGATGTTTAGAAAGATAGGCATATAACGCTGTCGTTCCACAACGTGGGGCCCCCGCAACAACAAAATTCGGTTTTCTCATTCAAATATTCTCCAAAGGGAGGCACTTAAGCATCTAATTTTTTGATCAGCTTGGCAGGCACACCGCCAACCATTGTTCGTGAGGCAACATCTTTAGTCACTACCGCACCAGCGGCAACGACTGCCCCTTCCCCGACCGTCACCCCCGCTAAAATGATCACACCCGCGCCGATCCAGACATTATCTTCAATAATAATCGGTAGCGTCTGCGTAGAACGGATTTCGCCGGGCACACTGTTCAGGTCGTGGTTCACCGTCTCAAACATCACGCTCGGCCCGATCTGACAGTGGCGCCCAATCCGGATTGGGGCATCCGGGCAGCCAAAGCGGATATAGGTATTCAGGAAGCTGTGATCCCCAATATAGATATTTTTCGCCTTACCAATCGGTCGGATAATCAGCGGCCCAAAAATCAAGGCTTGGCCTGATATTTTTATACCGGCTAGTTTGTAAAGAAGAAAACGACCATAGTCAAGGAATTTTATTCGCGGCAAATGATTGGCAATGGTTAGAAAAAGAAACTCACGCAAGACATGCTCCTGAAATAAAAATAGCACTCAAAACAATATAGTGCCTATTGTTGTACCACTTCATCTTTTTTAACGCCAATCACAGCCTCAATCTCTCCAGCGTCTCTTCTTTTTACGGCGCTCTTCCTGACCATCCAGACTGTAGCCCCTTCCCAAATACGCCCCAAAGAAAAAGATCAACCCACTTAAATAAACCCAGAGCATAAATGCCATAAGTGTGGAGACTGAGCCATAAACCAAATTGGATGTCGAAAGAAGCTGAACAACATAGCCCACAAAAAAACGTTTGGCAAGCGCCCATATACTCCCCGCCGCGCCAGCCCCGATCCAAACACTGCGCCAATCCGGGCTGGAATGCGGCAAAAAGCGATAGATCATGCCAAATAACAAAGCGTTCACCAAAGCGGAAACAAGAACGCCTCCGCCGCCGTACCAAAAGTTCGGATATTCAGGCAGGTAATTCTTAAACAAGGGCACAACCCAAGATTCAAGGAAAAGCAAAATCAGGACGACCAAGCTCAATATCCCGACGAGAAGAAAAGCCAAACTGCGGTACCGTAGTCGAGAGCGCATATTCTGCCTGCCACTCCAGATTGTATCCAAAATTCGCGTGATAACACTGAACAAGCCCGAACTCGCCCAAGCAAGCAGTACCAACGCAATAGCCGTCGCCGTGGAACGCGAGCGTATCACGTAGTCAATATTTTCGCCCAGTATCTTCGAAATATTCGGAACAACAAATTCAAGCTGGTTAATTAACTCATTTTCCACCCAAAGCGGATCAAACCAATAGCTAGCCACCGCCACAATCAACAAAATTAACGGGAAAAAAGAAAAAACCGCAAAATAAGCCGTGCCCGCAGCCGAAAGCACTGAGTTCAGCGAAAAAGCATTTTTTGCGGCATTAACCCAGATATTGAAGTGTTCCTTTTTTGTCATAGCCATGACCTGATTATAAAACGAAACTCGGCGGTATAATCGGCGCATTCCCAAAGGAGAAAACTCTTGGAAAATTATCTGGGCGAACTCGCCGCACTGGCAACATCACTAAGTTTTGCTTTTGGCTCCACCATGTTCACCTTTGCCGGGCGTAGGCTAGGATCATTGATTGTCAATCGCACCCGCCTTGTGATAGCCGCTCTCTTACTCTCCGCTGTACATTGGATCACACTGGGCAGCCTTTTTCCCTTCGATGCCGCACCAGAGCGTTTTTTCTGGCTTGGACTTTCAGGCGTGGTCGGTTTAGTTTTGGGCGATATTTTTCTCTTCCAAGCCTTTGTGCTGATCGGCCCGCGCCTTTCGATGCTGATGATGAGTCTCGCGCCAATTTTGGCGGCTATTCAAGCCTGGATATTTCTGGGTGAAAAACTCACAAGCGGACAAATTCTCGGCATCCTATTAACCGTCGGCGGGATTGCCTGGGTCATCCTTGAGAAAAACGGACATACCGAAAACAACCACGAATACGGGCGTGGGATTCTATTCGGTTTGGCAGGTGCCATTGGGCAGGCTACTGGCTTTGTCCTGGCAAAAAACGGGGTCGGTGGCGAGTTTTCGCCTATCTCCGCCAACCTGATCCGCATGGTTGCAGCAGTGATATTGCTCTGGTTAATCACCTTGGTACAAGGGCAGGCGAAAGCGACTCTCTCAACCTTCTTCAATGATCGCAAGGGGATGCTCGCCACAATGGGCGGCGCTTTTGCCGGTCCCTTTTTGGGCGTTTCGCTCTCGCTCTTTGCCCTGCAACGTGTAGAGGTGGGCGTCGCCAGCACGCTGACCGCTCTCCCCCCGATCTTTCTGATACCGATCGGTTATTTCATCTTCAAAGAACGCTTCAGCTTTGGCGCCATCGTCGGCACATTGATCGCAATGGCAGGCGTGGCAGCGTTGTTTTTGGTTTAATTCCTTTCATGCAATGCAAATCTCGCTATAAAGCAAAAGCTGCCAGTCACATCGAAAATGACTGGCAGCTTTCTTTATAAGCCTACTGTTGTTCCGCCGTCCACAAGCCGCCGGTTTCTTCGGTATCCCACTCCCAGGTACCAAAGAGGGCGCCGGGTTCGGGGAAGCTGCCTTGTGCGATGAGGCCGTCATCGCCTTCAAGGCTGAAGGCGATATTGCTGACGACGTAGGTGCCAGAGGTTTCGCTGCCATCGACACTAATACGGACAAAAGTGCCTTCATCAACTGTGCCTGTGAAGGTAATCGTGCCGCTATCATAGGTGGTGTTTTGCTGGTCTAGCTCAGACATTCTGAACGTCCATTCACCTGTGATATCGTAGCTGGCGGGGAGCAATTCTTCGTTTTTGTCGCCGCATCCCGTCAGGAGCAGGGCAAGAAGTGTGAGTAAGAGAATTATTTTTTTCATCGGAGTATCTCCTTCGAGTTATTTTTGCGCCATTGTAGCACGGGCCGGGCATCCTGTTGAAAAACGGAAGCAAGTTCAAAGCCGGGTGCGACGCGCCATCTCCATTGGGGAGAAGAAACTAAAAAAGCTCCTTCTCAATGAGAAGGAGCTTTTTTCTAATATCTAAAAACTAAAGTCTCTTAGTCATCCATGTGGGCGATCATGGCGTCGCCAAATTCGGAGCATTTGAGCAGGGTTGCGCCTTCCATGAGACGTTCGAAGTCGTAGGTGACGGTTTTGGCTGCGACTGCGCCACTCATGCCTTTGAGGATCAGGTCTGCAACTTCGTGCCAGCCCATGTAACGGAACATCATCTCACCGGAGAGGATGACCGAGCCGGGGTTGACTTTGTCGAGGTCGGCATATTTGGGCGCGGTGCCGTGGGTAGCTTCGAAGATGGCGCGACCGGTAGTGTAGTTGATGTTGGCGCCGGGGGCGATGCCCATGCCGCCGATCTGGGCAGCGAGTGCGTCAGAAAGGTAGTCGCCGTTCAGGTTCATGGTGGCGAGCACGTCGAAGGATTTTGCGCGGGTGATGGTCTGCTGGAAGACGATGTCAGCGATGGTATCGCGGATGTTGAGCTTAGTCTTCCATTTGCCGTCGCCGTGGGTATCCCAGAGAGCGAGGGCTTCTTTGACTTCTTCGACGATCTCAGCTTGTTTGTCAGGGGCCATCATGTCGAAGCCGGGGTCGATCATCTTGGCATTTTCTTCAACGGTCAGGTCAGGATTGGCTTCTTTATTGCCCAAAATCCAGGTTTCGCGCTCGGTGACAATATCGTTGCGGAACTCACCTTTAGCAATTTCGTAGCCCCAACCACGGAAAGCACCTTCGGTGTATTTCATGATGTTGCCTTTGTGAACAAGGCTAACGTCTTTACGGTTGTTGTCTAACGCCCATTGGATGGCAGCGCGCACGAGGCGAGCGGAGCCTTCTTGCGAAACGGGTTTAATACTGATTCCGGCGGTGTCGGGGAAGCGGATTTTTGCATATTCGTCCGGGAATTTATCTTTCAAGATTTGGATAAATTCTTTATTTTCTTCGGTGCCTTCTTCAAATTCTGCGCCGGTATAGATGTCTTCGGTGTTTTCGCGGAAGATGACCATATCGACATATTCGGGGTGCTTCACGGGGGAGGGGACACCTTCAATATATTGTACGGGGCGTTGGCAGACATACAGATCAAGCAGTTTGCGGAGCGCAACATTCAAAGAACGGATACCACCGCCGATGGGGGTGGTCAACGGACCTTTGATACCAACAACATATTCTTCAAAAGCGGTAATGGTCTCTGCGGGCAGCCATTCGTTGAAAAGGTCGTAGGCTTTCTCGCCTGCGTAGACTTCCATCCAGTGGATTTTGCGTTTGCCGCCGTAAGCTTTTTCTACAGCTGCATCAAAAACGCGCACAGAAGCTTTCCAGATATCACGACCGGTGCCGTCACCTTCGATGAAGGGCAACACAACATTGTCGGGAACCTGCAAGACGCCATCTTTCATTGTGATCTTTTCCCCTTCAGCGGGGACGGTAATTTTTTCGTAAGCCATTTTGTCTCTCCTTTTGGTGATTTTTTTCTAATAAGGCCGAAGGGATTATAGCAAGGCAGCTTCCGAGAGGTCAGTGACGATTGTCATTTTGATTGTATTTAGATGCAACAGCATTCAACACGTTGATGAAATTCAGGGGACTTTTTTTTATTCTCACGTTTTCGGTGCCCCACTTGCCCCTCTTGCGTAATCATCTGGCATACTGTACTATTTTTATCGAAGAACATTTTTTGGGTACGATACAATAAAGTTTAGGAGTTAAAATGTTCAAAAAGATCATTCTATATCTGCTCCTCAGCGCAGTACTACTGTCTGCCTGCGGCACGCAGGCAACACCAACAACAGCCCCTGCAACCGAGACCCCTGTCCCCCCGACAGAGACACTCGTGCCGACATCCACGCCCACCCTTGAACCATCGCTCACACCCACGCCAGCAGAAGCGCCAACGGCGACAGCTACGCCACTCCCGCCGGAGAATGCTGACAACTGCACAAACGCCGGTCGCTTTATCAGCGATGTGACCATCCCTGACAACAGCAATGTGAATATCAACGAGACTTTCACGAAGACCTGGCGTGTTCAAAACACAGGTACCTGCATCTGGTGGTATGGCTATACCATCACGCATTATTCGGAGCTCTCTTTGGGAGCGCCAGAATCTGCGGCACTCCCCTTGACCAATCCGGGCGAAACAGCGGATATTTCCATTGACTTGGTTGCGCCGAGCATCGCAGGCACCCATCGCGGAAATTTCGTAATCCGTAACCCGGAAGGGTTGCCAATGGAACTCGAAGGGGATTCACGCCTATGGGTGGTGATTAACGCGGTGGATAACGGGGAGCCAACGCCTACATCCACAACGGAAGCAAGTACAGACACGGGCGCGGGCACGGATACAAATCCAGCAACTTGCGCCTATACAGTTGATTCGAATCGAGTCGACGAGCTATTAAACCAGATCAACGCCTATCGTGCGGAATCCGGTCTAGCAGCCTACACGCTCAATACTCAGTTAACCACAGCGGCGCAAGCTCATGCAGCGGATATGGCCTGCAATCGCCTTTTTGTCCACACAGGTTCTGATGGATCAACGGTTCAGACGCGCACCGCAGCGGCTGGCTATACAGGCCCCGTTGCGGAGAATGTTTATGGCAGCTATCCGCCCTTAACGCCTGAAGAAGTAAAAGATTGGTGGCGTTTGGATCAGACCGACCCAAACCATAATCTCAATCTGATTAGCACAACATTTACTGAAGTGGGTATCGGCTACGCCTTCTTTGATAATTTCGGTTTTTACGTGATCGTCTTCGGCGCGCCATAAAAGACTTGACAAATCGGCCAGCCTGCATACAATCACGCACAATATGCGCCAGAAAACTCTTCAACACATTGAACAAGTTTCCGCCCCCAACGGGGCAGGCGCCCTTTTCTATTCATCCTTTAGAGAGCCATTCGTGGCTCTCTTTTTTTATCCCTAAGGACAGCAATGCTAAAACTTCCCGGATTAATTGACCCCCATGTCCATGTACGCGAACCCGGCCAGACCCATAAAGAAGATTGGGATACGGTGACTCAGTCCGCACTGGCCGGTGGTGTGACAATGTTGCTCGCCATGCCGAATACCAAGCCCCCGATCTTTGACGAAGACACCCTCGACCTTGCGCTTGATTCCGCCAAAAGAAAAGCGCGCTGTGACTACGCCCAATTTCTCGGCGCAGGACCCGATAATGCCTCCACCGCCGCACATCTTGCCCAGCGCGCTGCCGGTCTAAAGATGTATCTCGACTCCACCTTTGGCGAATTACGCCTCGACGATATGTCGTTGTGGATGCCGCACTTTGAGCGTTTTCCCAAAGAGATGCCCATCGTGCTACACTCCGAATCTCGCACAATGGCAGCGGGCATCTTATTTGCCGCGATCTACGACCGCCCTGTCCATATTGCGCACATCTCCTTGAAAGAAGAAGTCTTGCTCATCAAGGCAGCGAAGGAAAAAGGCATCAAGGTCACTTGCGAAGTCTGCCCGCATCATTTATTCATCAACAAAGACCTGACGGGTTTTGAAAACCTATCAGGTCTGCCTTTCGGCAGGCAGGAAGTTCGCCCACGCCTCGCCACCCAAACCGATGTGGATGCGCTCTGGCAAAACCTTGATGTCATCGACTGCTTCGCAACAGACCACGCTCCGCACACGATTACAGAGAAAGACAGCGATACACCCCCGCCCGGCTTCCCCGGTGTGGAGACGATCTTGCCTTTATTGCTTACCGCTGCCAGCGAAGGTCGCTTAACGGTCGATGATATTATCGAAAAAATGCATACTAACCCGAAACGCATTTTCAATCTCCCCGATCAGGCGCAGACCTGGGTCGAGGTCGATGAAAATGTGCGGGGCAAGATCCGTAGTGCGGAACTGCACTCCAAATGCGGCTGGACGCCCTTCGAAGGCTACCCTGTCAAAGGGCGTGTGACGCGTGTCGTTCTGCGCGGCAAGGAAGCCTTCAAGGATGGTCAAATCCTGGCCCCGCCCGGTTTCGGTCACAACGTCCGCGATTGGCAGACAGGGAAAGAGACCCCAGAGCGTTTTGATTGTTGGGAATAGGTAGTTGCAAGATACAAATAACAAGTTCAAGCAGCGCATTGCACGATGGGTCTAAGAGAAAGAAGGAAAAGATGTTACGTTTCATTTTCAAAACCCTGCTCCGCAAAATATTCTACAAGCCGATGAGCATTGACGAATTGCGTCAGTCACAGGAAGCCTCTCTGAAAATGATGGCGAAACTGCCCAAGAGCACTTCACTGGCAAAAGCGCGCATCAACGAGATCGACGTGGAATGGATCGCGCAGGAGAGCGCTTCGGACGAAAAGCTGATCCTGTACCTGCACGGCGGCGGCTATGTTTCTGGCACGCTCGGCATGTATCGCCTGCTCTGCGGCAGCATCTCGGAAGCGACGGGCGCACGCGTGCTGATGCCCGACTACCGCCTTGCGCCCGAAACTCCCTTCCCCGCCGCGCTGGAAGATGCGCTCTCGATTTACGATTGGCTCCTGCGCGAGGGGTACGATTCAAAGAATATCATCATCGCCGGAGACTCCGCTGGCGGCGGGCTGACGTTGGCAACCACCCTTGCCCTGCGCGACGAGGGACGCCCGCTCCCTGCCGCGCTCATCCTGCTCTCCCCATGGACGGATTTGACCTTCAGCGGTGCATCACACGAGACGAACGCAGACAAAAGCGTGATCCTGTCCCCCGACAATCTGCGCCTGTGGGCAGAGGCGTACATCGCCTTTGCCGACCCGCGTACCCCGCACATCTCGCCCGCCTTTGCCGATTTAACAAACTTCCCGCCGATACTCATTCAGGTTGGGTCGGATGAAGCCCTGCTCGACGATGCCCGCATGGTCGCCGAGAATGCCAAATCCGCCGGCGTGGATGTGACGCTCTCGGTTTATGAGGGCATGTGGCATGTCTGGCAATCGGTCGGCATTTTGCCCGAAGCGAAGAGGGCTTTCAGCGAGATCGGGGCGTTTGCAAAAAGAATAGGGAACGAATAACACGGATGTCGCTGCGCTTACGACAGATTTCCACATCTAAACCCGTGCTCCATAAAAAGGAAACTTATGCAAAACTTTACTGACGTCAAACTCGAAATTTTCACCCCGCTGGAATATATTATGCCTATCCGTGATGCCCTAGCAAAAATCGGCGCAGGGGTGATCGGCAATTACGATCATTGCATTGCCTTACATCCCATTCAGGGATATTACCGTCCACTGGATGGCGCAACTCCTTTTGAAGGAGAAATCGGTGAAATAAATGAAGGTACTGAATACAAGGTGGAGGTCAATTGCAAACGGGAATTGGTCAACGACGCCATCAAGTCGATCAAAGCGATCCACCCCTATGAAGAACCACTCATCAATATCATTCCTTTAGCAAACCATCTTTTCAATGGAGAAAATTAGCGACGCACAGCCTGACTAACCTTAAACATTCAACATTCGAACTTTTTAACCTGGAAAAGGAGAAAGAAAATGAAATCAAAACTAGCCTTACTGATACTTGCCATCTTGTTGGGGCTGGGTTTTCTGCTCCTGAAACCGAAACCTGTCGGAGCGCCAACTCATCCGACGGAAAACGTAACGGCATCCCCTTCGCCGGCTTCGACCTTCACGCCTGAAGCTGCATCCGAAGCAGAAGAAGTTGACGAAGAAGCAGCGCCAGAGCCGACCGCGACTTTTACCGCCACACCCATTCCTTGCGTCGAACTCCTCGAACCCCTCGACGGGATCGAGCTGCCCGGCAACGCACGCGTGACCTTCTCGTGGAGCGCACACCCCGACGCGGACAGTTACCTGCTAACCTTCGTCTTCCCTGATGGCTTGGAGCTGACCTTTACCACCGACGAGACCACGCTCAACCGTTACATGGACGGCTTCTCGATGCACCCCGCCTACAACCAGAGCGGCGAGCACCAATGGAACGTGAGCGCCCTGAACGCCGCTGGCGAAGCGCTTTGCCAGAGCGATTTCTTCACCTTCACGAAAGCCATCTCTGAGATTATGCCCGAAAGTGCGCCGCAGGGTGATGGGAATGATGGTGGAGATAGCGGATGTACTGGCTGGGGCTGCGGCAGCGGCGGTACCGGCACAGACTAAATCACCAAGAAAATGTCATGCATAACGGAAACAAGCCAAATGCAAGAGCGGTTCGGTTACAAGTTCCAGGTTGAAGGTTCAAGGTTAAAAACCAACCTTCCAACCTTAAACCTTCAACATTCAAACCTTCCAACTTTCAAACCAAGGAGAAAAAATGCCCACTTCCCCCCAATCCCCCCACCTGCCCTTTGGCGATAACGTCCACTCGCCGTGGTACGGCAAAGACATCCTGTCTGTGAAGCAATTCGACCGCGCCGATCTCGACTATATTTTCGGCGTGGCGCACGAAATGCACGGGATGGTCGAGCGCGTTGGCACTTTTGACCTGCTCAAAGGCAAAATTTTGGCGAATTTGTTTTACGAGCCGTCCACGCGTACCTCGTCATCCTTCTTTGCCGCGATGGAAAGACTCGGCGGCAGCGTCATCCCGATCAATAACGTGAAATACTCGTCGGTATCCAAGGGCGAAAGCCTCGCCGACACCATCCGTACGCTCGAATGCTACGCCGATGTGATCGTCCTGCGCCATCCCGATGTCGGTTCGGCTGCGATCGCCGCAGAAGCCGCCGAAAAACCCGTTCTGAACGCGGGCGATGGCGTCGGCGAACACCCCACGCAGGCGCTGCTCGACCTTTTCACCATCTTCTCGGAACTCGGCATCGGCGAGATCGACGGCAAAACCATCACCATGCTCGGCGATCTGAAATACGGGCGCACCGTCCACTCGCTGGCGCGCCTGCTGACGCTCTACGACGTGAAGCTCAACTACGTCTCCCCCGATATTCTGCGTATGCCCAAAGACGTGCTGGACGAAGTCGCCGCCAAGAATATCCCGCAAGCCGAGTACACCAGCCTCGACGACGTCTTGCCCGAAACCGACGTGCTCTACGTCACGCGCGTCCAAAAAGAGCGCTTCGAAGACCCCGCCGAATACGAAAAAGTGGCTGGCTCCTTCGTCATCAACCCCGAAGTGATGCAAGCCGCCAAAGACGAAATGATCGTCATGCACCCCCTGCCCCGCGTCGGCGAGATCGACCCCGCCTTCGACAAAGACCCCCGCGCCGCCTACTTTCGCCAGATGGAATATGGGCTCTACGTTAGAATGGCGCTGTTGGCAATGGTATTAGGCAAAGCCTAAAGATTCACCACAGAGAGCACACCGTCCGTGCCGCGAGCACGTCGGTGCGAGACGGCAGAGTTCACAGAGATTTTTAAAGCTTTTCTCCGTGGTCTCTGTGTGCTCTGTGGTAAAAAGGAAATCATGGAAACTTTTTTTAGCTTTTTAGAACGCCGCGTGGATGATTGCTCCTCGCTCCTCTGCGTAGGACTGGACCCGCACGTTTCGATGCTGCCCGAAGCATCTGCCGAAGCCGCTCTTGAATTTAGCCTGCGGATCGTGCAAGAAACTTCTCGGTACGCCGCAGCTTTTAAGCCCAACGCCGCTTTCTTTGAGTTTTTCGGTGCCAAAGGCTGGGATGCCCTCTCCGAGCTAATTTCTGCTATCAAAGCCGAATCGCAAAAACAAGGCTCGATGATCCCCATCATCCTCGACGCCAAACGCGGCGATATCGCCTCGACCGCCGACGCCTACGCCAAATCCGCCTTCGACCACCTCGGCGCGGATTGCATTACCCTCAACCCCTACCTCGGCAAAGACTCGATCGATCCCTTTTTGGGTTATCCCGAAAAAGGCGCATTTCTGTTGTGCAAGACGAGTAATCCCGGCGCATCCGATCTACAAGATCTGCCCGTCGTAGGGGCGGACGGCCGTCCACCTCTACCCTTGTACGTTCACGTGGCAGAACTTGCCCAAAGCTGGAACACCGCCGACAACATCGGTCTCGTCGTCGGCGCAACCCAACCCGAAGCGCTGGCAAAGGTCCGCGCCGCTGCGCCCGATTTGTGGTTCCTCTCCCCGGGTGTGGGTGCCCAGGGCGGGGATTTGGCAACGGCGCTCAAGGCCGGTCTGCGGGCAGATGGCAAAGGGATGCTCATCAACGTCTCGCGCTCGATTGCGAAGGCTGAAAGTCCCAAACGCGCGGCGGCAGAGTTGCGGGATGAGATTTTGAATGTAAAAAGAGAGTTAGGAATAAACTAAGTTCCTGAGCGGAGGCGATGCTGTCGGTTGAGTAGTCCTGAGCTTGTCGAAGGGCGTATCGAAATCCAGCATCGCCGCAGTCGAAGGACGGTTCTTAGGAACACCGCTCTTCACCCTAACGGGTACAGGCGACTACCGCTTCGATACGCCCTCCGGGCTACTCAGCGTCCGCTCAGAGACTGAAAGGTTCACTTATGCAACCAGATCAATTTATCATCGGTGTTTTCAGTGTTATTTTTGATGACCAAAAGCGAATACTACTCGGGCATCGCCGCGACATGAATTTGTGGGATATTCCAGGCGGAGGCATGGATCACGGCGAACTCCCCAACGAAGCTGCCATCCGCGAAGCGAAGGAAGAAACGGGTATCGACATAGAAGTCGATCAACTTTTGGGCGTGTTTACACATCCAGAACCAAGTGCTAAGCAGATCAGCTTTGGTTTCCTTGGTCACGCCATCGGTGGAAAACCAACAATAAACGATGAAGCTGATGAAGTGCGCTTTTTCGCTCTGGATGAATTACCAAAGAATATCAGCCCACGCAAACAGGCGATGATTCAATTTGCGCTCAAACCACCAGAAGCACCCGTGTTTCTGCGCCCAAATCTACCCCACGCCAAAGATTGGCTTGCTCAGCAAAACAAAGGAAAAGAATAGGCAATGTTACCCTATATTATTGGGAGTATCATTTACACAATTTTCGCAGTAACCACTGTGCGACAAGCCTATAACGCCTGGTTTAGGGCTGACGAATATTTGGCAAAATCGAGAGCGAAAAACCCCAAAGTGTCTCTATGGATTGATCGTATTTTGGTACCAGCGGTGGCTTTAACATTCACTTGCTACGTTTTTAGTTTTTTACTAACGATCATAGAAGGATAATTATGAAAACCGAACTCATCTCTCTCGCCGACGGTTTGCTCGAAGCGGGCTGCGTCAAATTCGGCGAATTTACCTTGAAATCGGGTGCGAAGTCGCCGATCTATATCGATTTGCGGCGTTTGGTGGCTTTCCCTGAATTGCTCAAAGAAGCTGCGACCGCCTATGCTGAAATTATGCAAGAACTCGAATTCGATCAACTCGCTGCTCTGCCGTACGCCGCGATGCCGATCGGGACTGCGATCTCGTTGCACGGTAACTGGGGTATGGTTTACCCCCGAAAAGAGGTTAAGGGGTACGGAACCAAGGTGCAGGTCGAGGGCGTTTTCGAAGCCGGTCAAACGGTCGTTGTGATCGACGATTTAATCTCATCTGGCGGAAGCAAGCTGGAGGGCATCCAAAAACTAAATGAAGTTGGCTTGAAGGTGATGGACATCGTCGTCCTGATCGACCGTCAATCTGCCGGCGTGGATTTTATGAGCGAGCACGGCTACAAACTGCACAGTGTTTTCTATCTACCCGACCTACTCGATCATTGGGAAGAGAGCGGCAAGGTAGACGCAGAAATGATCGCTAGAGCACGAGATTTTTTTAAATAGCTAACCACAGAGTACGCAGCGTTCGCAGTGAAAAAATGAAAACGAAACTCATCTCCCTCTTTGAAAAATGGGCAAACTGGAAAAACGTCCTGCTCTTCTTCGCATTGCAAATGCTCTTCAATTTGGTCATTATGCCCGCCTTTTCTGGCAGTAATACCCACAACCTGCCAACGCTCGACTTGCAATTCTTTTATACGCCCCAACGTGCCTATGAGATCATTGCTGCGTACACGCCAGAACTGCGTCAAGCTGCAGCGATCACACGCCTGACCCTCGACATCATCTATCCGCTCGTTTATGGGACGATGCTGACACTGCTGCTCGTGCTCACTTTTCGACGGGCATTTCCAGCAACGGATGCTTCAGGCGATGAGACCGCTTCGTCGCAAGAATATTCCCCTTGCGGATTCATATTTGACTTTGTTCTTTTCATCCCTTGGGCTGGCGTACTTTTCGACTATCTCGAAAATATTTGTATTGCCACCATGTTCCTGAGCTACCCTAAAGAGTTCTACTCCCTCGCCCAAGTCGCCGCGATCTTTACATTTCTGAAGTGGACATTGATCGGTGCGGGTTTCGTTCTGGCATTGATAGGTGGGGTAAAATTGGTCTTCGTAAAAGATGAGGGTGCATCACACCTTCGTTAATGGACTCATGCACATCGACAAGCATTATCTTATTAAGATGGTGCGAGGCACGGATCCATTTCCAATAAAAAATGCTCCAAAGGAGCTTCAAATGAAAAAATCCAAATTTGATCGCCTCGTGCAAAAAAGCTTTGTCCCCCTCGAGAGTAAATATAAATTCAAAAAGGCCGCATCCGAGTTCCATGTGAACGGCGTGATTGTCACCTTTCAAAACACGACCACCGAAGTCTGCCTGAATTATGAGATCGGCGCCTTCCCGTGGATTACCATCGCCAACATCAACAATCCCGAAGAAGAGCGTGTCTCCCTCGACTGGCTGCTCGTCGAACTCGGGGAACGCGATGCGCCAACCACCGATGAAGCCTTCTTCCCGCCCACGATGGAAGAGGAAGACCTTGAAGCCGAGATTCAGAAAAAGAGCAACCAACTCATCGAATTTGGGTCGGAGATGCTCAATGGCGATTTCAGCCTTCTGCCAAAACTCAAAACACGCGCCGAGAACTATCTCGCCGAATGCAAAAAGATCGCAGATCGCTATAAAGCGTAAACAAACTTGTAACCTGAGACTTGATGTATAAATCCATTCGCCCTTTGCTCTTCAGCATTCCCCCCGAACGCGTCCACGCTTTAAGCCTTGATGCAATCGAAAACACGCGCTTTATTTTCGGTGCGCATTGGCTGCTCAAGCAAATTTTCAAAACCGCACCCAAACCTGTCGAAGCCTTCGGGCTGACTTTCCCCAATCCGGTTGGGTTGGCAGCAGGCTACGATAAAGATGCCACCGCTGTGCGCGGGCTTTCCCTGCTTGGATTCGGACATATCGAAATCGGCACGGTCACACCGCTGGCACAACCCGGCAACCCCTCTCCACGTGTTTTTCGCCTGCCTGAAGATCAGGCTGTCATCAACCGCATGGGATTTCCCTCGCTCGGCTCAGCGAAAGTCGTCAAAAATCTCGACAAGCTCGGTCGCTGCAACTATGCAAAGGCGTCAAAAACACGCGTCATCAATCTAAAAGGTTTTTTCGCCCCGGGCAAACGCAAGAAAACAAAAAGCAAAGTGATTCTCGGCGTCAATATTGGCAAGAATAAAAACACCCCCAACGAAGAAGCCGTACTCGATTATCTCTCCCTGCTCGAACTTTTCGCCCCCTGCGCCGACTATCTGACCATTAACATCAGTTCGCCCAACACGGTTGGCTTGCGCGATTTGCAGGGACGTGACGCACTCGAAATGCTGCTCATCCAACTTGACAAACAGCGCAAATTCGAGCAGAAAAAGTTGCGCAAAAAGCTGCCGCTGCTCGTCAAACTCGCCCCTGATCTTTCGGACAAGGAACTCGATGACGCCCTCGATGTCATTCTGGATACTGGCATGGATGGCGTTGTCGCCACGAATACCACGATCACTCGTGACCCGGAACTGGTTTCCGCTCAAAGGGCAGAATCGGGCGGTTTAAGCGGAAGCCCACTCACATCCAGGAGCGATGCGGTGCTGAGTCAAATCGTCAAAAAAGTGGATGGGCAAATCCCAATCGTGAGTGTGGGTGGCATCATGTCTCCCGACGATGCAAAACGCCGCCTCGAAATGGGCGCGACGTTGGTACAGCTTTACACCGGGTTGATCTACGAAGGTCCCGGCTTGGTAAAACGGATCGTCAAATCACTGTAGGCGGGAGTACACCGCCCCTACGCATCACGAAGAAACTCCTCCGGCAAGGCCTCCTTATGCTCGGCAATCAGCAACGTAAAACGCTTGCGCGTAAACTCGTGCAGCCACGCTCCGGCAGCCTGCCCGGCTTCTGAGTTGAGGGCCGCATCGAGCGCGGCGCGCGTATCAAAATACAACTCGTGAATCTTGGCATAGCGATGCCCCTGACTACCGTAAATAAATTGCTGCACATCGCTGACCGTCTCGCGCCGTAAGCCCGGCATCTTCTCTGCCAGCCCCATAAACTTCTGCCAGTCTGCCTGAAATTCGAATTCGCGGTCTTCCAAGGGAGGGTAAAAAAAGATCGTTAATTTATGCATAATGCTCTCGTTTCAATCTCACTACGAGGCTCGAAGAGCGACGCAGCAGTCTCCTCCCAAGGAGGCATGCAGGTCACTCATTAGCTCGCAATGACAGGTAGTTTACACTTCAGTAAGATTAATGAATTATAACGAAAATACTACAAAAGCCGCAGTTCTTTCATGGTATTATCTGGGCAACCAGCACAAAGGAAAATATTATGGATACAAAAATTACAATTATCGAAGGCCCGCCTCCTGTTTTTGAACCTGTTCAAGATGGTTGGGCGCTGAGCCTGAGTGAAGGGCCCAGTTCTCTTATCAACGCCGTAACCAAGTTGCGAACATTCAACGGCGCCAAACTTGTCGAACGCTGCTACCGCGCCTGGAACAACCAACTCCCCATGCATCTGCTTTACCGTAACGAAATGGGATTGGAACAGGAAGCTCCCATTCAGGCCGCCCGCGCCGTCGACAGTGATGATGGCGACATCCTGCTCTTGTGGGTTTATTTGGACCCTGACCTGGTCGAATTTGAATTTGACAGCAGTGACGAGGATAACGCCGAAGACGAATTCTAACCCGACCTGAGGAGGCTTCCGTGCCCTTCGTTTTATCCGCCCTTCAACAACATACCCTAACCCTTACTCTCAATCGTCCCGATAAGGCCAACGCCTTCAATCGGGACATGATTTTAGAACTACAGAGTGCACTCGCCGAAGCTGCCATAAATGCGGATGTGCGCAGCATCCTGCTGACCGGCGCGGGGACAACCTTCTGCTCGGGGCAAGACATCAGCGAAATGCTGGCCGTGCAAGGACAGGATATTTCCTATCACGAACATCTGCGCGAAACCTACAATCCCCTTGTCTTACAACTGAGAGAAATCGAGAAACCCGTCATCGCCGCGATCAACGGCTCGGTGGCGGGAGCGGGCTTGGGCGTCGCCCTCGCCTGTGACTTGCGGATTGCCGCCGAGGATGCCAAATTCACCGTCGGTTTTACAGGGATTGGATTGGTGCCCGATTCGGGCGTCTCGCTACTACTGCCTGCCCTGATCGGAATGGGACGCGCCACCGAATACACCTTCAGCAATCTGCCCATCTCCGCACAGGATGCGCTGGATTGGGGCATGGTCAACCGCCTCGTTCCTGCGGACGCACTGCTCCCCACCGCCACACAGATCGCGATGATGCTGGCCATGGGCCCCGTCGGCGCTTTCGGCGCGACCAAGAAAGCCTTCAACCGCGCTGTGCTGCCAAATCTGGCAGAAGTCCTTGAATACGAAGGGGAATTACAGGAAGTAGCAGGCAAACAGGAAGAACATCGCATCGGCGTGGATGCCTTTTTGAAGAAAGAAAGACCGGATTTTCTGTAGCAAGTAAGATATATATCTACTTCAATCGCAATATAAAATGAAGATAAAACCTCTGTATTTCTCATTGATTCTTGCTATTAGCACCATAAATATCGCTTTCGCCAGCACAACACTCCTAAATAGTCCTGATAATCTTCGTGTCCAATTTATACCGGACGATGCTTACTACTACCTCACGCTTGCAAGGAATTTTTCAAAGACGGGAATTTGGTCATTCGATTCGGGTGTTAGCATCACATCAGGCTTTCACCCTCTATTTGCGTACATCCTTGCACTCGTATATAAAATATTTCAACCAGATGTGTCTGCATTTGTGACCTTTGGTATTTTAGCGAGTATTTTTTTTACTTTTATCTTTATCATCCTGACTACACAGTGGGGAATGAAAAACAAAACGCATTTTTTTTTATTGTTTTTCGCATTAATCCTAAGCAGTGACAATTTCATAAATAACACAGTATCAGTAACTGAGTGGTCTCTAACACTTGCGATTGCATCAGCCTATTGGTTGTTTTTTTCTATAAAAACAACACCAACAAACCTAAAACTATATAATCTTTTAACACTATTCTTACTAGGATTATTTGGAAGTATTGCCCGCTCAGATTTTGGTCTATTGCCTTTCTCTATCCTTGTAGCAACAATTATTATTAAGGCAGATAAAGAAAAACGTGTCTTCGCCTTAAGTGGTTTTATAGGTACCATTGCTGGGCTGGGGGTTGTTTTTTTGCATAATTTTTGGTTTACAGGAGAAATTTTGCAATCCAGCGCCCAAATGAAAGCTTACTGGTCTAACTTTTTGATTCCAAACTATAACGTCTTAATTCTTGCAAAAAATCTTGTCTCTCTTTTAAGTGCGAATGGCATAATACTGATTGTTTTACTATTTGTTTTTATAGTAGCAGTCTATATAAAGAAAAACATCTCCGTTTTTTTTATTAACAAAAAAGAAAAAGCGCCCCTGTCAATAGAAGGTACAAAAAGTTTTCGAGACAAGCCCCACATTTTCATCTCCATAGTATCAACAATCTGTTTTATAGGATATACGCTGTTCTATCTACGTAACGGGGCAATTCAACCTTGGTATACAACAAATTTCATTCTGCCAATCCTGCTTTTTTTCTTCATCGTAGCTGAATATATAGATCAAAACTTTACCGAAATCTTCAAAGTTTTTCTCCTAATAGTTTTTACAGCAATCATTCTTTTGAATATTATGAGCCGCTATCCAATGTCCTCCCAAAAAGCGCCTTGGCCACATCAATCACTCATGCTAACAGCAGGGTCACAATTGCAACAAAATAAGTTTGATTACGAAATTGGCTCATGGAATGCAGGCATCATCGGATATTATGAAGGAGGACATGTCATCAATATTGATGGTCTGGTTAACAATGACATTTATCCATATGCCATTAATAACAACTTGCCTATATATCTGAAAGAAAAAAACATATGTTACGTTTTGGATTTTAAAGTTATGCTAACGTCACTAGGCTATCAAAAACGCGGTGGATACAATGATATACAATTCCTTGCCGGCTTAATTCCACATACTATCTATGGAAACGATCCTAATTGGGGAGAGCTTATCCTTTACGAAAGCAAAGAATGCCTCAACCAGTGATGACATCGTGAACAATTTGAACAAAGTAATAATAAAGACAATTTCTTCTCTGATAAAATAACGGGGGTATCACATCGAATCGAGAGAGAAAGCTTATGAAAATCGCACTACTTTCAGACATTCACGGAAACGAGATTGCCTTAAACGCTGTCCTTGAGCACGTCAAGGAACAGGGCGGTGTGGATGCCCATTGGGTACTGGGTGATTACGCTGCTTTGGGGCCTGCTCCCGCAGCAACGCTCGAAATGCTCAAAGCCCTGCCCAACGCCAAATTCATTCGTGGCAATACCGACCGTTACACCGTTACCGGTGATCGACCCCCTAGCACACCCACGCATGAAGAGATTGTGGCAAACCCCAAATTAATAGATCGCGCCTTGGGCATCGGAGCCAACTTTGCCTGGACGCTGGGTGCGGTCACGAATACGGGCTGGTTGGATTGGATGAAAGCGTTGCCGGTGCAATTCAGCGAAACCCTCCCAGATGGCACGCGTGTACTCTGCGTGCATGCCCGCCCCGGCCTCGACGATGGCCCCGGCTTCGACGGGATGAGCGCCGACGAGATCCGTCCGCTGCTCGAAGATGTGGATGCCGATCTGCTCATCGTTGGGCATACGCATGTTCCCTACAAAATCGAAGTGGATGACAAAATCATCGTCAATCCGGGCAGCATCTCCAACCATCTCGACGAGGATAAACGTGCCAAATACGCCATCCTCCACACTGATGAGAGTGGCTACGAGATTGAGTTCCATCGTGTGGCGTATGATGTTGAGAAGGTCATCGTGACCCTCGATGAGATCGATCATCCCGCGAAAGAACTTATCAAAAATTATCTCAGAAACTAACTTATGAAATTTGAACCCGTTATCGGACTTGAAGTCCACGTAGAACTCGCCACCGCATCCAAGATGTTTTGCGGCTGCCCCGTCGTCGACTCGGTCGAAGCCGAGCCGAACACCGCCGTCTGCCCAGTTTGTTCAGGGATGCCCGGCGCTTTGCCCGTCGCCAACGAACGCGCCATCGAATACAGCATTCGCGTCGGCTTGGCGCTTGGATGCACCATTCAACCTGTGAGCATCTTTGCGCGTAAAAATTACTTTTACCCCGATATGCCCAAAGCCTATCAGATCTCGCAATTTGAAGACCCGCTCGCCACCGACGGCACGATCATCATTCAAACCGACGCGGGCGAAAAAGTCGTGCGTGTACGCCGCGCCCATATCGAAGAAGATGCGGGCAAACTGACCCACATCAACGGCGCCAGCCTCGTCGATCTCAACCGCGCGGGCGTGCCCCTGCTTGAGATCGTCTCCGAGCCGGACATGCACTCTGCCAGCGAAGCGCGCGCCTACGCCGAAAACCTGCGCGACATCCTGCGCTACCTCGACGTCAACTCCGGCGATATGGAAAAAGGCGTCATCCGTTTTGAAGCCAACATCTCCGTGCGCCCCGCAGGCACAGACGAACTCGGCACGCGCACCGAAGTCAAAAACCTGAACTCCTTCCGCGCGATGGAAGATGCCATCAACTACGAGATCGAACGCCAATCCAAGCTCATCGAAGCGGGCGGCGAAGTGGATCAGGAAACAATGGGCTGGGATGAAGCCAACGCCAAGACCTATACCATGCGCGGGAAAGAAGATTCGCACGATTACCGCTACTTCCCTGAACCGGACTTGCCTCCGTTAAAAGTGAGTGATGCCTGGAGAGAACGTGTTGCCGCCAGCTTGCCCGAATTGCCACATGCCAAATTTGAACGTTTCGTCGCCGACTACGAACTGACCGAATACGACGCGGGTGTGCTCGTTGCCGACAAGACCACCGCCGAGTATTTTGAATCCGCGCTCAAGACATCGTCCAAAAAAGTGACCCCGAAAATGGTCGCCAACTGGATGACGGGTGAACTCTTCTCATTGATGAACCAAGCCGAAGGAAATATCAGCGAAATCAAAGTCACCCCCGAAGCTCTGGCAGAATTGGTCTCCCTCGTTGCCGATGGCGAGATTAACCAGAATACGGGCAAGAAGGTCTTGGGCGAAGTCTTTAAAACAGGCAAAGCGCCCAAAGCTGTCGTCAAGGAAAAAGGCTGGGGACAGGTCTCAGACGGTGCCGTGATCGGGCCCCTGGTATCTGAAGTGGTTAACGAGTTCCAAGCCGAGGTCACGAGCTATCGCGAGGGAAATGAAGGTGTCGCGAACTGGCTCTTTGGTCAAGTCATGAAAAAGGCACGCGGACAAGCCAATCCGCAAATCCTGCGTGAAGAGTTGATGCGGCAGCTAAAAGGATAAAATCCAGTCTCTGAGCGGAGGGTTGAGTAGCCCGAAGGGCGTATCGAAACCCGCAGTCGACGTGTGCCCCGTAGGGGTAAGAGCGGTATTTGGAAAACCCGTCCTTCGACTACACTCCCTACGGTCGTTCCGCTCAGGAACTGCAATCAACAAAAAAGCCAGTCACTACGACTGGCTTTTTGATTCATCGGGCTTGCCGCGCTCCATTTCGCGGATGAAGCGTGGCGAGTTCAAGCCGCGCTCAAGCAGATAGGTGAGATAGAACTGCATCAGGTTTTCGATCTGTGCGCGGATGGCCGGTTCGGGGTCTGCGCGGCGCGCTTCATTGTAGGAGCTACGCTGGAAGTGGCGCAGATATTTAAGTGTTTCCATCTTAACGGGGCGGATTGCAGCATGCTCCGTAACACAATCCGGGCAGATGACGCCACCCTCGTTGCCGGAGAAAAACTGGTCTTGCGGCTGGATCGGTTCGCCGCATTGGATGCAGGTTTGCAACTGCGGACGGAAGCCGAGATAGTCGAGCAAGCGCATCTCGTAGTAACGTGCCACCAGCCAAGGATCGTCGCCACCTGCGAGCAGGGTCAGGCTCTCAACCAGCAGACGAAAAATGGCGGGGTTGGATTCTTCTTCATCGTAGGAGAAGCGTTGCAGCAATTCGACGAGATAGGCAGCTTGCCCCGTCAGGGTCAGGTCTTCGCCGATGGACGGGAAGGCGCTGATCGTTTCAGCCTGCGTGATAATGAAGGGTCCGCGCGCACGGGCGAGTTGCAGGACAACATGCGTGAAGGGCTGCAAATGCCCACCCTTGCGTGAGCGCGTTTTACGTGCCCCTTTGACGACCGCACGCAGTTTTCCATGTTGACGCGTGTAGAGAGTGACGAGGCGGTCTGCTTCGCCCCAATCCTGGTGGTTGAGCACCACAGCTTCGGCGCGGAATGAGCGGGGAGTATCCATATGATTTGTAGGAGCACAATATATTGTGCCCCTACTTTATTATTTCAGATGTTCAGGTGTGAAGGCGCCTGGCAGCAGTTCACGAACAGAGGTCTCTTGCACCAGGTTGCCATCGCCATCGGCGATGTAGACGACAATATCGAGTCCAAACTCTGCCAACACCTGACGACACGAGCCGCAAGGGGAGCCGCCGTTATCCGTGACGACCGAGATGGCGTCAAATTCACGTTCACCTTCGGAGACGGCTTTGAAGACTGCCGTCCGTTCGGCGCAAACCGTGACGGGATAGGCGGCATTCTCAATGTTGACACCTGTGTAGATCTTACCGCTTTTGCCACGCAGAGCCGCTCCAACGCGATAGTTGGAATAAGGCACATAGGCACGTCGGCGGGCTTCGTTGCCAATATCGATCAAGGCTTGGCGGGTTTCACTCGTCAATTTGGTCATTGGAATTTTCCTCTTGAGGGACATCCTCTACTCGTGTGGCGCGGACACGGCGGATGCGTCTGCCGGTAATCTGCTCAATGGTCAGGAGCAAGCCGTTCACACGGATGCTTTCGCCGCCCTGGGGGATGCGTCCAAGCTGCTCGTAGATGAATCCAGCCAGCGTGTCGGCATCGCCTTCGGGCAAATCCACACCGGTGACTTCGGCAAAGTCGTCCACGTCGATCAATCCACGGAAGAGATATTCGTTTTCGCCGATCTCTTCATAAGGCGATTCTTCGCGCTCGTCGTATTCGTCCTGAATTTCGCCGACGATCTCTTCGATGATGTCTTCGAGGGTAACGATGCCGGAAACGCCACCGTACTCATCAACGACGATTGCCATGTGGAAGCGTTCTGCCTGCATTTCAGCAAGCAGGTCATCTGCTTTTTTAGTTTCGGGGATGAAGTAAGGCTCGCGCAAAAGAGCACGCAGATCGAATGCTTCGCCAGACTGGAGCGTGGGCAGGAGGTCTTTGGCGTAGAGCAAACCGAGGATATTATCGATACTCTCTGTGTAGATCGGCAGGCGCGAATAGCCAGAATCGAGGAAGGCTTGCAGGGCGCTGTTGAGGGTGGTGTCTTCTTCGTTGAGAGCAAGCACGTCAATGCGTGGCACCATGATCTCACGGGCAAGGGTTTCGACAAACTGGAATATCTCGTAGATCATGCGGCGTTCTTCAGCTTCGAGACTGCCACTCTCTTCGTCGGTTTCCACCCAGCTTTTGAGTTCATCTTCGGTCATTTGTGCCATCGTGCTTCTGGAAAGGTGCTGCGGATCGAGCAAAAGCAGGGGCAAAAGAACGAAGGGCGTGAAAATGATGACCAACAACTGCCCGAAGGAGGAGAGGCGCAGCGCCCATTCTTCGGGGGCTGCAAGCGCATTCGATTCAACCGTAAATTCGATCAGCAGCAATAAGACTGCGATGACGAGCAACCCCAACAATTGGAGCAACCAGGCGCGCGGGGCATCCAGAGTCCAGGCTTGCAGGTAGAGATAGCCGCCGATAGCGATGCCAAAACGCATCACGGTTTGGCTCAGGCGCAGTACAGGCACAAGACGCGAGCTTTCATGCAGAGCAATGGCACGTTTTGCGCTGGCGGGCTTTGCATCTTGCAAGCCTGCCAGCTTAAGCGTGCGCGCACTCGAGAGACTGACACGCGTCGCCGCGATCATCAGATCAAGAATTAATAACAATACAATAACCAGAAAACCCCAGTCGTTCAATATCACGTTTTTTTCCTTATTCTCTGACCAATGATGAACGGGGATAAACAGAGATACAAATCTCCGTTCATCCAACTCATCTCTGGTTTAATTTTCGTATCGCGCGTGCCGGCATTCCGACCACGAGCGTATCTTCCTTTACGTTTTTCGTCACTACCGCGCCAGCACCAGTACGCGCGCGGTCGCCGATCACGAGCGGGGCAACGAGCATACTGTCACTACCGATAAACACCTCCCTGCCAATCTCGGTGTGATGCTTATTCGCACCATCGTAATTGCAGGTGATCGTTCCGGCGCCGATATTTGTTTCCGCGCCGATATTCGCATTCCCTATATACGAGAAATGTCCCATTTTGACGCCTTCACCAAGCACCGAATCTTTCACCTCGCCGAAATTGCCCATGTGAACACCCTTCGAGAGATACGCACCCTTGCGCAAACGAGCGAAGGGACCGATATCAACATTATCTTCGAGAGTCGCTTTTTCGAGCACCGACGATAAAATGATGCAGCGCTCGCCGATCTCACAATCTGTGATGATTGTATTCGGACCAATTTCACAGCCTGCGCCGATTTTTGTCTCACCGCGCAAAAAGGTGTTCGGTTGGATGACGCTGTCCTGCCCGATCTGCACATCCATGTCAATATAGGTGGATGCGGGGTCAATGAAGGTGACGCCGTTTAACATGTGCGCCCGATTCACACGCGACCTCATACCCGCTTCCGCTTCAGAAAGGTGGATTCGGGTATTAACACCGATCGCTTCGACCGCGTCCTCAAGCGTGATCGCTGCGACGCGCATTCCAGCTTCCACCGCCAACCCAACGGTATCCGTTAAATAATACTCACCCTTCGCCGAAAGCGGGATGCGTGCGAGCGCGTCCCAAAGCCACTCGGCATCGAAGCAATAGGCCCCGACGTTGAGTTCTTTGATGGCTTTCTGTTCTTCGCTGGCATCCGCTTCTTCGACGATGGCGAGTACCCCGCCATCACCTGCACGAACAATGCGACCAAATCCGCGTGGGTCGTCTGCGACAATGGTCAGCATTGTCATGGGGCCGGAATTTGCTTTTTGGGTTTCGACCAACTTTGAGAGGGTCTCGCCCGTCAACAGGGGCATATCGGCGCTGCTGACAAGAATAAGGTCGGTATCATCTTTCAGCGTGGATTCTACCTGTTGAACCGCGTGTCCCGTTCCCAATCGTTCTGCTTGGACGACAAAGCGGACGGCATCTCCAATCGCCTCGCGCACGCCATCGGCACCGTGTCCAATCACCATGACGGGCGTCTCTTCGCTAACCACGCGGGCAGCTTGCAGGGAGTGCCAAACCATCGGCTTACCACAAACAGGATGCAAGACCTTCGGCAGGTCAGATTTCATGCGCGTACCTTGTCCGGCAGCGAGAATGATGGAGGTAATTTTCATAACGTTTCCTTCTTCACAAAGATTACAAAAGTCTACAGACTTTTCAATCTGGTATTCGATAAAAACAAAAAAACAAGCCTCGCATCCACTAGGGCAGCGATGAGCTTGTCTTATTTAGAGAAAAATACCCGCAAGGGCGGGGTCAGTTGTATCCATAAAATTTATATAGCAGGGGCACCTGGATTCGAACCAAGATCAACGGCTTCAAAGGCCGGTGTGCTAACCGTTGCACCATGCCCCTATTTCTGTTTTGAGCGGGCAAAATTGTATCACAGGATGATGCTAACGCAAAGCCTCAAGCACCATCTTCCGGTGTTAACCCAAGTTGGCGCGCTTGCTCGTAGGAGAGTTTGTCAGCGCCCACTTCAGTGCTGGTATGCGAGCCAACCGCGTCATCCCAGAAGGATTCCAGATCAGCGGTTTCGATCTTCTTCTTTTGTTTGAAGAGGGCGTCCAGTTCTTCAGAGGAGATTTCATCTTCGATCTGCTCTTCTGGCACATCCTCTGGCGTAAACACATCGTCAAGACTGGGCAACTCGTCTGCGACAGGTTCATCAGCTGAGATTCCCATTTCGTTTAAGACATGAGCAACTTCGCTCTTGAGCATCATCATTGCATCGGTCATGTCGAGCACGCGGTTGCGCTCAGCAATGCGTTCGCCCGCTACGATCAGGGCATGTGAGTTATCTGCGGGAACAAGCAGGACGTCCTGATCGCCACCGGGGAAAATATGGTAGCTAAGGGAACCCTCCTGGCTGATATTCTTGGAGACCTTTTGTGCCGAGCGGTAGATACCGAGCAATGCCTCGAGCAGCGGCTCTTCATCTGTGCCTTCCTGAAAGGTACCGGCTTTGGCAAGGATCTCACCAAAATCAGATACCAAGACGATGACCTGCGCTTCCATATTTTGACGGAACTTGGCAAGCAAGCCCGCCATCGTCTTATGGTCTTCCTCTTCATCGGGGATCACTGTCAGTTCCACACCGAGGGCACGTTCGACCGAATCCAGAAAATCGGTGAGGGAAACCGGTTTTTCAAAGAAGGCAAATGCATCTGCATTTTCGAGTTGTTTCCGCGCTTTTCTGTCCTTAGTTCCCGAGATAAAGATAACCTTGGCTGTTTCGTTGCGCTTTTTGAATTTTTCAAAAAGCTCCAAACCTGTCATGCCGGGCAAAAGATAGTCGATGACCAGCAAGTCAATTGGCTTGCCGGAAATCTCTAAAAAGGCCTCTTCACCAGAAGGAGCCTCCAGAATCTCAAACTCGTGCCTCAGCGATTCCAATGCCGATCGCAAAAGGCGAATGACATCTCGGTGATCGTCAACAATTAAAATGCGGTGCGCCATAAGTTATTCCTAACAATGCTGCGTGGATGAAAAATGAATAAACCGATTATAGCAAAATTTAGGCGTGATTTACTTGCAGATTTTTTATATTCCGAGAAATTCCCTGTCAATTCCATTCACAAGTGGAATTGACAGGGCTTTTCAGAAAGCTAGCACGGAGTTCTAACGAATAATGAACATTTCGCCTGCGCTGGCGCCCTGCACTTCGGGGAAGAAGCTCTGCCAGGCGTGTGCGGGTAAGACACGATATTCACCAGCCTGCAAGGGGATCAGCGTGTAACTGAGCACGTACGCGCCTGCGGGCAAATAATCCGCAGACCAGTGGATGCTCTCGTCGCCGATCTCCGGGGCGCGGAAGAGCCACCAGCCCCAACCTTTCGCAAAAGGATTGTTCGGGTCGTAGACCTGCACATCGGTTGCATCCACGCCTTGTTCGGCGGTCTTCAACTGTTGGTTCAGAATTTCCGTCCCGGCAGGGATGGTGTCTTCGACCATGATGTAATAACTATCTTCTGGCAGGGTCAGCGTAATCTGCACCTTGACCTGTGCCCCATTCATTAACTGGATGCCGTTCAAGGGCACGCAGTCGCTTTCACAGTGGGCGTCGTAGTAAGTGCGGGTTACTTCCATGCCCTGATTGAGGGCGGGCGCACTCTCAGCGGCACGATTCACGAAGAGGGCAGCACGATAATACAAGCGACCGACACCTTCACCGCGCGTGATATTGAGGGCATTCGGCAGAGAAAGCTGCAAGCCGTCTAAGGCTGTCGAGGTGAGGACAGGCGTCAACGGATTGGCTTGTCCCTGTGCCAGCGAGACGCCATTCAGATCAGCGGCGTACGTGTAGCTGGCGTTCAATTCGCTGCCGCTCTTTGCCACTTGCGTTAGGGCAAGCAGCGACCAGGCATTCTCGTAGGTTGAAGACCAGTAACCATGCACGTTACGATGCGATACAAGATAACGGGTCGCATCCCGCACGAGGGGCGTGGCGGCATCAAACTGCGCGAGGGCGTAGATCACGGTCGCGGTGGTGTAATTGGGGGTACCAGGGTTTCGCCACGCGGAGGCGTCGCTCTCCCAGTGAGCGCCACTCGCGCTTCGCAGGGCAGATGCCTCGAGGTTGGCAAGCAAGCTCTGGGCATGAGCGTCACCGGGCGTCCGCGAGTCCAGCGTCAGCGCCAGCAAGGCTTTCGCCCATGGGCTGAGGCCATCCTTCCACAAATCCAGTTGATCGACCGCTACCGCATCTGCGCCACCGGTCATTTGCATCACAAATTGGATGAAGGTCAGGCGGTCTTTCTCCCATGTTTGCAAACTGGCTGCGCTCAAATAAGGCAGCGAAACGCTGTGCAAATACTCGCGCGCGTTTGTAAAAACAGTCTCGTCGATGTAGACGCCCGCTTGATTGGCGCGCCACAAGCCGAAAAGAACGTAGGCGCTCAAGTAAGGGTCTTCGGGCACGCCGCCACCGCCCAAGCTGGGCGCAGCGTTCACACCGGTGCCACGGCTCTGACTGGCGGTTGTACCGTACCAGCCCCAGCCGTGCGCTTCGGTCTGACGAGCGAGCAAACGCTGCACGCCATCTTCCAGCGCGGTTTCAAGGCGTGCCTGCAACTCGGGATCATTCAGTCCCGCCGTCTGCATGGCTTGGTACATCTCCACATTCGGCAGCAAATAGGACAAAATGGCCTCGTTGCTGGCGGATTCGGCTGGTGCGGGGATCGCCTCCAGCCCATCGAGGATCGCGGCTGCCAGCGACGGCGCAAGCTCAACCTCCAACTTGCCACCGTTGGGGATAAAGCTGCGCGGCAATGAAATTTGTTCCGTTAACGTGCCCGCCGATTCGACAGCGCCCGCTGTCACAAAAGATTGCGGCGAGGTATAGCGTAAGATCGGCAGCGAGCCCCAGCTTGGGCGCGTCATATCCTGATAGTCGCCAAAAGTCGAGTTGAAGACCAATTCGGCGGTTTCCGCATCCTGTGCGGTGCCCCACCATGAGACTTCGACACGCCCCCCGGCAGGGATGGTGATCTCCTGCTCAATGGCATTTCCATCATCCAGCAGGAAACCGATGGCCTGCAAGCTGACGCGTCCGGTCTGGTCTTGGGCTGTGTTATTGTGGACGATGGCCGCGATCTCGACATGGTCGCCGACAACCATAAAGCGCGGCGTCACAGGTCGGATGAGCACATCCTTGGTGCTGACAACCTGCATCTCGGCGCTGCCGACGCGTGTGTCGTTCGTTAGACCGCGCACATCGACTTGCCAGGTAGTCAGGTTATCAGGCAGGGTCATGGTGACCTGCGCTTGTCCGTTTGCGTCAGTCAGAATTTCAGCATTCCAATAAGCCGTATCGGGGAAGTTATCGCGGATGACGACAAGCCCCTCGCCACCGCCACCGCCGCGTCCACCGGCGCCGTCCAAAAAGACACCGTAGATGCTGTCAGCAGCATACGAAAGCGTGGTGCGCACACCGATGCGCGCTGCACCATAAAAGGCGCTGTCAATCGGCGCGGCGTTCGGGTCTGCCAGTGCGAGAGCGGCCAGGTCAACAACGGACAGCGAGAACTCACCCTGCACGGGCGCGCCCTGTGCATCACTGACTTGAATGCCAAAGGTCACTTCGCCGCCCGGCTCGCTGCGAGTCGGCTGCGAGGTCAGGCTAACGCTCAATATCTGGTCAACGGGTGTCACTTCAAGCTCAGTGTACCCAACGCGATATTCCTGCCCGCCGAGTAGGACTGCCGAGAAGAAGACTCCCGGGGCATCATCGCTTGTCAGCGGGATGCTGTAGGTCGCGCCGCCCGGTTCAACAGCGATAACCTCGGCGCTGTGGATCGTGCCCCGCTCAACACTGACGAGCGCATAGGTCGCTTCTTCGATAGGATTAGGGATAAATATCTGAGCCGTATCACCAGGTTGATAGACGTCACGATCCGCAGTCAGGCGGATATGCTGCTTGGGCAGATTCGGCATGGAGGCGCGTTCTGCCCCCGTGACCCAAAGCAGAATCTGCGTGGAGGCGCTTCCGCCATCAACTTCGAGGATGTAGGTGCCGGGCGTGGGCGGCGTAAAGGAGAGACGAGCAGCGCCATCGCCGCCGGTCACAAAGTCCACGTTGCTGACCGGGGTATAGGTAGGGATAAAGGTTGGGCCTTCGTAGGCGTTATCGGAATCCTGTCGTTCCCAGGTGACCTGCTGAAAATCGGCGTGCAAGTTCAAATCCGGGAGCGGATCGCCGTTCCAATCCACGCTAAGGATGTCGAAGCCCATTTCGGTTGCTTCACGTCCGAACCACTGCTCGGTGTGAATGCCGATGTAATAATCTTCAGGGTGGCTGAGTAGATTTTCGCGCACGCTGATCTGTTGTCCGTTTTCATCCTGCGCGACGATTTCAAGCGTTAGATTTTGCGTGCCTTCAGGCAACTCGAAACCGCTGATACTGAATTGCAGGATGCCATCCGCATTGGTCTTGCCTTCACCTTCAGCAAGGATTTTGCCAAAATAATCATAATCATCGTAGTAGCCGCGCATCCAGCCGAGATTGACATCACCAACAGCGTAGCCGGGCAACGAGAAGCGGCTATTTTCGCTATAGAGCGTCCAACGGATGGGCAGATCGCTGGCGGGTGCGTCGAAATAGTAACGTGCCGAGATTTCGGCATCGACTGGCGCGCCGCTCTTGATCTCATCCGGCGTAACATTGAGAGCGACATTGATTTCCGGTTTGCGATAGTCGGCAACCAGGAAGGAGGCATTGAACTCCAACTCACTGCTGTAAAAGGAATAGTAACCGGGGCTGGCATCTTCAGGCAGGGTGTAAGAACCATTCGCCGTGCCAAAAGCGGAAAGGCTGGGATTGAAACTTTGTAGGTTTTCGCCCCAATCGTTCGAGAGGGTCATCGGCAGGGAGAGAACCGAGCTGGGTTGATAACGGCCATCGTAGGCTTCACGCACAATCGCGCGGAAGTAGACTGTCTGCCCCGGGCGGTAAGCCGGACGGTCGGTATAGAAATAAACTTCGGTGTGCGGCGCACGGTTATCGACTGGTAAGCCGAACTGCCATGGGGAAATATCGTCACCCCAAAGCGAGGTACCGAGACCAAAATTCTCCGCGCCTGGGTGGCCGATCATGGCGTAATAGGTCTGATACGTATCGGTTTGTGCGGGGAAGCTGCCTTGCCACATACCGTTTGCATCTGTTTGTCCGCTGGCGATGACGGAGCCATTTTCGTCGTAGATAAAAACCGTTTCATCGACGAAAGGCATCCCATCGCGCACATCCGTCGCCCAAACGAGGGCATCGGTGGCGCTGAACTTGAAGACCAGATTGGCATGGCTCGCCACAATGTAGACGGGGCCATCCCCCTCTTTCGCGCCTTCTTCCCAAATACGCAGGGAATAAATTCCAGGCGTGAGCGTTGTGCCCGCATCCGTCAACGGGATGTTCATGGTCTCGCTTTCGTTGGAAAGCGTATTCAGACGCTGACGCCAGGTATCCGGCGAGGTGGGCTGGAAAGTTTCGCGCTCGGTATATCCATTTGAGCCAAAGAGACGGAAGAAATCGTCCAGCGGGACTTCGCCAAAGACCACATCGGCACGCGGGATATTAACGGCCTGCAAGTAGAAGCTGGCATCTTTAGCAGGTGTAAAGTAGAGATCTGACCCCAGATAGGGGTACTGCAAACGTGGGCTAGCTTCCGGCGAGCGGAAACGCAACTGATAATCATCGCCTAATTCTCCGCCCCACTTATCCTGCAAACTGCCGGAGACATTGAGCGTGTATTCGGTACTGAGCTTGAAAGAACCGTATGCCTGTAGGGTATTGTCATAAGCGCTAACATCAAAATTTGGGACGCTCGGACTGATCGAAACAAAATCAGCGATATTCTCAGAGGAAACCTGATTGGAAAAAAGAATATTCACGCCGCCATATTGCTGTGAGACACCTCCTGCTTCAGGCGTGCTCGAAATAACATAAAGATCCGGGGCAGAGACCATCTCCACATCCCAATCCACATCGAGGGGCGTGCCGCCCAATGCGAGCGTTGTGCCTGCCAGGCGCAGCCAGTAGCTGCTATTACGTGCCAAGCGCTCGTTCGGCGTGAAGGTTACGGCTCGAAGATCGTCTGCCCATTCAAAGCTACCGGGCAGTGTTTCATCCGCAGTGGCAAGCGCAAAATTGGCTTCGACAGAAGCCACATCCATAGGCTGGTTGAAGGTCAGGGTCATTTCCAGATCGAGGGGCAGAGGCGTTTCGGTGGAAGGGCTGATCTCGAGCAAACGCGGCTTCGCGGTTGTGAACGACCATCCCAACAAGGCGCCGTTCGCCTGTACAAGGCGTGTTCCCGCCACGCTGACAAGGTCAGTATTCAAGCTGACCTGATAGGTGGTGCCGCCTGCCAAGGCAGGCTCAGGGTAGAAAATATAGGTACTGGTATTCAGCCACTCGCCATGCCCAACAGCTTCCGGGGCAAGGGTGAATGCGGCGGGCAATGTCGCCGAATCCGCGCCGAGGGCAACCACAGGTTGATCAAAACTGACCACGACTGCCGCATCCACGCTGATATCCACACTGCCATCATCCGGCAGGAATTGGCGCGGATGGAGCGCATCGGCTACATTAAAAGAAAAGTTTTTCACTTCCGCAAAAGCGACTCCGTTGGCTGCGCGCGCGCCCGTATTCACCCCCATCCTTAGGCTTGCTCCCGCTTCCAAAGGTTGACTCGGTTTGAAGGTTAACGTGGCATCATCCGCCCAGAAAAATTCCCCGCCCCCAACAGGATCAGCAACCCAGGCAGCTTCCACCGACGCACGATCCATCGGCTGATTGAAGTAAAAGGTAATTTCTTCCTGCACCCCGATCATGCTCTCGGCAAGGGGAACCGTCTCTATAATTGCGGGTTCGTAGTCTTGCTGCGTTATTGCAGTTGGTGTCGCTGCCGAAGGTTCTTGCGGTTGTACTTCTGGCGCTTGCATATTAAAGGGAATGCCTGGCATCGAGCAAGATACCAGCAAAACCGCAAAGAGAGTAAAAGATAGAAAGACCTTATAAACAGAGCGAAGGGAAACACGCATAGGAGCCTCACGAGAAATCAGATTAGAATAAAAACAATACAGATAAAATATTATACTCTGTCAAAATCAGACCTGCACTTTAGAAAACTCAAAAATACAGTTTCAGTTTGACACGCGCGCCAAAATCATATAAACTTTTTACATGTCTCCTGGATTTTCATCAAGTGGGATGAGTACTTTTGACTTGTTGGGGGATTTGTCTCCCTCACAACGAACACTCACTCGCATCCTCCTAAGAAACGCGGAAATGTCCTCTACAGCGCTATATGACGCTATCTGTGCATTGCCGGATAATAAGCGCATGTCCGCTGATGAGATGCAGGATGCGCTGGATGCCTTGGTTGAAAAGGGTTGGATTTTCGAGATTAAAGATGGAAAGAATATTATCTACACAGTCAAAAAATAAAAACTGTTTTACGACAAAAAAAAGAGCCTGCTTCTCAGCAGGCTCTTTTCATTATTTAGCTTTTATCCTGATCTTCATCCCCTTCGTGGAAGCGTTTTCGCATTGTTTGAACCTTTGTCTGGAGTTCCTGGAAGAAATCACTTTCCACAATCTGATTGACTTCGTCCTGTCGTTTTGTGTTATCAACAATGATCTCCAATTGCTTGACCCGTTTACGCAGGGTCTTTTCACGTTCAGCAACTTTCTGGATCATGATCTTGAACGTATCCGTCAAGGTATCCAGCTCATCGAGCCAGCGCTCTTTTCCACGCATCGAGTCAAGGTCTATGTCATACTTTCCTTCACCGATTTGAGTCGAAACATCTGCGAGCGTGACAAGCGGCCTGGTCAGAATCCCTGACATTAGATAAACCAAACCAAAAACGAGCAGATAAGAAACGACAAAGGCAATCACACCGTTGCGGATGATCCCAACCTGAACTTCCCGAACATAACTGGCAAGAATATCTACGCCGAGAGCGCCGACAACTGTTCCACTATCATCAATGATGGGCATATAGGTCGTGATCCACTGCCCAAACTCATCCGCATAAGGCTTCCAGACATCCACGCGCTGAGATAAACCATCGTAAATACGGGTGGTCTCTGATGTATAGCTTTGGCAAAACTTAAATCCGGCAGGTTCATCCCAGAGGGCACCAGAGCTGCCAATCCCGATCACTTCACCGGGGGCATCACCTTTTACATAAGAGTAAAGACGCGCGTTCGGGTTCAGCTTTCCAATTGTGTCCAACCAAAGAACGTGCTCCATGTATAGTTCGTTCTCGTAGGGATAATAACCATTTTCTTCGGCATCAGCTTCAGGGGGACAGAGCGGGTTATTCGCACGTTCGTCTTCGTAGAGTTGAACAAAATTATCGATGCTCATTCCATCAATCGCTCCATCTACCGTATCCACAAGATTGTCTGAAATATTCGCAAGAACTTTCGAGCTGGTGTACAAGTAAAACCAAATATAACTGGCAATAAAAACTGGCGTAAAGATTAAAACAAATGCAATCCAGATTTTGATGCGCAAGCTGATAAAGCGTTTTTCTTGGGGGTCAGATGTTGTCATAGGAAACCTCTACTTCTTGGGAAATCGACTTTAGCGTCTTTTGCACCATTGGGTGCTCCAATGGGAGTTCATAATGATCAATCAAAAAAGCTTCTGCAAAATTTCTCAGAACCGGTTTAGTGAGTTCAAACTCTCCATTGGGAGTAATCGCTAAAATGACAGGGATAAAGGATATTTTTTTTATTCTAGATTGCAGATCATCACCTTCTTCTTCAGGTGGATAGATCGGCTCATAATATTGCATGGGCAATTCTAACATGCCCATTTTTTTGTAGTGTTCCATTAAATTACGATGTTCAACTTCAGTTACTAACCCGTAAAGACCGGTATCGGTGCGTGCTGCATCATCACGAAGCTGCTCCATGATCTTGGAGATCACAAAAGTTGATAAGCGTTGTTCCCCAACACGGATCGAACGAGCTTCGGTATCGATAGCAAAAGATACGCCCAGGCCGCATTCACGCTCAACGATATAGCGAAACGTTGTTAAGCCAATCGGCTTCCCTTCATACTCAATAAGCCAATAGTGAGCAAGGTGCCCTGTGCGCTTGTCTGAAGAAAATTGAGCGCGCCTGCGCATACGCGGACAATAATGCTCATATTCAGGAAAAAATTTCGCATACAAAGAAAGCATCGCTTCCAAACGTTCCACATCACCCGATGCAAGCAACTCATAAATATTCACGCCATTCTGGCTGTGTACAAGATCAACGCCCATTTATCCCTCGCAAAAAATTAAAAATCAAGTTGATCCAAAACACTGGAGCCACGAGACCTTCGTTTCATTTGCCAACTAAGCAAACTTTTTTCATAAGCAGCACGCATAAAAAAGAAAGCCACCACAGAGATGATGGCTGCCACAATGGCAACACCCATGTTGATCGCAGAAAAAACTTCGTAGTTCGTTTCGCTTGCAATACCCCAGGAGATGACCCCAAAGGCAATCAAACTGCCAAGGATAGTCCCGAAAGATGGCAGGTAACTGTCGATAAAAATGCTGACGCGACCACGCTTCTCATCTGGAACCAGGGCTTGATACGCCTTACGATTAGATTGGTCGACCGTTTCGAGTGTGACCCGAACCGCCCCTTGAGAAGCAGCGCTGCCCCAAACACCCGGGACAAAAAAGCTGATTACTGATCCCAGAAGCATCATCCCCGGCAAGATTGCAAAACTATCACGAATACCAAATTTCTCGATAATTTTCCCTGAAAAGAACTGCACCAAAACAGAAATAATTGCAATGCCTAAGCTGTACAAAGCATAGAAACTCTGAAAATTCGCCCCAAACGCAAGGCTTGCATCGGCCAAAACATCATATAACAAAATTGTCGCTGTAATACCGGCTGCAATCATCCCAACTGAGAGAGCGCGAAAAGTAGAGACCGAGCGGATGAAGTTCCAACCGCCAGACATCGCATCCGAAAAAGTGATACTGGGGTGTAAGGTTTGACGCATCTTCTCTTTGCGCACATAGAAGAAGACCAGCAACCAAGCTACAAGAAAGATCGTGGCGTTAAATAAGAGCAAATTAACCGGGCCAAAATGGAGGCTTGTATCCAGTTGAACAACGCCCAAACCGGCAATTGTCCCTAAAAAAGCAAAGCTCCCAATCACAGGCAAAAGGCGTCGTCCCTGTGCCGGCGCATAAATATCATTGACTAATGCCCAAAAGATCAAAGGAAAAATAAGCCACTGCTGGTCAGTCAACAAGTAAAGCAGGGTATAGCTTGCTTCCAACGGAAAACCCGGAATCACGAAAGTAATGGACAAAAGTGCATAGAGGGCGCTGATGACAATAATCAATCCCCCCAACAAGCTGATCCGTTTAAATTTATCGATGATTAACGATTGGACAGCCGTAGATAAAAGTAACAAGACCATGTCCACGGCCCAAACGAGCAAAATGTAGTGTCCGCTTACTTCACTAAGAAATCCACTAACGGAAACAACTTTAACAATCCCCATTGCCGCAAAGTTGATGAATAATATTCCCCCCAACGTAAAAACCAGCCCTATTTCCCCTTTCTGTAACCGGAGTAAGTGCTTTATGCGTTCTTTCATGATCTAGCTTCACTCTCTCTATAATCATTTAGTGCCTGAAAATTTCAGGCACTAAATTGGGGAATTTACGATCAGGCGATGATCAATCTTGCAGCATATCAACGATACCTTCCAAGCCGCGCGTGATCTCATGATCGGGGAAGCGCAGAGCGAAGATATCCGAACTAGCAAGAACCATCATTTCGTCGGAGTGAGGCAAAATCGCTGCAACAGGACAGTCATATAATTCTTCAGCCCGCGCGCGAGTGCTCTCAAAGTCAAATGAATCAGGGAATTTGTTGATTACAAGTAATAACCTTGGCACATCCAGTTTACGAGCAACATCTACCGTAACCGCAGTTCCCTGATAATCTTGCTGGTCAGGGCGCATAATCAGGACAAGCGCATCTGAAATTGCAATTGAGAGCAAAGTCTCTTCGTTCAGACCCGGATGCGTATCTACAAGCAAATAATCGAGCTTGAGCTCAGTCAACAGGCTGCGGAAGCCATCGTTCAACAAACCGACGTCATAGCCTTCACGCAAGACACGTACAATTTCACCGGGCTTAATGCTGGAAGGGATCAGAAATATCTGTCCCTTAATATCTGCGCCCAATCGCCCACTCACATCGTGGGCAGTCTCTTTGATTTCACATTTTCCCCAAAGATAATCATTGAGGGAATGAGTCATTTCTGACTCATCTAAATTAAAAAGAACGTGAATGCCAGGAGATTGAATATCTGTATCTACTACGCCAACACGAAAGCCTTGCTTGGCGAGAATTGCGGCAAGATTTGCGGTCGTGTTGGATTTGCCAGTTCCCCCGCGAAACGAATGAACTGAAACGATCTTTGGCATTGGTTTCTCCTAGATGTTGGGATAAGTAAAGAAAGATATATTTCGGAGTCAATATGTGTGAAATTATACTGATGTTGATATGCTAAGTCAAACGAACTGCAAAGTTGTACTTTACACTTAAGATAGACAAGTTGTTTTAGGCCAACTCAATCTAGAAAAGAAGTTACTTATGATAAACTATTTTCAAACCTTTTTGACCAAATATTTTTATTTTCCCAAAAGGCAACGACCCTTTTTAACCAACCCCGACAACTAAATAAATAGAACACAAAACTCAAACATCATGCTCAATTACGAAGCTTACGATGACATGCATTTAATCCAATTGGCGAAAAGCGGTGATCAAACATCATTCAACGCGCTTTACGATCGCTATTTTTCAACGGTTTACAACCGTGTTCGTTATACCATCCCTGAACAAGATGTTGATGACGTAACACAAGAAGTTTTCATAGCAGTCCTGAAATCCATCTCTGGTTTTCAGGGACGTGCCAAATTCAGCACTTGGCTCAGAACCTTAATAAATCGTCAGGTCGCCAGTTACTACCGCAATAGGGAACGCAAAGTAAAAGAGGAACCCATTCTCGATGCTAATCTATTCGCACAAAATGGCTATACTGGCGACTCTAAACATGATGAACGTATTGCGATCCGCGCTGCGATCAAAAGCCTTCCAAACCACTATCAAGAAATTATCCTTCTCCGCTTCGCAGAAGGCTTACGATTTGCAGAAATTTCAGTAGTACTCAAGCAAAACCCAGAGGCAACTAAGTCTCTGTTTCGTCGGGCAATCGCCTCTCTCCGCACTCAATTAGAAAAAAAATATGACGCGTAAAGATTCCCCTAATTATCTTGATGAAGAATTTGCTGCCGCAGCAGATGATTTTTTCACAAGTAAACTAAAAACAACTGGTCGTGAAGATGCGGAATTAGACGCTCTTCTGAACACGCTGCAACAAGTGGATGAAGCCTTCGCAGACGACGCTGAAGAGCGTGCAAGAGAACGCATCCGCAAAAGTTTGCAAAAGGCATGGTTTGCCGAACAGGAATTGAAATCAACAAAGCAGCAGAGTTTTCAATCCAAACTCAAAAATTTCTTTTGGCAGAACAAAAGACAAACCAGTCTCGCATTCTCATTTGCAATGCTTCTTTTATTTCTTGTTCTGACACCATTCTTATTGACAAGTGACCCTCATATGGCGGGCACGGCAGGAGCAATAATATCGAGCAAATTATCTCTACTTATCTTGGGCATCTTTTTCGTTTCAATTCTCGTACTCCTAACCCTAAAGAAACGAAAGTAATCATATCCAACTCTCAATCTCTGAACTATTCCGTAAGGAGGAACCAATTATGAAGTCTTTAAAGAAGAAATCGACATGGAGAAAAGCCTTTTTCATACTAATGGCGCTCTTTGTCATTTCATCGCTACTTCTCTCTGCCTGTCAGATGCCTAATCTTACGGGCTCTGGCGGCGGCAACGACGGCAAAAACGGCGGCGGCAACGACAACAACAACGGCGGTGGCAACGACAACAACAACGGCGGTGGCAACGACGACAAAAACGGCGGCGGCAACGACAACAACAACGGCGGCGGTAACGACGACAAAAACGGCGGCGGCAACGACAACAACAACGGCGGCGGTAACGACGACAAAAACGGCGGCGGCAAC
>JBNLFG010000017.1:0-97466 GCA_050305405.1 Anaerolineales bacterium | reverse complement strand
GTATCGACATCCACATCGAAGTGCCGCGCGTAGATGTTGAAAAGCTCTCGGACAGTAGACGGGGAGAATCGTCGGATGAGATTCGTGCTCGGGTGGAGGCAGCCAGACAACGTCAACGCGAGCGCTTCGCTAGTCTCGACAGCGGGGTGATGACCAACGCCGATGTGCGCGTCGCAGAAGTACGTCAATTTTGCGAACTGGATGAAGCGGGGCAGCAACTTGTCAAGGCTGCAATGACCCAGCTTCAGCTGTCCGCGCGAGCCTATCACCGCATCCTGAAACTCGCGCGCACGATTGCAGATTTGGCTGGGGAGGAGAAGGTACTGTCCGCGCATTTGGCGGAGGCGTTACAGTATCGCCCCAAAGGGATGATGGTGTAGGAGCGTCAAATTTCTAAATTTACAAAGGGTGATAAGGGGTATGTTGGTTCATGAGTATAAATTCAGGGTAAAATTAACGTAGGCGACCAATACGAGTCCAGCTTATTAAACACCTTTTGGGGTGCTTTTTTCTTTTAGCCCTTTCTTATCGAACTGGTTCTTGAGATTTTTTACTGCCAAGCTTGACCCGCTAAAAGTCTTTATTAGATCGTGTTCGAAAGCTTTGACGATGTACAACTTAATATATGGGCATCCTAACCTTCCAGAAGCAGTTCCATGAGATTTATAAAGCTATTGAGTACTCTGGGGCTTGTTATTTTTGTCGCATCATGCAATGCAAAAGAAGAAAGTGAGACAAATAGCATAGTCCCATCTGTATCACCTACGCATGAAGTCATCCTGCCACCAACATCTACCCCACTTCCTTCTCCTCTCTTTCTTGGATACTTGGAAAACGAGGATGTCGCTCACATAAATTGTCAAGTAGCTCTACAAGTATCATGGGGTGAAGGCGAAGAGGATTGGGGGATAAGAGATGACAGCGATATGAATAATATCCATCCGCCTTTCATAGCAAACAACTACTTCTACGTCTTTGATCGTCCTAATCGGCGACTATTAAAATACGAGATCAACGGAACCCTAATGGAGAAAATGCCTGTAATTATTGAATTGCCTCCTGCAGAAAAATATATTTACGGCTTTCTGCCTTGGGGGATCATTGCGACAAACGAGTATCTAGTAATTCCTTATGGAAGCAATTCTATAGGTATTCTTTCACTGGATGGTGAAGAAATCACTGATTTAAAGTTGCCATTTCCATACCGGTACGATCCAGGATTTTATGGTGAATACGATCTCTGGATAGATCAACAAGGTGGGCTTACTGTAAAAGTGTATGAACATAAACATCACAAATCCGTATATTTTTCCCCTGAATGGATACATGATGAGTGGAATGAAATTTCCCAAGGCGTAATATTAACACACCCATTTTCTTGGGCAGGCTATGTAGGAGATCTAGAATCTGCCTTTTTGGAGATATACGAAATTGGTTCATCACAAAACTTTTTGGAAAAACCAACGAAAGAAGTAGAACTTTCATTCCGAAGCATTGCATACGGTGCTGATGATGCTGGATGGGTGTATGCTTGGGCACCACCGCGAGAAGATGTGAATGAATATATCATTATGCGCTACTCATTAGTTGATGACACAAAAGAGTTTGGTATCCTGAGCGAAGAAACTATTCATTATGATTTAGGTGAAGTCGTTGTAGCTCCTGATGGCACCTTATACATAGTTGAGTATTCTCGAGAAGATGTAAATGTAAATCCTAAAGTTCATTCGTGTCGTTTTTCTGAAAGCGAGTAAATCTTGATAAAGATACTTCAAAAACACGCTCCCATTATTTCAATCTCACTACTCGTTATATTGTTGGTTGGATTATTTTTTTCTCCGGCTCCGTCTAGACTCCTGTCTGCGATAACGCTTGTGTTCGGTATTGGGACAGCAATTCTTTTTACCATACATGGCAACTGGGAAACTAAGAAAAACGATGAGCTTACTAACGCCCAATTTTCCCAGAATACTTTTATAGACTTGCTTGGTCTTGCGCTCATTATGTTCTCTGCGATGTGGTTGGGGCGTATGGCAGGCGGTTATGCTGGTCAGAATTTGGGGATGGTTGCGGGCATCATAGCTGGCATGGCCGTTGGCTTTGGCGCGGCACTGGTTGTAGGAAAGGTGTGGGGGAGAGTGGCTGATAGGTTGCGGGTTGCTGCATAGCAGAAAACATAACGATTAAAAACGAAAGGACGTGCTATCTCGATGATTTGCACGTCCTTTTTTTGCTTTACACCCCATATATGGGCGCAGCCAACCTAGCTATCACTATGTACTGGGAAACCAATGAGGCTGTTGCCCAAGGCGTGGAAATACCAGGTACAATAAACCTCATGTCATCAATTGATCGAAAAATATACCGGTTTTTGTCCCAACCACGCTGATGACCGGGACCATAACCATTAAAAAACATGCCAGTTGTATGTATCCCTGCCCTTGTGGATTTTTTTCAGACCCGGAACGTCAATGCACCTGCTCTCTGCAAACCGTTACCCGCTACCAAAAGCACATCTCCGGGCCCATGCTCGACCGCATCGACATCCACATTGAAGTGCCGCGCGTAGATTTTGAGAAATTGTCCGATAATAGGCGGGGAGAATCTTCAGAAGAGATTCGTGTTCGGGTGGAACAAGCAAGGCAAAGGCAAAGAGCGCGTTTCGCTGGTTTAGATAACAGGGTAATGACCAACGCCGACATGCGCGTCGCTGAGGTTCGTCAATTTTGCGAACTCGATGATGCGGGTCAGCAGCTTGTCAAAGCTGCAATGACACAGTTGCAACTCTCCGCGCGAGCCTATCACCGCATCCTAAAATTGGCGCGCACGATTGCAGATCTGGCTGGAGAAGATAGCATCCAATCCGCGCATCTGGCGGAGGCATTGCAGTACCGTCCCAAGGGGATGATGGTGTAGCGGTGATATACGGGATGCTGGTATACGGGTATAAATTTAAGCCAAAGATGGCAATGCCTGTGTAAAACAAACTAAGAAAATTTAATCAGATACTCCCCATGTCTTTTAGATATGGGGAGTGTTTTTTATGGGCGATAGCTTATTACTCTTTCTCTTCCGGCGCAATCCTTCCCAAAAAGCCTTGATGCCACGGCCAAGCTCTCCAGCGATCTTTCCAATCCGTTAACGCCAAAGAGAAGATAACGATCGTTAAAATAGTGATTAGTTCAACTGAATTACAAGAGGAAGAAAGTTGAAAGATAATTTGCCACCGCTTATGTTTGCAAAGGGTTCGCTTGCAAGTTGCCTGTGAATACAACAGAAGAATTACTCGATCGAATAAACAGCTAATTTCAAAAGATAGGCCAAAAAACAACACAAATATCTAAGCAGCCCATAATCTGAATTATGGGTTGCTTTTTTTGTTCCATGCTCTCTCATATCACCCTCGGATTACATCTCTAGGGTTATGGCACTAATACCCCTATCTGCTATCCTGAAGGTGTGTGATCTCTATACGCTTGATGCTAAATCTGCAACGAACAATTTTCTGAACCAAAGATCATCGTCGCCCAATCTTCCACTTGTTTCCTACTGCCGCGCTCTTCACACTTTTGCACATCATATACACTGAGTGCTTGCGTTAACTCAGTGTAGAACTCTTTTGCTAGGGCATTTGTTTGTAGATCGAAATTCTCTTGAGCCAAAACCCAGGCTGCTAATTCAGCGGCCTGAAGTTTATTCCCCGAAGTGCTCCATAATTCGGCAAATCCCAGCATGATATTGCCAAAAAAAGTTGTATATTGGTTGTTCAGGGCAATTTGCAGAGCTTCGCAATAATAATTGTAAGCATCCGTATAACTCTTTGTCTCAAAATTGAGTTTACCTATCTCCAATAAACTATGTAAAATAGCCATTCGATTCCCTGTTTCCCGCTTCTGAGCCAAGCTTTCCTCAATTAGGCTTCTCGCATTCTCGAAGTTGCCCAATTTACGAGCAGTGACAGCCAGATTATTCAAGCATACTGAGATCCCGTAGGCATAATCCAATGCTCTATAACGCTCTAGGCTTTGTTGGTAGAGATATTGTGCCCGTGGGAAATCGTCCTGCGCGTAAAAAGATGCTCCTTGGTTAACTAACACTTTTGCGATGCCAAAAGGATTTCCGATTTGTTGGTATAGCGCAAGGCTTTCTTCATACAGCAAGTTGGCCTCTTCAAAATCAGCGCTATCATCACAGATTGCACTGGCCAAGGTTCCCAAAGCTTGTGCCAGAGAATGTCTCTCGCCAGCTACACGTGCTAACTCGATTGCCTCGTTGGCTAATTCTTTTGCCTTCCCATACTCTCCTTGCCAAATATATACACGACTAAGCAGTTCCATTGTCACGGATAGTTCACTCTGGATATCTTGGGAGCGAAGGGTTTCGATGTTCTCCAGCAATATTTCTTCCGCTTTTGATAAGTCGCCCAACCAAAAGAGAAATTCTGCTATTCGCGTTCGGAGCTGTACCAGAAGCAATTGGTTTTGGGGCGATTCGCCGAGCATTTCCACGATATTTGCGGCTACTTCAAAAATATTTTTTCCTTCTTCGTATTGGTTACGAGACCAATAGTAAATAAAGAGTCCCCTCGATGCTTTATCAATGATATCGGTATTCTTTTTGACAATCGCCCAATCCCAGGCAGCGCGGATATCTGCTATCTCAGCTTCGACTTCCTTAAGAGGCGCAGCCAGCGCCTGAACAGTCAGTGCATATTCGCGTTCTTTCAGGAAGTCAGCGTAATAGATTGCATGGATTTGGCGAGTATGCTGGTCTTCAATTGGGTCGGCGCTTAATTCCGGTACCAGGAATTGTTGGAGTAGCGGGTGCATACTATAGCGTCCGGTGACTTCCTCTTGTAAAAACGATTTATTTACTAGCCCGGAGAGCTGATGCGGAGCCGCACCAGTAATCTCCCGGGCTGTTGACCGGATGAACGTGCCCTGAAAGACAGAGAGTTTTCGTAGAACAGATTGCTCCTCGGCCAAAAGTAGTTCCCAGGAATGATCGAAAACGGCTCGAAGACTGTGGTGACGGTCGGGTATATCCCGCAGAGAGGTGGTCAGGAATTCCAAATCGGCACCGATTTTGTCGGCAATCTCTTGGCAGGTAAATTGATCCACCCAGCCAGCGGCTAGTTCAATCCCCAATGGGATGCCATGCAACAACTTACAGATCCGGGCGATCTGTGGGTATGCTTCCTGTCGGCGGGCATCAGGTAACGATGGAAAACCGGCAACCACCTGTTGGGCACGCTGCTCGAAGAGTTGAATAGCAGCATACTGGGATAGAGTTTCGGCGTTTTCAACAGAAAAATCCGCCGGATGAGGCAACCCCTCCATCTGGATGACCCACTCAGCCCGCAAATTGAGGCGTTCACGGGATGTGGTCAGCATCTTGACATGGGGGGCATCGTGCAAGATTTTATTCAAGAATCGGGTCGCGATATCCGCCCCGTGAAGTTCAGTCTGGATCAGATGCTCGAAATTATCCAGTACCAGCAAAACAGATCTGCCGCGTAAATAGTCGAATAACTGTGCTTTGGGATCGCTGCCCAAGGTAATTGGAAGAGCGTCAACGATACTCATGGGGATTTGCTCAGGATCGTGCAACTGTGCGAGCGGAATCCAATATGTGCCGTGTAGGAAATTCCCCAAACATGCATGGCTTGCCCGCAGAGCCAGCGTGGTTTTGCCGATGCCGCCGATGCCAGCCAAGGTCAGTAAGCGGCAATTGGGATCGGCTAATTTCTCCGAAATCTCCATTACCTCCCTTTCCCGTCCTATCAGGGACATAAGCTGTGCAGGAAGGTTGTTCGGCCGGGATTCTCCGGCTTGCCGGATGCGGTTGTACAAAGCCCGGGTTTTCTCAGTCGGTTCTACACCGAGTTCTTCAGCTAGGTTTTTCTTGCAGTTTTCATATTGAGCAAGAGCAGCGCTGCGCTGACCGCTGGAAACCAACGCCTGCATCAAGGCGCGGTAAGCTTCCTCTCTGTAAGGCTCCATTTCCACCTGAAGTCGGGCATATTTCTGCGCCAGCCTGTATCGCCCCCGGTGCAAGTAATGAGTTGTCAGGATGTGAAGTGCATCGAGCGTGCGCCTGTGCCGTTGTTCTCGTTGGATGATAATCCAATCCTCGAAAGCTGCGCTGCCATCCAGCATCAAACCGCCCAGAAACTCGCCTTTGTAGAGAGAGATCGCAGCTTCCATCTGTTGGACACACTCTTCACATTGCTCAGGCTTGGCGTGAGGATGTCTGTCATGAGCATCAATGTATGCATCGAAGGCGGATACATCCAGATGATCGTCCGCACGTAGGTTGAATTGCACCGTCTCCCGGTCTGCAGTGAGACGAGGGGATGTGCTTTGCTGGTACTGAAGAGCTTGACGTAATTTCAGGATAGCTTGGCTAAGGCTATGACGGGCTGCCTTGGGATTCTGGTCAGGCCAAAATAATGCGCACAAACTCTCGCGCCGATGTGGGATGCCAGACTCGACTGCCAGATACGCCAATAAGGCGCGCACTTTATCGTATCCAAATGTGACGACTTGCTTGTCCCCCAAAACAACCTGAAATGTTCCCAACAGAGAAACCGATAATGATGGCATAAGACTCCCTCAAAAAGCAACTTTTTCATTGTACCGATAAATTTTCCGAATTATTGATAGTTTGTTGATAATGATATTTCATAATATCTGAATGTCAACAGTACCCGCGTATTTCTCTTTTCTTATCCGTCTGTGGTGTGAAGAAAACACAGATACCGCCATTGGCGAATGACCACACGGAATCTGGCAACGGACGAATGTCGTAATTTTGCGGATTTTGAGAAGCTGATGGACTGTTTACAAGAACACATGGCGGATGAAATAAATATTTACGAAAAAAAGAATAAGACCCAGGCAGGTTTGATCTTTTCTTAGCTTGGGAATTCTTCATTTTCAATATTTATAGGTTACCAATTTTTCGAGGATCGTATGTACAAAAAAACTATCATAACACTTCTTCTGGCAGCAATGCTGCTCTTACCGGCTCCGGCCTCTGCTGAAGTAGCCGCACCTGTGGAATTATTGCAATTCACCTCTGGCAGACATGTTTTGGGATTCTCTGCCGATGGGGTATATATCGCTTCGGGATCGTACCTTTTGCAGGAAGAATTTGTGGGATCGAATACCGTGCAGCCACGCGCCGACCAAGCCTCTGTCACGGGCGAGACGAGCCAGGATTTGGGCCGGGTTACTTATCCCGCACTTTGGGATGGTGTCAACCTGATCTACGATAAACCGGACGATGGAATCCTGCGCAGTACCTTTGAAGTCGCGCCAGACGCTGATGCTGGTCAGATTGCGCTGCGCTATAACGCGCCCGTCCAAATTGACGCTGTCGGAAACTTGATTTTTGATTTTGGCAGCAGCCAGATGAGCGCCAGCGCACCTGTTGCCTGGCAGGAAATTGACGGGCAACGTATCCCTGTAGAAGTATCTTTTCAAACATCCGAAGTTTCTGCGCAGCACGCTGAGCGGCGCGATGCCATTGAAACTTCGGATGTTTCGTTTCGCGTCAGTGCTTATGATCCCGACTATGCGCTTATTATTGATCCCACGCTGACCGGACATAGTTTTTTCGGTTCTTCAACGAGCGATTTTGTCAGCGATATTGCCCTTGATTCCACTGGACGTCCGATTGTTGTGGGCTATAGTGATGCTGCTTGGGGCAGCAGCCCTGTTCGTGCCTACAGCGGAAGTAAGGATGCCTTTGTTGTTAAATTCAATGCCAATGGTACTCGTAATTGGTTGACTTTTCTGGGTTCTTCCGGTGTGGAGTACGGCAATGGGGTGGCAGTTGATAGCAGCGATAACGTGTATGTTGTAGGCACAGGCTATGCCACTTGGGGATCGCCGGTGAGAGCTTTTTCAAGTAATACAGGTTGTGTCAGTAATTGTGGAGATGCTTTTATCGCCAAGCTAGATAGCAACGGTAATCTGGTTTGGAATACCTTTCTGGGCGCTGCCTATGTCTTTCCGTCAGATGGAGGCATTGACCGAGGTAATGATATCGTTGTTAAGAATAATGTTCTTGTTGTAGGCGATAGTAGCGGTGGCTGGGGATCGCCGGTAAATGGTTTTGCAGGGGGGCTGGATGTTTTTGTTGCCAAATTGGATGATGCGACAGGCAGCCTAACCTGGAATACTTTCTTGGGCGCTTCCGGCACAGCGGGGATCGATTACGGTACTGCTATTACACTGAACGATAATGGTCGTTCCTTTGTTACAGGATCTAGTAACACTAGCTGGGGTACCTCGCCAGTAAATGCTCACGCAGGTGGTTATGATACCTTCCTTGCCAAGCTGGATGTTAGCGGTAATTTAGTCTGGAACACCTTCATGGGAGCTTCGAGCGATGAAGGTGCAGAAAACGGTGTTGTTGTTGACGGAAACGGGTCTGCCTATGTGCTGGGAACCAGCATAAGCACTTGGGGGACGCCGATCAATAACCATGCAGGGACATCTGATGTTTTTGTTGCCAAATTTGATGTTAACGATGGCAGCCGAGTGTGGAATACTTTTATGGGGGCGTCCGGTAGTGATTCTGCCGGTGGCATCGACGTGGACGGTAGTGCTAATCTCCATATTACAGGAACAAGTAATGCCACTTGGGGGGCGCCGCAAGATCCGTATTCGGGAGGCCCTTTTGTTGCGCAACTGAATTCCAGCGGGGTACGCCAGTGGAATAACTTTTTTGGAGATGGGGACGGTAAAGGAATTGTTGTAGATAGTAGCGGAGATATATTTGTTGCCGGTGATAGCAGTAATGGTTGGGGAGTTCCGATTGTTGCTTATACTGGTGGGCAAGATGGTTTTATCGCGAAAATAGCCTATACCCCTGAAATGGACGTCCTGGGTAATAACATATCCATTGCGGATGGGGATGCAGCGCCCAGTGCTACCGATGATACCGATTTTGGTACCGCTGACCTTGTTGGCGGATCTGCGACGCATGTGTTTACGATAGAAAATAGTGGAGACGGAGATCTCGACTTGGGCGGAACCCCCAAAGTCGATATTACAGGAACGAATGCTGCTGACTTCACTGTGACGGCGCAGCCCTCTTCGCCCGTAGCGAGCGGTGGTGGCACGACGACCTTTGCGATTGGTTTTAATCCGAGCGGTTATGGGACCCGAGTCGCAGAAGTCAGCATTGCGAATAATGATAGTGATGAGGCCCCTTATACCTTTGCAATTCAGGGAGAAGCTTTGCCGCCTGAGATGGATGTGCAGGGGAATGGAACTTCGATTGCCGATGGAGATATAACCTCTGATACGGCCGATGATACAGATTTTGGCAGCGTAAGTATCACCGGCGGAACGATGGAGCATATCTTTACCATTGAAAACAGTGGGAATAGCTCATTAGTGCTTGACGGAATACCCAAAGTTTCGATTTCGGGTACGCATTCGTCCGATTTCACTGTGACAGCACAGCCAACCTCTCCGATTGCGGGCAGTGGTGGAACCACTACCTTCACGATTGAATTCGATCCCAGCGGCTATGGGCTAAGAGAAGCGACGGTTAGTATCGAAAACAATGATTTGAACGAAGACCCTTATAGCTTCTCAATACAAGGGCAAACCGCGAGGGATTTTATTATCACGGTGCAAACGGATAATCCGGGTTCTTCAACTGATACACAATTCACCATCCCTGCATATTTCTCGGGAACTTATAATTACAATGTGGATTGTGATGATAATGGGATATTTGATGCTACGGGGCAAACCGGAAGCTATACATGTGACTATGGAACTGGTGGCGAGGGTACCTATACTGTTCGTATTGCCGATAACAGCGGTTCTGGAACCGGTTTCCCCAGAATATATTTCAACAACGGTGGAGATGCTGAAAAATTATTGACGATTGAGCAGTGGGGGACCGGAAAGTGGACTTCTATGGGGAGCGCTTTTTATGGCTGTTCGAATCTTGCGGGGCAGGCAAGTGATACTCCCGATCTCTCTGGGGTAACCAGCATGCTCAATATGTTCAGGGGCGCATCTTCTTTCAATCAAGATATTTCCACTTGGAATACATCCAACATAACAAGAATGGACTCGATGTTCGAGTCGGCAAGTGCTTTTGATCAGAATGTTGGTGGTTGGGATACGTCCAGTGTAACGAATATGGGCAGTATGTTCTATGCCGCATCTGCTTTCAATCAGAACATTGGCAGCTGGGATACCTCCAGCGTAATCGACATGGGGGATATGTTCCATGCTGCTTCTGTGTTCAACCAGAATATTGGCAGTTGGGATACGTCCCAAGTAACCGACATGAGCGGTATGTTCTATGCTGCATCTGCCTTTAATCAGAATATTGGCGGTTGGGTTACAGCCAGTGTGACCAATATGAGTAATATGTTTTTAAATGCGCCCGCTTTTAATCAACCAATTGGCAGTTGGAATACAGGTAGCGTAACAAATATGGATTCGATGTTTGAATCCGCAAGTGCTTTCAATCAGAATATCGGGGGGTGGAATACAGCTAATGTAACGCTTATGACCGAGATGTTTAAGAGTGCGTCCGCTTTTAATCAACCTATTGATAGTTGGAGTACTCTCAATGTGACCAATATGAAGAGTATGTTCGATGGAGCGTCTGCATTCAATCAACCCCTTGGTAGCTGGAATACGTCTAACATAACTGATATGGAGAGAATGTTCCAGAATGCGTCTGCTTTTGATCGAAATATCGGCACTTGGAATACATCCAGTGTCACCAACATGTTTGGCATGTTCAGTGGCGCCTCTGCTTTCAATCGAGACATTGGCGGTTGGACAACTTCGAGTGTGCTCAATATGGGGTCAATGTTTAGTGGTGCCCCGTCCTTCAATCAGGATATTAGCGGTTGGGTTACTTCGAGTGTGACCAATTTTAATTCTATGTTCATTAACGCATCCTCTTTCAATCAGGATATCGGTGGCTGGAGCACATCCAATGTTGTGAGCATGAGTAATATGTTCTACGGCGCATCTTCTTTTGACCAAGATATCAGCGCCTGGAATGTCTCAAATGTGACCATCATGACCAACATGTTCTACAACGTAACTCTTTCTACTGCCAATTACGATGCCTTGCTGATCGGCTGGGATGCACAAACCTTGCAAAGTGGAGTTACCTTCCACGGCGGTAATAGTAAATACTGCGCCGGAGAATCGGCGCGCAATAACATGGATACGAACGATGGCTGGTCGATCCTCGATGGAGGTAAAGGTTGCCCCGCAGAAATAGATATTCAGGGAAACGGTATCTCTATCGCCAGTGGCGACTCTGTGCCAAGTACGGTGGATGATACAGATTTCGGCAACCGCACTGTTGGTCTCACGCTTTCACATACTTTTACTATTTTGAATACGGGCGATCTGGCGTTGACCCTAAGCGGCACACCAAAAGTAACTGTTTCCGGCACCCACGCCGGGGATTTCTCGGTAACGACCCAGCCGAGTTCTCCCGTCGCAGGCAACGGGGGGACAACCACGTTTACGGTCGAGTTCGTCCCGAGTGCGGCGGGACTGCGGGAAGCGGTAATCAGTATTGCGAATAGCGATGACGATGAAAATCCCTATACGTTTGCCATTCAGGGAACGGGGTTCGCGCCAAGCCCGACGGATGATTTTGTCATCACTGTCCAAACGGATAAACCCGGCACATCAACGAATACGCAGTTTACTATTCCTATTGCCCCCCTAACCTATACATATAACTACAACGTGGACTGCGATGATGACGGCACGGACGAAGCTACCGGAGTAACCGGTTCTTACACCTGTGACTACGGTACAGGCAATGAAGACACCTATACAATCCGCATTAAGGATAATGTCGGCGATGGGACAGGTTTTCCCAGAATCTATTTCAACAACGGCGGGGATGCCGCGAAATTGCTGACCATTGAGCAATGGGGGACCGGGAAATGGACTTCCATGCAAGATGCTTTTGAAGGTTGCTCAAATCTTGCCGGGCAAGCAAGTGATGCGCCTGATCTTTCCGGCGTGACCAATCTGGGACGTATGTTCCAGGACGCTGCTTTGTTCAACCAGAATCTTAGCAGTTGGAATGCTGCCTCTGTCACGAATATGGCTTGGATGTTTAGTGGTGCCTCTGCTTTCAATCAGGATATTGGCAGTTGGGATACCTCTATGGTGGAGAGTATGGCGTATATGTTCGAAGGCGCAACCTCCTTCGATCAAAATCTCGGTAGCTGGGATGTTTCTAGCGTGACCAATATGATCGGCATGTTCTCAGGCGCAACTCTCTCAATGCCAAATTATGATGCTCTGCTGATCGATTGGGATGCGCAAAACCTGCAAAACGGCGTAACCTTCGATGGCGGTTACAGCAAATATTGTGCCGGAGAAGCCGCTCGCGATAATATGACATCTTCGGACAATTGGGGAATTAGCGATAACGGTAAGGAGTGCCCGACAGAAATGGATGTTCAGGGCAAAGGCATCTCTATTGCTAATGGAGATATCTCACCAAGCACGACGGATGACACTGACTTTAGCGACCATGTCGTTGGTGGCGTGGTTTCACACACCTTTACCATTTTGAACACAGGCGATCTTTCGCTAATCCTGAGTGGGACGCCAAAAGTGTCCGTTTCCGGCACTCATGCCGGGGACTTTGGAATAACGACCCAGCCGAGTTCACCGGTCACAGGTGGGGGTTCGACCACGTTTACGGTCGAGTTCGCTCCGAGTGCAGCAGGTCTGCGGGAAGCCGTAATCAGTATTGCGAATAATGACGGTGATGAAAACCCCTACACTTTCTCTATTCAAGGCACAGGGCTTGCGCCATCCCTAACGGATGATTTCGTCATCACCGTGAAGACGGATAATTTGGGCGCATCGGCAGATACAGAATTTACCATCCCTACACACCTATCGGAAACTTACAACTATAACGTGGACTGTGACGATGATGGAATCTACGAGGCCCTTGCACAAACCGGCTCGTACACCTGTGATTATGGCATCGGTAACGAAGGCACTTACACGATCCGCATTAAAGACAATAGCGGCGCAGGGACAGGCTTCCCCCGGATCTATTTCAATAACGGTGGAGATGCCGAGAAATTGTTGACCATTGAGCAATGGGGCACCGGAAAATGGACATCCATGAGCTACGCTTTCTACGGGTGTTCAAATCTTGCCGGACAGGCAAGCGACACGCCCGATCTCTCTGTTCTAACGGGGCTGGGTTCCATGTTTAGGAATGCATCTTCTTTCAATCAAGACATCGGTGGCTGGGATACTTCCAATGTGGAAGGCATGAGCTTTATGTTCAGTGGTGCATCTGTCTTCAATCAGGACATCGGCAGTTGGGATACTTCCAATGTGAATAACATGGGCTATATGTTTAGCAATGCCTTTGCTTTTGACCAGAACGTCGGTGATTGGAATGTTTCGGGCGTGACTAATATGTTTGCTATGTTCAGTAACGTGACCCTTTCCACTGCAAATTATGATGCCTTACTGATCGGTTGGAATGCACAAACATTGACGCCCAACCTTACTTTCTCCGGAGGGAATAGTAAATACTGTGATGGTGAGGCCGCACGAGATAATATGAGTAATAGCGATGGTTGGACGATTTCCGATTGGGGCAAGGGGTGCCTTGATGTAAGCTCCATCACGCGTGCAGATGGCGATCCGACCAGTGCCAGAAGTGTGGATTTCACCGTAACCTTCTCTAAATCGGTGACAGGCGTAGACTTGACCGATTTCACCCTTACCCTTACAGGCTCGCTGGCCGACGTATCGCTCTCCGGGGTAACTGGTTCCGGGACAACCTACACGGTTACTGTCGATACAGGCTCGGAGACTGGTACCATCCGCCTCGACCTGGTCGACGACGATAGCATTGTGGCTGTTAATGGTGGAGTCCCGCTCGGTGGCACAGGTGCAGGAAATGGAGACTTTGCAACTGGGGATGTCTATACTATCAACGCGCCCGGACATGATCATTTTGCTAGCCCCAGAGCAATTCCATCCTTGGGCTATTCTGATGATGTGGATACAGATCACGCTACATCATCTGCTGTTGACGATCCTGATCTAGCTTCCTGTGGCATCACCGGGAGCGGCTCTGCAACGGTTTGGTATACCTACTACGCGGTATCAGATACCGCGATTGCCCTCGATACGCTGGCATCCGATTACGATACATTTGTTGCTGTCTGGAAGGACGCTGTAGGAGGTGGATTGGAATTAGTTGCCTGTAATAATGATGCCTATGGTAGCTTGCAATCCTCCCTCGCGATCCGTGTTTATGCAGGCACGACTTACTATATTGAAGTTGGACAGCCGTAAATCTTTTGGGGTCAGTTTCCTGAAGACATAAAATCAAAAAGCACTCGGCTGAGTGCTTTTTGATTTTACGCTATGTGTCTATCCTGAAATTAAGTGAGTTGAATATGCGCCTCGGCATCTTTTTCGTAGAATACGCGCTGGCTTTGTCTTATTGGTAGCGCTTGCAAGCAGCATGAGTATGATCTGGGCCGTGATGTGGGATATTTTGATTAGAACTCACTAAAATTGTTAGAAAGTGCTCTAATAAAAACTGAATGAAATGATGACGACAAAAAATCTTTCCACTAACTTTTATGTTGTTATTAGTCGCTTGCATGGACAGCTCTGCGCCGATTCTAGCGCCGATAGTCGCCCAATTAACCGAAATCGTTCTGGGTACTGAAACAGGCATAACCAGCCCATATCTCTCCGTATACTATGTTGTCTTGTGATAGTATTGCCAATTGCCAATACTATGCTTTGGGAAACCAATGCTAGAGAGATCGTTTTAATCATCGCTAATGATACATTTCTGATCATTATGCCCAAACTTGAAATGAAAAAATGAGGTTATTGGCCCAACCATACTGATGATTGGGACAATAACCCTCAAAAAACATGCCAGTTGTGTGTATCCCTGCCCTTGTGGAAATTTTCAATCAGATAAAGAATGCACCTGCTCCCTGCAAACCGTGACTCGCTACCAAAAGCGGATCTCCGGTCCCATGCTGGACCGCATCGACATTCATATTGAAGTGCCGCGTGTGGATTTTGAAAAGTTGTCTGATAATAGAAGGGGAGAAAGCTCAGATGATATCCGTGCCAGAGTGGCAAAAGCTCGTCAAAAACAAAGAGAAAGATTCGCCGGTCTCGACAACGGGGTAATGACCAATGCCGGTATGCGCGTCGCAGAAGTCCGTCAATTTTGTGAATTAGATGTTGAAGGGCAACAATTGATTAAGGCTGCAATGACCCAGCTTCAGTTGTCCGCGCGTGCCTATCACCGCATCCTGAAGGTGGCGAGGACTATTGCAGACTTAGCTGGGGATAAGAGTATTCAGTCATCTCATTTGGCGGAGGCATTGCAGTACCGTCCCAAAGGGATGATGGTCTAGTAGAATAGGATCTTCTCGTCGGACAAATATGGGGGTATTGATTTTCGTTTTGCCCCAACCTTTTTATCTTGTAATGTGTATATTAAGTGTGAACGCGTACACAAAACATGGAGAATTATATGGAAGATCGTGAAGCCATTCGCCGTATGAAAAACGGTGAGATTGGTGGTTTAGAAAGATTGGTTACTAAATATCAAGTTAGGGCTGTGCGAGCTGCGTTTCTGGTGACGCACGATGAAGCGCTTGCAGAGGATGTGGTCCAGGACACCTTTATTCGCTTATATCAGCGGATCAATCGATTTGATGAAACCCGTGCCTTTGCACCCTACTTGATGCGCAGTGTGGTTAATGCTGCGCTGAACGCGATGCGGCGAAACGGAAAAGCGGTCTCTTTTGATGCCGAGCCCGCCCAATTGGAAACCTTGCTCGAAGAAGCTGCTTCAGTTGAGTCTCAAGTGGAGTTCAGCCAACTTTCTGCAAAAATTCTTCAAGCCCTTGCCAAACTCTCCCCGCGACAACGGGCAGTAATTGTGCAACGGTACTATCTGGAAATGAGTGAACAAGAAATGGCGATGACATTAAATGTTGCCTCGGGGACGATCAAATGGTTACTGCACGCTGCTCGCAACCGTCTGCGTGACCTGCTTGCTTCAGAAAGGAGCGTAAGATGAAACGCTCTTACTTTGATATTCTGGACACTGCTGCCCGACAACACATTCCTGATGATGTCAGCCTGTTCCCAAACATTATTACAAGACTTGAAAGGAAAACCCCGATGCAAACTTTGCGCACCCGCCCGGTTCTTTTTATCCTCGTGATGTTGATGGCCTTGAGCCTGTTGAGTGGTGTTGTATACGCCGTCGGTCGCTCGCTCGGCTACATTCCCGGCGTGGGGATCGTCGAACAGGATACGCCGATTCGTATTCTGGCAGAACCTGTCAGCCAAACACGAGATGGGATCACGCTAACTGTTGAGCAGGTGGTTCTCACATCCGAAAAGACCTTCCTCTCCTATAATGTCGAAGGGATACCACATGATGCACGCCCCAAAGGAGAGGGTGGTGCCTCCCATAATCCGTCGAGCCCTACACTGCTTTTACCGGACGGTTCTGAGTTGTTCCTTACAAACGGGAATGGCAGCGGCTGGGAGAGCGGCTACCAGAATGATCTGTATTATCCTGCTATCCCGATTGATGTGAATACAGTTACGTTTGCCCTGCCATCTCTAATGGATGTAGCGCCGAATGCTGCTCCGCAGGATTGGGCGTTGACGCTGGAATTTGTCCCTGCTCCAGAAGATTTTTCGACTTTACCAATTATCGAAGTTGCTACGCCGCAGCCCTCCCCGACCCTTATGCCTGCTCCCGTTTCATTGACAGAATCCGAGCCCTTTATGGGGTTGCGCTACCAACTCCAATCCGTGCAGCAGACAGATCGAGGTTATATTCTCGACACCAGCTTGGGGTGGGATGCGGGTCTCTATGCCGATTATGCGGTAGGCACAGGTGCGGACATAACACTGACGGATGCAAATGGGCAGACGCTCACCGCATCCCGCCTGGATAGCAACATGCTGTCAACCGACCCAAACCAGACTTCGTTACGCTACAGCTTGGATAGTCTATCCTTTACTGCGCCATTGACTTTAACCCTTCCCTGGGTGAGTGCAAGCTTACCTCCAGAAAACAGCCCGCACTTCACCTTCGATCCCGGCGCAAGCCCGCAACCAGGACAAGAATGGCCGCTTAACCAGACCATTGATGTGTCGGGGCAGCCGATCAAGATCATCTCAGCCCGTTATGTGACCAGAGATGATTTACAGGATAAAGATTGGATCCGTTTCATGCCCGAAGAAATGTATGGCTTTGAATTCACACTCGAAGTGGAGCCCGCCCTCAGAGGCATTGCACTTTCCGTCCAATCTGGCTATTCTGCATCCGGCATGGGATCTAGTGGCTCATCTACCGTTCGTGACGAAAACGGGATTATCAAAGCCTATGCCATGTTGAGCGGCGAGATCATTGCCCCGCTGGAGATTGGCATTCCCTATTTTGAGATTGACCATCCCTGGCAGATCACCTTCGATCCAGCAGCCTTGACAACTGGCGCACCTATCGAAAGCGGCACCCCCCTCGATATTTCGCTCCAAATCGAAAAAGTGATCCCTCTTGACGACGGCTATTACCTTTTAGGTAGGACGAGTTGGAATAATCCTGCCATCACCGAGACTGGAATTATTGACTGGAGCACAAAATTACTGGATGAAAGCGGTGCAGAGTACCCAATTGAACCGGTACAGCTTGACGAAATAGGCATTACCGATGCCCAGCCAGAGCAGTGGGCATTCAAGGTCTATGGTCACGCTTTGCCTTCATCCATGACACTCCAGATAGAACAAGCTCACTTGCAATTGCTGCAACCTTATACCTTCGTCTTTGATCCCGGCACAAACCCGCAGGTGGGGCAGGAATGGCAGATCAACCAGATGTTGGAAATCCTCGGGAGTAAGGCAACTGTCTTATCTGCGACCTATATCCAGCAAGGTGATATGCACGGTTTTCGATTTTCTCTTACTGCTGACGCAGAATTCGATGCCATTTCCATCTCCATTGAGGACGGCATTGTCAACGGACATGGCGGATCTGGTGGTGGCTACGGACAGGAAGATGAAAATGACATCATGGTTGTTGACGTGCTGAGTGATGGAGAATTCGACGGTCCTGTCTTGTTCTCAGTTCGAAGTATTGTACTGAACGGTAAATGGCAAACCACCTGGACGCCTCCCGCATCAAACGTGGACGAGGTAGCTGTTACCGTGCCCGAGGCATGTATCACGCTCGAAAAATGGAAACAAGCTGCGGAGGAGAGCGTCCCGCTTCCGTCTGACCTGACGGGAAAAATCGCATCGATGGTCCATGAAGGCGGGATGCTGCCAACAATCTACGTTAGTAATCTCGATGGGAGCGATGCGCAGTCGCTTGCGGTGGGTGCCTGGGCATCCATGTCACATGACGGGACTCGCCTCGCCTATAGCGACTCTGACGGACTGCATATTACCGACCTTACCAGCGGGGAAAATATTTCCTTTGGCATGGATGGGTATCAAATCATTTGGTCACCGGATGATACTCGCCTGATCTTTACGGGCACCTTCAGTCTATATCTTGCCGATGCAGATGGTTCCGACCGAAAAAGCATGGAGATCGACTCCGCACAGGTGATGATGCCAATTGGCTGGCTGCCAGACGGACAGACCATCCTGTATAGTGCGCTTGGCAAAGATGGCTTTATGCTAAAAAGTTACAACATGCAAAACGGTGTGAGGCAAGATCTATTCACGATCCACAGCAAAGCAGGGAGTGCCACGCTTTCCCCCGACGGACAATGGCTGGCTTATGTAGATCAAGTTACGGGAAAGATGACACCCGGTTTGTATCTTTCCCGTTTGGATGGCTCCGAAAAACAATTGTTGGTGCAACTGGATCATTGGGTAGTGATGACGCCAGTTTTCAGCCCCGATGGAAGATGGCTGATCTTTAATGTGTTGAATACTGACTTGCCGGATGCGCCCGTCACCCCAGCGTTGGTCAATCTGGAGACCTGTCAGGTTTTCCCACTGTTGGACATAAATGGTGAAGCACGTGGGTGGGTACAATAATGAAACGGGCCGCAATTTTCATTGCGGCCCTGCTCTTGTAGGGCGTACTGCGCCTATGTCACGAGCACCAACTGCCGCTCTGATCAACACACCAACTTTAACTGCTCTGCCTACGGAAACTCGGTTTATTGTTCCGACTGCTCTCCCGCCAACCACTTCTACAGGAGTGATTTCCATATTCTATAAGTTAACGCCTTCCACCGGCTATGCCGGTGGTTTTCTGTTTCGGGCGTACCGCCCTCAACTCACTAAAGTGATAAGAAAAACGCGTTCCGTATGGAACGCGTTTTTTGTTTTATGATGCCGTCCGTCGAATCAGCCTTTTGCTTATTCTGAACCACTACTCTGCATATTATAAAACGCCACTTTTCGCGCCGGCGGCAACTGCTGCCGCACGCGAATCAACATTCAGCTTCTGAAAAATATGGCTGAGATGTGCCTTGACGGTGCGCTCTGTAATGCCAAACTTGTAAGCGATCTCTTTGTTCCGCGCACCATCAGCAACCATTTTTAGCACTTCAATTTCACGTTCTGAGAGGGGGCTTTCAACAGTTTTTTCATCGTCCTGATGGTCAAGTGCCCTTAGTAATATTTCGGGTTTGAGGAGTGTCTCACCGCGTGCTGCAGCCTGGATGGTGTTGATAAGCGTTTCCCGGTCTGTATCTTTGAGCAAGTAGCCACGCGCCCCGGCCTTCAAGCCACGTAGCAGCAAATCGTTCTCTTTGTAGGTTGTCAATATAACGATAGCAAGTTTAGGGTGCGTGCGTCTCAGCGTTTCTATCGCGGTAATCCCGTCCATTACCGGCATTTGTAAATCCATCAGCACCACATCCGGGAGATGAGCATCCACTTGCGTGAGCGCGTCTTCCCCGTTTGAGGCTTCGGCGACAAGTTCAAATTCAGGAACGGTGTCACAGATCAGGCGCAATCCATCACGGATAATAATATGGTCGTCAACGATCAAAATTCGAATGCTCATGCGCCTTCTCCTTGGTCCAAAGAAAAAAGAAACTCGACTGTCGTACCTTCATTGGGAGAGCTGATTAGCTTGTATTGGCTATTTAGTAATTGGGCGCGCTCCTGAAAACCTTGCAAACCAAAATGCCCATACTCTCGGATTTCTTCCGGGTCAAAACCAATTCCGTCATCTTTGATGCGCAGCATAAGCGTTTTCTCGCTTTGGACAATCGAGACGCGCGCGACTTCAGCCTGTGCGTGTTTCTGGATATTGTTCAATGCTTCGTGCAATACCCGCCGCGCATGATGCTGGATATTTTGCGGAAGTTTCTTTCCATTCTCTAGCTGAATATCCAATTCGCACTTTGTTTTTTCTGTAGTATGAAACTCCGCTATCACTTTCTCAACTGTTCTTTTGAAGTCGGTATCCTCATTGCGTAAATCCTCGATCGCTGCACGCGACTCGCTGAGCGTACTACGAGCACGGTCTAAGGCTTGCCGGAGAACATTATCGGCTTTTTCGTATTCTTCCTGTTTCTGATAAGCCTTAAGTGCTTCCAATTGCAAAATCAAGCCTGCTACTCCCTGCGCAAGGGTATCGTGCAATTCACGTGCCATACGTTCACGCTCCGCTTGCAGTGTAAGAGCTTCATTGCGAATGGCGTATGAAGAAAGCTGCTGGTTGGCGTCTCGAAGGTCTGATGCAAGCGTTTGTGCCTGCTCGTTACTCTCCAATTGTTTGCGAAAAAGAACCATGAAAACGATCAATATGATCATGGTAGAAATCGTAGGAGAAGACCAATCTTGAAGAGTTTCTACGCCACCTATCAGGATATAGCTCAAGGGGGCCAATATAAGGAGGGCGACGACACTAAACCATGAAAGCCGAGTAGTGCCAAATAAGCCGATCGTTTCCCCAATCATGGCGGCAAAGATTGCCAGCACCAATTCCGGTGCTCCAGAAATCAGAACGGCTAAAAGGCTCAAGATACCCTGTGTTAGGAGATAAGCAATGGTTAGACGCGTACTGTCAACACACAGAAAACTGAGCCAATGTAAAACGATATGTAGCAAGATGATTGCTATAAAGGCGGCGAGTTGGAAAGGTTTTTTTAAAAATGGAGAACTGTAAATAACGAGAATGCTTACTGTTCCAAGAATAAAGGTAAGGACAATATAAAAAGAACGTCCATCACCCATCTTTTCCTTTTGTTCCATCGTTGGGTCAGAAATAATCTGCCAAATATTTTTGAGATGATTTGTTATAGATGCCATAGTTTTTCTATTTTACCCTTTCTATAAATCTTGCCCATTGTACAAAGGGACATTGTCCAGTGGGACACACAAAAAGAACTTAACGGACGATGCGCACAGAAGCATGGAAGGCTACACTAAGTACATATCAAATCTAGCCAATACAGGAGCTAAAAATGACCACGCAAACTTCAAATAACTCAAATTTTATTCGTACTCTTATCGGCCTTGCACTCTCTGTACTCAGTGGCCTAATGCTTACAGCATCCTTCGCCCCCTACAATATGTGGGCGCTCATTTTCATCGCCTTTTTGCCTTTACTCATTGCTCAGTATCGTGTGATGCCCGCAAAGTTGTCCAGCCTGGCATCTGCTGCATTCATCGGCACCTGGCTCTACCTATATTTCGGACCATCCTTCTTTGTCGGTGGCATTATGCTCGCTTTACCTTTGATCGGCTTCCTCCTGAACTTGATAACCGAAAAAGGCTTACGAAAATTCCACGAAGGTACCCGCTACCGCTGGTTCATTCTGCAGGGCGTTACAGGTTGGGTAGGCTTTGAGATCCTTCGTACCTTCATCCCGGGAATCGCCACGTGGGGCTTCGTCAACTACACTCTCTGGGAACAAACCTGGCTTATCCAGCCCGTTGCCATCTTCAGCATTTACGGGTTGAGTTTATTGATTATGTTTATCAATTATGGTTTAGGACAAGCTGCTTTGGGATTGTTTGACCGACGTTTCCAATTGGACGAAGTTCCCAGCATTTCCCCGCAGTCAACCCGACGCTGGCTGATCGGCATCGGCGCCGCGTCCGTGATTTGGACTGGGCTCAGTCTCGTTATGTATTTCTCGGCCCCAACAGATCAAGAAACAGTGCGTGTTGCCGCAGTCCAACCCGGTATTACAGAAGTCTCCTTCCAAAACCCGGAAATGGATCATCAGGAACGCTACGATATCTATGAAGCCAAAACTCGTGAAGCCGCCGAACAAGGCGCAAAAATCATCGTCTGGTCAGAATTATTCCTGCCCTTCGATCCACAAGAAGAATTCACAGCAGAACTCCAAGCCTTAGCTGCTGAGACCGGCGCCTACCTGGTACTCCCATATGGAGTCTTTGAAGAAGACGGCCTCCGCAACGAAAGCATCATCCTGAATCCCAACGGAGAATTCTCAGACCTTTACGCCAAAGCACACCCGGTTCTCTTCGCAGGTGAACCTTATGGCCTGAACGTCGGCATCTTCCCCGTCTACGACACCGAAATCGGTAAGCTTGGCACAATAATCTGCTACGACGGCAACTACACTGATGTAACCCGCAAGTTGGCCGCGCAAGGCGCACAAATCATCGTAGCCCCGGCTAGTGATTGGGAAGGTATCGCCGAAAAGCAGAACTTACATCTTGTTTTTCGAGCTATCGAAAGTAGAGCCTCGATTGTCAATGCTGAAAAAGCCTTCGACTCGGTCATCGTTGATCCTTACGGACGGATACTCGAAGAAACCGTATCTGTCGAACCCAAAGAAGCCATCCTCGTTGCCGATGTTCCCCTCGGCTCAGCCGATAGCCTTTACATCCAATTCGGTGATCTGCCTGGCTGGCTTGCTCTCGCAGGAATGGCCTTCTTCACCTTCTTTTCCGGGAAATTGGCAGAGAAAGCAAAGGCCTAGTACATTATCAAGAAAGATATTTGGTTTTGTTAGTAAGTTCTTCCACCCCCTTCGGCAGTCTCAGGACGAGACATTCGCCCTCTCCCTTTGGGAGAGGGCGGATGCTTCTCCCCTTCGCTCGCAAGTGGAGCTAGAGGTCGGAATTTACAAAAACACTTTCCGCTTACGCCTTAGGGCTTCTAAGATTTTTCTTGAAGGCTGGTGTACAATATATAGTACATACTGGCTAACTCAAGGAGAAGCGCATGTCCGCCTATTTGAAATACCGCACACAGATTTCCTTACTTGTAGGTACGCTGATCTTTATTTTTGCTTGCACACTTGGGGGGACAAGTACACAACCGCAACCGGCATTTGATGCCACCAAAGCTTCTCTTGAGTTGGAAGCTACAGCAATGGTTTTACAGCTAACTCAGTCGGCAATGAATAACCAGCCCGCGCAAGCAGCCCCAACAGATGCTCCCCCTGTTGCTGCCGAACCGACCACAGCCCCTCCCCCCACCACAGCGCCCACAACAACATCGAATATGCCCGATTTCGATACCTGGATGAAATCGGCCAGTGTCTTGGTCTTTGAAGATATTTCATCAGACTATAACGTATATCGCTATGTTCCAATCGCGTTGAGTGGCATGGGGCTGAGCTACGTAGATGAAGCCGATGCCCTTGGTCGCTTCAAAGATCAATTGCTCTCGAATGGCCCCGGTGGACAAGGCTGGGATCTGATTATCGCGGCAAAGGAATTACGTACCGAATTGCAGGGCGAGTTCTACGAGTATCTAAACGATGCCCTCAACAACGGCAGTTCAGTTATCCTTGAAGAGTGGTCGATGGATTCACTTGCTGGTGGCAAGCTCAGTTTGCTAACTGGAACCTGTGGTGTCGACTTCGACCGCGACTGGGCTGGCAACGACATCGAAGATACTGTCATCTATGCAGTGAATGGCAGCCACCGTGCCCACCACTTCCCAAACGAGGGGCTCTCGCTAACCAATGTGACCGGCTATTGGCTGGGGAGTGATCTTGGCGACCGGATGCGTTTGGCACCCGGTAGCAGCGCCACCCCGCTCTGGAGCCTATACGGAAAATCGAACAACACCGACATCGTCGCCGTCTCCTGTGTCGATGACCGCTTTATTATCCAAACCTATTCTACTCACAGCTACGCTCAGAGCCGCATTGTGCCCGTCTGGCAAAACTACATTTACAGCACTCTGCGGGCGCGGTATGATTATCTGGCTGCACAACAGTAGAAAGACTGATTACATATTCCGAATAACTTGAAGAAAGAGTAAAGAAGAGAAACATCTAGCTACATGACAGTTTGGTAAAAAACGTTCGTTGGTTGAGTAGGCGATGCACTTCGCCGTATCGAAACCTGAATTAACCAGAAAATCTTATTTTGTGGTTTCGATACATCCCTCCAAAAGTAATCGGGACTACTCAACCACCTTCGAAAAACGAGTCATGTGGCTAAAAAAATCCTCTTTCTTCGATATTTTTTTTATTTTCTAACTTTTAACAGGAGATATAAATGACCTTCACCCAATCCAAATGGAGGCTTGACGACCTTTACCCCGCCTTCGACAGCCCTGAATTGGACGCTGCCTACAAAGAACTCGATGCACAGGTCACCGCTTTCGAAGCCCTGCGTCCCAAGCTGAGCGCAGAGATGGATGTGGAAGACTTCATGGAGGCGCTTGAAGCCTCTGAAAAGAGCACGCGCATCGCGCATCGTCTGTATTCCTTCGCAGGGTTGGCCTTCGCTGCTGACACGCAGGATCAGGCAGCCATGTCTGCCATGTCACGCGTCGAACAGTTCCTCGCCGATGTTGAGAACCGCACCCTCTTCTTCAGCCTCTGGTGGAAAGACCTGGACAGCGAAACCGCCGAACGCTTCATGGATGTGGCTGACGACTACCGCTATTACCTCGAAGAAATCCGCAATTTCAAGCCGCACACCCTCACCGAAGCCGAAGAGAAGATCGTCAACATCAAGAATGTGACCGGCACGAATGCCCTCATCACGCTCTACGACTCGATCACAAACCGCTATGTTTACAAGCTTGAAATCGACGGCGAAACCAAAGAGATGACACGCGGCGAGTTAATGACACACGTCCGCAGCGGTGATTCCGATTTGCGCGCCGCAGCCTATCAGGAGCTTTATCGCGTATACGCTGAAGACGGGCCGATTCTCGGGCAGATGTATCAAACCCGGGTCCGCGATTGGGGCAACGAGAATATCAACCTGCGCAAATTCGCCAGTCCCATCTCCGCCCGCAACCTCGGCAACGACATCCCGGATGAAGCCGTCGACACACTTTTAGATGTCTGCGAGAAAAATTCGAATGTCTTCCAGCGCTATTTCAAATTGAAAGCCAAACATCTCGGCGTTGAAAAACTGCGCAGATATGACGTCTACGCGCCGGTCGTGCAGTCGGATAAGACCTATGATTTTGGTAAAGCAGCGGATATGGTGATGGACTCCTTCGCCTCGTTCTCACCCGAACTTGCTACCCTTGCCCAACGTGTATTTGACGATGAGCATCTCGACAGTGAAGTCCGCAAAGGGAAGCGGGGTGGCGCCTTCTGCTGGTCGGTGAACCCAGGCATCTCGCCGTGGGTACTACTCAACTATCAGGGGCGTGCCAACGACGTAGCAACGATGGCGCACGAACTTGGGCATGCCATCCACGCCATGTTGGCGGAGCATCACAACATCTTCACCTATCACTCATCCCTGCCGTTGGCGGAGACAGCTTCAACTTTTGGCGAGATGATGCTCGTCGATCAACTACTCGAAAACGAGGCGGACGAATCCGTACGGCGTGACCTGCTTTTCCGCCAGGTGGACGACGCTTATGCCACCATCATGCGTCAGGCATACTTCGCGCTCTTCGAGCGCAAAGCCCACGAGATGGTTAAAGAAAATGCTTCCGTTGATGAACTGGCCGCCGCTTACATGGAAAATCTGGCGAAACAATTCGGTGACTCACTCGATATCAGCGACGAATTCAAATGGGAATGGGTCTCGATCCCGCATATTTATCACACCCCGTTTTATGTGTATGCATACGCCTTTGGGCAATTGCTCGTCCTTTCGCTTTATAAACAATTCAAAGCCGAAGGTGATTCATTCAAGCCGCGCTATCTAAAACTTCTCTCTGCTGGCGGCTCTCAAGCCCCTGAGAAAATCTTAACCGAAGCGGGCATCAATATCCGTAGTGCCGAGTTCTGGCAGGGCGGCTTTGATGTAATCAAAGAATTGGTCGAGCAGTTGGAAACATTGCCGATTGCATAGAAAGACTATGTCGATAAAAAAACTCCCTGTGCTGAAGCTTCAGCACAGGGAGTTTTCGTGAGATGCAAGATTTCTTCACATGGCATCTGCCGATCTTATCGTTAGTTTTTTGTAAGGCTACTCTACCTCATACTCCGCAGGCATTTCCTCGACCACACTCTTATCTTCCTTGCGATCCAGCATCTGCATTTGTTGCACAACTACCTTCGTGAAGTAGCGATTCTCGCCATGCTCGTCCACATACTTGTCGGTCTTCAAACGCCCCTCGATATAGACCAAACTCCCCTTGCGCAGATATTCATGGCAGATCTCTGCCAAGCGTCCCCATGCCTCGATATTAATCCATTCGGTGTATTCATTCACTTCGCCGTCTTTCTTCCAGCGATTGGAGACAGCGAGACTGAACTTGACCACCTGCTTGCCGGTAGGCGTATAGCGTGCATCCGGGTCTTGACCTAATCTTCCAATTAATTGAACACGATTGAGAGCGGGCATTAATTTCCTCCTTTTATATCTGTTTCTTCTCTAAATTCTGGTTTAAGAATCTAGACGAGCTTGGGTGGGGAATAAATAAAAATGCCCACACCGGAAGGCATGGGCATTTTGCAGAACTATGCTTTTTTCTTCAGCGCGGGCAAACCCGTCTTCATTTCGATCAACTCGTAGCCATCGGGCATCGCGTCGACAGCCTTTTCGGGACGTACGTCACGAGCGAAGAAATACATGATAATCTCTTTACCAGCTTTTGAAGTTCGTTTGTTAGCGTGCAAATAATAGGTAGTGCCTTTGGAATTTACTTTTGAAAAAGCCATTTTTTATTCTCCTGTTATGGGGTAATTTGATATTTATAGTGTAACATAGGGGAGAAAACTGTCAATAAGGAAAATAGAATGGATGTGCTAAAACAAATCACCCATATTTCCCAGCTTTGGGATGCACGCGCCGCCCTGCCTGAGCCAGTTGGATTGGTGCCCACAATGGGATACCTGCATGAGGGGCACATTTCCCTCGTGAAACGCGCCCGAGAGGAAGTTGCTTCCGTTGTAGTAAGCATCTTCGTCAACCCGACACAATTCGCCCCCACCGACGACCTGGACGCCTATCCCCGTGACCTCGAACGAGATGCCGCCCTCCTGCAGGAAGCCGGTGCCGACCTGCTCTGGACACCCACGCCTGAAGTCATGTATCCGCCCGACTTCCAAACCTGGGTCGATGTCGAGAAGCTGACTCAGCCCCTCGAAGGGACAAAACGCCCCGGTCATTTTCGCGGAGTGACGACCGTCGTCGCAAAACTCTTTAACGCTGTCCAACCGCAGAAAGCTTTCTTCGGGCAGAAGGATGCCCAACAGGCGGCGGTTATTCGTCAAATGGTTCGGGACCTGAATATGCCTATCGAAATCGTGACCCTGCCTATTGTCCGCGAGCGAGACGGGCTGGCGATGTCGAGCCGCAACACGTATCTTAATCCCGCAGAACGTCAGGCTGCACTTGTGCTCTCCAAATCCTTGGCGGCAGCCCGGTCTGCTTACGAAGCTGGCGAACGGAACGCTGAAACCCTGCGCAATCTAATGCGCGAGATCATCAACGCCGAACCGCTTGCCCGCCTGGAATACGTCTCCTGCGCGGATTACAACTCGCTCGCCGAACTGGATGAGATCACGGGCAAAGCCCTGCTCTCGATGGCGGTCTATATCGGCTCCACACGCCTGATCGACAATAACGTATTGGAATGAAAAAGGGACTGAGATTATTTCTATTTGGGGTGGTCTTGTCCTTGGGCGCCCTGATAGCGCTAGCCTACCAGCAAACAAGCTGGTATTTACATCCAACGCGCAGCGTTCCTCCGTCCGGGGAGCGTCTCGTCGAGGCGGGGATTGAATACGAAGAGATCGAATTACTAACGGAAGATGGGCTACGCCTACAGGGATGGTATACGCCGCCCCAAAATGGGGTTGTGATCGTGATGGCGCACGGCTATGGTGGCGTTCGTCCGATTGATTTTTACCTTCTCTTTGCCGAGCAAGGATACGGCGTGGTCACTTGGGATGCGCGCGCGCATGGCGATAGCGACGGCGAAGTCACTACCCTGGGATATGCTGAATCCAGAGACGTGGAGGTTGCCCTCGACTTCGCCCTTGCCCGTCCAGAGACAGAACATGTCGGCGCGTGGGGAGGCTCGATGGGGGCCGTATCGGTTTTATTGGCCGCTGCTCGCCGCCCTGAGATCGAAGCCGTAATCGCAGATAGTCCTTTTCCAAGTCTTGAAGATGAACTCAAAGACCAAATCTCACCAGCCTTATGGCGCGAGCTGATCCGCTTTTTTGCAGAGCTGGAAACAGGCACAAGCATAGATTTGGTTCGCCCAATTGATGTGATCGACGAAATCAGTCCGCGCCCTGTTTTTATCATTCAAGGCATGTCAGATACACGCATCCCTGTTGATGCTGCCCAACGTCTATATGATGCAGCCGGAGAACCGCGTTGGATTTGGACAGAAGAAACCCCGCCCCATATGAATATGTATGCCTTTTACAAAACTCGGTATACAAAAAGGACTGCGAAATTTTTCAGGGAATTTTTATTAAACCAATAACTTACAGATTCGCTACCGTGCCATGAAAAAGGTTGCAATTCGGACTGAAGAAGGTAGAATTAGCACATGACCCACGAAGAAAAAGCCCCACCAAGCTTACGCTTAATGATCCGCTACTGGATTCGGAAAGTTGTGCCGCAAGTCACCCGCGAACGGCGCGGCGAAGTGCGTGTCAATATGCGCGATTCCGCCCAGCCCGATTTCGACTATTTCGTGCTGGTCGTGCTTTCGAGCATGATCGCCACACTCGGCCTGCTGACCAATTCCGGCGCTGTCATCATCGGAGCAATGCTTGTCGCACCGCTTATGTCACCAATCATTGGCTTGGGGCTTGGCTCGCTGATCGGGGATGAAACACTGCTGAAAAACGCAGGCAGTGCCATTATTCGCGGCGCACTCATCGCAATCCTGATCTCCATTCTACTGACTTGGCTGAACATTTCTCTCCCTTTCATTACTTTGCACGACATTCCGGATGAAGTTTTAGCACGCACGCGCCCCACGCCCATCGACCTGCTAATTGCATTAGCAGGCGGGTTGGCAGCAGCCTTTGCGCTGGCGCAGCCTTCGCTCTCAGCAGCGCTACCTGGTGTTGCTATCGCCACCGCGCTGATGCCCCCGCTGGGCACGATTGGGATCGGTATCGCAATGGGACGTTGGGACGTGGCTGGTGGAGCACTCTTGCTCTTCGTAACCAACGCTGTCACAATCGCTTTCGCATCCATGCTTGTCTTCTGGATTCTGGGATTTTCACCTGGCCAGCAAAACGGGCATGGACAGCATGTGCCGCGCAGCCTCGCCATCTCGGCAGGGGTTACCTTACTGATGTTGCTGCCGCTCACCATTTTAAGCATTTCCTTCTTTCAGAAAGCTAGCCGTGATCGCAATATCGACACTGTTGTTAAGAAAGAAATTCGTGACCGAGGCGCTGTGCTGACTGATTTAAACGTCACCACTACGGACGATGGCATCTTGCATCTCGAAATTACCCTGCGCACACCGCGTCAGCTTTACTACAGCGATGTGGATGGTTTGCAGGCAGCTATTGCAGTGCGATTACAGGAACCGGTTTCCATCGTTGTGGATCAGATCGTCGTAGCGCAGTTGGACCCGCTCATCCCGCCGACGTTCACGCCCACGCCCACGCCTGCTACCCTGACCCCAACAGTGACCGCAACATTGACCGCTACCGTTACCCCTACATCCACAGTCACGTATACCCCAACGGCAACATCCACGTCCACACCGACACCGGAGACCGGGCGCATCCAAAACATCTTCACCGACTACCTGCAATGTCTTGAACTTCATCAGCGCCCTGGCTTCAACCGTCCCGTTATCGGGCGTGTTAGCAACCGTTCGATGATTTCAGTGCTGTATGGCGAAGCGACTATCGAAGGGCTGGTTTGGATAGAAATCAAAGATGCCGATCAACGCGTAGGCTGGATACCAGAAATTTGTATGCAGGTTGTGACACTCACGCCCACGCGGACACCGCGCGTTACGGGTACGCCCGCACCACCCTAAAATCCAGCGCGTACCGTTGCTACCAGCTGCGCCAGCAGCGCAGCGACCTTTCCTTCCATTCCAACTCTTATATATCTCTAACGCGGCGGCTTTATTTCGCCGATGCTTTTTTGTTATACTGCTTTTAGTCTAAAGAAGCAGTGAAGCTTACTGCATACAAACTGGGGAACGCAACAAAAAGGAAAAAGATTATGATGCGATTTGATCGCTTTACAGAACGCGCCCAAGAGGCTGCCCAACGCGCAGCGGAGATTATCCAGCGCTATGGGCATAATCAAATTGATACCGAGCACATCTTGCTCGCGCTGATCGAACAGCACGATGGTGTCATCCCACAAGTTTTAGAAAGCATGAATATCAGCGCCGAGAGCCTCGCCGCGCGGCTGGACGCAACCCTGAAATCCAGCCCGAAAGCGAACATCTTCGGCGGCGGCGCGGGACAAATTTTTATCACCCCGCGCGTCAAGCGGATCATTGATCTCGCCAACGAAGAGGCCAGCCGTCTCAAAGATGAATATATTTCCACCGAGCATCTTTTTCTCGCCATTTTGAGCGAGCGCAACACCGCCGCCGCGCGCGTACTGGAAAGCGCCGGGCTGAACCGTGACCGTGTTTACGCTGCCATTCAGGAGTTGCGTGGGGGACAACGTGTTACCGATAAAAAAGCGGAATCACGCTATCGTGTGCTCGAAAAATACTCACGGGATTTAACGAAGCTCGCCCGTGAAGGGAAACTTGATCCCGTTATTGGACGCGATACCGAAATTCTACGTTTGGTGCAGATCCTTTCACGCCGCACGAAAAACAACCCCGTTCTGATCGGCGAGGCCGGTGTTGGTAAAACCGCCATTGTCGAAGGTTTGGCACAAAAGATCATCAACAACGATGTTCCTGAAATTTTGAGCGGTAAAAAAGTCGTCTCGCTGGATTTGGGCAGCATGATCGCTGGTTCCCGTTTTCGCGGCGAATTTGAAGAGCGCCTGAAATCCGCCATCGACGAAGTCCAAAAATCGGAAGGCGAGATCATCCTGATGATCGATGAGCTGCACACCGTTGTCGGTGCAGGCGCGGCACAGGGCGCATTGGATGCATCTAATATGCTCAAGCCTGCGCTCGCACGTGGCGAGTTACAGTGCATCGGGGCGACCACGCTGGATGAGTTCCACAAACATATCGAAAAGGACGCTGCACTCGAACGTCGGTTTGCGCCCATTTATGTCGAAGAACCGAGCGTAGACGACACTATCAAGATGCTGCATGGCTTACGTGACCGCTACGAGGCGCATCACAAAGTACGCTTCTCGGATGAAGCCCTCGTCGCTGCTGCTCGCCTGGCTGACCGCTACGTCTCCGACCGTCATCTACCTGACAAAGCCATCGACCTAATGGACGAATCCGCAGCAAAACTACGCGTTGCACTCTACTCGCTGCCGCCCGATTTGAAAGCGAAGAAGAGCGAGATTGACCGTCTCGCTGCAGAAGAAGAATTGGCCGGCAACGAGCGAGATTACGAACGTGCCGCAGAAATGAAAGCCGAACGTCTGCGCATTGATGAAGAATTCAAAACCCTGCGCGACCAATGGGAGCAAGAACACAAACTCGACGAAGTTGTTGATCTGAATGACATCGCCGAAGTCGTCCATCAGTGGACGGGGATCCCCGTCTCACAGATGATGGAAACTGAAGCACAGAAATTGCTCGAAATGGAAGAACGCCTGCACGAGCATATCATTGGACAGCATGAAGCCATCACGGCGATATCCGATGCCATCCGCCGCGCCCGCTCCGGCTTGAAAGACCCCAACCGCCCCATCGGATCATTCATCTTTGTTGGCCCCTCCGGTGTTGGTAAAACGGAACTCGCCAAGGCATTGGCATGGTTCATGTTCGACGATCCCGATGCTCTTTTGCGAATCGATATGTCAGAATACCGGGAGCAACACACGGCATCACGTTTGTTCGGTGCCCCTCCGGGGTACGTCGGCTACGAGGAGGGGGGTCAACTTACGGAGGCGGTACGTCGTCGACCCTATCGTGTCATCCTCTTCGATGAAATTGAAAAGGCGCATCCTGAAGTCTGGAACGCGCTTCTCCAAATTCTCGACGATGGACGCATGACCGACGGGCAGGGCAAAGTAGTCGATTTCCGCAACACGATTTTGATTATGACCAGTAACCTTGGCACCGAATACGTTCGTAAGAGCGGCGCTTTTGGTCTTTTGCAAAAGAGCGAAAATACGGAAGACCGCGAAATACAGGAAAAAATCGAAAAAGCGCTTCGAGGCGCTTTCCGCCCCGAGTTCCTGAACCGCATTGATGAGATCATCACCTTCTCACCGCTCAGCATCGATGAGATGAAAGAGATCGTTGAAATGCAAATGAAAGAAATTCAGGGACGTTTGAGTGAACACGGTATCGAGGCTAACCTGACAGAAAGCGCGTGCACCTGGCTCGCCAATGAAGGCTATGATGAAGCCTTCGGCGCTCGCCCGCTCAAACGCGCCTTGCAAAAATTCGTCGAAAGCCCGCTCTCGGTCAAACTGCTCAAAGGCGACTTCTCCAAAGGCGGTTCCATCCTCGTCGATGTGGACGAAGAGAAGAACGAAATCATCTTCACACAAAGCGAGCTTGCGCCAAAAGAAAAAGAAGAAGAACCGAGCAACGCTGCGTAATTTAATGCTCCCTCGCAAGTTTGAGGAGAGAATGCATTCCCCCACAAGTCAGGCAATTTTTGCCTGACTTTGTTTTTAAGCTAAAATATCTCAATTGAAATTTCATACCGGCAGATGTTCGTGACCCTCTTATCTTACGAACATCCGACAAGGAGATCATCATGCAAGAAACCAAATCGTCAAGTGCGAAAACCATCTGGATTATTGTAGGTGTTGTCATCACCCTGCTTTGTTGCTGTCTTATCGTGCTCACAGCAGCAGGCGTTTGGCTTTACCAAAATGGCGACGCTTTTCTAAATAGCGACATCAACTTTACCGGCACATCGACAGCAACCCCCAGTGCCCCCATCGTCGTGGAACGCCCGCCTGTCGACGAGATTCCGACAGACACGCTTTCCACTTTGGAGAACACCATTGTTCCGCCAAATAACCTACCCGAACTGGCCTGCCGCCTCGACGGGAAATGTGAGATACCCATCACAATGGACCCACCTGCCACGCCGCTCCAAGTCGGCGATACCGATACCTTCTGGGCAACCGACGTCGGCACCAACGAAAACTTTCAAGTCGATGCTACCCTGCAATACGTCACCGCCCACTCCTACTTCTGGGTGCAAGATGGCGTCAACTTCGACGAAGGTGAGATGGAAAAACTCATGGACACCTTCGAAAACGAAATCTACCCCACCAACCGCGCCTTCTTTGGCTCCGAATGGTCTCCCGGCGTCGACGGCGACGAGCACATCTACATCCTCTACACGCGCGGCATCGGCTCCAGCATCGCAGGCTACTACTCATCCGCTGATGAGTACCACCCTCTTGCTCACGAATACTCCAACGCCCACGAGATGTTCCTCTTCAATGCAGATAACACCTTTCTGCATGAAGGCTTCACCTATGGCGTGCTCGCCCACGAATTCCAGCACATGATCCACTGGAATCAGGATCGCAACGAATCTTCCTGGCTCAACGAAGGCTTCTCTGAACTCGCCACCTTCCTCAACGACCTCGATCCCGGCGGCTTCGACTGGGTCTACACCCAAAGCCCCGATCTGCAGCTCAACGACTGGCCCAACGATCAGAACGCCACCACGCCCCACTATGGCGCGGCCTTCATGTTCACCACCTACTTCCTCGACCGCTTCGGCGAAGAAGCCACTCAAGCCCTCGCCGCCGACGATCAGAACGGCATGGACAGTGTCGACAACACCCTCACAAGCATCAACGCCATTGACCCCATCACGGGCGAAGCAATCGTCGCAGACGACATCGTCATCGACTGGTTGATAGCCAACTTCCTCAAAGACTCCAACGTCGGCGATGGACGCTATACCTATCACAACTACGAAGATGCACCGCAACCCAGCGCCACCGAAAACATCTACAATTGCCCCACCACGGAGAACTATAGCGTCCACCAATACGGCGGCGATTACATCCAGATCGAATGTGCCGGTGACTACACCATCTCCTTTGCCGGAGCAACTCAAACAGGATTAATCCCCGAAGACCCCTACTCCGGTGACTACGCCTTCTGGACAAATAAAGGCGACGAATCGGACATGACCCTAACGCGCTCCTTCGACTTCAGCAATGTGCCCGGTCCCATTACTTTGTCATTCCAAACCTGGTACGACCTCGAAACCGACTACGACTACGTCTACCTCGAAGTATCTGAAGACGGTGAACACTGGCAAATCATCACCACCCCCTCGGGGACCGGTGAAGACCCCTCCGGTAACTCCTATGGTTGGGCATACAACGGCGTCACCAACGGCTGGATGGAAGAATCTGTCGATCTCTCCGACTATGCTGGCAAAGAAGTCCAGGTCCGTTTCGAGTACGTCACCGATGCTGCTGTCAACGGCGAAGGTATGCTCATCGACGACATCCGCATCGATGCCATCGACTATGCGTCCGATTTTGAAGCCGACGATGGCGGTTGGGAAGCAGCAGGCTTCGTCCGCGTCCAAAACATTCTCCCGCAAACCTTCCGCGCAGCCCTCATCCTGAAGAGCGGCGGAGAAACCACCGTCGAGATGATCGAGCTCTCCGATGCCCAAAGCGCCGAGATTCCGCTCTCACTCAACAGCGGCGATAAAGCCATTCTCGTCGTCACCGGCACAACTCGCTTCACCCGTGAATTGGCAAATTACTCGATTGAGATTAAATAACAAAAAAGACCTGACAGGTTTTGAAAACCTGTCAGGTCTCGTATCATAAGGAAAGCCAGCCCATGTCTTCAAGCACCCCCAAAGCAAAGAGTTTTCGACTCGCCAGTCAAGTTCAATATCAGAAGAATGCCGTCGTCAGTAATCAGGTGCTGCGCGCTGAAAACGGGAACGTAACCCTCTTCGCTTTCGATGCCGGGCAAGAACTTAGCGAACATTCCACGCCCCACGATGCCTTGCTCCAAATGCTGGATGGCAAAGCCGAGATCATCATCTCCGGCAAATCCTTTCCCATGCAGATAGGCGAGACCATCATCCTGCCCGCTGACGAACCCCATGCTGTCAAAGCCACCAAGCAGTTCAAAATGCTGCTGACGATGATCCGCGCGTAAAACAACCGGCTTCTGAGCAGAGCGAGACGCAGCCAAAGGACGATTTCTGCAAATGCCGCCCTTCGATTACAGGCTTATTTCATTCGCCTTCCGCTCAGGAACTATATTAAGGCTCTTCCGTGAAAGTTCTCTCCGTCAGCGATAAAGTCATCACTACCATCGACAGTCCCGAAAACATTGCCGAACTTCAGGGCGTGACTTTGATTCTCGGCTGCGGAGATCTACCTTATTATTATCAGGAAGAGATTGCAAAAAAGCTGCGTGTGCCGCTCTATTTTGTGCGCGGTAACCACGACGCCATCATCGAATATGGCGTGGATGGCGAGCGCAAAGGGCCCCGTAACGGGATGGATTTGCATCGCAAAACAGTTTACGAAAACGGCATTATCTTAGCGGGGATCGAAGGCTGCAACCGCTACAATCGCGGGGATTTCCAGTATACGCAAGCAGAGATGTGGGAGCATGTTTTTCATCTTGTCCCCAAGCTCCTGATGAACAAATTGATGTATGGGCGTTATCTCGATATTTTTGTAACCCATGCCGCTCCACACGGCGTCCACGACAAACCCGATTGGACGCATGTGGGCATCAAAGCCTTCAATTGGCTCATCAAAACCTTCAAGCCCAAATACCATTTTCATGGGCATAATCACGTTTACACCGATGACACGATCACCGAGACACAGGTGGGAAAAACACTGGTCATCAACACGTATGGCTATAAAGTAAGAGATTTGGATTTTAAGTGAGCAGGCCACAAAAGTCTTCAAGACTTTTGTGGTCTCTTTAACGACAGATCAATACCGGTTTGCGCGTCTTGCGCAGCACCTCATCAAGACTGCCGCCCAGCAGAACTTCTGCGACGGGTTTGCGGCTATAGCCCCCCATTAATATCAGGTCAATATCTTCTTCTTTGGCCGTATCCAGAATGCCTTGGGCAACATTGCCCTCTTTTTTAATATATGTGGCTTCAATCTCTTGCGTTTTGAGATAATATTTTGCACGTGCAACTTGCCATGAGCGTTGATTTATATCGTCGACTACACAGAGCACATTGAGCGTTGTGCCCCAGCGTCCGGCGAAGTAGGCGGCAATGTAGAGGGATTCGTTCGCTTTTGGGCTGCCGTCGTAGGCGACGAGGATGCGTTCGAGTTTTTCGGTAGCTTGGGGAACGGTCAGCACGGGACGGGGGCAACGCTGGATCAAATCGCGCAGGCCAGAGCCGAGCCGAGAGGTGATTTGGGGCTGGGGAGGATGTGCGAGGTGCAATATAACGAGATCTGTCCAACGGGCGCGTTTATTGATGACAGACGAGACCCTGCCAAAATCAAGGGCGATTTCGCCTTTTAATCCTGCTTCGGTGCATTCTTCTTCGAAACGTTCTGCGACAGTTTTGGCAACGTCGCTCTTTAGATCCGCTTTTGAAGGGGCGATGTGCAACCCAAGCAGATGTGAGCCCTCGCGCTGGCCGATGAGCAGGGCTTGTTTCAAAGCGTTCCAGCTATCCCACTCGCCGTTGAGGGGCACGAGAATATTCTCAAAAAGTGCATCCGGATGGTGAATGGCGACGTGCTTTTTGCGCCACTCGCCAACGGGCTGGCCTTCTTCGAGCAACGATGGCCATATGACTTTGCGGAGTTGCTCAGCCGTTCGTTTTAGTTTTTGCCTAAAACTCTCGCCGCGCTGATCGACAAGGTCGGTGGTAGCAACATCCAGCTCGACAGACCAGCCAAGTTCTTCTTTGAGTCTTTCTTGATGTTTGGTGGTCCAAACATAGAGATCGGTTTCGGTGCGTTTGGGAAAATCGCGCAGGATACCGCGCTGGCGAATACTCTCGATTGAGGGGATATAAATATTTTCGTACCAATGGCGAACAGCATCGGTCAGGATGATTTCGCGGCGGGCTCCGGCGTTGAGCCGATGATGGTGGCTAGCGATTTGTTTTTCAAGGACAGTGTATTGTCCGGGGACAGTGATGCTCAAATTGGCTTCGGGACAGCTTTCGTCAATCCGAGTGTTTGTTAGAAAGCTGGCGTATTCAGATTTCAGGATGAATTCTTCGAAATCGGTATCAGGGGAAAGCGGGACTTTTGTGTATATCTCGGTGACATAGGCGCTGATATGCGTGGCGCCACGTTCGCGCGCAATTGAGACGCGATGGTTTCCATCGATGACGAAGTAGGCTTCACCAATTTGATAGACCTGAATGGGCGGCATTTCGTCAAGATCACGCAGGGCAGATTTAACCCGCGCCCAACGACTGGATTGAACATCATGGCGCGGCAGAAAATTGCGATTGAAATCGGCGTAACGTCCAACGCTGCCAATGATCGCGTTGAGGGGGATATTCTGTAAACCAAGCGCTTCTTCGCCACTGGCATTCAGACGTTTACGCGCTTCTTCAAAGGGGATTAGCGCGTCGGAATGCCCCGTAATACGGCTGAGAATATCTTGCAGAGCGGCTTTACGCCGCGCTCGCTTGAAATCATCGAGAGCAATGCGGTAACGGGGAGATTTCTCATCCATAAATATCTAAAACCAGCGTACATGAAAACTTTTGAAGGCATCTCGGAACTCTCCCCACTCGGATTCATAGCGGTCAACGCGCGCCACACTGGGCCCTTCCTTGACGATCTCAAGAAAGGCTTTCAGAGTTTCCTCGTGCCCCTCGGCGCGGACTTCAACCTGATCCCGCCCAACGTTGCGTACCCAGCCATTGACACCGAGCAGCCTCGCCTGCTGCCCCACAAATGCGCGAAAGCCGACGTTCTGTACCCGTCCCCAAACCTGGATGTGGAGACTCGCTTTTTTACTGGTCATTTTTCTCTCGTTTCGATTTGACGGAGAAATATTGAGCCGCAGGGTATGCCAGAATGATAAGCAAGATCACCAAGTAGGGGGCAGTTGCACGGAAGGCGACGCCAAGCAAGTTTGCGCCTAAAACGGATTCCTGCCAATTGGCGTCCAGATACGCGAGGGATTGCCCAAAGATGCGCATCGCGCCCGCTTCGCAGGCGATCCCATCCGCATAGGCTTGAATCAATTCATCCACTTTGCTGGCACCTTGTTCTGCATACAAATAACGTGTAAACGAAGCGGCCTCGGCATAGGAGAGAAAGGCTTGTGACGCTTCCCGTGAGAAGGCTTCGCAAAGTTGTGTTATCGGGATGAGTGTATGCTGTGTAACAGCGCGCTCTAGCGCAAGTTCGTAATCGGGATTGGGGTAGAGTTCTGCCTGCGAAGCGATGCCTTCGAGCAACCAATTGGGCAGGTGGTTGTAATTTTCGCCAACATAACGATAGAGTAGCACATGCGCTAGTTCGTGCGGTATCTGTTGTTGCATGATGATCTTTGCCTGCGTACCGGGCGCAACAGAAACAAAAACCGCTCCCAGCGCGGGGTTGGCATGGCCCGCAACCCAGCTTTCACCGCCCATAAAGAGCGCATTTTGTAAATCGGCAGGGGAGGCGTAAATATATACGTCAACGGGTTCACTGATCTGAGCAGGAAATAATTTTTGGATATTCGCCAAGCCGTTACGAGTAGCATCCAGCGCAGCTTGTCCGAAGCTCTCGTCACCTTCGCTCCAGTGGATGCGCAAATTTCCCTCTTCACGCGTTTCCCATTCAAAGCGATTATCACTATAGATAAAAGAATATTTTTGGCTGCTGAATGTTTCGCCGTTTGATAGCGTTACCTGCACCCAAAGCGAAAGCTTGGCAAAAGGATGTAAGAGTTTTTCGGAAGCATCATATGTATAAACAAAGAGATCGTTTTCGGCGGTCATCGGCACGACACGGGTATTCTCTTCGTTCACATCACGAAAGAGCAATTCTACTTTTTGGATGGGATCAGGGGATTCGATCTGCACCGAAAAGGTAATCTGTTCCCCAAAGGTATGCCTCACTTTTACACTGCTCACCACGACCCCGCTCTGCGCCCAAACTTGCTGGCTGGCACCCAACAGAATAGCCAACCCCAGCAGTAATGCAATCAGCCCGTGCGTTTTCTTTCCCACCAAAGGTCTCCTCCTCCACCTACTTTTCCAAAGGATCATCAGGGTCGTATTTCAAAAAATCAAAATCCAGCGCATCTTCCGTAAAATCGAGATTTTCTAAAGCCTCCTCGATATACGCGATAGCAACTTCTTCGTCGTCATCATATTGATCGAGCAAACTTAAGAAATACTCACGCACATCCTCGCCGCCGATCTGCGAAAGTGACCAGATCAGCGCCCGAAAAACATCTTCATCTTTCTCATCTTCAAGCATCTTCAGCAACAATGGGCGCGCTTTCGCAAGCTCTAACTCACCCGTCGCTTTGACCGCTGCAAGGCGAACAATCTCATTTACCTCCAGCAGGGAGAGCAAAACTTCATCGCTCCAAACATCATCAGAGGAACGTCCCATTGCGAAAAGCGCGCTTGCTTTCCACATCGGGATCTCGCGCTGCCAGGCTTCCTTAATCAGTTTCGCCACTTCAGGACGCGATGAATAGCCTAAAGACTCAAGCGCGCGCTGACGTAACTCAGTCTTCTGGTTGGCATTAGACAAAAAAAGCAAAGTCTCTTCAACGGTGTGCAGCTCATCTTTAGAAATTTCGTCCAGTTCGCCGCGCAGAACGAAGGCGCCCAAGGCTGTGATCGCCTCTGCGCGCGGTTCGGTCTCAGGGTCGTTTTTAGCGATCTCCAAAAAGGCGGGCAGTGACGAGTCGCTTTCACAATCGCTCAACAAACGAATTGCACTAGCGCGCACAAAGGCATCATCATCCGTCAGCAGGGAGTTTGCTAAAACGTTGAAGCACAGCAATGTGTCCAGTTCGAGTTCACGCTTCAGGTTTTGCATAAATTCCTGTCGGCGCGCTACGCTGATCTCTGTCCAGCTCTCTTTGAGTTGGGTCAGTTGGCGTGGCGCAAGATCAGAAAAGAGAAAAAGCATCTCTTTTGAGAGGCTACTTTGCTCATCACGCAGTTGGGCAACTGCGTCTTCAAAGGTGGGTTCTGTAAGACTCATGATATTTAGGGGAAATTAATAGCAACCGGATCAACGAAATCCATCACGTTGATATAGAACATTAGCCCGAGCAAGAGCATCAACCCAACCCAATGAATGAGGCCTTCCACACGCTGAGAGACGCGTTTGCGGAAGAATAATTCAGGGAGCAGGAAGATGATCCTGCCGCCATCCAGTGCGGGCAGCGGGAGCAGGTTGAAAACACCCAACGTAATCGTCAGGTTTGCGATCATGCTCAGGGTGAAGAACGTTGGAGAAGTTTCTTCGTCAGGGGAGGTGCCTGCCGTGCTTTCACTGGCGCGGCTTTCCATATCGGCCGTGACGGTTTGCTGGAAAATATTGAAGATGCCCTTGAAACCAATAAAGCGTCCTTCTTCTGGACTGAGACTGCCGCGCAGCATCCTGCCTGGCAGTAGCAGAATTTCGCGCGCGTTTAATGCGGTCATCTCTGCGCCATAAGTCAGGGTTTCTATAAAGGAGGGATCTTCATTGTAAGCATAGCCGGGCATAAAGCCAAAGGCGCCCTCTTCTGCAGTGCGAGTGCTGAGCGGCATAGCGGATGTAGTGATTTCTTCCCCATCGCGCAGCAGAACGATCTCGACGGTTTGATCGAGGTATTTGCGGGTCAGGTCACGCATTTGGGTATCACTGGTAATGGTTTCGCCGTTCATTTCCAGGAGGATGTCATTTATACGGAAGCCAGCTTCTGCGGCGGGCGATCCGGGCGTCACATCGTAAATTTGGACTTGCTCAAAATTGGGAATCCCGGCCTGGGCAAAAATCAACTGATAAACGAAAACGCCCAAGATCAAATTCATGGCAGATCCAGCCAACAAGATGGCGGCACGTACCCACGGGGAAGCGGCGGGCAGGGAGCCGGGCTCAGGTTCATAATCTTCTTCGAGGGTTTCGTCGAGATTATCTTCGCCTTTGAAACGATTGAAACCACCAAAGGGCAGCCAGTTCAGGGTGAACTCAGTGCCTTGCCAATGAAAAAGGGTCAGCATCTTTGGGGGAATGCCAAAACCAAACTCTTCCACATCTACTTTTAGAAGGCGACCGACCACAAAATGGCCAACCTCATGGATTAGGATAACGACGCTAAAGACGGCAACAAAAACGATGCCTGCGATTAAATTAGTACTCATAAAACTCTCTTTACTCAGATTTAACAAGAAATAGTATCGGGTCGATTATATCTTGTTTTCTTTTGCGAAAATGAAAAGTAGATTAAGCATCCACCCAATGTGCTGCACCGCCAACGATGGCTGTCAGTACATCTGAAACACCTTCAAGCGCTTTGAGTTTTTCACTGACTTTGTGCATTTCTTCTTTTAATGTGATGACATGAACGTTCGGCCCCGCATCGATGGTGTAGAAAACAGGGATGCCTGCCGCGCGCCAATCGCGCACTGCTCGCATAACGCGGAGAGTGGCTGGTTTCCAATAAAATAACGCGGGATTCGACGTCATCATCACGGCGTGCATCAAGTCTGAATCTGCTTCCGCTATGGAGGCAAAGGCTTCAAAATCACGTTGAAGGATGGCATTGCGGCAAATCTCAATCCGGCGCGGCGCATCCGCAACACGCGCGGCTTGAAGTGGGCTGGTCGGCGCGAGGGCATGTCCTTCAATGGAAACGGTCTTCTTATGCTCGGCGCTAACAATAGTGACGCAGTCGGCTAAATCCCAATGCTCGACAGGGGCGATGGAGAAAGCGTAGGAGCTTTCATCGTCTTCGCCCGCTTGCCATTCTACAAATCCGCTTGGCACCGAACGAGATGCAGAACCGGAGCCTCGGCGTGCCAAACGCGAGAGCGCTCGCTCATCGAGTTCTAATCCTGCTGCCTTGGATGCCGCCAACGCCAGCGCTGCAAACGCAGCCGCAGAGGAAGCGATCCCTGCGCCAGTGGGGAAGTTGTTTTCGCTCTCGACGCGCATGAAGTCTTTCTTGCCAGATGCGATGCGAACAAGATCAAGGATTCCGCTAACGCGAGCCAAGGCTGCTCCGCCTGCTTCCTTGCCATTGATGATGAGTTCATCGCTGGCGAGAAAAGCATCGAGCGTGACGGTTGTACGGGTTTGAAGTTCCTTCAAGTTCATCGAGAAGGATGTATTAGCGGGGATGCGCAGGTCGTGATCGCGGTTGCCCCAATATTTGATGAATGCGATGTTAGCGCAAGCGACACTGGTTGAGGAGTAAGTAGACATGTTATATAAATCACCTTTTCTTCGTTTTCAATTGCGAGTTTACCATGAACATCAAAGAGGTCTATGAGCTGTCGTTTCTCATCAAAACTCGCTGTATCCAGTCGATCACGAATGCTATCACAGTACTCTTGAATTTCATCTACTTGCCGGTCCGTCAAGGCGATATCTTCAAGGGTGGCAGTAAGTTCCTGATGTTCTTTTCGTAAATTCTCTAAGTTTTTCTCCAGATGAATTAAAGCTCAAAACTAGGCAGGACATTGCCCTCCTGTCTTTATTGGCCATGATGGGGCTGAACCGTCTTTACACGCTAGCCCGCAACGGTCTGGGCGATGATGCTGCGGTGATTATTCTTGCCATGTTGATCGCGGGACAATTATTCCTAGTCGGTGTCGGGATAAGATTGGGAAAAGCCCTAGACGATTACACCGCAGAACATCCGCTCAACCCGGACCGCACGCTGACCCGCCTGCTGCAATTTTTTGGCTATGGCGCCGAACATGTCTGGCCGCGTTTTTTGCAGGTGGTGCAGGCGCATCCGAATGCCGCACGTATGTCCGAAGTGCAGATCGCTCAGCCCTTTGCCGAAGCGGTGACAGCGGCGATCTATATTGAACGCAGCCATGAGCATGGACAGATCGTGCGCGAGATCGTGGAAGTTTCCCCGATCGTGGAGCGCAGTGCGGCATGCCCATCCTTTTTCCCGCTTTTTCGCTTTAGTGCTGAACGTGGTTTACAACCGACAGGCAACCGTCCGATGCGGGCTGGTTTTTGTGCGAGTGATCTGGGTTTGGATGAAGGATTATTTCAGGTGCAATGATGGAAGAAAAGATCGTCGGATCGACCCATCCTTTTGTACTCAGCAAGCGGATTGTCCAGGTCGGCGATGATGATGCCAAGCGTCTCTTTGCGGAACTCTATGCCGACCCGGACAGACCGGATGCCCGACCGCAAGAGGCGTATCAGGCGCCACTGTCTTCCATGCAGCCCGGCTGGACACTGCGGCTCTTACAGTTGTTCTAGCCGGATGCTGAGCCGAGGCTGGCTTTTCAGGCGAGGTACAGGGGTGGAATGTGCCTGAAGGGGAAGGCTTGGCGATTTTATCTGATGGACTAACTCTCGCTATACAGGAGAAGCCTTTGCCTTATACAAAGCGTACGATCATTGAGTTTGTATTTCCGGGCGATGAGGGCTTAGCTTGGAGGGAAGGGCTAAATCCAAGTTTGTGGTAGCCCACGAGGGTTTGAGAGTCAGGCTTTCTGTGGGAAGGTATGCCCGGTCTCTCTGGCAACCTCGCGGTTGATCCGCTCAATTGCCTCTGCATCATCAAAGCCGATGCCTTGCTCATTCATTTTGCGTGCGAGTATCGTGATCACCGCTCGCAGCGTACAGAGATGGGAAAAACTTTCCCCAAAGATGCTGCGGTCTATGAGCGGCAGGTATTCCTCCAGTCGGCGTTCAATATGCAATCGGCTGATAAACGCTTCATCAAAATGATTGATGATCTCCACCATACTTTTCTCATGCAAATTCCCATACCCTTCCCCCGCAGTTGCCAGGCGACAGCTGGCAATTTCTCCATTGGCCTTGATGGTCAGCGAAGGGCTTAGACGATAGAAATTCTTGCACTGAAGCGGATGGTTGGGCGCATCCAGCAAGGGATACTGTACCTGCTCGTCCCCTGCACCATTGCCGATGTCGATAAAATTGCTGATCGCATTGAAGGGGTCCAGATAAAGGCATAAGGCTCGTTTTCCTGCAGGTGTTGTGGGGTCAAGATCATAGATGATCGTCGCCGGTTCTGCGAGAAAATTCTCAAAAACCTCGTTATCCCAATTCTTTCTCAAGAGTAAAGAAACGCGTGGTTCCAAGCCTGCTTCTTTGACTTCTTTCAAGCCTTGCAAGATACGCTCATATAAGCCCGGTTGGTGACGAGACAGGTCATGCAACGCGCCCGGTCCGTCCAGACTGAAGGTGACATGGGTAACGCCATGTGTTTTCAGGTCAGCCAGATATGCCCGGATATCGGAATAGGTCTTGCCGGCAGCGAGAAAATCCTGCTGATCCAGCCACCAGCCATTGGTGTAAAGGGGGACCTGGACACTTTTGTCCAGGCTGTGAAGATGCTGGACAAGCTCAAGCCAACCATCGCCATATTTGGAAACCTCGCCCCCGATAAAGTCAAAACGATTAATGCCCATATCGAGCAGACTTGCCGCCGCATCTTTGAGCACGCCCAGGTCTTTCTCTGTCCGCCGGGGGATATGCCCGTTATAGCAGTGCTCGCAGTTGAAATTGCAATACGTCGTGAACTCAAAAATGACCTTGATGATATGCTCAAAGGGATTCCGTTCATAGCGAAGCCGTGTTGCTTCTTTGGGTATATCTTCAGGAATCACTTCCACCAATCCCTGATACAAAGGTACATCCTGCGTGGCAATATGGCTGCCTGTAAATAATTCCAGCAGCAAATCCCCTTCGGGACTATCCCCAAGATGGAGCTGCTTTTGTTTGGCAAGATGGCGGGTTCTCATCCAGCCGTAGTGTGACAGGCGCAAATTCATTGCGCTATTGTACTGCACTCACATCTTTATTTTATTTGTATTTATACATATTTTGAATATAATATAAGTATGAATACAAACACAACGCGAACTGGCTTCCGGCAAATCCGGCAAATCCTTCAGGAACAGAACGGCATCGTACGCACCGCCGATCTGGTTGATTTGGCGATTCCCACGACTTATTTGTCCATCATGACAAAGCGTGGGGAGCTTGAACGCGTTGCCTGGGGGGTCTACCAGAAGCCGACGCTTCTCGAAGATGAGTTCTTTCTTTTCCAATCCCAACATAAGGCTGCGGTCTTTTCCCACGAGACCGCACTTTTCCTGCATGATCTGACAGACCGTACGCCCCTGTTCTTTTCCGTGACCGTCCCGTCTGGCTACCATTCTGCCACGCTGGATGAGAGCAAGCACCAGGTCTTTTATGTCAAACGCACCTTACTGGAGATTGGTGTGGCAGGCATCTCGTCCCCACATAGCAACACCTTGCGTGTGACCGGTATGGAGCGCACGATCGTCGATATTCTGCGCAGCCGCAACCGAATGGAAGACCAGATCCTTTTTGACGCCCTCAAGCGTTATGCTCGTTTGAAAAGTAAGAATGTCGAACTGCTCTACCGATATGCGGAGCAGTTCCGTGTTCAGAATATTCTGCGCCCGTATATGGAGGTCCTGCTATGAGCAGCCGTGCAATGCAATTCAAGGCACAGATTCGTAATATTGCCGAACGATCCGGGGTGTCAGCGCAGGCGGTTTTACAGAATTTTATGCTGGAGCGTTTGCTGGAGAGGGTTTCTCTTTCCCCCTATAAGGAGAATCTGGTTCTCAAAGGCGGCGTGCTGATTGCCTCCATCGTTGGCAATGCCTATCGCACGACGATGGATATGGATGCAACGCTGCGCCAGCAGTCTCTCAATCCAGGGGATATGCAGAAGATGCTTGAAGAAATCTGTGCGGTTTCACTGGATGACGAAGTGCATTTTGAATTTGACCGTCTTGAAGAAATCCGCGAGGAGGATGCCTATGGCGGGTATCGGGCATCCTTGATCGCGCATTTTGACAGTATTCGCACACCCCTGAAGATCGACCTAACCACCGGAGATAAGCTCACCCCCGGCGCAGTTCTTTATCAGTATCCTTCGGGTTTTGAAGACAAGACTCTTGAAATCTGGGCCTATAACCTGGAAACGGTACTAGCTGAAAAGGTAGAAACGATTCTGCGGCGCAGCACGCTCAATACGCGTGCCCGAGATTTCTACGATATCTATCTTTTGTGCAAGACACAGTCTGATTTTTTCGACAAAGCACTTTTTCTGGAAGCCTTGAATGCAACAATCGTCCATCGTCAGTCCCCTGTAATACTGACAAATAGCACGACAACCTTACAGGAGATTCAGGCAAACGCGAATATGCAGGCACGTTGGCAGCGATATACTCAGATGTACGCTTATGCAAGGGATATAGATTTTGCAACCGTGATCGACAGTATTCTCACCCTGCTTTCATAAAAAAACAAAATTGTGTAATCCAAATTATACTAATCTGGATTACACAAGGGATTACCGACACCCGCGAGCCACCCTCGCGGGTGTTTTTCTATGATTGGGGGCTATGGCAGATGATGCACGCTCCAAACACCAACAGGCGATTGCGCCGGAAGCAGTCGAACTCGCCGAAGATCACCTGATCTTCCCTGCTGGGCTTCTGCTGCCTTTGTCGGCGCGTGGCAGCGGTGTGTCCGGCATGGCAGATCGTCCCTGGGCGAGACTGTCTGCTGACATTTTCTACACCAATCTGCCCACGATCTACTCCATCACTTTACGTCGTGAGCCACCCGATGTCTTGCGCGGTTCCCTGCGTGCTAAACGCACCCTCTTCGAGGGCTTCATGCTTGCGATGGCGGAGAAAACCGGCCGGCGGCCTTCAATGGCAGAACGTTCCGCCGACACCGCGATGGATGCAGCTGAATCGGAAATCTCGCTGGGTAAACCGTTTTTTCGTGCTGCCTTGATGTCTGCCATCTTCACAGAACGCTCGCGCTTTGATGAAGCCGAAGCCGCCCGCCGCATGATCGAATCCAGTCTGCGCGCCCGCGGCCTGACCTCCCAACGCCTTTTCTATATCGCCGAACGTGCCCTGCATCATTTCCAGCCGGGCGGGATGCTCTTTTCCGGATTGGACGAACCGACCCTCTTCCTTGAAGAAGCCCTGCCACTCTTGCCCGTTCCCTCCAGACAGGTCTTGCCCGCCGAAGATGCAGTCTGGATCGGGACACATGCCAAAGACGGGCGGGATGTGCACTTCTCTTTCACGAAGGGCATGGATCCAGCTGTGCCGCCCCCGCCGCATGGCACAACCTTGATCCTGGGTGAACCTGGGGCTGGCAAGACCACGCTCCTGCGCTGGATCATGCTCCAACGTCTCTTGCAGGGCAGGACTGTCATCTCCATCGACCCGGAAGGCGAGAATAATCGCCTGTGTGAAGCCGTGGGTGGCAAGGTCGTGCCGGCTGGCATTCCAGATGATCCTGATACCTGCCTGATCCACCCACTCCAAGGCCCCCCCCCGCAGAACTCTTACTCGCAACCCGCTTCCTTTTGGCTGCGCTTGGTGGAGAAACCCTCATCTCTCCCGGTGTACAAGCTGCCTTGCATGAAGCGGTCAAGCGGCGCTGGGAAAGAAAACCCGGCGCGATCACGGTCTCGGAACTGGTGGAAACACTCGGAACGGTGAATGCCCCTGAAGCGGCTGTGCCCCTGGCGCTTTTGCGACCTTTCATGCACGGTGGGCTCTTCGAAGGCTTCTTCGATCGTCCCAAAGCCCTGCTTTCCCCGCACTTCCCATCTGGTCAGTGGTGGAACTTCGATCTCTCCTCCCTGCGTGAAGAAAACCGCGCCATCGTGCATGCGGTACTCGCCTGGTTTCTCTATCATGCCGTCACGGTCGGCAGAAATCCAATGGACATCTTTATTGACGAAGGCTGGCGCTTGCTCAGAAGCGGTCCCTTCACGGATCTGCTGGACGAACTTGGTCGGCGTGCCCGCAAGCGCGGTGTTGGTGTGACGCTGATCACGCATCTCCCCGCTGACCTTGCCAAGAACCCCACATCCCTCTCGCTCGCCGCAACTTCCTTTATCGGCAGACTCGGTCCGGACGAAGCTTTTGCCTTCTTCCGCTCTTTGGGCGTGCCAGAGAGCGAAGCGAGGAAGAATGCCGAGACTGTCTCACGCCTGCCGCCGCGTATCTTCCTGGCTGCCCCTTCGGGTGGGCGTGGGTCGCTTTTCCCCGTCCAGATCACCATCCCCAAAGCTTGGCTGGCCTTTTGGGATCAGCTTGGCGCAACCGGTATTTTGAAATGATCCACTGCCCAAGTTGTGGTTATCCCCATGTTCAGGAAGAGTCCGTCTGCCCACTCTGTGCAGATCATTGGCAAGCTTGGGAACTGCTCTTTGCGCCCCTGCCTTTGGGCGATTTGCGCAATCAGGTCATGGGCTGGCTTGGGCAGATGCCCGAACCGGCTGTGCTGGAATGGGTCGCCTCGCCAAAGGGCCTGCGTGTCCGCCTTTACTGTCCGCCTGACACCGCTGAAGGACTGCTCCAGTCTTGGGCATCCATGACCGGACAGCACAGCCGCTGGCGCAAGCTGGAATCTGCGCCGATCCAAAGCCCTGCCCTTTTCCTGAGACCCCACACCAAACTACCTGCTCTGCTCACATCCACGCCAGACAGCGACCCGATGCTTGCGATTGGCAGCCGCCTGATCCAGGCGGCCCGTGCCGGACAGGATGTGCATCTGCGCCTGTGGGTCTTTGGCAAAGATGCTGCCTTACAGGAACGCCTGCGAGCACTTTCTGCCTACACCTACGGCACGGAAGGCGGCGTGGAGAATGGTGCGCCGAACCCCTGGGGACTGCGTTTGAGCTTATTACGCTTTGGTTTGGTCGTGGGCTTACTTGCAGCTGGTATCGGTGTAGGAGCCTGGAATGCGGGCTGGCTTGCACCGTTGCCTGCCCTGCTTGCTTTTCTTGCCGGCGGGAGCGGCATGCTGGTGGCAGCGCTTGGGATCGCCGAATGGATGAATTGGCGCTCCCTCCCCAAGGAAATGCTCGAGCAGCGCACCAAAGAACCCCTCATGAAGGTCGCCTTTTCACTTTCCACGTCTTTGGATCTGCCCTTACTGGCTGGCAAAGGGGACTGGCTGTCTTCAAACTGTTCATGGCCCGATGCGGCTTCTTACACCTTCCCGCTGCCTGCCGGCGATTTGGCGGGTCTGATTGCCCCGCTCCAACTTGGCGAAGGCTCAGGGCTACTCGATCGTGCGGTCTGGCAGGATGTGCCCGCCCCACCGCCCAGCCAAGCCTTATTGGATGCCGGCTTCAAGATTGGGCAGAGTGTTGCAACGGGAGAGCAGGTCGGCGTCGATCCGGATGGGCACGGGCTTTCCACCGGCGGCAGCCGCACGGGCAAATCATCCTTTATCTATTCCATGCTCAGACAACTGGTTGAGCGTGGCGAAGATGCCCCCGGGATATTCCTCGTCGATCCGCATCTCTCGCTGGCAGATGCCTTCCTCGACTTGGTCGCGCAGCTTCCTGAGAAGGAACGCGCACTGGCGGTGAAACGCCTGCGCGTGATTACCCCGGAGCGTGATCAAGTCGTCCCGCTGAATCTCCTGGCAGTCCCCGACTTCACCTGGGCAGGCAATGCGATCGTGCAGGTCGGCATGCGCATCTAGGAAGACTATTGGGGCCCGCGTATGCAGGCGGCCTTACTCGGACTCTTTCGCCTGGCGCATGCCTGGAATCAGCACCACCCCGATGATGGGCTTGGTTTATTGCATATGGTCTTTATGGCTTTCAACGTTGAGTGGCGGCATAAGGCATTGGCGCTGCTTCCCCCGGGAGAGCGCATGGGCGCACTCGCGCTGGATTCTTTGCTCGGGCAAACCGGTGAGGAAGGCGGGAAGTGGAGCCAGCGCTGGGTCACCGAAGTGGTTTCTCCGATCCTCTCCAAAGTGATGGCGCTTGAGATGTCCCCTTGGCTTTTTTCTGCCATGCACCAACCGCGCTTTGTGGATATGAACCGCTGGGTAGATGAGCGTGCCTGGGTCGTGCTACGCCTGCCTGCCGGGCAGATGGGGCGCGAAGGCGCAAAACTGACTGCAGGCGTGATCTACAACGTCTTCGATGCCGCCTACCGCAAAGTGACGCTCAATAAACAGGTGCCCTTCTATTTCATCGTCGATGAAGCCCAGGAGATCGGGACAGGCATGCGTTTGGAAGCCATGCTTTCTGAAGGGGCCAAGTTCGGTGCAAGGATGTTTGTGATGGTGCAATCCCTATCCATGATGCGCAAGGTCGAAGGTTTTGAGCCGCTCGTGCAGGCGCTGCTTGCCAACACATCCACCCAGGCCTTCTTCTCTCCCGATCCCGAAGATGCCGACCTGATCCGGGCAACGTTATCTTCCACCGTGCGCTACGGCAATATGACCATCGATCTGCCCTCCCTGCAATGCTGGCTGCGGGCAAGAGTGCAGGGACGCTGGCAGCCCCCGACCCTGATGCAAGTCACACCGATCGCGCGTGCAGATCAGGGACGGGTGAATACCTTAATTGATGAAGTCATCGCAGCCCACCCCGATGAATATTTCGCCGCCGATAACTGGCAGGCACGCGCGGTACAGGTCTTGAAGGGTGGCTTGCCCCCCACGCTGGCTGGACTCCTGGATGAACTCCTGGGAGCCAGACAGGAGAGACAGGAGAGCATGGTGCCTCAGCCTGTTGTACAGGACGAGGATCCCGGGCGTTTGGGCTTTTAGCAAAGGAGTATTGATTTATGCAGGCAGTGATCGATCAGATCATGCAGGAATTTTTATCAGGTATCGCAGAATTGGATGGCGCGCGTAAGCGTCTTTTCCTGAACTGGCTGTCTTCCCACAGCAGTCGGGTGGATTGTGCAGTAGATGACGCTCCTGATTCGTGTTTACAGGATGCTTTGCCGCGTTGGTTGGGTACTTTGGATGCAGCAGACTTGCTCTGGGAGTACCGCCTGGAGCTGCACGAGATCGAGTGGTGCGCAGAACTGAAGATGGACGAGTTAGAAAGCGTCTGAAAACTTGTCATAAAGGATGCTGTCGGGCAAACTTGTTGAATGACCAAATCCAGACAAACCTACCCGACAGACCTTAATGATACCGAATGGCAAGCGATTTCACCATACTTGCCGGAAGACAAAGCAACCGGACGCCCTCGTGAACACTCCGTCCGAGAAATACTGAATGCCATTTTCTACATTACTCGGAGCGGTTGTTCCTAGCGAATGATGCCGCACGATTTACTACCTTGGAAAACGGTTTACCATTACTTTCGTTTGTGGCGCAAAGATGGTTCTTGGGAAGCACTTAACCGCATATTGCGTGAGAAATTGCGAGAAAAGAAAGGCAGAAATCGCAATCCCAGCGCAGCTATTATCGATAGTCAATCAGTAAAAACACTGGAAGGCGGCGAAGAGCGTGGTTTCGATGCAGACAAAAAAGTAAGCGGTCGTAAACGTCATATCGTTGTTGACACGTTAGGTCTACTTCTAGTTGTGATCGTAACTTCTGCCAGTGTACAAGATCAAGATGCAGCTAGGTTGGTGTTGAGAGAGCTTTATCGCAGGTTCAGAGATAGTATGCGGCTCGAACTTGTCTGGGCAGACGGTGGCTATCAGGGTGAACTCATCTCTTGGATAAAACTCATGACAGGATGGACACTTGAAATCGTAAAGAAACTGGCTGACCAGGTTGGCTTTCAGGTTCTTCCAAGACGTTGGGTTGTTGAACGTTCTTTTTCCTGGTTGGGACGACAACGACGTTTGAGTAAGGATTACGAGCGTTTGACACAAACCAGCGAAGCCTTTATTTATGTAGCCATGATTAGTCTGATGCTCAAACAATTGGCAAAATCATGACTTTTCAGACGCTTTCTTACACCCTCTCAACAGGCGTGTACTCTTCCGAGAGATCATTGGCAATATCATCCTAACCATCCCCGTTGGCTTTGGGATCAACTTCTTTGCCAGCATTACTCCTAAAAAGGTGCCCTGGCTGGCGGTCATTGTTGGGTGTTCAATTGAATTTATCCAGTTGATGCTCACATTCCTTTTTGGCGGGTATCGCACAATTGACATTACTGATGTATTCCTGAATGCGGCTGGATCGATGATCGGTTATGGATTCTTTTCGCTTCTGAAGCTGTTTGCACAGTCTCTCCATCCATCCAGCAATGAATGATTTGTATCAACGAGGAGTGTGAATGCAGCTCAAAAATGTAATTCTCCTGCCAGGTGTTTTCTTGATGCTTGTCGCCTGTGCCCCGCTCACACCTGTCCCGACCGCAACTGTCACTACGCTGAGAACGCTGGATCCCATCACTTAACATACACCACATTTCTTCAATCTATTATCATTCCCCAACATTCAAAATCGATGATGGATTTTTAAAGAGAAGCACGCTGACAATCCAGAATCGTCACGGTGCTTTTTTTGTTAGATGATATCGTTGAATTACGCTCTACAACGAACTACAGTTTCTCCGCTGGTGGGGAAGTCAAACATTTCTTTGCTCGCTGCGAAGTTAATGATTTTCATTCGAAACTCCACTTGAATGGCGTGCGGGGCTATAGTTCCCCATTACCCGCTACGTCATAAAGCTGAAAACTTCCCCTTCCTGAAGCTGAGCAAGTAAATGCCCAGCGCCCCTGCTGCGGCTATAGCTATCGCCACCACTGAAAAAGCGGATGCGTTCCCTATACTGCCGTGCGCGGTGGATTCAAAGATGTCAACCGCCAGCACTTTGGTGCCGGGCGTGATCAGGAAGATAATGGCTCCCAGCGTTTTGACGGAGGCAACAAAGGCGTACAGAGCGCTGACCACCAGCACAGGACGAGCGAGTGGCATAATGATTTTTCGGAAGGTAACAAAACGGCTTGCCCCGGCAACCGCCGCAGCCTCTTCTATAGCTTGATCTTGCTGCATCAGCAGGCTCATCCCGGCGCGTAACCCCAGCGGCAGTTCGCGAATGACCGTGCAGGCGATAATGATGCCCCATGTGCCGGTGAGCAGTATTGGGGGGCGATTAAAGGTCAGCGCATATCCCACCCCCATAAATGTCCCTGGAATAGCGAAGGGCAAGGTTGCCAGCAGGTTGATCGCCTTGCGACCCGCAAATTCCAATCGAGTTACCCAGTAGGCAAGCAGCAATCCAATCAGGCTAACGAGGATGCTGGTGACGGACGCAAATAGCAGTGTGTTGCCGGTGCTTTGCAGCCCGCGTTGTCGGAATATCTCGAAATGCTCCAGTGTTAGGGCAAAATTTGCGCCCAGGTGTTTGGTGAATGCAGCCAGGAAAATGGACACCGCAAACATCAGCGTCACCGCCATAAAGCCAAAACTAATGCCAAACAGGATAGCATTTGCCACACGACCCAGGCGGAGCGGTTTGAGACGTTCGCCATCCACTTCGATGCGCACATCGAGATTGAGTGCCTGTACCCGTGTAAATAGCCAAAAAGCCAAGAGGCAAAAGACCAATAGAATGACACTGAGCGTAGCCGCCATTTCCATATTATATGTGCCAATGATCTGTGTGTACGATGCTGTTGCGAGAGTATTAAACTTGCCGCCGACGATGAACGGAGTGCCGAAATCAGCCATTGAGCGCAAAAAAGCCAGCAACATTGCCCCCACCAACCCCGGTCGTATGAGTGGCAGGGTCACGTTCGTCAGCACCTGCCATTCGCTTGCACCCATTACGCGAGCCGCATCTTCAGACTGGCGGTCGACGCCAGTCAGCGCTGCTGAAATCAGCAAAAACGTGGTGGTGGCAAATCCAAGTGTTTGTAAAATCACCACACTGCGCCAACTGTAAATGTCCCATGTCAAGCCGAGCCATTGGTAGGTGATCAGACCATTGCGTCCAAAGAGAAAGATGTATGCCAACGATGTGACGAAGCCGGGCAGGATCATCGGCAGCACCGCCGCAACCGCGAATAACGGTCGCAAGGGCAGCTTGGTTTTGAAGACGGTCAGCGCCATCGCTAAGCCCAGCAGTGTGGATAGCACTGCTACGCTCGCTGAGACCAGCAGCCCGCTCCAGATGGTTTTGAACAAATTGGGCCGGATAAAAACAGCCATGTAATTACCCAGCCCCGGTGTCCCGTCAACCATCAGGCTTTTCAGCAGCACACTGGCAATGGGGTAAACCACAAAGAGTAGAATCACGGGCCATACAATCGCCGGTATTCGATAATCTCGCTTGAAAGTCAAAAGGACACCTCTGTGTTCACTCGCCGGTTCCGCTTATTCGTACTGCGGATACCGTTTGCTAAATTCTTCAATGACGCGGTCGCGTTCTTCGCCCCACTTGCGATAATCATACGCCACCAGATTGAGTTCCTGTAAGCTCGGCACGCCCTCTATGGTTTCCACATCGGTTACGGGGACGCGCGGACTTGCCTGCATCAACACCTTTTGCCCTTCGTCTGAAAGGCTCCAATCGACGAAGATTTTGGCGTTGTTGAGATGTTTGGCTCCGGCGACAATCGCTACGGGGGAGGGCCAAGCCAAGACACCGTCGCTGGGGAAGATCGCGGTCAGTGGCGCGTCGGGGTTGGTTAACGGTGAGTTGTGCGGATCGGGCACAATGCCGATGGCATATTCACCAGCCAAGGCTTTTTTCGCGGGTCCGGAGCCGCTTTTCTCGAGATAGGGGACATTAGCATAGAGTTGATCCAGATATTCCCAGCCTTTTTCTTCTCCCATGATCTGCAAAACGCCTGAAACGGTAGTGTAGGCGGTGCCGGATGTGGTGGGATTTGATGCCATAAGCTCATCTTGATAAACCGGATTGGCTAAATCAGCCCATGCGGCAGGCATCGGTAAATTTTTGTCAGCCAGACGGTCGTTATTCACCAGCAAACCAACCACCACGAGTGATACGCCCGTCCAGTAGCCGTCGGCGTCCAAAAAGGCGGGGTCAACGTTCTTGGCATTGGGCGATTGGTAGGGTTGGGTCAGCCCCTCTTCTTTCGCCTGAATGAAGGCGTCGGAGCCGCCACCAAACCAGATGTCGGTTTGTGGATTCGCTTTTTCCGCTTGGAGACGGGTGAGCACTTCACCGGATGACATGGTGAGCAGTTCGACCTTGATGCCGGTGGCTTTCTCAAATTCCTGGGCAATAATATCGGGATTGCCGTAAGCCACATACATGCTGAGCACTTTCTCTGCGTCCGGTTGGAGTTCCTCTGATGTGGTCTCAGCGGGGGCAGCGGTGGGTGCCGGGCCTGCGCAAGCCACCAAACTTGAGACGGCTATGGCGAAGGTCAGCAAAAATACGATGAAACGATTTCGGTTATTCATTTAAAAATCTCCTGTTTTTTATGATTTGTTCACAAATATTTTTTGGATATTACAGTAGTAGCACTAGTTCATTCGTTCAAATCCCTCCTTTGATTGGTGATGCGTTTGCAAACTACGCCGCGCTGAATCAATACTGATGGCGTGACGGCGATGCTTCAAAAAGATGTTCGTCTCGGTGTACCCCGCCGATGTGAGTATGTCCAGCGCCATTTCAAAATTATCAGCTACCCTGTGGGGGTTGTGAGCATCCGAGCCGATGACGACGGGGATACCGCGTTGCTGCATTTCTTGTAGGATCAGGGGACCGGGGTGCATTTCGGCGGGATTTTTCCGCAAACCGTAGGTGTTCAACTCCATCGCAACGCCGGTGGCTTGGATGCGATCCAATGCGTGACCGATGGTATCCTGTAGACGTTCCGGCTCCCATGCCGCCGGATCAACGATCTTGACCAGATCGGGGTGTGCCAGCGAGTCAAATAGACCGGTTTCAGCCGCCAGAGCCAGATGCTCAAAATAGGTGTGCTGAAAGGCGATGATGTCGCCGGTGAAATAGCGTTCTTTGTAATCGGAGAGATGGGGGTGAACCGCGCCCAGAATATAATCAAAGGGGGCTTGCGCGTGCAGCTTTTCTAACCACGCTTCCATGCCGGGGGCATAATCGCTTTCCAGCCCAAGACGCACGTCGATTTGGTCTGTCCACGCTTGTCGGGCGCGTTCTACCATCGCCAGATAATCAGGAAACTGGCTGAGTTCCATGCGCGCTTGCGGCGACCACCCGTTATCAGTGGGATTGTGACATGTAACGATAATGCCTTTTAGCCCACGCTGAAGGGCAACGGCGGCATAGTCTTCCGGTTCGCCTTGGGCATGACGGCACAAGGGCGTATGTAGATGTGTTTCGTACAGTAAGGCATTCACGTTGGCTCCTGTTGACAGGTTTGGGCAATAAAAAACCGCCACCAGCATACGCTGATGGCGGTTGTCCAAGCGCCAACAGGACGTTAGAATGCGGCTTTAAGACCGCCTTTCAACGTATGTGGAATGGGGTAACGCCAACTGGCGTTTTGTTGCGTTATTCAGATTTGTTGGTAATAAAAAGTAGTAACAATCATCGCTTGCTCTCTTAAGAACATAATGGACAAATCATTTAAGGTGTGTAATCACAGTCTCTGAGCGGAAGGCTGAACCCTTCGACGCTGTTCAGGACAAGCTCAATGTGAAGCCCGTAGTCGAAGAGCGGGCTTCAGGGAACGTCGTCCTTCGACTGCGCTCTTCCCGTTGGTCGTTACTCCGCTCAGGAACTGTATTATTTCCAATGTTTAAATGTTGTCTCTATAAGGCTGTCACAAAAAAATGGTATTTTGTGTCAGTCGGCACAAAGAATACCATCGCCTGCAAGTTTGCACAAGATTTAGTGAGGCTAGAGTTTTTCACTTATCTCACCAGCGTTCACGAGTAAACTGCTTGCTCTGAGTTTTCGCTGGGATTCACCCTCGAGTTGGATGCGGTGTACGATGCGAACAATGTGATCCGGGATAGCGACCACTATTTCCTCACGCCCAAATTTGGAATGAAATACCACATAAGGCTACGTGTACATGGTATGGACATGCCGGAAACAACAACCTCATGTGGCCAACGAACAGAAAAGTATACCGATTGTCATTCCAACTTTCCTGATGATTGGGACAATAACCGTCAAAAAAACATGCCAGTTGTGTGTATCCCTGCCCTTGCGACTATTTTTCAGACCCAGAGTGCTAATGCACCTGCTCCCTGCAAACCGTGACCCGCTATCAAAAACGCATCTCCGGGCCCATGTTGGATCGCATCGACATCCACATCAAAGTTCCGCGCGTAGATTTTGAAAAGCTCTCGGGCAGTAGACGGGGAGAATCGTCAGATGATATCCGTGCTCGGGTCGAGGCAGCACGCCAACGTCAACGCGAGCGTTTCGCCAGTCTCAACAATGGGGTGATGACCAACGCTGATATACGCGTCGCTGAAGTTCGTCAATTCTGCGAATTGCAGATAATGGGGGGGCAACAACTTGTCAAGGCTGCAATGACCCAGCTACAGTTGTCCGCGCGAGCCTATCACCGCATCCTGAAACTGGCGCGCACGATAGCTGATCTGGCCGGAGAAGATAGCATCCAATCCAGTCATCTGGCGGAGGCGTTGCCGTATCGTCCCAAAGGGATGATGGTGTAATCTTTTCAAATATCTCCTATTTAAACCATAATCCGATGCAGCAGGTTCGATTCCTGTCTTCGTTCTAGCAAAACACCCATTAGGTGTTTTTTACTTTTACCCCCTTGTACAAGGTCACAACCCGAGGCCCATTGAATATAGGGCCAAGTTTAGACAAAAAACTCCATTATTTTTAAGCCCCGTATTAGGATAACCAGTATCCCTTCCGTCATGTCCTGTTGTCGTTTGTGATTATTTGGCCAAGTATCATGTTCTAGGGCAACGCCGATTTTACCATCTTTGTTTATTGTTCAGCTTGTATAAACCCAAGTAAGCTTGAGCGATTTCCTTTGCAGAAAAAACATCTACTGCCAATTTCCTGCTATTTTTCCCCATCGTTTCGCGAAGAAGAGTATCGCTGGCTAGTAATTCAATGGCATTAGCGAATGCCATTGAATTTTTTGGTGGTACTAAGATACCATTGTATCCATCCTTAACTATTTCACGACAACCCGGCATATCTGTTGCAATCAAAGGCCTCCCACATGCTGCTGCTTCAATTAACACTTTTGGAACACCTTCGCTATAAAAGGTAGGTAAGCAGACAATATGCGCCCTGGGATAAATGGTTGCCATATCTTCTTTCCAGCCCCACCAGCTAATTAGGCCGCTTTCTATCCACTCATTTAGCTGTGTCTGTGAGATGGCATTAGGTTGATCTTGCTCAGACTTTCCAACCAGAACACATTCAATAGGCACTTTGCGATCATGTAAAATCTTTGCTGCCTCAGCAAAATAGGTTATCCCTTTTTCTACAACAAATCGTGATGGTAGCATAACCGTGCAAATGCCCTCTGGTTCCCGCCTATACTCAAAGCGGTTTACATCAACCCCGGAGCTACGAATCAAGGTGCTATTCTTTTCCTGCGTGATATTTTTCTGTAAAAAGTAGGTTTTGTTTTCCGGATTTTGAAATATAGTGGACGTATTTCTTAATGCTAAAGGATATAAAAATAAAAAAAGCTGTTTAAGCAGGGGCGGGGACACATCCGAAAAAGCATATCCTAGCCCGGTGATCGTGTTATAGATACGATTTATACCCGCCAGTTTTGCCGCAAATGAGCCGTAAATAACACCCTTTGGTGTGAAGTGATGCACAATATTCGGTTGTTCACGGCGATAAAAGGAAACAAGAAAAAACAGGGAACGTAGCTCTCGGAATAGATTCAGCCCACGAGGTTGCAATGGCCAATTTTCCCAGCGATAGCCAAAGTCTAGCAACGTTTGCGAGTATTCATCACGCGGTGCTAAAAGGACAACATCATGGCCTTCTGTTACAAGCGCTTTTACTAAGCCTAAACGGGAATTATATAAATTCCAGCTTGTTGTTGCACTAATAATTATCTTCATGCTTATTCCTTAACGGCCATGGTTTTGCTTTCTTATTCCATAATCTCAAACGCTTCTTTATATTGTTGTAGAATATTCTCTGAAGAAAAGAAACGAGCTCTCTCAATTAATTTCTTTGAATCGCTTTTATTATTCAATTCACAGGATATTACTTCAGCCAGATCCGTTACATTTGGGGTCGTAACAAGAGAGCCGTATTTACCACCTGCTAAAACTTCAGAAGCGCCTCCGGGGCTATTGATAGCAACAGCAGATGTGCCACAGGCTAGCGCTTCGATGAGTACCCCGGGCAATCCCTCCCAAAGCGATGACTGCACTAAAAGATCAGCTTTTGCCATATACGCATAGGGGTTTTGAACAAATCCGGGCATAAAAACATCGTTATGGACATTCAGTTCTTTTGCTAAATTTTCTAACGTCACACGTTCTGTTCCGTCACCAAGAATAACCAGACGACACTCTCGTTGCTTGCGTAATAGGGAAAAAGCTTTCAGCAAGATATCATATCCTTTTTGCGGAACCATGCGTCCAACACTGATGAGTACTGGCACGTCTGGAGTATCAATCCAGTCAATATTGGTGGGCACAGATGCTTGGGCCCGAATCTGATCTACATCAAAAAAATTGTGTACGACTCGCACTTTTTTCTCATCCAAACCACCAACTATGCTCACATCATCCGCGACGCTCTTCGATACAGCCAAGACCAGATTCGCAAAGGGATATAAAAAACGTACAAGACAGGGGCGAAATCGATCCCGAAAACGAGATGAATATTTGACGATACTCGATAGGTGATTTCGTTCTCCAAGGACAAGCCGCTTTGGATAGCCGCTTACCAATTTCGCTAAAACCGCAATGCTATTTAACGGTGTTCCAGCAGAAAACAAAACTCTCGGCTTAGTTTTCTTCAAATATCGAACTAGCGGCACGAGAGCATAAGCAATCCTTGCCGCATCCAGATTTACAAACGGCAACTCCTTAGGGACTTGGTAGGCAGAATTAACCATATTCGTAACCACGAAGTCCAAATCCACATTTTGTTGGTTTAGTTCAGTAGCAAGGCGCAGAACAGTTTTTTCAAGACCTCCTCCACGCAGGGATGGAATAAGGATTACGAGCTCTGCCAATTTAAAACTCCGTTTGTACAGACCCATTTATACTGAGTGTAGAACAGAACGCTCGTGGGGTTGCTTGATATAGTTAAGAGTTGCAATGTGCTCATCTTAGTTTGATATCCGTTTAATCCACTTGTAAAACATATTCTTCTGTATAGATGCTTCAAAACTTGTTCCCAGAAGGGCATCCAGTAATCGAAAATATAGTCCGGGGCGCTGCAAAGGGTGCGTAAACAGTGCTTTGAACAGGTAGTGGTTTCCTTTTATCCAATTCTTTTCGTAGAAATAATTAATTGCTAGGTTGTACCACTTGAGAGCCATAGCAGAACGTCCGTAGAAACCATATTGACGAAATAAGCCCGTATGTTTTTTGATGAAATATAGGGTGGCATTTTCTCTGATGCTTGCTGGCGCGCGCTTCTGACTCTGTCTCTTTACGCTTAGTCTTTCATGGAGGTAGCCTACTTTACAACCCTGATTGGCGGCTCGTAAAAGCCAATCCCAATTTTCATGCCAAAAAAATGCGGTATCCTGCAACCCGATTTTATCAAAGCAGGCCCGATGGATCATTGGAACACTTCCATCTGATAAGCTAACATACTTTAGTAAATATTTCTCCCAATTCGACACATTCAAAAAGGGGATATTTTGGGTCTGCCCATTTGGCATCAACCTCTTATGTCCTGTTAAACAAATTTCAACGTCTTTATTTTCTTCTAAATAGTTGATTTGACGTGATAGTTTTTGGGGCATCCACTGATCATCAGCATCAAGAAAAGCGACATACTCACCACGAGCGGCAAGAATACCTGTGTTTCTGGCAGCCGCTCTACCTAAATTATGGTCGTGGTTTAGTAATTTGATATTGTCAAATTGTTGAAGAATCTCTTCTAAATTATCCGTAGAGCCATCGTTTATAGTAATTATTTCGTAATCCTGACAGGTTTGAGCCAAAACGCTATGAATAGCGGAATCAACCCGATGCGCATGGTTGTATACGGGAATGATTACTGAGACTTTGGGGCCAGAGAAACTTTTCGTGAGATCCGTCAACTCTTTTCACCATCCAAAACTTTTCTAGCTCTGTTTAGCCATTTTGTTGTATGGCCACCAAAGCGTTGACTTAGATTGGTTAATTGCTCAATATTTTCCATACATATTTCGTGTTTTATAGCATGTGGTATAGGCATCTTGGCTTTTGATGAGCTGCTCGCAACTTTTTTCGTCAAATCAACCAACATGTACTCTGTACTTGCTTTTACACCTAGGAAATCAAATATTTGCAAGAGAACATCATCAGGGTTTTCTTGAATATTGTCAAAAAACTCAAGGTATATCTGGTTGGCAGGGAAAACGGATTCCCAGATAGATAAGGTGCGCAGGTAATTTGTTCGGCAGGTAGTACCTCGGCGTTTCGCGAAATTTAAGAGTTCATCTTCGCTTATGTCTTGCATATTTCTTTTGCCATTCACCTTAAAATGCCTAACAGCTGCGGACCAAACACGATCGATCGGGTCACGCATTGTGAAAATGATTTTCATGTGAGGATTTAAGGTATATATCTTTTCAACAACATCTTTAGAGAGCATCATGTATTCAGGAGTGATTTCACCACTTATCTTATCTTTGCCCTGTGTAAATAAAGAAGAATACCAAAGCATGTTTTTAGCTCGAAGGAAATAATTAATGTCCCAAATGAGATTTGGTCGCTTAACCTTCGGTACGATTCCAGGCGATGTATAAGCACGATAGCGTTGGCGGATATCCTTGTGAAATTTCCTTTTGCGTGTATTTGCTGTAGCATCCAGGTAGTCAAAAAAATGAATTTCTTTAATTGGTGGCAGCCATAGATCTGGATGCTCGCCTAGGCGCCGATAGAGCCACGAAGTACCACAACGTTGAGAGCCTATGCCAATGAAATCAGGTAGGTTTCGTTGTTTATTTTTAGACATAAAAGTACCGTTTTCGAAGAATAATCCTGTAATTAGTTGACTACTGTTGCAAGGTCATTTTCTCTTATTTCGAGATACTCATCGAACAGTTCTTAAAAAATCTCTTCTGCTCAATCTCTCAGGCTGTGTATTTGCCAAATCAAGACTGAATAAAACCGCCTCGTTTTTCATGAAAGAAACTCCACTTCTATTCTAAATACCCATATCGTTGTAAACATTCCTTTGCCCCGGGCGTTTGATATAACTCATCGATACGCTCGGCATATTGGGGTTGCTTCCATTTCCCGACCCAATAACCGGGCTCTACCATCTTTGCTTTTTTAGGATACTGTAAGAATGGTTGAAGATTCCTTTCACCGATGAAGTCTGCGATTTTTTGTATGATTATCTCAGGGATTTGTATCAAATCTTCATAGCGAATTGTTAGAACCTGCGTATGGTTTTCAAACTTTATGCCTTCTTTAACATCGTAGACCCATCTGTCACAGGGCACAGCATATCGGCCCAATATTTTTGCATCATTTTCGATGACAACGTCTCTTCCATCTCGTACGATATTTAATATACGAAAATCTTTGCCATAATAATGGAGCAATTCTTCATAGGCTAAAATGCTTAGACGATTTGTGCCGACCCAGCGTTTAGCTGAAAATGAGATTCTTCCTTTCAGAAGCACATAATTCAAGTGATATATATCAATGGGATGCGCTTTTTTTCTTTGACTTTGACTTTGAAATGAGTTGCGGTCGATCGCAAGCGGATGACGATTAAAATGAGTTAATTTGACATTAGGCACTGCATGCAGATTGGGATGGCTGGACAATATAGATAGTAAGAGTTCAGCTCCGGATGCTTTGCCGCTGCCAATGATGACAGGGGATGCAAAAGATGTTTTTTTTATGATAAAGGCAAGGCGACTCTTCCATGTTGTTTTTTTTATTTCCTTTGCCCGTTTCAAATAACTTTTTAAAATATTTCGGTCAGGCTCTCGTATCGATGCGTTTTTGTGAGGCATCGAAGTATACGACGTAGCTCTATTGAGAAACGCTGTTGTTTTTTGAAGCGCGTCTCCATCGCTGATGTCAATGACTAGTAGATCGCTAGGGCGGTTTTTGAAATAATCGATGACTTTGCGGTTATGGTCTTCAAAATGTTTTATGAAGACATTTTCATGGTCAACAGGGTTGTCGAAACCGTAGATATATTTAAATAATGGCTTATGCTCATTTTTAAAATAATTTTCAAAGCTCTTCCACCATGAAGGGCTATCACGTACAGTCAGAATAAACTTGCTGCCGGGATACCATTGATCAAATTCTTTATAAAATAAAAACCAGGGCGCATCTTGAAAAGCATCAAATTTCTCTGTCAATCCTTTTAACTCGTCGAGATTACCTGCTTCAAGCATTTTTGTCAGTTTTGAATCCCAGTTTCTATATGGGCTTACTACTTGATACCCCATATCCTGCAATAAAATCTCTAAAGATGTCGTGCCTGTCTTATGAAAACCGAGACAAAAAACCTTTGGACGATTACTTGCCAAAATATTGAAATAATCAATTATAGGTGCGGGCAGATGTCTGATTGCACCAAACTTTTTGGTTTGCTTGAATCGTTGCGTTGACTTCCCTCTTAAAATCTTCATGGCATGTTCAGAGCTTTCAGCATGAGCAACCTGATACAGAACACTACGAGTAGGAAACTCTAATAAAGGCACTCCTTGTTTTTCAAAATAGGGCTTGATTTTTTTATGATTTGCTATTGTGATCAGAAATTCTGAATTCACATGTTCAAATAATTCGTTTTGTGTGCTTGTTTCCGTGACATACTCCCCAATAAAATTTTTCAGTAATTGATAACGAATAATATTCCCTGTACCACAGAATGAATTTCCTGCATAAATTGGCGCAATTTGATTACCTGTTAACTTATATCCATGCGTCATGAGCCAGCCATTTTTACCAGAGTGAGCATTGGCGTAGGCTGAAATATCGTTGCCAATATAGTCATCACCATCAAATATGGCTATATAGTCTGGGGCATATTTATCTGCAGCCAAGATTCCAACGAGCAGCTTAGTGCCCATATTCAAAAAAACATTTGCAATATGAAAATATCCGTCCGGCTTACCGTTGGCAAAATCATCGTCTTCCCAACGCAACCACCAGGTTGCATTTGCCCAGCGAGGCGATAAATTACCTAAACGCTCAAATTTTTCTAAAACATCGCTACTATGACTGGGAAAGTCAACTTCAATAAAGTCTGTGTACTGATCGATCAATGCTTGATGATGGAAAAGGGGGAGCTTTTTGTCACAAACCACGATCACACGAAACGCTTGATTTGTTTGATTGCAAACCGAATACAGCGTGTTATTCAATAGTTTCCAGACATCACCATAAGATTGGCTGTTATCGGGATGTTTTATACAAGCGACAAATACTAACATTGTGACGTTACTCCAAGAGAATAGTCATCGTGAAAAATCAGAAGAGGCTGACTACTCAAGCCAAGCAGGCAGAAAACGCTGAATAAAAACACTAAAATTCATAGTTGAATATTCGGATATCTTTTTCATAAAGTTCAGCAACTTTGTTTTTTGTTCGCTCTGTATAGTATTCTCGATAATCTACTTTTCGATTTGATGCATTCTTCTTTTTGATGGTTGCTTCAATATCGAGTAAGCTCATGACCTCTTTAAGGTCTATCTCGAAGGTTTCAAATCTGCCTAAATAGTCAATGTGATTTAGATCGATCAGTCTGGATTGCAAGCGTAGATGGTGGTTTCCATATTCCAGATTCACATTCGTCGTTACATAATCAATAAAACTTTCAAAATCTTGTTCTTCATCGCTAAACTCAAACTCGTTTTTTTTAATGACTTTGTCACGCCAACAAGATACAAGCCGATCCCAGGGATTGCGAACAAAAGCAAATTTGAAATATTCTTTGTATCTATTAACCGGATAATAGATCCTGTATGGATGCTCAGCTGTAAGCTCAAGATTTGCCTGCATAAAAAGATCTAATATCGTTCTTGTGCCAACCTTTCCCACGCGGAACCATACAAAATTCTTCTCATCAGAAATAGTTAGGTTATATCGTATGTCTGATGGGTAAAAGGCTGTTTCCACAATACGGGAAGCAATGCTTTGATAGCGAAGGCTGGCTTTTGTTAATTCCCTTGAGAATTTGATATATTGATTTACTTGTTGGACTTCTTTTTTGTTTTTCTGGGTCTTGGTTTTTATTGAAGGCAATAAAAGGGGGGGTGTTGCAAGCTTTTTCTTCGTTACTGGATTAGTAGATGGGGGGGCTGGATATTCTATATTTTCCCGAATCGAGAGAATGTTGAAGTAGTCAATCAGGTCTTGCGTTATCGGAACAAAATCAGCATGTTTTTGCGCCTCTTTAAAGCGTAGCGCTGAAGATTCTCTGCGCAATTTCCTCCGTAAGAAATCATTGCTTTCGTGATGCCCCAGCAAGTGAACGGCACTTCTTTTAGGGTAATCAAGAAACTCGTAACCTTTCTTTTGATAATATCTGCGTACTCTTCCATGTCTTGCCAATATCATCAAGAATTCAGAATCGACTTGCTTAAACAACTCATCTTGTGAACTTTTTTCATCTAACGTATCGGGGATATTTGCTTCTAAAAGGGAATAACTGAGGGTGTTTCCTGTGCCACAAAATGAACTTCTTGTATAGAATGGAGAAATCAAATTGCCTGCTAATTTATATCCATGCGTCATGATCCAGCCATTTTCCCCAAGATTGGCATTTACATAGGCCGCAATATCATTTCCTACATAATCATCGGCGTCAAAGATCAATACATAATCCGGGTCATATTTCTTCGCGGCCACGATGCCGATTAGTTGCTTTGAGCCTCTGTTCAGTGCGTAATTCGCCATCAACTTGATTTCGGGAGCAGACATATACCGAGGGGTATCAGGGAGAGAGGGATCCAAGCCAATCTTTTTTCTTGCCCAATCTATAGCTTTTTTAGAGTTCTTTTTGGGATTGCGGCTCCACTGTCTCCACCATCTTGGATTATCGATGCTTGGTGATAAATTTCCTAGCTTATTAAATCGCAGAACAACATCATCACTGTGGCTAGGAAAATCAACTTCAATAAAATTAGTATAGGTGTTAATCAGTTTCGCGTTGTGAAAAAGGGGCATTTTTTTATCGCAAACAACCACAACACGAAAGTCAGTATCTGTCTGACTGCATACAGAATACAACGTGTTATTCAATAATTGCCAGACATCTTCATAAGATTTACTGTTCTCTGGATGCTTTACCGCAGTTACAAATACAAGCATAAGATTTTCCTTTGGCTAGTTGCCTAATCCAAATATCCATGGTGTCGGAGACAGGTCAGAGCTTCGGGAATTTTCAGAAGTTGATTGACACGCTCTGAAAATTGGGCTTGGTTCCACCTTCCTACCCAGTACCCAGCCTTTACCAGGGTCGCTCCTTTAGGATACATCCAAAAAGGAGTAGGGTCGGCCTCCCCAATAAATTCACAAATTCCGCGCATGGTTTTTTCATAATCCTGCACAAGATCTTCATAGCGCACGGTCAAAACTTGCGGGTGCGCCTCTACCCTCATGCCCGCCTGGACATCGTAAACCCACCTTTCGGGCGAAACATCATGTTTTGCAAGTACTTTTTTGTTGCTTTCCACGATCACATCTCGCCCATCTCGCACGACATTGATGATGCGAACGTTGCCGCCAAACTGTGCCAGTATACGCTCGTAGGCTAAAACGCCTAAAAAGCTTGTTGCTGCCCAGCGTTTGGCTGAAAGCAATATTCGTTTGCTGAGCAGATCAACCGTTATTTTTTTTGTGTCAATGGGAGCAAGGCTACTTTCTATATCAATTTTAGCCGTATCTTTTTTCCGATCTGCTTCGGGGGTCAAAGGGTGACGTTTCGGATAATTCAGCTTCGCAGTCCCTATTGCCTGGATATGCGGATGACAGGAAAGAATTGATAACAATTGCCTAGCCCCTGATTTTCTGCTACCAGAAATAATGATCGGCGGTGCGGAAAAAGTCATGATCTTAAGTAAAGAACCAATGCGCAGCTTTAGCGCTTTTTTTACCTTTCTTTTCAAAGACACTCGTGTATCTTTTACAGGAATGTTTAGCGTTGCATTTTTGTGGGGCATTTTTTCATAAGAAGATTCTTTCCCCAAAAAACTGGAAATTTTTCCTAGAGCTTTCTCTTCGCCTACATCGATGATTAATAGATCATTGGGTCTGTCTTTAAAATATGTTTTAACAGCATTATTGTGTTCTTCAAATCGCTTTATTAGTGCTTTCTGGTTGCCTATTGGATTGTCAAATCCATAAACATACTCAAATAAAGGGTAGTGTTCTGTTCTGAAATAGCGCAAGAAACTCTTCCACCAAGATGCGCTCTCGCGGGTTGTTAAAATAAATTTGCTTTGCGGATACCATTGATCAAACTCTTGATAATATAAAAACCAGGGAATATCTTGAAACGCATCAAATAATTCTGAAATTGATTTTATTTCCGAAAGCTCTCTTTGCTCTAGTGCCTTGCTAAACTCCAGACTAGATTGCTTGTAAGCCTTTGCAACTTGGTAGCCCATATCCTGAAGCACCGCATCAACCGACGTTGTACCTGTTTTTTGGAAACCAAGACAAAAAACCTTTGTTAAATTGACCGGCAAAATATTGAAATAACCAATCAGTGCAGAGAAAACCAGGGTGATCTCTCCAAACTTGCGCGCGTTATTCAAAAAGACATCCGCCTGCTCTCCGTGAATAATTTTTCTCTTGAACTCAGAACTTTCATTATGGTCAACCAAGTGAATTACGCTGCGTGTAGGATACTCAAGGAGGTTTTTGCCTCGTTCTGCAAAGAACTTTCGTGGACGATCGTGCCTGCCAATAGTTATGAGCAACTCAGAATCAACATGTTGAAAGAATTCATCCTGAGTACTCTTCTGTGTAACTTTATTGCCAATGAACTCCCTTAATAAAGCATAGTTGTAAATGTTGCCTGTTCCACAAACAGAATTCCAGCGATAATAAGAAGCTATTTTGTTGCCGGACATTCTATATCCGTGTGTCATAACCCAGCCATTTTCCCCGGGATGCGTATTCACATAAGCAGAAATATCATTACCCACATAATCGTCAGCATCGAAAAACGTTACATATTCAGGGTTGTATTTTTCTGCTGCCAAGATTCCAACCAGAAGTTTGGTGGCCATGTTTAAGACTACATTGGCAATATGAAAATAGTCTTTTGCCTTTTGTTCTTTTTGTTTTTTATCCCCTCGTATTATTTTTTTTGTTTCCCGTTTGATTTCACGGAGTTTTTTTATGCCATCCGTTCCTGCTGTTTTTTCGAGTACCTGCATAAAAAAAGAAGAGCCACTACTGCCGAAAATCTCTAAAGAGGTTTGGTAGTTATTCTCTATTTCCCTCCACTGCTTATCTTCTAATGGGGGAGATAAGTTGCCCAAGTTATTGAAGTTGTTGAGTACATTCTTGCTGTGAGCGGGAAAATCTACTTGAATAAAGTCAGTATATTCGTCGATAAGTGCTTGATGATGAGTTAACGGAAGCTTTTTATCACAAACAACAATAACTCGAAAATCGGTGTCTTGTTGACTGCAAACCGAATATAAGGTGTTGTTTAGGAGTTGCCATACTCTTTCATACGAATGGCTATTATCAGGATGTCTTACACAAGTTACGAAAACTAGCATTTCAACTCTTTTTTCTCACTTGCTTTTGCCATGATTGAGCATAATGACCTTCGTTAGATACTAATTCTGCATGCGTGCCTGATTCTATAATGTGTCCATTTACCATGACATGAATAATATCTGCCTGCATGGCTGTAGTGAAGCGATGTGTGATGATCAGTGCCGTTCTTGATTTTACTAATTCTCGAAAGCGCGCCATCCATTCCGCTTCAGCCCAGCTGTCCATAGCACTAGTCGGCTCATCCAAGATCACAAAGTCAGCTTTGCGTATAAATGTGCGAGCGAGTGCCACCCTTTGCCACTCTCCAACGCTTAGCTCAGCTTTACCAAATTGCTTCCCTAGTACTGTATCGTAATCATTGGGGAATTTTTGGATGAATTCGTGCGCATTACTGACCTTTGCGGCTGTGATAATATCTTCGCGGCTGGGTTCATTGTGCAAATCGCCAAAGCGAATATTGTCTTCAACACTTTCAAAATATGAAAGCGGTTGCTGAAATAAAATAGTGATTCTCCGGCGTAAATCATCTTGTGCCATATCCCGTAGATCTACGCCATCCCAAGTAATAGAACCCTCTTGCGGATCATAAAAGCGGCAGAGTAATTTGGTCAGGGTGCTTTTGCCTGCCCCGTTTTCCCCAACAATTGCGACAACCTTCTCTCTTGGGATGGTAAGACTATACTCTTTGAGCGCTATCAAGTCGCTATCAGGATATTGAAAGGTGATATTTTTTACTTCTATTGCTTGCCTTAGTCCAGGAGGAACTTCGACGGGTTCTGTGGGGTCTACAACTTGAGACTCTAGTTCTAAAAAGGTGAAAAGGTCATCCAGAAAAATCAAATCGTTGTAGAGGGCGTCAAAACCAAAGAAGAGACTGCGTACAAGCCCACGTCCTTTGTTCATTGCCTGCCAAAACATAACAATTTCACCGAGATCGAGCATTCCTTGCAAGGCGCCCCATCCCATCCAGCCAAGCATTACGGCCAAGGTCAAAAGTCCAAGGAGGCTTGCTCCGGTCTTTTCCCATAATCCCCTGCGCAAAATCGCTAATCCTTCATCTCTAAGCTCTTGGCGTAAGTTGCTGTAAAGTTCCTTGAAATGTAGACCGAGGCCAAAGACTCTAAGTTCTGGCATTGATTTATCGTCGGATAGCATTTTTTTATAGTAATTCAAGCGCCTTCGCTCGATCGTGGTGGCTAAGCGCCACTTCTGTCTAATGCGGGTTGTTCGTAACGCAATGGCTAGTGCAGGTAATGTGCCGAAAAGTAACAAAAGGGGAATCCACCAACTCAGTGTGAATAAGACACTGATCATCGCAAGGAGCGTGATCGTGCTTTCCAAAACGCCATTGATGCTTTGTAAAAGGCTGAGTGGACGAGATACAGCTTCGGACGCAGCACGCTGTAACTTATCGAAATAAGATGTGGATTCGTAGAACTGCATGTCAAGCGATGTGGTCTTCTCGTGAATAAGGTTGTACATAAAGTCTTGTGTACGATCAGCTAAAATCGCATTTACGTATTTTTGTATATCGCCGATCAACTCACGTACTAAAATAGTAGCGGCCATAAGCGCTATAACCGGGGCTGCCTTTATTAGGGTATTGATATCCCCATTACTATCTACTACATCTAGCATGGCATTGACCATTTCTTTAGTCAAATATACTGTTCCGGCGGGTAGTAGGCCCCTGATTATCAACAATAATGTTGACAGCAGTGTCCAGCCACGTGCAGCGAGCCATACGAGGCGCAATGCTCTTGGTACGTACTTGATTTGGTAAAGTTGATTTTTTAGTGATAGTCTACGCTTGAGCGTTTCTTCACGTTTGGTTTGCTTGTTGTGCATTAAAAATCCTGCTTAGCTATTCTTGTTCTGCTGTTAGGCTTGTATTATTGCATGTTTGTTCGAGCAATGGTTCTCGAAAATATACTTGCCTGTTTCCAGATGTGATGAAGATTATGCCGACATCTAGATATTTTTCACTTCCATCTTTTTGAAGACATCCTACAATAATTGCTTCGCTAAGATTATCAAGTCCTTTGGGCATATCCCCTGGCATGACTGCGTTATAAGTGCCACGAGGCCCAATGAAAATGAAGGATAGGCGGGGGTAGTCTAGCGTTTTATAGGGGTAGTAATAAGAAAATTCTCCATCTCCGGCCAGATAGTAGCGAGGGTACATGATTTGCCCAGTTGCAATAAAAAGCTTTTCTGTTTTTAAAAGTTCTTCTATGTAAGCTTGTTTTTCTTCAGAAGGAAGAAGGTTAACCAGAGAACTCGTCATGCTAACATTGTTCTTGTAGAATTTTTGGCGGAAAATAAAATCGGGGATTATGAGAAAAGTTCCCATAACGAGTACCAAGATAAATGCAAGTGCGCTTCCTTTTCCTTCTATCCGTGGATGTTTCTTGGAGAAAGATGTGTGTCTATCTTTTTTTGCTATGGGCATCTTCCACAGAAGTAATTGATGTATACCTAGCATGAAGTAGAGTATAACGATCCAGTCAACTGGAACGATGTATCGCCCTCCCGATGATTTTGCTAAAGCATTTGCGAGATTGTAGCCAAAGAAAAATAAGAGTGGCAGCCAACCTCCGATAGGAAAACGATAAATTGCAGAGACAATGCCTACGCTGATCATGACAAGATTTAAAGCCAAGAAGAGGGATTGCTCGATGTTTAACCGGCCATCCCAGTATGGACGCCAGAAAGAGTTTTCTGCTTTTATTGTGTTCCGTAAGGAATCAATTGAAATGGAATGAGGGAGAATTAGTGTTGATGTGACAATGTTTCGTGCAAAATGATTTCCGACTGTTTGAAGTGTCGAGATGTTTTTTGATATTGTATTTGAAATATTTTGAGAAGGTGGGCTTTTTCGTAAGACGAAACGCTCTCGCTCTTCAGGCATTTCGCGTTGTGGAGTGTAACGTGTTTCCACGATAGTAAAAATTTTTTTTATGACCGCTGGGTATTTGTAATACGGTGATTCTATATAATTTTTAGCTTCATAAGGAACACCAAACGCAATGATGCCAAGAATTAATAAGGCGGGAACAATCAATCGTCTTTGTTTCTTTAGCTTCGTTACGAAGAAAGGCAGTAGCATAATAACAGGAAAAAAGCCAAGAATTGTTTGCCTAAGATAAATGCCTGAGCCAAATATGCCGCCTATAAGAACCACGAGGAGTATCGTGTTTGGCTGACGTAACCAGATGAGAGTAATAAGTAAGATCAGCCCCACTAAAATCGCAGTTGGAAACCCTGTCAGCATTTGTTTTTGATTTGCCAGGTTGATCAAGTTTGTTGCTGCAATACCATTTATTCCTCGAAAAATAATAACGGTCGCTATCGCTATCCCAGTACTCCTATTGCTTAAGAATTTTGCGAGCAAATAAAGCAATGCCGGAAAAATAGCAAAAACTGCTGCTTGTAGCCCCATATTATCAGCATAGTTTTGTCCAGATAGTATGTGGATGTATACGAGAAAGGCCGGATATACCGGACGGTTATACGCTTCGCCGTTGTTTAGTCCCTGACCGATCAATGCATATTGGCTCATTGTGTCAAAGCGGGCGGCGTCTGCAAATGGGTATGTTTCATTTGTGGGGGGATAGGGGCCTGGGTTTAGATATCCATTCGAGACAGGTGTTTTAGCCCATAAATATCCCCCAATTATCCAGATCAAAAGGAATATCGCAATGTCAAATTTCCTTGAGCGTAGCCTATCTTTGTTCCTGAATGTTTTTTCAAGCTTTTGGGAAAGTATGCCAACTAGCACAGCGATAAATACTTGCCAGCCTAAAATTGGGACCCCGGCTTCATTCCAATCTTCACCATTTGGAACGATTCCCATTCCACTAATGTCAATAAAAATCCATAGAAGCAAAAAACACAAAAAAAGCAGTATGTTGGAAATTAAAAACGATTTGTTGTGATGGTAAAACATTTGCAAAGTGCTTTTAGGGTTGTTCTTTGTGATCATCAGATAAAGCAGCAACTGAATGGATATTAATATCCCTAAGGCAAATAATGGCCTTACTATAACTATATAGTTTTTTAACTTGCCAAAATGTTCAATAGAAGTGAAATACAAAAGCCAACTTAGGATCCCTATAAAATAAGCTAGATTTCTGAAGAAGGGATGCCTAATGTGAGTTTGAAATTGCTGCGCATTAAAATTTCCCGAAGTACTCAGGATTGCTAACCACGCTAAACTTGAAAACAAAATAAATAATAGGCTTATGGTAAATAAACGCGAAGGGGAGTATATGAATATCGCTTGTGTATCTGAAGCATGCCTGGAAAAATGCCATAGAATAGCAAGAACTTCAACTGCTGTAACGCTGAGAAATAAAGTAAGGGGGGATTTCTGGTCTTTGTTGAAAGGCATAAAGCGCTAAAATAAGATTGTAGAATTGGGATTTCAATTACAAGAATAACATAGAAGGTACTTGTTAGATATTGACTGATAGTATAACCACAAAGAGTAGCGTAGGCATTTATTGTCTATACTTCATTGAATCGGAGCAGCGCCTGAGAAATAAATCTTTTTATGATTTATCCCCCAATATAGGCATAACCAGTCTTGCTCTCACCATATTTTTATTGTCGCTTGTGCTTGTTTAGCCAAGGCTATGTTTTGGTGATTATAGATGAGAGAGAATTGTCATCATCAACAATAATGATACGGATTTCTAATCATGCCTAAACCTGGGACGAAATATACGTGGTTATTGTCCAAGGAATAGAGATAACGAGTACAATGCCCCCATGTTATCAATAGATAGAAAAGTATACTGTTTTTTGTCCCAACCATGCTGATAATTGGGACTATAGCCGTCAAAAAGCATGCCAGTTGTATGTATCCCTGCCCTTGCGGTTATTTTTCAGACCCTGAACGTCAATGCGCCTACTCCCTCCAAACCGTAAACCCGCTACCAAAAACGTATCTCCGGCCCCATGCTCGACCGCATTGACATCCACATCGAAGTGCCGCGCGTAGATTTTGAAAAGCTCTCGGACAGTAGACGGGGAGAATCGTCTTTGGATGATGCGGGGCAACAACTTGTCAAGGCTGCAATGACCCAGCTTCAACTCTCCGCGCGAGCCGATCACCGCATCCTGAAATTAGCGCGCACAATTGCTGATTTGGCAGGGGAAGAAAATATTCAATCTGCACATCTAGCGGAGGCATTGCAGTATCGTCCGAAGGGGATGATGGTGTAGATTTATCATTTCTCATTTAAGGTTTTGTTAGATATGTTACGGGGCGTAGTCTTACGTACATGATGCATATAATCTATCTTCGAAAAAGAGAGAGTTTTTCGAACAAAGCGAGCTACCCTCTGTCGTAATACGCAATTCCAGCGTTCGATATGATTGGTTTGTCCGCGAAGAAAAACCCGTCTTCTTCAATTGAGCGAGAAACGCTAATATCCATTGCCTGCGAAAATCCATTTGCATCAATTTCCTTGAATAAACTGGATTGACGCACAAGTACCGTAATTTCCGGGTCCATACAGTGATCGCACTCTGAATCGGACAAATCCAGTAAGAATTTTTCAAGTTGTTATTTCACCCATCCGAGTTGTTTAGCTCTCGCGTACTTTGTTTCAAACTCAATATCTTCTACTTCACGCAATCTACTGATGAATGCTCTTGCTGCATTTGTCTTTCGTCTGCTTCCCGCGTTGCTCTTCCCAGAAGCCCGATCCCGAGCAAGATCAATGTGCCACCAGTGACCATCATCTTGGTATGGAAAGCATCGGCATAGTTGACACCGTCGAGAATGTGCGTTGGGCCCGCCCACATGTGGACACTGAGAAAAAGTATTCCGGCGACGATGGCGGTCATGCCACCTGCGGCGGCTTTGCCATTCTCGCTGCCTTTTTCAAATCCGACCATCTGGCTGATTTTGGGGAAGCCGAAGATCAGGAAGATCACCAGCGTAAGGATGGTTGCGTATACGATGGCATCCACTGGCATGGACGAACCCCGGATCGCTCGTGACGTGAAGATGTGAGCGGCTCCGATCAGGGTGCCCGAAGAGAGAGCGATCATCCCATCACGATAGGCGGTCTTGTGACCGCGTACCAAGCCGATCGTCGCACGTACACCGAAGATGCCGATGGCAGTTGTCGCCAGCACATAGAAAACGTAGAGCCATTGATAATCCGCTAATGCTTTCATGCTGTCATAGCGGGTTGCGTCAATGGCAACACAAGCTGTGCCGATGCCACTCAGGATGGTTAGGGCGGCGGTCAACCCCATGAAAAGAATGCCGATGAAACGTAGAAATTTAGCCATGATATTTTCCTTATCTCAGATGGAACGCACTCATTTGATTTCACTACGAACTCATTATAGAAGATTGTGCATTGAAGAACAATTCATCCTTTAAGACGGTTTTTGGGTTGGTAAACCCAGATAAAACCGGAAGTGAGATTGACGCAATTCTTGCGCTTATTAGTCTGCGCGAAAAACCGCTGTTTCAGCTTTCAACATTCCGGCTTTTGTTTTATTCCATAGTTCGATGAGCACCGGGATAAATGAAGCCATCCAGATCAGATAAGCGCTACCATGCAGTATGCCACGGGCGGGTTCGATGAAAATGCTGAGCCACAGAAAGATAGCTCCTACATTCACCAGCCAAAAACTAAGCCAGGTGCCGCCTAATTCAGCATGTTCTTCGCCGATAAAGAAGCGTTGGAAAAAGTAAGGCACGACCGCATATCCAAATTGGAGCAGCCAGCCATAGATCAATGCCTGTGGGGTCGTCTTTGCCAGCAGGTCTGCTGGGAGCATACTTTCGACGCCAAAGATCACAAATGGAGCCATCGATAGGGGCGCAAATAGCCAAATATAGGAGATCAACATTTGCGCCATACCGGCAGTCCAGGCGGATTTGTCGCCACGCAAAGGTTTGATAGCAATGATCAGCAGCCAGACATTGGCAGATGTGTGCAGAACAGCGCCGATCCCTGCCAGAACTTGACTGGCAAACCACGGGCTAAGGATAAGACTCATTGCACCGATACTCATCATCCAGAAAATTGGGGAGATGGCTTTGGGGTTATACAAGGGGCGTTTTGCCCATTTGGGATATAAGTCCACGAAAAAGCCGGCGAAGACCAGTGCCATAAAGCCCCAATTATTGGCATGAATATGTATTTCAGTAATATCGCCAACGATACCGAGTGCTTCTTCCCAGCGCGGAAATATGCCTGTGCCAACAAGAATGCCAATCAAGAAAAAGAAGAGCCCGGCGACATAAAACTTGCGCCCTTCGTTGACTTCTAGTGCCTTTTCTGATTTCGCGCGGATCCCAGCCAATTGGAACAGTAACAGCGTTGTCGCTGTGAAAACCAGCGTGCCACCGGCAATGATCGGGACTTTATTCGTCGGGGGAATGCCGATCAGGAGCAAAATAATCCCGACGTTTAGCGCCAACCAAATATCCCAGCGGATTTTGGGGCGCGGCAACTTATGCGCTTTCGCTGTCAAAATTGGCATGGCTCCAAAGAGAAGCTCGGTCAGTACGCCAAGCGTGATGAAATGGACACGCAGCCAAACCGTGCCATGGATCCAGGGCGACAGGTTCCACAGCGAGAATGCAGCTGCCAATGACGCCACAATGGCGACGCCAAAATATAAAAAGGTCATGAGCATGTAGGGGATCATAGAGCTCTTCCTTTATCTTCGGGAGAAATTTCTTTCTTGTGGAGAAGTAGTAATCTCAAAATGATGCTCCAGACAATCACCCTGAAAAGCATTGCGCCAAGACTATAGATAGAAACTGTGCCCAAATAGCCGATAATTAAGATCAGCAAAACGATGCTGTGACTGGCTAAGAAGGCAATCGAAGCGGGAATAGCGAATTTCGACTTTTTCCAAATCCAAAAAGTAACCGGAAAAAGACTGAATACGCCCAAGATCAGGTTGTAAGCAGGAAGTCCCTGAAGATAGGGCATCCCTTGTTTAAAGATCGCCACACGTGCCCCAGCGAAAACAGCCGTTACGCCAACGATAAAAGCCAGAATGGTCGCGCTTTTAATGGGTTTCGATGGTTTGGTCACGAGACTTTCTCGGTCTGTATGGTAGAAAGAGCAGCCTTCTTGCGTTTTTTGCGATTCTTTTTGGCAAGATAAGGGATCAAATAAAGGTATCCACCAGTAATGGCAAGCAAAAGCATCAGCAAAGACTGAAACTGCTCAAACTGTGGCGGAAGGTGAAAAGCGCCACCTGAGAATTTCGAGACAACCGCCAGCGGGATAAGAATCAACGTAGGGATAGCGAACCAACGATGAATTTGACGTGTCCATTTATTCATTTTGAACTCCTTCGGTATGGATAAAAGTTAACCTGTATAATCTACGAACCACTAGCTTAACGGCATTTACAGATCGAGTCTTTATACTTTTGTAAATTAGGCAAGCAATCTATGAGTGATTTTTCGGCAGACCTTCTCAAGGACGATATTTTTCAACACTTTTCTAGCCAAGACCTGCAGGGCTTGGCACAAGTGGCGGTACGTAAGCATTATAAAAGGGGCGAGATTATCTGCTTTCAAGGTGATCTCTGGCCGCATACGCTCTATCTCGTTTCGGGAAAGTTGAACTGGGTCATGCTTGCGCCTGATGGCAAGCGACAGGTTGTTTTACGCCCCAAGGCAGGTGACGTGGTTTGGGGACACTCACTTTTTGACAATGACCCGATGCCCGCTTCGTTGGAAGTGCTTGAAGAGAGTGATGTCTATCTCTGGCATGGGCGTGACTTGATGCCGATCCTGTCACAGAATGTGGATGCAGCCTGGGCGGTCAATCGTTACTTGATCCGCACCCTGCGGCAGGCGCGTGATTTCATCTATGGATTTGCCTTTCATCCGGTCGCCGGACGCTTGGCGAGATTATTGTTGACGCATTACGATCCCGCAGAAGGGGAAGCGACGCCCCGCGACCTGACATTGGATGAGATGGCGCACAGTGTCGGCACGACCCGCGAGTTGGTCAGTAAAACCCTACATCAATTTGCGGCGCAGGGCATGATCGACATCAATCGCGTTGAGATCGTTTTCAAAGACCGTACCAAGCTCGCAGAGATGACGCATGAGTAAAAAGAAATCCCCTTCTCCGTTCAATAGTATTGGCGTGCGCTTGACCCTTGGTATTGGCGCAGTTGTTACCCTGACGATCGTGCTGCTTTTTGTTGCCATTTACCAAAACGAAAAAGAGCAGCATCTCAACCAGATCCATGCTCAGGCAGATGCGCTGCTCTCTGAAATGGCATTGGTGCGTAACTGGGTCGCTTCCTATGAAGGGGTCTGGACGAATACCCCCGGCTCTTTCTTCCTTGAGAAGGAAGATGGCTACTATCAAAAATCCCCCGCAATGGTGACCAAAGAGCTGTCCTTGCTCTCGAATGAAACCAGTAATTACCGTTTTCACATCACCAGCCTGATGTTGACGAATCCCGACAACGCCCCAGATTCATTTGAGCACGATGCCCTGGTTCATTTTGAAGAAGAGTTCGAGCCGGTTGCTTCGTTCGACCGTACAGGTGATGAACCCTTTTACCGATTGATGATCCCGCTCGAAGTGCAGGAAAGCTGTCTTGAGTGTCACGCCGATCAGGGCTACGAGATCGGCGATGTACGCGGCGGGTTGAGTGTGATGGTTTCCACCAAAGAGATGGATGCCGCTCTGCAAAGAAGTCGTCGTATGTTGACCTTTTCTGCGGTCGGCATCGTGGGTTTGGTGATGATCACCCTCTACTTGATGGTGCGTAAGATGGTCATTTTGCCGGTTGGCGAACTAAAGAATGTTGCTAATGCTATCGGCGATGGTGATTACGCCGTGCGCAGCGACCTGCAAACCGGCGATGAACTACAGATCTTTGGGCAAACGCTCAACCAGATGGTCGGCAATTTGCAAGTTTCACAAAACTCGCTTGAAAAACGCATTTCACAGCGCACCCACGAGTTGGACACCATCTCCAAGATCGCCCTGATCCTAAGTCGCGCCGGTGATCTGGATACAGTGCTCAAAGAAGCGCTCGCCAAGATCGTTGATATTGCCAATGCCGATGGCGGTTTTGTGCAGGTCTACGAAGCAGAAGGGAAGACTCGCATGATCGCGCATATCGGGTTGGATGAAACGGTTGTCAACTGTTTCCAAACCATCGAGCGCGAATACGCCCCTGCCCCTGTGCTGGATTCTGTCGAAGTGCAGGATGTGCATGTGGAAATGTGTCGCACCCTCTATCCATCCCACAAGTGCCTTGCGCCCGAAGGCTGCCAAGCTAATCAAGCAGGCTATCGAAGGGCTGCATCCATTGTTTTGCGCTCACGGAATCGTGCAGTAGGGAAGCTGGTGCTTTTTAGCAAAGAACGCGCCAGCTTCGCGCCGGAATTGATGCAACTGCTCGAAAGCATCGGCAATCAACTAGGGATCGCCATCGAGAACGCCATCTACCACCAGCAGCTCGAGCAGATCGCTGTGCTCGAGGAGCGCACGCGTATCTCACGCGAGTTGCACGATAGTTTGGCGCAAACCCTTGGCTGGTTGAGCATCAAAACCGAACTGCTCGAAGAAGACCTACAAAACGGCGAAACCGAGCGCGCAAGTGATGAGATCAAAGAGATTCGCAACGTTGTGCGGGATGCGTCCTACGATGTGCGTGAGTCCATCGACGGCCTGCGCACGCACCCAACGGGCAATTTGGCGCTCACCGCTGCTGCCTGGATCGCGGAATTCCGTCAACGCAGCGGGCTGGAAACCACTTTCCACGCTCGGGATGTTGAAGGGCAACTGCCGCCCCTCGTCGAGAGCGAACTGCTGCGCATCCTGCAGGAGGCGCTCACCAATGTCCGCAAACATGCCAACGCGCAGCATATCCATATCGATCTCGACATCCAAAATAATTTTGCTATCCTGCGCATCGAAGATGATGGCGCGGGCTTTGTCTATGATCCCGAACTGCGTTCGCAGCATTTTGGTTTAAGCATTATGCGTGAGCGTGCCGAGCGCTTGGGGGGCGCTTTTGATGTGCTGAGTGAGCCGCGCAAAGGCACCGTAATTCTGGCGAAGCTGCCCATTTAATGGAGTCTATATGAGTGAAGTGAATTTTCCCATCCGCGTGATGCTGGTCGATGACCACCACCTGTTTCGCGATGGCGTTGCCAGCCTGCTCAAGCGTGACGAGCGTTTTTCAGTGTTGGGTGAAGCCAGCAACGGCGAGCAGGCGCTTGAATTGCTTGGCGAGCCGCTGCCCGATGTGATTCTGATGGACGTGCGCATGCCCGGCATCAGCGGCATCGAAGCCACGCGCCAGATCTTGAAGAAATATCCGTCTGTGAAGGTGGTCATGATCACGGCATCCGAAAAGGATGAAGACCTGTTCGACGCGATCAAGGCGGGGGCGCAGGGTTATGTCTTGAAAGCGGTCACCGATTCAAAGCAGATGCGCGAAGCGATCCTGGCGGTGGCGGCAGGCGATGCGATTATCCCGCCCGCGATGGTGCCGCGTCTGCTGAATGAATTTGCGGCAATCGCCAAAGGGAAAAAGGAAGAAGCGGCGGATGCGCCGCCCGAAACGCCCGTGGACGTGGGTTTGGCTGCCGAGCCCGAAGAAACAGTCGCCCCCGAAGATGATTCCATTAACCTGCTCACCCCGCGCGAACGCGAAGTGCTCGAGCTTGTAGCAGAGGGGCTGACAAATAAAGAGATCGCCAACCGCTTGACGATCTCGGTGAATACCGTGCGTTCGCATTTAAGATTTATTCTCGATAAACTGCACATCAATAATCGTGTGCAAGCGGCTTTGTGGTATCAGTCGAAACAATAATCGTAGATTGAACCAATTTCTCTAGTCCACATGGACTAGTCTTCTGAGGGATTATCGCCAAGATGATCCCTTTTTTCTTTTTAAGTTCATCCACCTTGCCGATACAAGCAAAACGCACTTTTTCCTATACTTTAGATTAATAAAAGCTTAATTTCTGCTGAAGTAAATTTCAGAAAAATCCACTGGAACGGAAAAGACGATGCTCAAAAAAATCAATTCAATGAATAAATTCGCACGCTTTGGGGTCTACCTGTTGGTCGCTTTTGTTGCCCTTTTTATTCTGCCTTTTTCCTCCTGGCTGGTTGGGCAAGAGAGTTTCGAAGCCACCTCCAACGCGGATTTTTGCTCCGGTTGCCACAGCATGCAGCCTTTTGCCGCTTCTCATGCCGATAATGCGCACGGCGGCGATAATGAGTATGGTATCGCAGCCAGCTGTACCGACTGCCATCTGCCCCACGACACGGCTGCCAATTATTTCTATACCAAAGCCGAAACAGGTATCCACGATATTTGGATGGAAACCTTCACAGACACCAGCCAGATCGATTGGCGTGCAAAAACTGAACATCGCGAAGAATTTGTGTATGACTCCGGCTGTCTGGGCTGCCATGCAGAGCTGGAAAAAGCGACCAGCGGTCAGGAAGAACACCAGCGTTATTTTGCAAATGCGACCGACTCGCAGTGTGTGACCTGCCACGAAGAAGTTGGTCATTCCAATCTCAACAAATACCTGCTTGAAGCCAAATACCAAGCGGAACTTGATAACTAAAAGCCCCAAATCTATTCCTTTGAAAGAGGTGAACGATGAAAAGTGAAAAGATCCTTGTTTTCGTCCTTGCATTGATTTTTGCCAGTCTGGCGCTTGTCGCCTGTGGCGGTGGGGGCACTGCAGCGCCCGCTGAGACTGAGAGCGGCTACCAAACATCCGAACTATCAGAAGAGGCGCTCAGTTGTGTGGAATGCCATGCCACCGAAACCCATGGGGTTGTCGAAGATTGGGACGGCAGCCGCCATGCTGATGAAGGTGTTTCCTGTATTGACTGTCATGAAGTTGAAGCGGATTCTCCAATGGCGTTGAGTGGTGTTGAAGGTCACGAAGATCTGAGCGTCACGCTTTCGATGCTGGTTGCGCCAGCAACATGTGCCGAATGTCATGAAGATCAAGTGTCGCAATTTCACGCCAGTGGACACGAGCGTGCAGGACTTCAATATGAAAATAAAGACGCCATGCAAACGCTCATTCATTACCATGAAGGGCGTGACAATCCTGAGCTGAGCGGCGCATCCGATGAGACCGGTTGTATGCAGTGCCATGGCACCCGCTTTGAAGTTGATGAAACCGGTCATCCTACCGCTGAAACCTATCCCTCTGCCGGTATTGGTAATATCTACCCGACCGGTGAAGTTGGCAACTGCACGGTTTGTCATACCCGCCACAGCTTTGATATTGCCGAAGCTCGTAAGATTGACGCCTGTGGTGGCTGCCACATTGGTCCTGACCATCCTGATATTGAGATCTACGAAAACACCAAGCATGGTCAGATATATGCCGCTGAGGGTGAAGAGTGGATCTGGGATAGCCCTTCCGGTGAATGGGAACCCGGTGATTATCGTGCTCCGACCTGCGCGACCTGCCATATGAGCGGCATCGGCGATCTAGAAACCACCCACAATGTTTCCCAGCGTTTGTATTGGAACTTATGGGCAAAGTCATCACAGGTCCGCAATTCTGATGACCCGATGGATATGCTTACAGGTGACGGTGAAGCCGGTCGTGAAGAAATGAAACAGGTTTGTGGTGAATGTCATACCACCACCCATACAGACAACTACTTTTCTAGCAGCGACAAAGCGGTTGAACTCTATAACGTAGAGTATTGGGCCCCTGTGGAAGCGATGCGTCTTGAATTGGCTGAAGCGGGCTTGCTCAAAGAGAATCCCTGGGAAGACGGCTTTATGATCCAACATTACCACATCTGGCATCACGATGGCCGTCGCGCTCGACAGGGTGCCATGATGGGCGCACCTGATTGGTCTCACTGGCATGGCTTCTTCATGCTTCAACAAAAACTGAACCTTGCCACCGCAATTTACGAGCAACGTATGGAAACGGGTGAGATTGAAGAATCAGCTCCGTGGTCTCTTGCTCCCTAAACAGCTTACATAATTAAGGAATACACAAGACCTAAAGCTCTCCGCCTATGGTCAGACGGAGAGCTTTAGATTCTAAATCGAAGTTCCGCGCGTGGATTTTGAGAAGCTCTCTGATAGCAGAAGGGAAGAAAGCTCAGAGACAATCCGAGTCAGAGTGGAAAAAGCCCGCAAAAAACAAAGAGAAAGATTTGCCGATTTCGACAATGGATGATCGTGTAGGAGAGATTGGCTGATTCTTTTGGATGTATCAATGGCATTGTTGAGTAAATTGCTGACTGCCCAACCTAAATTCTTACCCCAGGAGTTTTTCCAGTCCGAAAGCTGCGCCGACAGCGGCGCCACCGATAAGTGCCGTTTGCCAAGCAGAGTGGAAGGCGCGCACGCCGGTAATGACGTAACCGAAGATAAATAGCGCTAAAATCGTCACCGCTACTGAAAGGCTGGTATGGATGTCCGGGATGAAAATATATGGGGATAACGGGATCAAGCCTGAGACCGCGCATGAGCAGGCAATGGTCAGGGCGCTTTGCCAGACACGGCGCGGGCCCAGCTGCTCTAGCCCGAGTTCGAATTGCATCATACAGTTGATCTATTTCTCAGGCTGGCGCACCAGGGCTTTGACAATTAGGGCGGCTTCTTTATCGCTTAATCCCAGATCGTTCAAAATGTCTGCGACTTCCTGCGCTTCCACGTCCGGGATGGTGCCTGTTTCGTCTTCCTCACGTTGACGTTCCACTGCGTAATGTTCTGCATCCGTTTTCCCTGCTAGGTAACTGCCCAACTCCATCGAAATCGAGTCTGCCGCAATCATGGTTGTTCGTACATTTTCGCAAGAATAAACGTTGGATTTGGATCGTGCTTTGTCGTCGAACACGCCAAGTGATTGACTTTGTGGCCGGAGACCGTAGCCAAAAACTCTGGGAACGCATACCACCAGCGTATCGAAGTTGCCATAGCTTCAGCGATTTCTGGAACGCCTACCAAAAAGTCTTTCCTGAAATAGAATAGAACTTATCAACGAAACAAAACCTTATTTGGATCGCTTCGATGATTTATCACAATTTAAACGCAAAAGACTGCTCCGAGGTCTAGTCGAAGCAGTCTTTGTGCGCAGAAACGCGTGCGTGGCAGTCCAGCCAACTTTGGCGTTTCAGCTGTTAACACAGCCTCAAGAAAAATACTCTCGACCGTGTAGCTGCGGGGAGGGCGGGATTCGAACCCGCGGTCGAGTTAACCCCGACACTCACTTAGCAGGCGAGCCCAATCAGCCACTCTGGCACCTCCCCAATTCAGTTGTTAATCGCTCGGATGGACTAAAGGAGCGGAGGGAGTGGGATTCGAACCCACGTGAGCTTGCACTCAACCTGTTTTCAAGACAGGCGCCTTCGTCCACTCGGCCATCCCTCCGAGCGAAGCGATTTTACCATAACTTAGGCTGCATATCTATCTCAAAAAAGCGAAAAAGTTGGAGAGTTATCCCAGAACCACAGATCACTTTGTTTATCAGAGACAATCCTCAGGGTCAGGGGCGGGATTCCGTATTTACTTTTGAGTTTCTATGCTTTTTCGAGCAAGCCCGTTAGTACTTCCTGCGATTTTTCTTCCACGACCGTGTGTTGACTGCCGCCATGACTATCCATCGTCACCACAACGGGGAAATCTTTTACGTCGATGACCCACATCGCTTCAGGGACGCCGAAATCGAGTTTGTGGACACCAAGCACTTTTTCTACTCGCTGGGCGATCAAGGATGCCGCGCCGCCAATCGCGTGGAAGTAGACCGCAGGTGTATCCTGACAGCCTTTGAGCGTTTTTGCGGCCATACCACCTTTACCGATCACGCCCTTGAGATTGAAGAGTTGCATCACATCGGCCTGATAGGGTTCTTCGCGGATGGAAGTGGTTGGACCCGCAGCAATAAATTTATAGTCGCCCGTTTCCACGCCCGAAACAACGGGGCCGCAATGATAAATAATGCCGCCATCGAGAATCGGTTTGATGGCTTCGTAAACGGCCAGATCATCTTCGCTCGGGTCTACTTTTTTGGCAATAAAACGGTCGTTCATCCATTTGTGGACGGCATCGCGCCCGGTCATCATCACGCCGGAGAGCAGCACGGGTTCGCCAACTTTCAACTCGCGGATGGCTTCATCACTGATGGGGATGGTTAATTTTTTCATTTGTCTTCTCCTGTAGGGGCGAACGGCCGTTCGCCCTTACCCATTTATTCGTAACTTACTTCGTTGCCACTTACCGTCATCTTGCGGCGACGGTATGCCCAGCACATATACGAGACCGAGACAAAATAGCTCGCAGGCAAACGATGCAGACCTTTGATCTTCGTGTCCAACACGGTGGTTTTGCCGCCAAAGCCCATCGGGCCGATGCCCATGCCATTGGCTTCCTCGGTGATCTTCTTTTCCATCGCATCCAGTTCTGGATTGGCGTTCTCGTCGCCGACTTTGCGTAGCAAGGTTTCTTTCGATGCCAAATAGGATGCTCCGCGATCGCCACCGATAGCCACACCGAGAACGCCTGGAGCACACCCTTTGCCCTGGGCTTGGTGCACGGCATCGAGAACAACTTTCCGCACCCCGGCAAGGTCACGTCCGGCGCCCATTTCAGTGTTGGGCAACTTGTATTGGATACCGACATTTTCACAGCCGCCACCTTTGAGCATCAACTCGATGGTTAGGGGCTGATCTTCGTCAACTTCTTCAAAATGGATGGTAGGGTAGTGCTCGTCGCCGCTGTTATCGCCGGTATTCTTCCCCGTGATGGCATTCACTGAGTTCGGACGCAGATAATTCAACTTGGTCGCTTCGACGACCGCATCCTGGATCATCTTTTTGAGTTTACGGGTGCTCATCCCTTCGGGGTAGTGGACGTAGAAAAGCGGTGTCCCCGTATCCTGGCAGATTGGGGTCGAATTCTTTCTCGCCAGTTCCACATTTTGTAAAATGGTATCAAGCGCACCCTGCGCAGCGGTTCCGTCATCTTCATCCGCATACGAGGCGCGCAGCTTGGCTTCCACATCCGCAGGCAGATCGGTGGACGTGCGCCGTATGAATTCGAGTATTTCCTGGGTCAGGTCTTGCATAGGGACCTCCAAATTAGATAGTAGAAAAGTGTGCTAATCATACTCCAAAAAAGGTTTTGTTCGCGAGTGACGAAGCGCGTGCCTTGTTGAGTGGAGTGTCATTGGGTGTTTATAAAACGAATCGAGTAAAATTATTACTTGAATTCAAGATATGGAGAAGCTTATGCAGAGCAAAATGAAAAAACCAACAGAGTTTTGGGCGGGTATTCTGCTCGCTCTTGTGTTTGTGGGGCTGTTATTTGGGGCCAATTACCGCTTTGCAAAAGCTGAACCGGGCGGCGCGGATTTTTTATACCGCTGGCTGCCGACGCGTTTGGTTGTCTTTGAAGGCTATGATAGCCCTTATAGTGCTGAAATTGACCAGCAACTCAAGATCGCACATCATGGTCCTGAGCATGAAGATTTTCCGATTATGGGGCGTTTTTTTTATCCTTATTACGCGATGGCGATTTTTCTGCCTTTTGCTGTGACGGAAAATTTCATCTTGGCTCAAACTGCCTGGATGACTTTGATGGAGTTGGCGCATTTGGGGATTGTCTTTCTCGTACTGAGGATCACCAACTTCACCCCCGGCAGAAATCTGGTTTTGGCGTTGATCATTTTCGCACTTTTCCCAGCTGATTTTGCGCAAGCGCTTATAGACGGGAACCCATCTAGTTTGTCAGCGTTTTTTGCTATTTTGGCACTATTTTTTATCTGGCGGGAAAAAGATGGCTGGGCTGGTGCTTTTCTGGCATTCTCGACGATCAAGCCCCAACTGGTGGTGCTTTTCTTTGTGTTTGTTTGGGTTTGGGCATTCTCAACCCGACGCTGGAAGATCATCACATCTTCTGCAGGGACATTGGCAGTGCTTTTCGGTCTGTCTTTCATTGCCAGACCGAGCTGGTTGGTGGAATTTTTCTATAATGTCACCTCCTACCCCGGCATTGCCGGCCCAAACACTCCGCGTACAATTTTAAGCGGTTGGATGCCTGTGTCGGTCGCGAATGGAATTGCATGGGCTTTAACCATTTTTAGTTTCTTAATGATTATCTATGTAACAAAGGCCTCTTTTGGCAAGGATTTTAGAAGCTTCTTGTGGGCTACTGGCTTGATTTTTGTCTTGATGCCTCTAACAGGGATTACCACAGCGAAAAGCAATTTTGTTGCCATGCTCTTGACGGTCATCTTGTTGCTTTCTGTTGGTAAAGAAAGAGGGCTGAATGAAGCCTGGATGAGCACTCTCTTGTTGGTCTGGATTCCGCTAAGTTGGTTTTTTCTTTTTGCTGGCAGGGAATGGGTACTACATGGAACTTTAATCTATTTTCTTGATTTTTACCCCTTGCCAGTTCTCTTACTGATTTTGAGTTTTTTGGCAAAGCCCTTTAAACAAAAGGCAACGGGCCAAGTATAAGAGCCCCAATTGACAAAATTATATCCGCCGTTTTTTAGTGAAAAGCCTCCGCGTTGTGCAAGGCGGAGGCTTTTCTTGATAGTGAAGCGCTAGCTGAATACTAGATATCTGCCACCATCAGCACGATGCGACCTTTTACCGCTGCTTGCTCGATCAACTCGTGAGCTTCTTTGGCATCTTCCAATTTCATGTACCGCTCAATAGCAGGTTCGATCTTGCCAGCTTTTAGCAGATCAAAGAGTGCGCCCAAATCTTCTTTGAACCATTCGGGGTTTTTCTTCCGCAAATCGCCAATAGAATAGAAAGAAGCTTTACGGCCATTTGGCAGGATATTCCACAGCGCAATACTGAAAAACTCTATCGGTACGCTGCCGCCTTTTCCCATCGCATTATCGTAAAAACCATAGGGGACAAGGATGCCGCCTTTTTTCAGGGATTGGAATGAGCGTTTAAAATTTTCTCCGCTAATCGCATCAAAAGCCGCATCGACCTTGCCCTCGGCTTGCATCCGCGTAACGAAATCTTCTTTAGCGTAGTCGATGTGCACCGCACCCAGCCCCTCGACCAGTTCCCGCTTGGATGCAGATGCCGTGCCGTACATCTTCAGGTCGAGCAATTTACCGAGTTGCAGCAACGCCGTCCCGACTGCGCCGCCTGCGCCATGAACAAGGATGCTCTGCCCACGCTTTACTTTTGCCACGCGGTGCAGCATCTGGTAGGCGGTGACGTAGGATAAAACCATACTGACGGCATCTGCTGCTGCGACGGAATCAGGTACGGGCACGAGCGAATCGGCTGGTCTCAGCATATATTCCGTATATGCGCCGAAAACCGTCAAATCCGCCACCATCTGCCCAACGCTGAAGCCCGTCACGCCTGTGCCGAGCTTGTCCACCACACCAACCATGTCGTAGCCGGGGGAGAGCGGCGGTTCTTCCTTGAAACCGTAATAAACGCCCTTGCGCACCATCGTATCGGTAAAAGTTGCGCTGGCAGCGAGCACTTTGACGCGCACTTCACCTGCGCCGGGTTCAGGGAGGCTTGCTTCTTCTACGACCTGTAAAACTTCAGTACCGCCAAATTTGTTCAGAATTACTTTTTTGTAGCTCATTTTATTTTCCTTTTTTCCAAATAATCAAAAGTTTGCTGAATAGCGACCTCTGGACTGCGAGGGTTAAAACCCAGCTCTGTTCGGGCTTTGGATATATTTTTGGGAGCAACAACGCCATAAAATAATTCAATCTGACTACGAAGTAGTAAAGGCTGCTTCCCTGTAATTTTGCTTATAAATTCCATTGTCGAAGACAAACCTTGCAGTACAAATTTTGGCATACGCGCGGGCATCTTCAGGTCAGGATTGCGCTTCTGCGCGAGTTCGATAATTTGTTGCGTTTGGACCGGCTCTTCGGTAACGAGCAAATATCGTTCACCACGCCGACCTTTCTTTGCGGCAGCGATCATCCCGGCGGCAACGTCGCGCGCATCCACAAAAGTGAAGGGGAAGTTCACATCCACAAAAACACCGTCATCTAATACCATTTGAAGATAAGCCATGGTCGGTGTCAGATTGAAACAATTTGGGCCAAGGATTGCCCCTGGCAAAACACTGACCATATCCAGATCAAGTTCTTCTGCAAGCTGCCAAGCCAATTGTTCCGCTTCTGTTTTTGACTGCACATAGGGATTATTATGGAATTCTGAACGCCAAGTGGATTCATCCATAGGTACAACATTATGATCCAGTGTAACTTCCGAGCTGACATAAACGATCCGCTCCACACCCTGGCTTGCTGCCGCTTCGAGAATATTTCTTGTGCCCTGAAGATTCGGCTCGATAATATCCGCCTGTGGATTTGGTGCCCAATGTTTGAAAACCGCCGCCACCTGATACAAAGTCTGCACCCCCTCCAGCGCACGAAGAAGGGAGTCCTTATCCATTAGATCAGCCTGCACAATTTCGCAGTCCAGACCCTCGAATGGGATTGTATTCTTCGGGTTACGCACGCTGGCACGGACTTGCTCTCCATTTTCCAAAAGCGCCCGGACGAGGTTATTACCAAGATGCCCGTTTGCGCCGGTCACCAAATTAAGCTTTGTCATTTCTATTCTCCTCTTTTAATTGCCAATCTGTTCGATATAGGTTCTTTTCTTCATTAGACAAAAACTGGCTTCTATTGCATTGCGATTAAGTTGCCACAACTTGGTCAGCGTGCCCCAAACATTTTGGGGCCCTTCAATTCCGCCTGCGTGGGCAACAACCTGTAAAACATCGGGCTGCCAAATTTGTTGATAATTACTTTTTTGCAGCTCATTTTTATCCTTCGTGTATTTCGTTCGAGATTTCGATAAGATTGCTGTCAGGGTCTCGTAAATAGACCGAGAGCAGCTTGGATTGCGCACCCGTTCGTTCGATGGGACCTTCGATGATCTCCACGTCTGTTGCCTGCAAGTGCGCGATCATTTCATTCAAAGGCGTGGATGTCAGGAAACATAAGTCTTCCGAGCCGGGGACAGGGTGCAGCGCTTTTGGCTCGAACTCCTTTCCGGCTTGGTGCAGATTGATTTTCTGGCTGCCGAAACGGAGTGCTTTCCGTCCCGCACCAAAGGTGACGACTTCCATGCCGAGTATGTTTTCGTAAAAACGGCAGGTAGCTTCGATCTCTTGAACGGTTAAGACAAGATGGTCGAGTTGGGTGATGTTTATTGCCATAGACCTTTTGTCATTTCTCCCATTTGAACAGGTTCTGCGCGGGTGAAGGTGATCTCGCGCACCATGCGCATCTTTTTCCACATCATCGTGTGGCCTTTGGTGAAGCGCACCCGCCGTACACGCCGTTGCCAGAGCTCGATTTCCTTCTCCGTTGCTTCGCGTAATTCACCGGCAATTCCATATAGACGTATACCGGGCGGGCTGACGAATTTTCCGCCCAGTAGGGAGCGCAGCCAGAAGCTGATTCCACTATCCACCGCCAGTACGCAAACTGTTTGGTTGGTTTGCAGGTTGCGCGGCAATTTATGTGGGAACTCTTCAAAATAGATGCCCTGCCCTGGCTTGCCCAAGATCAGCGAGCCAATTGGGGTAATATGCGGTTCGCCGTTTTCTCCTACCGTGGCAATCGCATAATGTAGCGATGAGCGAAACGAACGCTTGAATATTCTCTTGATCTCTGGCCAATTTGTTTTAATTTCCATCGAGACCATCCTTTAGAAGCTCTCAGCAAGGGCAAGTAGTTTTTCCGTATCATAAAGCGGCGGACCGTGTCCAACACAGACAACGCGCGGCTCAAGTTTAGCGATCTTTTTTATAGATTGACGATTTTGTTCGATGTCAGGCGTGTAGATGGCAGGTGGTTCGCCAATATGTTCAAGCGTGGTGACAAGGTTCATGTTTTTGATCACATCGCCCGCGATCAAAACACGGTCGGTCTCGCGCCAGAAAGCAATATGTCCCTTCGAATGTCCCGGGGTTTCGATGACTTCAAAGTCCCCGACTATGTCGCCTTCCTTCAGCGCGCGCTCGACAGGATAGCCGGGACCAACCCAAAAGCGCTTCTGAAAACGTGCGATAGGATGATTGGGGTTGGGGTACGAACTGGTGATATCGCCGCTTTCAGCAATTTCTTTGTCACCTTCGCTGCACCAATAAGGGATGCCCAAGGTCTGGCAGATGAAAGCGCTTGCGCCCTGATGGTCGGCATGGGCATGGGTTAGGGCATGGCGATTGATCTCTTTACTCTGAATTTCCTTTAAGATGTGTTTTCCTGACGAGCGGATACCGGCATCAATGAGAGTGTCGCCGATTACATAAGCATTGACGGAATAACGTGGGAATAGCTGTATAAGATAAACATCTTCCGCGATTTTATTCATTGGAGTTCCGATCCTGCTTTAAGAAAGTTCTCGATCTCCAGTAAGAATGGATGAAGAAACTGCCTACACTCAGGGCATAGAGCTTGATGATGATCTCCACATATTCATCCACTGTTTGCATGAAAAGCAATCCGGTGTTGTATCCATAGAGAAAAGCATATAACCCAAGGAAGATCAGACCTGAGCCGGCTGCAATGCCAAAGGGAATGGCGGTTTCTTTCCCCTTCAGCAGATAGATGCCTCCAAGAAAGGCTGTTATCGCGATCCACGAGTCGGCTAGTGGGAATGCCATGAACCAATCTGTGTAGCCAGGCAGCATTTCTGGTACAGGGAAGATGCCTGTGAAAACAAGTGCCCAGTAAGTTAAAATGCCAAATGTGGTAAAAAAACTTAATCCAATTACAAGGTTTTTATTTTTCATTTGAATTCCTTATTCTTGTTCAACTCCCAATCGTTTCAGCACTGCTCGAATTTCGATCTCGAAAAAAGAATCCACACTGTCTCTCTCAGGGAAGGCTGTGTAATGTCCGTTGAGCTCAAGTGAAACCATACCGTGAATTCGCGCCCAGATAGCTAGCGCAATGTGGATGATTTCCGGTGGACCGTCGTACTCGAGTTTCTCGATCCAGGCTTGGATCATTTCAGGCGTTTCAGTAAGCACGCCAGCGATATTGATAGCGTCTGCGCGCCAGGCAGCGTCGAAAACGCCAATTGTGACCAACATCGCGCCCGCTGCGGCAGGACCGGTAATCTCCATCGGGGCGTGATAGTTGGGGATGGGTGTGCCAAAGATCAAGCTGTATTCTTCGGGGTGTGCCAATGCCCAGCCGCGATAAGCGCGTGCGGAAGCCAAAATGCGCTCTGCGTGAGATTCTTCATCTGTCGCTTGCGAGAGTGCCAGCGCATCTCGCAAGGAGTTGTAGGCGTCTACGATCAGCGCGGTGACGAGGGCATCACGGTTGCTGAAGTAGTTGTAGATCGCTGGCGCAGTGATACCAAGCGAGCGAGCAATGGCACGCAGGGAAAGGGCTGCTGCACCTTTTTCACCGATCTGTTGGCGGGCGGTTTCCTTGATGGCGCTTTCGAGATCGGGGTGTTGGTCTGCTAGTTTGGGTCTGGGTGACATCGGTTCTTTTCCTTCTAAATAAACGCTGTATATTTAATTGCCAATAATATACAGTGTTTATTTATTCTTGTCAAGATGATTCCATTGCGAGTAAGTTAAAAAGAAAGCCCCCATTTCTATTAAGAAATAGGGGCTAAACGTTGAAAATGTCATTGCCTAATCTGGGAAGAGTTTATCGCTCACTTCAGGGCAATATTTTTCCACCATATCGCTCGAAAGGCTATTCGTTTTACAAATCTCTTCATAAAGATCAGCAGATTTACGTTTGCGGCGTTTTTGGGTTTCCACGTCCAACTCCCAGAGACCGAAGCGTTGTGTCCAGCCGCGCTCCCACTCAAAATTGTCGACCAGCGACCAATGAAAATAAGCTTTCACGCGCCAATTAAAATTGACTGCACGCCAAACCTGCTCGATATGCTGTGCCAAATAGCGCGGACGCATCTCATCGGGGGCGTCTTCGACACCGTTTTCGGTGATGATGATGTCCTTGTCGAAACGCTGGGCCCAGCGCAAGGCTTCGAAGAAGCCGTCCGGTTCGTTGGCGATAAAGCCTGTTTCGCTCAGGTCGGCCTCAGCAGGATAAGAACGGGCACCAAATAACTCGCCAGCCATCTTCAAATCAAACGAGACTGTATCGCGTGAGTAGTAGTTTAATCCCATGAAATCCTGTGTCCCCGCCGCTTCAGGGACTTCCACACGCTTCCACAGAAATTTCAGCTTTCCATCGGTTAAAGCTTTCGGGAAAAGGTCGTTGAAGATTCCCGATTGAGTTTTTACCACCCATTTATCCAGCGGAGAGCGTGGATTTTTCGGGAACATCGAGCGGTATTGATGCGCCATGCCAACGCGCGCTTCGCGCTGCACTTCGTGGATCACTTTATATGCGAGGGCATGCCCGCGCACGAGATTGACCATCACCTTGAAAGCGATATTTAAATCCTTTTTGCCGGGGGGAAAGACACCTGCTGCGTAGCCCGAATAGGCGTAGACATTCGGCTCATTGATGGTGACCCATAAGTTAGTATATTCCTTAAGCGCTAAAACGGTTTTGCGCACAAAATCGGCGAAGAGTCGCGGGGCTTCATCACTCTCCCAACCGCCCAATTCCATAAACCAAAGCGGATCGGTGAAGTGATGCAGGGTGACCATGGCGGTCATATTGCGCTCGCGCAAGCCGCGCAGCATCTCGCGGTAGCGGTCGATGGCGCTCTCATCCCAGCGATCACGTTCGGGCTGGATGCGACTCCACTCGACCGAAAGACGGTGCGCATTCTGTCCTGTCTCGGCGGCACGATCGAAATCTTCCTTCCAGCGTCCGCCCCACCAATCGCAAGCAAGCGCCGATTTATGCTCGGTATGCCCTTCTTCTTCCCAAGCATACCAGTTGTTATTGGTGTTTTGTCCTTCTACCTGATGTGCAGCGGTTGCCGTGCCCCATAAAAAACCGCGCGGGAATTGGATGGTTGCTTTTGCCATATTTTCTCCTAAAAAGAGACTACAAAAGTCTTTAAGACTTTTGTAGTCTGCTCTTGTTTATTTACTTCTCGCCAAATACGCCAAATAAAGTGCGACAGAGCCTGCGACCGCCGCATTGAGCGATTCGATTTCGCCTTGCATCGGCAGTTTCATTAATAGATCACAGGATTTACGCGTCAGCGGACGCATGCCTTTGCCTTCGGAACCAACTACGATGCCGATTGCACCATCCAGTTGGATCGCTCCCGGATTTTGGGCTTGGTCGCTGCCCTCCAAGCCGATGATCCAAGCCCCGGCTTCTTTCAGTGTCCCGATCGCCTGCGCGAGATTCGCCTGTGCAATCAAGAGATGTTCACTCGCCCCGGACGATGCGTTGACAACCGAGGCTGTCACCTCGGCAGTTCTCGCCAGCGGGATGACCACGCCGTGTACACCGACCACTTCCGCTGTGCGCAGGAGCGTGCCGAAATTTTGCGGGTCTTGGAGGGTGTCGAGCAAAAGCACGAAGGGCGCTTCGCCACGCTTTTCGGCGCGGTCGAGAATATCCACAACACCGTAATAGGGATAGCCGCTGACTTCAAGCGCGACGCCCTGATTATTGCTCGCGATCTTATCCATGCGCTTGCGCGATGCCCGCGAAACAGTGACTTTCTGCTTCTGCGCCATCTGAATAATCTCGGCGAGGCGACCTTTCTCCTGCGCCCCCTCGCTGACCAGGAGTTGATAAAACTGGCGCCGTTTAGCACGTAGGGCTTCGTATACCGGGTTACGTCCGTAAATGAATTCTTTCATGATGATTTCCCAAAGAAATAGGGGCGGGTCTGAAACCCGCCCCTACGATTGTTTTACTTTATCCCCAGCGCCAACTTGAACCGTCTTTGCTGTCTTCAACGGTCACGCCGAGTTCAGCAAGTTTGTCGCGGATCAGGTCGGAGAGTGCCCAGAGTTTTTGGGCGCGGACTTCGCTGCGCACTTCGAGCAGCAGGTCGATAAATTTATCAGCATCGCCGGAGCCTTCTTTTTCTTTCAGTTCGAGGCCAAGGACGCTGGTCAGTTCGCGGAGGGTGTTCTGCGCGGGGCGAAGTTGCTCGTCGGTAGCGCCCGCATCACGCGAGGCGTTGATAAGACGGACCAACTCGAAGATGTGTCCGAGGGCGCCAGCGGTGTTGATGTCGTCATCCATGGCGTCGATGAAAGCATCGCGTGTGGCTGTGGTTTTAGCGTAGAGGGCTTCGGTTTCGGCACCCTGTGCATTGGCGGTAGCAGGTCGAAGTCCAGATTTGAGCCGTTTGAGTCCGTTTTCGGCAGCGCTGATGCTTTCATCTGTAAATGCCAAGGGGCTGCGATAATTCCCGTTTAAGACGAGCATCCGCATGACATCGCCTTCATGATCGGCGAGAAAGTCTTCGATGGTAACGAGGTTGCCGATGGATTTGGACATTTTTTCGCCTGAGAGCTGGAGCATGCCGTTGTGCATCCAGTAGCGCGCGAAGGGCTTGCCGGTGAATGATTCGGACTGGGCGATTTCGTTTTCGTGGTGCGGGAAGATCAGGTCGTTGCCGCCACCGTGGATATCGATGCTTTCACCGAGTTCATGGAGGCACATGGCGGAGCACTCGATATGCCAGCCCGGACGGCCATTGCCCCAGGGGGTTTCCCAGGCAGGTTCGCCTTCTTTAGCGCCTTTCCACACAGCGAAATCAGTGTCATTCTCTTTGATGTCGCCCGTAGCGATGCGGGCGCCCATTTGCATCTCTTCGAGATTACGCCCGGAAAGTTTGCCGTAATCTTCATCCTTGTGGACGCGGAAATAGACATCGCCGCCCGCTTCGTAGGCGTAGCCCTTGTCGATGAGACCTTCGATCATGGCTAGAATTTGGTTCATGGTCGAAGATTCAGTCGCACGCGGATGAACTGTGGCTGGAAGAATATTCAGGCTTTCAAGATTCTGCTTATAGGCTTGGACAAATCCTTCCGCAAGTTTGAAAGGATCGATGCCTTTTTTATTAGCACGGTCAATAATTTTATCGTCAACGTCGGTGAAGTTCATGACATATTTGACATCATAACCACGATATTGCAGGTATCGACGGACAACGTCAAAGACGAGAGCAGACATGGCGTGCCCAACATGGGCGTTATCGTAGACGGTCGGTCCACAGACGTACATGCGGACTTTGCCTTCTTCGATGGTTGTAAATTCTTCTTTTGTGCGGGTTTGGGTATTGTAAAGGCGCAACATTTTCTTGCTCCTAATTGTTGTCGTGGTAGCTTTCGCCAATACGGGCAAATATCATGCGACCAGCAGCCGTTTGGAGAACCTTGGTAACAGATACATCGGTGTATTCGCCGATGACTTCGCGCCCGTTTTCAACAACGACCATTGTGCCATCTTCCATATAGCCGACACCCTGATCGCGTTCTTTGCCTTCTTGAATGACGTTAATGCGCAACAGTTCTCCGGGAAGAACGACAGATTTAACAGCGTTCGCCAATTCGTTGATGTTGAGCACGGTAACGCCCTGTAGCTCGGCGACTTTGTTCAGGTTGTAGTCATTGGTCAAGACTGGACACTTAAGCTGCCGTCCAAGAACGACAAGCTTGCTATCCACTTCACGGATGCCATCCACGTCGATGTCGCTGATGCGTACCATCACGTTGGGGTCCTTTTGTAAATTGGAGAGCACTTCCATGCCGCGGCGTCCACGCTGACGGCGTAAACCATCCGGCGAATCGGCGACATATTGAAGTTCGTTCAAGACAAAACGTGGAATGAGAAGCGTGCCGGGTAAAAAGCCAGTGCTGGCAATATCGGCGATACGCCCGTCGATGATGACGCTCGTGTCCAGTAAGATAGTACGTTTCATCTTTGCCCAGTTAGAGCCACCTTCGCTTGCATCGGTAGATTCGCCTGCCCGAATAGCGGTTAGCATGCCCATAATATCGCCTTGGCGCATGACAAAGATCGAAACTCCCAAATAGCTAAAGAGAAGGGCCCCTAGGAAGGGAGCAACATCACCAAAAATGTTGGGTAGTAATGATAAGGGGAACGCCAACAAGGCAGCAATAATCAGACCACTGACCAAGCCAGTTAAAGCAGCAAAGAGGGTTTCAGCAGCGATACGCCCAAGCAAAGAGCGTAGTGCCCGCATCGGACGTGTAGTCAGATATGGGGTCAGGATCAAGCCAATCAACGCCCCCACAGCTGCAAACAGGACGCCGTAAAATGCACCATCGTAGAAT
>JBNLFG010000016.1:0-131250 GCA_050305405.1 Anaerolineales bacterium | reverse complement strand
GCAAAAATATATTTTCAAAACTTGAAAAGTGAGTATAATCATGCCATCCCTATGACAACCTGAAAACAGCCGCTGAGCGGAGCAACCGACAAGGAGCGAAGTCGAAGGGCTGCTTTCATGAGTGCCGTTCTTCACTTCGTTCAGGACTCCGCTTAGAAACTGGATGCTTATGACCACAGCCCGCCAAAAAATCTTCACCTATATCAGCAAAAGACGCTCCACTTCTGCCTCCGAGATTGCTCGTGATTTGCGGATGACCCAAGCTAACGCTCGCCATCATCTCGCCCAATTGCTCAAAAATGGACAGGTTGAGATCGTTGGCAAACGCAGTGTCGGGAAAAAGGGAGGCCGTCCGGTCAATATCTACGCCGTCAGTCGGAACCTGCTTGGAGACGGCTTGCCCTCGTTATCTCATCATCTCCTTGCAGAGATGCTCGATTCCGCCACGCCGCCCCAAAAAGCGGATACCCTTGCCCGTCTCGCCAAACGCATCGCGAACCAATCTCCGCAGAATACGACCAAATCTCCCATGCTGCGCCTTGCCGAGACCGTCAAACGTCTCAACCAGCTCGGCTACGAATCCCATTGGGAAGCCCACGCCAGCGGCCCCCACATCATTCTTGGGCATTGTCCCTACGCAGCCATTATTCAGCAGCATCCCGAACTCTGCCAAATGGACGCCGCTCTGCTGACAGAATGCCTCACCCAGCGCGTCGAGCAGATCGCCAAGCTCGAAGGCACCGAAAGCGGACGACCCTATTGTGTTTTTGCAGTGGGATAGAAGCAATTGTATTTGGGATGGGAAAATCGTATAGTTGATATATCCCCTGAGTATTTGTTCCTAATAAAAGGAGAAGAAAGATGAATGTTCCTGATGCGAAACCCGAAACCAGATATGGCATTCCAGCAGCAGATCTGATCCTGTTCAACCGCTATTACACGCTAGGCTATTCGTATTATTTTCGGCAGGCGAAATGGGCTATGGAAATTGTTGATCCTGACATCGTGGATCCCGACCCTGAAAAAGAAGCCAAGCGGGATGATAATTTTCGTTCGGACTACCGCATTCCGGAAATGTTTAGGGCTGACCTAAATATTTATAAAGGCTCCGGTTTTGATCGCGGGCACCTTGTGCCAAGTGCCAATCAAAGAGATAAGGAAGTTCAAAATAGCGAAACCTTCCTGCTTTCCAATATGACACCCCAAAAACCGAAATTCAATCGAAAGATCTGGAAGGAACTTGAAGATGCGGTCAGGGAATTGGATAAGCCCGATAAGATATTTGAAACGTACGTGATCAGTGGTCCAATTTTCAATTTTGATGTTCCGGTTTTGACGATCGAGCCTAAAAATGGCAAAGGGGTTACGCTGCCTATCCCGCATGCTTATTTCAAATCAGTGTTGACGGAAAATAATAAGGGCGCATTGCATATGTGGTCTTTTATCATCCCTAACGAAGAAACTGATAAGTCCCTCGAAGAATTTCAGGTGACAACTGCCAAGGTGGAACGCTATGCAGGGATTCTGTTGTGGGAGCGGCTCATGGGCAGAAAAATCCAGCTTGAAAAGCAGAAAATCCGTAGGATGTGGAAATATAACAACTAATCGTAAGTGAGTGGGGGAATGCAAAAAATATAATGTGTTGCCCTGTTTGCTAAACACGAAGGTGCTGAAAGCGGGTGACCTGGTGTGTCTTTAGGCTGGGGTAAAATCTTGCTTATAGTTTGTAATTCCACATTCAGGAGAATCTATGAAAACAATCGGACTACTCGGCGGGATGAGTTGGGAAAGTACCGCCCTCTACTATCAACAGATTAACGAACTTGTCAAAGAAAAGCTCGGTGGGTTGCATTCTGCGAAAATTGCTATGGTCAGCGTCGACTTTCAGGAGATCGAAGAGTTACAGCACGCTGGGCAGTGGGATGCCACGGGCGAGATATTGTCGAAGGCTGCCGAGCAAGTTCAGGCGGCGGGCGCTGACTTTCTCGTCATCTGCACGAACACCATGCACAAAGTCGCTCCGCAGATCGCAGGTGCTATCGATATTCCCATCCTGCACATTGCAGACGCAACCGCCGAGCGTATCAAAACGCAGGGGATTAAGAATATTGGCTTGCTGGGGACACGCTTCACGATGGAGCAGGATTTCTACGCCGGACGCCTGCGGGACGCACACGGCCTGAACGTGCTTCTGCCGCCCAAGCAGGATCGTGACCTTGTCCATCGTGTGATCTATGAAGAACTCGTCCTCGGCGTGGTACGCGACGAATCCCGTCGAGAATATCTGCGCATTATGGACAATTTGCGTGCTGCCGGTGCTGAGGGCGTCATCGAAGGCTGTACCGAGATCGTCATGCTTGTCCAGCAGGAAGATACCGATATTCCCCTTTTTGACACCACCTCCATTCACGCTGAAGCTGCTGTGGAGCTGGCGCTTGTTTAATTGCTAAGTATGCAAAAAGTTCAAGGGGCAATGCTCATCATCATCTCATCAAAATGAGAGAGTAATCGGGTTATAATCCCCGTCACTCATAATGTAAGCTGGCATGTAATGGAGAAAATAGATGGATGACCAAATTCTTTTGATCGCCTTTGTAGCATTTGTCGTGATCGTGCTTGTGGTTGCGCTCATTTTTCGTAAGGCAATGGTGGATGACGTTTTTAGTGATGAATCACCTTCTTTTTCAGCGTCAGATGCTCCCTTCTCCAGCAAAGTGAAGAATACTATTCTGCCTACCACCAAGAGCGTGCCTATGTCGCAAAACACAGTCATAGGCAGCGACAAGCCCTCTTTTGTACTTAATCGTCAAAATTTGAATACGCTGGGAAAGATAATCGGCGCAGTTGGAGCGGTGATGATCTTTGCGCCTTTGCCAAGTTCTCTCGAGGGCATAAGTTTTGGCATCGCATTTATTGGTTATATTTTAGTGAGGTTCACTGCTGCACCCAAGACGCAAAAAACGGGAGCGGCAAAAAGCTCAACGGTCGATACTCTTCGTAGACTGGCAAGCAAGCCCGAGTATCGGGAAGCGATGCAAATCCTTTCTGCTGATATAGCGGATAAAAAGTTTCAAAGCGATGTGGATCGGCAACGGCGTGCGATCCGTTATCTTCAATCCAAAGGGGTATCTGATGCAGAAGCGACCAGAAATGTGGCTCTTTTAGCAAAATTTGTGTCGCAACAAGCCAAAAGATAAAGCGGATATAGAAATACAGCCTGTAATGAAGATTGCTCCTTCTAAATCTCTGCTATATTTTTTATTAGCGGGTTTCTTTTCTATAAGTGCGCAAAGTTTTTTGCTTGTGCCGCAGCAGCAAAAAGTCTTGCTTGGGGGAGTTAGAGCAAATCTTATTCTCGTGAGTTCCGGCCTTTTCTTGTTGGGCGCTTATCTTAATTTGACCTTGGTGTTTTACCAACACACGCGCAAGCAAGCGATCTTCGTAGGAAGTATTTCGACTTTCCTTTTGTCCTTCTTAGTATTTTTGTATTTACGGGCAGCCTTGTATATTGAAGGTTTGCCTTTGCTTTTTTTAGGGATATTGCTCTTGAGCGTTCTTTGGCAGTTCGAGCAGAAAGGTGATTGGTTCGGTGGTGCCAATCTTTTGCTCAACCTCCTTTTGGGGCTTGCCTTTCTCCTGCCGGATGTCTTTCTACGGGCTGAAATTTATCAACGTGCCTTGCCCTTGCGCTGGCTTTTCAGTTTACTTTTTTTCGGCTCTGCACTTTTGAAGGGTTTAATAGATCACAACAGAGGGCCTGAGATTTCACAGTCTTCAACCAAATGGCTTGCTTTACCGTGGATTGGATGGATATTCCTTTTTAGCGTGAAAGGTGAGCTAACGATCCTGATTCCAGCGATCTTATTCTCGTTTTCGTTCCTGACCTTTAGCTTGCTTCCCTTTAAGAAGTTCCGTTTGCCGGATAATAATGTTCTCGGACACAGGCTTTTTCCACTTTTATCGCTGCTCTTGGCCTTTCTTCTTGCTATTTTCACCTTCTTGTTAAATGTCTCGTCATCTAATTCTTTTTTGGGTGGATTCTTATTTGTTTTTAGCGTGATACTGGGCTCATTATTTGTCTATGCTGTGATGCGAGTTCACCTTCTTCTTTTTGAATTGGCAGAACGCTCTCTTACAAATGGAGAAAATCGATCAAAAGGAAAAGGTTTTGAAAAACTGGTTAATCTCTTGTTTTCCCCGTTTCAGGAATTGCGTCCACTCTCTGAGTGGCAGGCAAAGAAGATTAGGCGTCTTTCAAAGCAGTTGATTATTGAGCGCGAAAATATAAAGCGCTTTAATATGCTTAGTCTTCTGCGTCGGCAACTGGATGATTTTCATGATGATCCTGTTGCTGCACAGTTGGTGGTCAATATTATTGAGAAATATTTTGTCGCCGATCTGGTGGCGATCCTTTTATACGATATTGAAACACATGAACTTTTTGCTTATGCTGTTGGTGGCAGTCTGAAAGCCTACATCCCTGCTAATTATCGCCAAAGTATCGAGGTTGGCACATTGGGACGTGCTGCGCGCTTGCAGAAGGTGCAGGTTGTCAACGATACCAGTACAGATCGCGACTATATTAATATCAGTGGGGAGAAAATCGCTTCAGAAGTTTTTGTGCCTCTTATTAATCACGGTCAACTACAAGGGGTCTTGATGGTGGGGGGCAAGGAGAAGGATGCCTTCTCCGTGGCCGATATTCGAATCCTGGAGACTGTTGTACGGGAACTACTCAAAACATGGGAGCGTTCCGGTCATAATCGGCGCATGAGCGGATTGATCCAATCGAGTGTTTCATTGTCTACATCCTTAGAGCCGCAAGACGCTATCGAGGAGATTACACGAGTTGCGCGTGATGCCCTGCTTGCTCGCTTTGTTTTTGTGACCTTGCTAGATCAGAACGGCACTTTTACACGCATATCGTCTGTAGGCTATGCTCCGAGCCTGCATAAATATCTTAGCCGTGATTTGGAACATAACCCGTTGTTGAAGGCTGCGCTTGCTCAAGATGCGCCTTATCGTGTACGTGATGTGCGTCGCTACAAGGATCTGCCGACACTGCCTTTGGATCATAATATGTTGCGGGGCTTGCTGATGATCCCGATCCGTTTGCATGGCGTCAGTATTGGTGCAATTTTGGCCTTTGGGAAACAAGGCGGAGTCTTCTTTGGCGAAAAAGATGAATCACTTGCCAATTTGCTCGCAATGCAGGCTGCCGCCGCAATTGAAAGCGCCTGGTTAATTCAGGAATTACGCTCAAATGCGACAACCACAACCCTGCTCTATCAACTCAGCGTTGGCATTATCCAGACCGATACGATTCGTGAAGCCGCCCGCATGATCGCAGAAACAGCGCAGCGTCTGACCCAAGCCGTTTCGGTTGGTATCGTTCTCTTTTCGTTGGAGCGCAAAATTGAAACAGCGCTTGAAATCACATCCGAAGGGCTTGCATTTACCAAAACGGTCCCCCTTGAATATGTTGAGCAGACATTGATAACAGGTGAAAGCATCACGCTTTCCAACGGGGACGATTCAACCCATGTCTATCTTCCTATCCAAACCTCGTTGCGTAAATATGGTGTTTTGTGGATTGAGTTTCAAGAGAGCGAGCGTAAAGCTGCCGCGCAGGCACAGACTTTGCAGACATTGGCGAATCAGGCTGCCATGGCGCTTGAGCGTGCAATGTTGCTCCTTGATCTGCGTCGCAAAGCAGATGAATTAAAGGGTGCTTTCCAGACCCTCCAAAAGACTTACGATCAGACCTTGATTTCTCTAATGTCTGCTTTGGATGCGCGAGATCATGAGACTGAAGGGCATAGCTCCCGTGTAGGTGAAGTTGCTTGCCGCATCGGTACAGAATTTGGTCTTGCTCCCGATAAAATTATTATTCTTCGGCGAGGAGCATTGCTGCACGACATCGGCAAAATTGGCGTTAGTGACAATATTCTGAATAAACCGGGCCCTCTCACAAAAGATGAGTGGAAAACGATGCACCAGCACCCCGAAATCGGTGCCCGAATTGTAAAGGGGATTCCCTTTCTCGAAGATACAATTCCCATTATTCGGCATCACCATGAACGTTGGAACGGGAGCGGCTATCCACATGGCCTGGCGGGGGAAGATATTCCGATTACAGCGCGCATCTTTGCCGTGGCAGATGTTTTCGATGCGCTAACAAGCATTCGTCCATACCGGAAAATATCCACAAACGAGGAAGCCTTTCTCTATCTCTCGCAAAATGCCGGCGTACTCTTTGATCCGCAAGTTGTGGCTGTTTTTGAAGAACTACTTAAGCGTGGCGAGTTTGATGTGGTGGTGAGCGAATGAACGAGTACAAAGTTTCTCAAAGAGCTTATCGCCGTATACTAATTCCCGCAATTCTTTTTGCATTACTGCTCCTAATTGTTTCAACTTTGTGGCTTATGATGATGCGTCAACTTCCGATATTGCGGAATATTCTGTTTTTAATGGGACTGCTTGGCGGGGGCTACGGCTTGGTTGCAGGCTTGGTCTTATATCATGATCGCGCTTCGCTTACCTCACATCATGTTGAGTGGATCCATGTTATTGTCGTCGGAATCAGTTTGGGGTTGGTAGCAAGTGCAGCATCCTCTGAAATGCTTTTTATTGCCTACATCCTTTTTGTCTTGAATATGATTAGTTCCTCGTTTCTTTTTTCATATAAACAAGTCCGAGCCCTTATTATTATTGCGTTTTTAGTTCTCTTTCATGGGTATTGGGAAGGTGCTCGCCTCGTAAACGTGATGGACTGGCTGCTGATTTTGAGCTTCCCTTTTCTGGCAATCATTGTTGCTGAAATTGTATGGCGTTTTCAGGGGACGGTATCAGACAATTTCAAACGGATGAATACCCTTAATGCCATCTCACGTAAACTTTCCTCATCTCTGGATGAGGATGAAGTCCACTCTTGGCTAAAAGAAGCCATTCAGGATGCGTTTAATGCCGACTCCTATTATTTGGGATTAGTCAATGGCGATAAATTGGACTTTGGACTTTTCTATGATGATGGCAAATATTTTCATGCTGTACAGGTTCCGATGGGAGGAGCATTAAGTGGCTGGGTTATTCGAAACAATAAAACGCTCTTTCTGAATGATTTACGCGTTGAGCCTGAGTTGGAAGGCGTCAAACGTCGTTTGATTGGTCAGGAACGCAGCAGCCTTTCATGGGTTGGCGTTCCTATCAAAACAGAGTATGTTCGTGGCATGATTGGCATCGCCTCCTATAAACCACTGGCCTTCACGCAGGATGATGTGGATTTGCTCGAGAGCTTAACGCAGCAGGCGGCATTAGCGCTCAACAATGCTCGTCAGCATAAACTGGTTACGCTACAAGCACGCACGGATAGCCTCACGAAAGTTTATAACCACGGCTATTTTTTGGAGCGTCTTCAGCAGGATTTAGGGCGTGCCAGTGCAGAAAACACGATTCTTAGTTTGATTATGCTGGATGTTGACTATTTCAAAAAATATAACGACACCTATGGACACCTTGTTGGTGATGAAGTCCTCATGCTAATGGTTAGAACCATTCGGCGTTTTATTAAAGAGCGCGATTATATTGGTCGCTGGGGTGGGGAAGAGTTTGCAATCTCACTGCCAAACACATCACTCCAGGAAGCGCAGCTTGTTGCTGTGCGTATTCAGGAAACACTTGAAAAAATAGAAATCAGTGTTCTCGATCAGAAAAACATCCCTGCGCCTACGGTTAGTCAGGGAATTGCTGAATTTCCTCGCGACGCTGGTGAGACCTTTAAACTTGTCGATCTGGCTGACCGGCGTCTTTATGTTGCCAAAGAACGCGGGCGCAACCAGATCGAACCAAACTACGAACCTGATTTTGCTAACAACTTGCTGTGCTAATTTAGCCCAGTAATTCCTGAAAAGCAGCGATTACTTTTTCCACATCATCATTTGTAATCCAATAATGTAGCACCAGGCGGAAGCGGCGTGCGCCTGTCACCCCAACGCGGATACCGCGCGCTTTGTGCATATGTGTGGCAACCTTTTCGGCGGAATATTCGACGTGCTCCGCCAGATTCATGAAGATCATATTCGTGTGGGGGGAACCCTCATCCAGGACGATGCCGGAAACGCCCGCAAGTCCCTCGGCTAGCTTCCGTGCCCGAGCGTGATCTTCACCCATGCGATCTACCATTGTATCGAGCGCCACGATCCCGGCGGCTGCCAGAATCCCGGCTTGGCGCATCCCGCCGCCCAACTGTTTGCGCAGCCGATGCGCCTTCTTGATAAACTCGCTCGAGCCGCAGATGACCGAGCCAACAGGCGCAGAAAGCCCCTTGCTCAGGCAGAATGTCAGAGAGTCAAAAGGCGCAGCAAGTTCCTTGGCAGTAGATGATAAAGCCGCCGCAGCGTTGAAGATACGGGCGCCATCGAGATGTAGCGCGATTCCACGTTCTTTGGCAAACTCCCCGACCTTGTTCGTATAATCTAACGGCAACACCGATCCGCCACAACGATTGTGTGTGTTCTCCAGTGCGATCAGACGTGTGATCGGCTCGTGCGGGTCGCCGTGTCGGATGCCAGCTTCGATGTCGTCAAGCAGTAATTTCCCGTCATCCTGATTGGGGAGTTGACGCGAATGCACGCCGCCCAGCGCAGAAATACCACCTGCCTCGTAGAGAAAAATGTGCGCCTTGTTGCCGAGAATGACCTCGTCGCCGCGCCCGCAGTGGCTGAGCACCGAGATGAGGTTGCCCATTGTGCCGGATGGGACAAAAAGCGCGGCCTCTTTGCCGAGCATGGCGGCGGCTTTTTCCTGCAGCTGGTTGACGGTGGTGTCTTCGCCGTAAACATCGTCACCGACTTCGGCTTTTGCCATTGCTTCGCGCATTTCGGGTGTGGGTTGTGTGACGGTATCCGAACGCAAGTCGATCATTTTCATGGAGACTCCTTTGGTGTGAAAATTTTTCTCATTTTACCCCCAAAGACTTTTATCTTTTGTGTTGAGAATCAAAAGAGGTGGTTGCGTTTCACAACCACCTCTTGGCTAGCATTTTTAGTATCGCAATAAAGCGCCGATACCGACTTCTTCCATTTGGGTGTTATCACGGACGATTTCGACAACGCCGCCAGAGCGCATGACCTGTCGCACGGCGGTTTCGGTTGCATCCGGAAGTTCGGTGAAGCTGCCTCCGCAGAAGGGGCAGATATCCAGTTCTTCGGGAGTGATGTATTCGCAGCCTTCGCAGCGATAGCCCGGTGCGTGGAAGTTTTCGTCTAAAAGCAGCGTGTGGACACTCCCTTCGTGGGTAGCGTGGAGGGTATCCCGCAAGCCGACCACGCCCTCAGCTGCTTTCGCTGCGGCGGTGATCATTTGCTGGACGAGTCCGGCTTCCCGTTTTTCTTCAGCTTTTGCGCCAACTTTGAGAGCTTCTTCCAAAATGTCCTGATGGTTGGCGTTCATCCCATCAACAGAGAAGGAGCCAACGATCAGGTTTTGCCAGCTTTTGGGGAGGGTTTGTTTGAACTGCGCGACGTTTTCATCGGTGCCGCCGACCAGGATACGGCGCACTTTTTGTTTTTCGAAGAAGGTGACCGCATATTCTGCGGCCTCTTTGAAGTTGCGTTTTGCGGCATTTACATCTCTATGATTGATGCCTGCATCTTCGTAGCTGCGTCGTCCATGTGCGTTACTGGAAGCGCCTTTGCTCTGACGGACTTCTTCTCCGCCAAGCAGACCTTCTTGCTCAACAAGCTCGCCGAGGTGGAAGTAGAAGAAGCGCGCGCCTTGTTTATCGACAAGAGCAACGCCGTAAGCGCCGTAGGCATCGAGCAGATTTGCAAGTGGGCGGACATAGGGACGATTGGCTGTGTGGATGCGACTGTGGGCGGCAACAGAAAGGGGGTAGGCTCGGAAGAAATCCTGTTCAGCGCAGGAGAAGATCGCGAGACTGCGCCCCTGACGAATGTATTCGTGTTCGATATAGTTGATAACAGCCTCCTCATCGGAAGGCATCTCAATTCCCTTGAGCATGGAGCGTAAAGTCAGTTTGTAGGCATCTTGGTTGATCTCTGTGTTCAGGTAGATGCTTAGCACGGGTGCTGTGTTTTCATAATCCAGCAGTTCTTGCAAAGCCTTATCGCTTAACATATTGACTCCTTTTGGAATTGATTTCATCGCGTTTTTTGCGATGACTTATAAACGAATAACGTGCAGGGTTGGATGATGCTCCTTTCTCTAGGGAAATATGAACTAGGGGCGTTTGCCTAAGACCATTTCAAGTTCAACTTCACTGTCTCCACGCAACACGGTTAGGACAACGGTGTCGCCAGGGGCTTTGTTATTGATGAGGTATTGCAGCAGGGTATCAAACTGTTGTACTTCGATGCCGTCGATGCCAATAATTAGATCGCCGCCAGTTGGCACAGTGCCGGTTCCATCCGCTCCTTGCACGCCGGCCTCTTCTGCCGGGCTTCCGGGTGAGACACTGGTGACATAGGCACCAGTTTGACGCTGCAAGCCAAGTGCATCAATGCTTTGCAGGCTTAGGTCGCTGATAGATGAGATGCCCATGTAAGGATAGTCGTAAACGCCGTATTCAATCAGTGCAGGCACGACGCGTTTGACGATGTTGATGGAAATCGCGAAGCCGATCCCGGAGTTGAGAGGGTCACCGGTTGCGGAGGTGCTGGTTGTTCGAATAGCGCGATTGATGCCAATCACCTCGCCGCTGATGTTGAAGAGTGGCCCGCCGGAGTTGCCGGGGTTGATAGCGGCGTCGGTTTGAATGATGTCTCCGGCTGTGAAGTAACCGCCCGAAGGGGCGTCGTTAAGGGAATCAAGTGTACGTCCAAGTGCGGAGACGATGCCTGTGGTCATTGTACCGCTCAAGCCAAAGGGATTCCCAATGGCGATCACTGTTTGGCCTACGTGAAGTTGCGCTGAATCACCGAGAGGCAAGGGGGTGAGTAGATCGGCAGGCGCATCCACGTTGACGACAGCCAAATCTGAATCAAGATCTGTGCCGATCACAGTGCCATAGGTTTTGTAGCCTGACGAGAAATCCACTTCTACTTCGGTTGCACCTTCAACAACATGAAAATTAGTGACGATATTGCCATTATTGTCGAAAACAAAGCCGGAGCCAACGCCGCCGCCTTCCGCAGTCGTCACACGTAGGGCGACGACACCGGGTAAACTGCGTTCGTATAATGCCATCAGGCTGCCGTCTTCAAAGCTCGGCTCAGGGACATAAATATTAGGCGCGGTTGTGTTCGTCTCTTGGACAGAGGGAGCAGCGGTTGGCGCAGTTAAAGCAGTTGCCTGACAAGCCAGGGTCGCTAAAGTTAATACAGTTAAAACTACCAATATTCGTTTCATCATTACTCCGAGAATTTATTTATCTTCTGCTATTTTTTTTAGCATTTCTTTTTGTTTGTCGCTCAAGTTTTTCGGTATTTTTACCTTGATGCGTACATATAAATCGCCTTTGCTTTGGGGACTGCGTAAATTGGGCATGCCACGCCCACTCAGGCGGAAAACCTGCTCTGGCTGTGTGCCAGCCGGAATCGAGAGTGAGATATTGCCATCTAAGGTTTGTACTTTTGCTTCGCCGCCTAAAAGTGCGGTGAAGACATCAATATTTGCCTCTGTGTGCAGGTTGTTGCTTTTACGCTCAAAGCGCGGATTCTTTTTCACATCAACTTTGAGATAAAGATCGCCGCCGCCGGGGGCCTCGCCACGAACGCGCACTTTGGTGCCTGTCTTTGCGCCAGCCGGTATCTTCACCTGCACACGGCGACCATTACTCTCCAAAATGCGGATAGTGCCCTGATAGGCCTCTTCCAGGCTGATACTGACAGATTGTTCATAGCGCTGCGGCTGCGCTCGTGATCCTGGGCTTGCTCCCGTTCCCCGAGCATTCATGCCGCCCATGCCGCCAAAGAGTGCCTCGAAGAAATCCGAGAAGCCTCCCTGACCGCTACCTCTGCCTCCGAAAAGATCATCGTACTGGACGCGTGTACCGCCGCCCGGGGCGCCTGCGCCACCAAACCAGTCATTCCAGTTGAAGTCGCCGGGCGCGCCGCGCTGCTCCCACTGTGAATAGGATGACCCAAGTTGATCGTAACGCGCGCGTTTCTTCGGATCGCTTAAAACCTGATAGGCTTCATTAGCTTCTTTGAATTTGTCTTCGGCTTTTTTGTCGTCTGGGTTACGGTCAGGGTGATATTGCATCGCCAACTTTCGGTACGCTCTTTTAATCTCATCCTGACTGGCTTTTCGCTCAACCCCTAAAATTTGATAATAATCTCTATATTCCATTTGATACCTGTATATTTTTTACGTTGCATAGTTTGTGATGGTAAATTCATTGTACGCAACGTGAATAATGAAAGTCAAGCCTCGTAAGGCAGGTCTAATATAACTCTAATTCGTTTGTAAGCTGTAAAAAAACTATTTAAGCTGAAAGAAAAAGAGCCAGAAATAAACCTGGCTCTTTTTGAAATTCGTTGAAAAAACTGACACTAGCGATATTTCATACCAGATGATGACTTCTGCGTACGCATGGCATACCATGCCAGGCCACCGCCGCTCAACAGGAGTAATCCCCCAAAAATACCAAGCAAACCGGAGTTGTTTCCATCACTAGCAGCTTCTGGATCAACAATGGTCGAGTCTTGTGATTGTGCTCCAAATCTGACAAAGGCTCGTTCCCCGGCTTGGACATCCACTTCGTAGCTGAGAGAGCTGGTCGGATTGAAGCCATCGGGAATTGCTGCACTGACGGTATATTTACCTTCAGGGAGTTTCTCACCTTCGGGGACTTCTTCCTGTCCGGCAGGGGGGGCACCAAAGCAGATAAAAGCAGGCTCAAGCGTATCGAGATCAATCTCGCTAATTGAGTCGCGGGTTTGTGAGTAGCCTCCCAAGGCGTTGGTCACACTAATCGCGCCGCCTGCCAAGCCCAATTCCAACTCTTCGCGGATCGCGTTACCGTTGACATCATCGAAGAGCAGTACGCAAATCTCGGTTGTTCCACCAAGAGGCGTTGGTGTCGGTTCCGCTTGCGTGGGAACAGGTGTCGGGCCGCCGGGGGTGACGGTTGGTTCAGCAGCAGGTCCGCCAACGCCGATGACAAGGCGCTGTCCAACGACGACCGTACAGGTCTCGTCGAGTTCCGGGTTCATGGCGCGCAATTGATTTTCGGTAATGCCGTTTAGCAAAGAGATGCGAACACAGTTGTCACCATCTCCCACGGTATAGATGATGCGTCCATCCGGCTCGGCGGTGGGTGTCTGATATTGACCAATCCCTTGCGGCGATTCGGCAGCTTGCGCAGAAAAAGAAAGCCCCACAAGCAGGGCTGCGAGAATTGGCACACTGAAAAGTAGAAAAAGTTTTGTTTTCATCATAATTTTTGACCTACCGCATTATATCTTAAGAGCAATAACGATGCTTAATTTCTTTGCCCAGATACGGTACAATTCAAGCTAATCTTATTGGATCATTCATTGGGAAGTAATTTATGAAACGCTCTGAAATCTTGGCTTCGCTTAAGCAGTCACCTGATTTGGATGTGCTCATTATTGGCGCTGGCGTGAATGGGATTGCCACATTCCGCGATCTAGGCATCAACGGGGCAAATGTGCTCATTATTGATCGCGCTGATTTTGTTTCGGGGGCGAGTGCTGCCTCCTCACATATGGCGCATGGTGGTATTCGCTACCTTGAAAATGGTGAGTTTCGTCTTGTGCGCGAAGCCGTGCAGGAGCGCAATCGCATGTTATTGAACGCGCCACATCTTGTGCACCCGCTCCCAACCACGATTCCTGTTTTTAAAGTGTTTTCTGGCCTCTTGAATGCACCGCTTAAATTTTTTAATCTCTTAGATCGCCCTGCTGAACGCGGCGCATTGGTGATTAAGATCGGCCTGATCTTTTACGATGCCTTCACCCGTAAGCAGAAGACCGTCCCCATGCATCGCTTTGAAGGGCGCAAAAAGACCCTTAAGCGTTTTTCCGCGCTAAATTCCGCTATTCGATATGCGGCGACTTACTACGATGGTGCGATTCTGGAACCGGAACGTCTCGCCACAGAAATGCTCCTCGACACGGAAGCAGACCAATCGAATGCGCGTGCGCTGAATTACGTCAGTGTGGATGGTGGTAAGTTGAATTTTGTCACCTTGAAGGATGAGTTGACTGGCGAATTCCTTGATGTTCGTCCGAAGTTGGTTATCAATGCCGCAGGCCCGTGGATCGACGAAGCAAACGTGACCTTGGGCTTGTCTACCCGTTTCATTGGCGGGACCAAAGGTTCCCATTTGGTTCTCGATAACCCAGAACTGCGTACAGCGATTGGCAATAATGAGTTCTTCTTTGAAAACAACGATGGGCGTATCGTCCTGATCTACCCGCTTTACGACAAGGTGCTGATCGGCACGTCCGATTTACCTAATGAAAACCCCGATGAAGCACGCTGTACGCCCGAAGAGATCGCTTACTTCCTTGGCATGGTTAAAGTCGTTTTCCCCGATATCGAAGTAAAAAAAGAAGAGATTGTTTATCAATTCTCTGGCGTGCGCCCGCTCGAGTTTAGCGGTGCAAAGACGACCGGGCAAATCTCGCGTGACCACAGCATTCAGGTGCTCAGCGGTGTCTGGACAGGACAGAATTACCCGGTTTACTCACTGGTTGGCGGTAAATGGACGTCCTTCCGTGCTTTCGCTGAAGAAGTGACCGATAAAGCGTTGAACTTTCTCGAAATACCACGTACGCGTGATACCAAGGAACTCGCTATCGGCGGCGGACGTAATTATGAACGTCGTCAGGCAGAGCGCCGCCAGCAATTGGACGGCATCTCCGCCTGGACGAATGTTGACATGGAACGTTTGACAGAGCTCTATGATCGCTATGGAACGCGCTCTCAGGATGTTGCTCTCTTCATTTCTGAAGGAGATGACAAGCCTTTGGAGGGTTTGCCAAGTTATAGTGAACGCGAGATCGGCTTTTTGGTAACGCGCGAAAAGGTGATCCACCTAGACGATCTGGTTTTTCGACGTACACATATCGCCAAACTGGGGTTGTTGACATACCCGCTCTTGAAGGAATTGAACGAAATAGCGGCATCCTATTTGGGCTGGGATCATGAGCGGAAAACTGCCGAAATGCAGCGTACCCTTCAGATACTGTCCGACAAGCACGGGATCGCGCTCTGATCCGTTTTTTGCATCCAAAATGGAGACAATAAAGTTTCCCATCTTGCAAATGATGGGAAACTTCTGCTTAATTGCCCAATCTCTGCGGTAAAATACTTGCTTATGTCGAGAAAAAACAAATACGAAATCATCTTCCTGCGTCATGCCGAGTCCGTTGGTAATGCAGAGGGATATTATCAGGGGCAGGGCGACTTCCCCCTCACAGAACGCGGGCATGCACAAGTACAAGCGCTCGTTTCGCGTTGGCAAGCCGAGAAACGCGTTTTTGACTATATCCTTGCCAGCCCGCTTAGTCGTACCCGCGAAACGGCTGAAACCATCGCTGCTGCGCTTGAGATGCCGATTGAGTTTGACCCCATTTGGATGGAACGTCACAACGGCGTTGTGACCGGCTTGAAACATGATGAGGGAAATAAGCGCTTCCCGCAGCCCCGTTTTCGCAATCCTTATGCTGATTTTGCCGAAAGCGGCGAAGGCGATTGGGAGCTTTTTCTGCGCGCGGGGCAAGCGTTGAAGCAATTGCTTTCGCGTGAGCCAGGGCGTTATTTGGTCGTTTCACATGGCGGTTTGCTTAATCAGATGATGAAAGCGATTGTTGGCGTGGGCCCACATGCCAATTATCAGGGCCCCCAATTCCGTTTTGGGAATACCGCTTTTGCGACTGTTGTCTACTTTGCGGACGCGCATCGCTGGTATATTGAGGGGTTGAACGATCAAAATCACTGGATAGAAAATGAGTAATGATTCTTTAAAAATCCTGTCTTTTGGGGCTGGGGCGATAGGAACCTATATTGGTGGAAGTCTGGCCTTGGCGGGACACGAAGTTGTCTTTCTGGAGCGCCCGGATGTAGCGGAAGCGCTGCGCACACGTGGACTTCGGCTTGATCTGACTCTAGATGCGCGGCGCAAGACCCTCGACACGGATCTGATCCCGCCCGCCGATTTAATTTTTGCCGATTCCCTTGAGAGTGCACTTGTCTACGGGCCCTTTGACGTAGCCCTTTTTGCACTTAAATCCTATGATACCGAGAGCGCTCTTGCAGAGATGGCGCAGTTCGCTGAGAAGATGCCGCCTGTACTTTGTCTGCAAAATGGCGTCACGAATGAGCAAACGATAGCCGCTGTCCTTGGTCCCGAGATGGTAATTGCCGGGACTGTTACGTCCGCTGTGGGACGGCGCGATGCGGGCGATATTGTGCTCGAAAAGCTGCGCGGGATCGGTATTGCCGATGAGCACGAGATTTCCAGACGGTTGAGCAAGGCCATGAACGATGCCTTTTTGAATGCACGCCTTTATCCCCGGGCAGTAGATATGAAATGGTCGAAAATGCTCACTAATTTGGTTGGGAACGCGACCTCCGCAATTTTGGATATGCCCCCATCAGAGCTTTTTGCACGCGATGATCTTTATGAATTTGAGATGCGTATGCTGCGCGAAGCGCTTGCTGTCATGGATGCACAGAAAATTCGTGTAGTAAATCTGCCGGGTACTCCAGTCAAGGCGTTGGCGCTTGCTGCAAAGGGGCCGCTCTGGTTGCGTCCACTGGCGGCGCAAAAGCTGGGGGGCGGGCGTGGCGGGAAGATGCCCTCCTTCCATATCGATTTGCATTCGGGACGTGGAAAATCGGAAGTGGACTACCTGAATGGGGCGGTGGTACGTGCTGGCAAAAAAGCCGGTGTTCCGACGCTGGTGAATCAACTTTTAAATGAAACTTTGCAGGCAATGACGCGTGAAGAACTCTCTCTGGAGAGTTATGCCCAGAAGCCGGAAAAATTATTGGCACAAGTATAGCTTTGCACTATAAAATAGGGGGGAAGATGCAAACGAATGAAGAAAGCGTAATAAAAATATGAACAAAAATAATGATTTCAAGTTAAGTGAACTCCGCCCGACGGTGGAAGTCCATCTCTCAGATGGCCGCATTTTGTCGGGACGGCGCGGTGCGAGTGCAGGCGAGTTTTTGGCGGCAGTGGAAACTGAAGATAAAAATCCGGTTGTAGCGGTGATAGTCAATGGTGATCTGCGTGAGCTTAATTACGCGATCCAGATGGAAGCAAGCTTGCGTCCCGTCACGATGAATTCTGCGGATGGGGCACGCGTTTACCGGCGTTCGCTAACCTTTTTGCTGGAATTTGCTTTTCAGCAGCTTTTCCCGGATGCGACGCTGACGATTGATCACTCTGTAAGTTCGGGGGGCTATTACTGTCAGGTGGAAGGTCGTGAGCCGCTCACGACCGAGGAGCTGTGGATGCTCAATCAGCGGATGCAAGCCGAGGTCACGGACGACCTTCCCTTCCTGCGCGAGGAGATTCCGCTCGACGAAGCAACCCGGCATTTTGAGAATTTGGGACAGACCGACAAGGTCAATCTGCTCAGGCATCGCAAGAAAAATTATCTAACCCTGTATCGCATTGGCGACCACATGGATTACCATCATGGCTATATGGTGCCTTCGACGGGCTACTTGCGCTGGTTCGATTTGCAGGACTGCAATGGCGGGTTTGTGCTGCGTTTTCCGCGCCGCCACATGCCTGGCGAGTTGCTGCCGATGACGACGACATCTCAATTGCTGGAAACGTTTCGGCGTTATGGCAATTGGCTGACACGTTTGGGAATTGAAAATGTGGGCGCACTGAATAATGCGATTGCTGAGGAGCGCGGGCAGGAGATTGTGCTGGTTTCTGAAGCGTTGCATGAACAATATATTGCCGATATTGCACGCCAGATTGCGGCGAAGCGTGATGAATTGCGTCTGATTTTGATCTCAGGCCCTTCTTCATCGGGCAAGACTACCTTTTCGCGTCGTCTGACTGTCCAATTGCTGGCATTGGGGATTTCACCTTTCCCGCTGGAGTTGGATAATTATTTTGTTAATCGCGATAAAAATCCACGTGATGAAAATGGTGAATACGATTTTGAGACTATCGAAGCCCTGAATTTATCGCGTCTGGCAGAAGACTTGCAAAAAATGACGCGCGGCGAACGCGTGCAGATGCCGAAATATAATTTCAAGACGGGCGTTAGCGAAGCTGGGGAAGAAGTGCAGCTTGGTGATGGACAACTCATTATTTTAGAAGGTATTCACGGTATGAATCCGCGTCTGATTCCTTTTGCGTTGCAGGCGCAGTCTTTCCGCATTTATATCTCAGCCCTGACGCAGCTTAATTTGGATCGTCATAACCGTGTCTCGACGACCGATACGCGCCTCCTGCGACGCATCGTGCGGGATGCGCGTGAGCGCGGCTACAGCGCGCAGGACACTATCTCACGTTGGGAATCGGTGCGGCGCGGTGAGAAACGTCATATTTACCCTTATCAGGAAAATGCAGACATTATGTTCAACTCTGCGCTGGTCTACGAGCTTTCCGCGATGAAAGCCTTTGCCGAACCGCTCCTGCTTCAGGTGCCGCACGGCACGCCCGAATATATTGAAGCCAAGCGTCTGCTCGCCTTTTTGGAGTGGTTCCTGCCGCTGGATGTTGATTTTGTTCCCGATAACTCCCTGGCTCGTGAATTTTTAGGCGGCTCTTCATTGAAAACATTCAAATGGTGGCAAGGAGGCCGACGATGATGACGGCTCGCCGAATTTTGCCCTTTCTTGCCCTTTTCACGCTTGCTTGCGGATTGGTCGTTCCCGTGCCGACCCCGACCCCGCCGCCTGCTACCGCTACCGAGACATTGCCTCCGACTGCGACAGCTACCATTACCCCCGATATCCCCGCGACGCAGACTATCATCGTCGCGTTGACAGAGTTATCTTATACCGCAACCCCTTCGCCAACCGCCACGCCTGAATTCAATCCTGAAGATGTCCTCGAAGAAGAGCAAGTTCTCGCGCCGCCGGCAGTTTCCCCGGGCGCTGCCTACCAACTCGCCGAGGAAGTGCTCATCGACAAATATGGCATTCGTTTTTGGCGTAACCCTGACAGCGCCTATGGATTTGAAGACATCCTGATGATTGAAGCCAACGGTATTACCAGCATTCGTATCGATCAGGCATCTGCCATCGAACCACTGACAGGCACCGACGTCAATGGCGATGGCTTCCCCGAAGCTATGATTGAAACCTATACAGGCGGAGCACATTGCTGTTTTGGTACACAGGTCTACAGCCTTGGCGAGCAACCGAAATTAATCTTGCAAAAACCTGAATCAAACGCAGGTGGTCAGTTTGAAGACCTGGATGATGATGGTATTCAAGAGTTCGTCACCTACGATGATACCCTTGCTTATCAATATTGTGCCTATGCGGGCTCACCCTTTGCTAAAGTTATCCTTGCTTACGATCCGGTTGCAGAACTTTATTTGCCTGCCAGCCCGCAATTTCCCGAAGCATATGTCGACGATATTTTGAGCCACGCCGAAAAAGCCGAAATTGCTGCCCCGGGCGAGTACGGTGAAACGGACGAGACGACCAAGTGTGGCGTTTTGCCGCTGGTCTTGGCACATATCTACTCTGGCGATCTTAAAACAGCGCGCAGCGAATTGCGCCGTGTCTATCCCTATTCCGATGTGAATGATTTCTGGGATGAGCTCATGCTCCTCATTCAGGATAGCCCGCTTTACGTCGCCAAAGAAGCCGAATAAAGCTTTACTCAATTTTTATACTAATTTATTGACAAATCCCATCCAAATGGTAAAATCGCGCCAATGAATTCCAACTTTTTACCCTTCTCTTATAAGGCTAAAGCTAAACACAAGCCCGCATCCGCACCTTTGGTAGCTGGATTTGTGGGCATTTTGGGTTAAGTGAATTCATAAAATAGCGCTTTAGCGCATCACTTTATTTATCCAAACACGCTCTCCGCTGCCGGAGGGCGTGTTTTTTGTTTTCAGAAAGGAAAATAGATCATGAATCGTATTGGATTTCTTTACTCTCGCCTGCGTGTTGAAGAAAAGTTACTTTTAGCGGAACTCGAGTCACGCCCGGATGTGGAAGTGATTCGCATTAACGACGGGAATCAGTATTTCGACATCGCCCAACTACCCACCGATGTGGACGTTCTCTTCGAACGTTCAATTTCGCACTCGCGTGGGCTCTACGTCTCTCGCATCTTCGAAGCGCACGGTATCCCGGTCGTGAACCCTTCCCTCGTTGCCGAACGCTGCGGTGACAAGTACATCACCAGCCAAATTCTTGTTCGTGAAGGTATCGCCACTCCGCGCGTGCTGATGGCCTTCGACAAGGATGCCGCTCTCGCTGCGACCAACGAACTTGGCTATCCCTGTGTACTCAAGCCCGTTGTCGGCTCATGGGGACGCTTGCTTGCTCGCGTCGACAGCCCCGAAATGGCAGAAGCGGTGATCGAGCATAAGGCCTCATTGGGTGTCAATCACCAGGTCTTTTACGCACAGGAATATATCAACAAGCCCGGACGCGATATCCGCGCCTTTGTGATCGCTGGTGAACCGGTCGCTGCCATCTACCGCGCCTCCGAAAATTGGATCACAAACACCGCGCGTGGTGGTGTGGCAACCAATTGCCCCCTTACTCCTGAGCTGAGCGAGATCTGCCGCCGCACGGCCGAAGCGATGGGCGGTGGCTTGCTGGCAGTTGATCTTTTCGAAACCGAAGATGGCTTCACCGTCAACGAAGTTAACCATACGATGGAGTTCCGCAACAGCATTGAAACCACAGGCGTTAATATCCCCGCCCTGATGGTCGATTACATCATTGCCCAAGCCCTGCACAGACGAGAATTACCCGTTGCATTACCCGAACGAGAATTGGCTTATCAGGAATAAAGAGATGTAAAATAGCGGCATGAAAAAACACTTCCTTCTTGATCCCGATATCACCTTTCTCAATCACGGCTCTTTTGGCGCATGTCCGAAGCCTGTTTTCGATACCTATCAGGCATGGCAGCTTGAACTGGAGCGTCGGCCTGTTGAATTCCTTGGCAGGCGAGCTATTCCTTTGCTCGCCGAAGCACGCGAGAAGTTGGCTGCGTATCTGAATTGTGCCGCGCAGGATGTGGTCTACTTCCCGAACCCGACCACGGCCATTAATATGGTCGTGCGCAGTCTTGACCTTCAACCTGGCGACGAGATTTTGACCACCGATCACGAGTACGGTGCGATGGATCGCACCTGGCGCTATTACAGTCAGAAGAAGGGCGCCAAATATATTCAGCGGCATATTCCCTTGCCCGTCAGCAGCCATGCCGATTTTATTGAAAATTTCTGGGCCGGGGTCACGCCGCAGACCAAGATCATCTTTTTGAGTCATATCACCAGCAATACAGGGCTGATCTTCCCTGTTGCCGAGATTTGCAAACGTGCGCGCGAAGCGGGCATTCTTTGCATCGTCGATGGGGCGCATGCACCTGCACATATCCCCCTTGATCTCACTGCACTGGATGCAGACATCTATACCGGAGCCGCGCACAAATGGCTGATGGCGCCAAAAGGTGCGGCCTTTTTGTATGCACGTCGTGATGTGCAGCAGTGGCTTGATCCGCTTATCATCAGTTGGGGATATGACTCTGAGCCGGGATATGGGAGCGGCAACACCTTCCTTGATTATCACGAATGGCAGGGGACGCGCGATTTGGCGGCATTCCTTTCGGTACCGGCAGCAATTGATTTTCAACGGGAACAAGCCTGGGATCAGGTGCGTACGCGCTGTCGGGAATTGGTACTTGCTGTTCGGCAGGAAGTCAGCGATTTGACCGGGATCCCGCCCATCTGCGCCAATCCCGAAGAATGGCTCGGGCAAATGGTCGCTCTGCCGCTCCCCAAAGGCGTGGACGGTCCAGCTCTGAAAGAGCGTCTTTATGATGAATATCGTATTGAAATTCCGTATACGCAGTTTGATGGGCAATCTTTTTTGCGCTTATCCGTGCAGGGCTATAACACAGAAGCTGAGTTGGCGTATTTTGTGAAGACTCTGGGTGATATGTTGAATTTGTAAATTGCGAATATTTGGATTAAAGCAAAAAGCGTGGATGTTCAAATCCACGCTTTTTTGATAAAACGGAAAAACTATTTCGTTTTGATTTTGAAGGGCAGGTAAAGCGGGCAGAAGTTCAGTGCGGCGGTAACTGCCATAACAACAGCGATGACGAGTACCCAAATATTGGGTAAAGCGGTGAAATAAAGCACAGCCAAAATCGCTGCTACAACAAAGCGGATGCTGCGGTCGGTACTACCTATATTCTTTTTCATTTTGGTTCTCCTTTTGATAATTAATAAAAGACTCTATATCTTAGAGTCATTTTAGCACCAAAAGTTACATTATTTTGAAAGTGCCAACTCCATTAATTTTTGGATGCGTGCGGCCATACTCGCGGGGTCGGGGTGCAAGCCTTCGACGAGCAGGGCGTTGTCGAATATCTGCTCGATGATCTCGTTTTGCAGGTCGGCATCTTTGCCGAGTAAGCTTTTCAGGATGGCGTGCGAGGGGTTCAGCTCCAGAATTTTCTTCGGGACTTCGTAATCCTTGCCGAGGTAGCGGTAAACGCGCTGCATTTCCGGGTTTAGGCTATCATCGGGGTCAACCAGGCGGGCAACGGACTGCGAAAGGCGTTTGCTGGCACGCACGTCGGTGACGCGCTCGCCGAGAGTCTCTTTGAAGGATTCGATCAGCGTTGAGAAATCATCTTCAGCGATTTTCTCCGTTTCGCTCTCCTTTTCACCTGCTTCCGTTGTCTCGACATCTGCCTGCGCGACGTTTTTCAACTCGTACTCTTTGTACTTATTCAAACCCATCAGCATGAACGAATCCAGCGGATCGGTCAGCAGCAACACTTCCGTGCCCTGCGACTGGAAGTAATCAAGATGCGGGCTGTGCAGTACGGATTTTGGATCGTCGCCGACGATGTAGTAAATCTCTTTTTGTTCTTCCTGCATGCGTTCGATATATTCATCCAGTGAAGACCACTCTTCCGGTTTCTGGTTGGTCTTAAAGCGCAGCAGCGGCTGGACTTTTTCGGTACTCATTGGCTCGGCAGCGATGCCCTGTTTCAGGTAGAGACCGAACTCTTCCCAGAAGGCGTTGTATTTTTCGGCGTCCTTCTTGGCAAGGTTATCCAGCTCGCGCATAACTTGTCCAGTGACGATCTTGCGCAGCTTGGGCATAAATCCGCTTGCCTGAACGGTTTCACGCGAGACGTTCAGCGGCAAGTCTTCCGAGTCGACTACACCCTGCACAAAGCGCAGATATTCCGGCAACAGATCTTTGTTATATTCGTCGATCAGGATATTGCGTGAGTAGAGTTTGAGACCGTCTTCCTTGCGCAGCGAGAACATGCCGCGTTCGCCTTTGGCGGGGATGTAGAGCAGAGCGTAGAGTTGCACGGGCGCATCCGTCACGGCGTGGATGCGCAGGAGCGGCTCTTCGAACTCCATCGTCATTTGACGGTAGAAGTCATTGTACTGCTCGTCGGTGATCTCGTTGCGCGCACTGCGCCAGAGTGAAGTTTGTTGGTTGGCCTGGGTTTCGCTGTCGCCAATATAGATCGGGAAACCGATATAGTCGGAGTGCTTTTTAATGACGTTGCGGATGGTGTTCTCGTCCGCGAATTCGGCGGAATCTTCCTTGAGTTTGATCTCGATCTTCGTGCCACGATCAGTTTTCTCGGCGGGACTGACATCGAAAGAATCTTCGCCTGTCGCGTACCAGGTCACAGCTTTGGCGCGCGGTTTATAAGATCGGGAGGTGACCCGTACCCACTCGGCGGCCATGAAAACGGAATAAAACCCAACGCCGAACTGACCGATCACGGTAGCGATATCCACTTCACTGTCGCGCGTGGCTTCGATGAAATTCCGCGCACCGGATTGGGCGATGGTGCCGAGATTCTCGATGATCTCGTCCTTGGTCATCCCGATGCCGGTATCCTGAATGGTGAGCATACGTTCGTCTTTGTCGACGGTGATGTGGATTTTTAACTCCGCTTCGGGGTCAAGCACATTCTGGTTGGTGAGCATCTCGAAGCGGAAGCGATTGAGCGCATCGGATGCGTTCGAGAGCAGCTCGCGCAAAAAGACTTCCTTGTCCTTGTAGAGCGAGTGGATCAGGATATTGAGTAGTTGTTTGGTTTCGGCTTTAAAGTTAAATGATTGAGAGTCAGACATAGTGCCTCCTGTGAGTTTTCTGCCCCTGATTTTACTCGCTGAGTGTTGGAGGAATGTAAAAATGGAATATTTGTTTTTGTGACTTTTTACTAAATCTAAGTGATGAAAATAATTTGACCGGATGATATACTTTTCGTGTAGTATTTTATCAATGCCTGGGGATAGCGTGAAACAGGGTGCTTTTTGCACATGATGCTATTTTGGGACAAAGTTATTAGTCTTTAGTTAAATCATTGAAAGGGTGTGGTATGCAATGAATAGAACAAATTTGTTTCCATTTGTTTTATTGATTCCTTTTTTGTTTTTGCCTTTGGCGGGCGTTGGTGCGTATACATATCATCCTCCCTTTATTCCAGTAAATTTTAAAATAACATCAGATGGAGTCGAAGGTGAATTCGATCCAAGTGTACATACCCCTGTAGGAGATTTTGGTTATGAGTATGAGGGGCTGAACGAAAATTTCGATGAGCATTTTTTGTATGTTGCGATCGTGAACGGGAATTGGGAAGATGGTCGAGAAGCAAAAATTTATAAGCTTGATTTGGAAAATGAAAATATAGAAATTTGGTTAAATAATCGTCCTCTGGTAGCACGGATATTAGTTTCCGCAGATGGATTGCGCTTAGCCGGTAGAGATGTTGACTATATTACTTATGACGGAAAAATATTACGCGTTGATATTACGGACGAGACCATAAGCAAAATATCTTTTCAACCCGAACGTAATTTCCTCCAAAGAATTCTTGAGCCTGAAGCAGAACGAGGGAAATTCTGTAGAGCATCGTACGATAGGAGACATGCACCACCTTTAATGCTTTTAGTTTGCTTGGGGGATTTTACGGAAATATTATTAGGAATTATTCCACACTTCTTTATCGTTATATTGGGAGATATTTTAGGTGTTATTGTTGGTTTTTTTATAAACATAGCAATATTAGTTGCTATAGTTTGGAATATTGCCAGAAACTCTAAACCTGTAGCTTACATTACGCTTTCTGTATTATACATTTGGGTTTTCTTCGGCATATTGCGTGTTTGGCCGGATATTTTATTTAGATAAGCAGGATGTGATTTCATGGTTGAAGATGATCTGACTAAATGTCCCTTATGTGGATATGATTTTATTCCTTCTATAGACGCTCAATGCAAGTGGTGTAAGGCTGGTTACAGGAAGTTAGGTAACTTGCCTCTTGGGTGGGTATATCAATCTGAGTGGGAAGAATTTGATGAAAGAATCCTTTTTTTTAGAAGAAGGCCATTTAAATTGATTCCCAAGGCTATTGAATATTTTTATAAAACATTAGAGATGTTTCGTGAAAAGAAACAAAATCTAAACGAAGAAAAAACATTACGGAAGCATATAGCGCTGTGGGGACCTTCTAATTCAGGAAAAACATGGCTGTTACATGCGTTTTTAAAAAAGATAGCCATGTATAGCATTAACGATACGGGACATCGTTTCGTGTTTGACCTTATTGATATTGCTACAAATAAAGACATAAGGAGTGAAGGTGGTCCACCTGTAACAGGTACTCAAGGGATTGAAGAAATGCGATATTTATTTCGGAAAAAGCTTAAAAAGGACAATAATTCTGTCGGTAATACTCAGATTTCTGGTTTACGGGAAGAAGTAAACACTCACGTCCATGAATTATTAGTAGTTGATGATCGTGGTCAAAATCAGATGCCGTTGACTAATATAGATAAAACTGGTCAAAACTTGCGAAGTGAACAAGACTACATTTCATTATCAAAGGCAGCTCGTGCGGATATATTATTGCTATTGGTTGACTTAGATGTAATAGAAAAAAAAGAAGATTTCAGAGATTTTATCGATGGCCTTACAGGGTTTATTGATACTCTCCGAGAGTTAGAATATGATGATGGGTTTTCTTTAGATGATAAGCGATATCTTGCCGTTTGCCTCCCAAAGATTGATAAATACGATGGGCTTCGTTTAGCTTGGTTAGAAAATGATAAAGAAGATAAAGAAAGAAAACAGAAGTTCTGTGAAGTGATTGAAGCATTTGGAGGAAGAAATAGGGCGGATTTGATTTCTGATAAAATTTCTGATTTAGAATCTTTTGGATATAAAGTCGGTTATTTTTTTATTTCGTCTTGTGGATATGATGGAAATAATGATGCTAATTTTGATCAAGCTACTGGACAAATAGCAGATTTGGCACAATGGGAGCCCGCGGGTGTTGAAGCCCCCTTCTTTTGGGCTTTTGATATCATTGAGCGTGCCCGAATTAGTAATTTGACTAATCACCTTCTATTTCAGAAAATCGTAAAAAAAGACGGGATTGATGTTTGCTCTAGAAGGGAAGAGCAATACATTCCTTATGCAAGCATTAGCCGAATGAAAGCACGTAGTAAGCGTTAATACTAATAAAATGCCAAGAGGTGTAGAATGAATTCAGATATTGATTTTGGATGTATGTTGTGTGGTAATCTCGGCAAAGAGGTTGGGATGGAATGTTCAGAGTGCCATGCTCAAGAACATAGCATAGGTTATGTTTATTCTGAAGAATACGATGAATTTAGGCTGCTTGTGAAGCATTTAGTTATAGCGTTTCTAGCATTTGGAGGATCTTTGTTTGGTGTTTATTTATGGATGATCATGAAAATTAGTGATTTAGGATACTAAAAAATATGAAAGCACGCATACGACTTGTGACAGGGTTATTAATGATTATATTATCTGGAATCGCGATAATACCTTTGTCTTTAAAAAGTAAAGAGTTAGCATACGCAAAAGATGTTGCTACCTATGTGGTTCAGACAGAGCAATCCAACACTTTGACTGCCGAAGTGGAGGCATCTTGGACCCCAACTTTGACGCTGACCCCAACTTTGACGCTGACCCCAACGAGCACATTTACACCAACAGTCACCCCTTCTATTACACCCTCACCTACAGCGACGGCACTGCATTCTTGTGACGGGAGAATCGCTAGTGAGATTTTGTACGGTCAACCAAGTCTGGCAGACACACCTCAAAATATATTAGTTTTTCCTAATTCCGGCATCAAGATTTATTTCCAGATAGATGGCGAGCCTTGGTGGCTTGCATCTCGAAAAACTGCAAATGCACCAGAAGGTTGGGTTTATGAACCAGATCTAGTGGCAAGTGGCGATTGCAGTGATATACCTATTGGCTCGTTGAGCGAAATATCTGATGACGAAATAGAAAAGTCGATATTAGATGAAACCTTTTCGACAATATCGGCAGATTGGCAGGATACCAATGAAGGCAGAATTTCTGTGACCTCATCGGAACAAGACTGGTCCGCTCAATTAGTATTAGATTCGATCGATGGGGGCAAGGCCACATATGAGCGCTTGAGTTTGAACAATATACTTTTGCCTGAGCATTGGGAACTTTGGACGTCGTTACAAAAGGAATCGTTATCTGGCGGAAGTTATGTGGGTTTTCGTATCTCACCCGCTTCAAAAGAAAATACTTATGTTGAAATTCGTTTTTATCGAGAAAGTTGCAATTACGAATATGTTGAATCTGTTGATGGGACGCAAAAGTTTGGATTAGCGAATTCTGCTTATTCTGAATGTCGGAGTAGTGCTCCGACGTTTATAACCTTAGAGGGCGAATTCGATCAGGAAACATCTCAGTTCATTCTATTGCCCACTTATAATGGACGGAAGCTAGTTGCAGCTCAATTTACTGATACGCAGCACCAATATTCTTCTACGAAGCTAGGCTTTGTTCACTCGGGTGTTGAAGGTGTTGTTGATTATATTCTTATTGGAGAATTATCGGAGTAGTTTGGAGAAGATCAGTGGAACCCGTACACGAAAAAAAAGATATTCATACCCCCCAGATCGCTCTCTGGGGACCGCAATCTGCAGGAAAGTCTTGGTTATTATATGCGTTTATGAAACGTGTTAAGATGCTCAATGATGATTTAAGGCGCGGATTAGGAGGACGTGATTTTCGTATAACAATTTCCGCTGGAGACAAAGATATTGGTCGTAACGCTGATGAAGCAGAATTTCCTTCTCCTACACAAGATATTCAATCAAAAACTATTTTGTTTCGTAAACAAATGATGCCATCTGATGCATCATTTTCCTCTTCGTTGTTGCATAGAGTTAACTCTCATTTTCATACTATCAGAGTCATGGATAACCAAGGCCAAATGATAGTGCCTGACGATACTCGGAAAAACTTTCTTGTTGGAGAAGGGGGAGAAAAAGTAAATAAAATGTCAAAAGAGGATCGAAAGAAGATTGATGCAGCACAAGATATAGTGACTAAGTCATCCAATATTATTGTTGTATTAGATTCAAATCGAGAAAGCACTCTAGATTTAAGCGAAAAGTTAGATCGTTTTGTCCAGGATAGAATTTTTTATAGTGATCGAAAGTATAATATCGCTTTTTGCCTTACAAAAGTCGACCAGCTTGGGATATTGGATATTCAGAATGCAGCTGATGAAGATGTGGAAAGCTATTTGATAGGTCAGCTTGGAAAAGTTGAAAGCGATGTGATTTTAGATATGGTGAAATCATTGAAAACATATGGTCATGACGCTAGATTGTTTGCAACATCTGCCTGTGGCTATCTGTATGATTCGCGTGAGCAAAATAGAAGGCCTAATCTTGCTCCTGATGGCTCCATTGGCGAAATCTCACAATGGAAGCCTGAGGGAGTTGAGAAGCCCTTTTTTTGGTTATTAGAAAAAACTGAGCGAAATCGGCTTGAACAGATCGGGCAGCATGGTAATAAATTGGAGCAATTCTTGTGGAAGTTACCTTTTAGGTCAGACCGTATAAAATATTACAAATCATATGATGATATATTACGATATGCACAACTTGGAGAACAAGGCCGCAGATGATCGACCAAGGTGAAATTGAACTACCTTTTTTGGAATATGGAAAATACTTTGAGCCAGACCGTACAAGCGATTTTTTTGATCTTGCTTATACGGTAGATATGCCTAAGCGTTCAAAAACTTTAAGAGATGCGTTGAATATTCCTCGTAGCCGAACAACGCCCTTCCAGTATGAGGATGCGAGAAAAAAACAGGTTTCTGTGGCTTTTCTTCCTTATCAGGACGGGTATTTTTTTGCTCAGGTTCAGGCGCGTCGTGAGGATGAGGGCTCATCAAAGAAAATGATGCGTCTTTTTTATCAGGTTCATTTTATTCACTTAGCTCCGGCCATATTGGTAGATATTCTTGCAAATAGAAAGGAGGGGTTTCTTTCCTTGTTGCACGTTAGCAACAAAAAAAACGATACTAATACTCCCTTTGCCCTAGATGATTTTGACAGAATTAAAGGCCAAGTTGGTCCAAAAGCGTTGAATAATTATATTAAGGATAATAAGCTTGAAGGCCTCTATCGCAATACAAATTTATTCTATGAAGATCATCTATATCTTTCGGTGGTTGCCCCCCTTCTTAGATTGCTTGATATGCAAAAAGAAGATAAAAGTAAGAAAATCCAGCTCAGAGTTGTTTATAATGAAGGCTTTAGCTCTTTAGACAAGCGTTTGCTACTCTTAGATATTATTCAACGGATGGTATACCCTGGATATGGATGGGTTTCTTTTGCTTTGGATTATATTAGTAATCCGATTGGAACCCCGCCTCAAATCCAGTTTCTTTCAGAAGCTGATGAAGATAGTGTTCCCTATCCAACTCATATTGGTAAGGAAAACAGTGTGAGAATAAAGGTTGCTGATTTAGAAAAAAATGCATATGCGGAGTTTTCTCATAGCGATTATTTTTATGCTTTACAAAAATTTGTAAAAATGGAAATTGAGCTTGGAGCACCCTTGCATGAAGATTTGGTTGCAACTGAGCTGAGAGAGGCGGTTAAAGAATATGGGCTTGATGGCTTTAATCATTTTCTCGCAGTGAAGAGAGAACACGTGAATCTAAGCCTTCGTTATTGGATTTCTATGCCGAAAAAAGAATTTCATAAGCGAACGGAGCAAATGCCTTTAGAGAGTCTTGATAAACTTATAAGTGTTTTTCGTGAAATTATCCATCACCCAAGATTTTTTAGACTCCTTTTTCGTAAAAAAACTCTTAAAAAGAGTTTTTCTGCATACAAGACTTTTTTAGAGATGCTAAAAAAGAAATATCCCTAAAAAACTATCAGGTGTACTAATGAACGGTGATAAAAAAAATTTGAAGGAATGGCTAGAAATTTTTCTTGCAGATTCTGAGTTTTCGGATTTGTCTATTGAAGAATTAGTTGATCTTTTTCAAGCTGCATGGGAGAAGGGAAATTGGGGGGATAAAAGGAATATCATCTTCTTTTTATACGATACACCCGCCTTAGTGAGGGAGACATCCCTTGGTGACGGGATAATAGAAGCTTGGATTGTAGATATCCTGAATGAAGGGAAGTTCCAAGAAGAAGATCTTTATGACAAGTTTATCGGTTTTCTTGGAAGAATAAATAGCACTTCGGAACATTTGATTGGACTTGTACTTCTTTACCTAACAAGATTATTAGAAACATATGAGAAGAAAATTAATTCGTATAAGATATTTATCGAATTTCAAAAATGGGTTCAAAAAGACGATTCTCCTATTCGAATAAAGGGGTCTCAGATTGAGTTGGGCGCAGATGTTTCTCGGTTACAGAAGAAATTATTTGACGGTTATAAGTATAGAGTAGTGGAAATTGATCGTCATCGTTTGCTTTCATTGAGTATTGGTGTCCTATACAATAGTGCTAATTTAAACCTGTTTAAAATAAATGTAGCTGATATTCGAGAAGTTTGGGAGCATGAATATCATGGTGGCAGTCTCTTTGTCCCGAGAAAAGAAGATGTCTTCAGTGATATTGTACGCAATGAAAACATTAGTGATTTACAAAAAATATTTTCTGATGAATATCTGGATGATGAAGATGGCGATATCCTGCGAGATGACGATATTTGGCACGCTATTCGTCTTTTTCTACCTGTTCAAGCTTCAACCAGATACCAAGAAACACAAAAAATGCTTAGCGGCTTTGTCGCAAAGCGTCTGAAAAGCAGTAGGAGTATTCCCTTTGATATTGTGGAATGGATGCTTTTTCAGGGTTTGTGGCTTGATGAAGAGATGGATATTGGAGCGCAATACGAATTATATAAAAACAGCATCTCTAATCTTGGGCAGCATAAAGAAGTTTCGATGCTTATAGGAGAACTGCATCCAGGCCCTGATAGTATTTGGGGACAATTAGAAGCAAATTTGCATCGCTCGGATTTATTTCTTTTTGTCTTAGGAAATAAATTGGAGAAAAGAAATAGGGGTGAAAATTATCTAAGTGATGAAGATGTTCGTGCTTTGCGAGATATTCAGAACTATTCAGAGTATCGGGCGTGGGCAAGCGATATTTATGAACTCGCAGAGAAAAACAAATGGATTGCCCCTCCTATAAAGCCTGAAAAACACGCTTCAGCTCCCGCTAGTCATGCAACTTTCCCGGATCATCATGCCCCTCATGCTCTTCGTGAGTACGAAAGCCTGATGGTCGAGTATCTAAATCTTCCTGCTTCTGAACGCACAATAAAAAAAATCGTCTCTATTGTTAGCAAGATTCGTGGGCTACCTCGAAACCACCAGTTTTCAAGTTTTTTGTTTTGGGTGGAAGAGACAAAAAAACATATTCATGCAGGTTCTCATAGCAATGCTAATGCTTCTGCTGAATTGTCGGATGATAGAAAGCCTAATGATAGCTTGAAGAAATACTTTGAAAATTTGCGGATACGATTTTTTGATTTATTACATTGGAGACAGAGTGCCGAAAAGAATGCTGCCCCATCTTTCGCTAATTCATGGATGCGGGAGATGCCCTTAGAGGAAGAAGCTTGGCGAAGTCTAGTCACTCTCTTGGCGGATTACCCAGCTCGTTCTAAATTGGGTGAATCAATTTCTCGCAAAGTTTGTTCAGCTTTCAGTCTTTCTTACATCTCTCAAGCTCCAGATTATTTTTTTCTTGCTGTTGGTGTTTTTCTCCTACAAAATAATTCTTTGGGTTCTTTAATTTATGAAGATCAGGAAGAAGTGAAGAATGCCAGGCTTGTTTCATTAGATTTGTTACCCTTGGCATTGAAGGATAAATTGTCGAAATATCTAAAGAAAGAGACTAGAAAGCCTTCTAAGCCCGAAACACAAATAAAGAAACAAGATATAGAAGGATCTGGCAATTATTTTGAAAATAAGAAAGTCTTATTGTACTTTGTTGCTGTCATGGCGATGATTTCTCTACTTATCTCAAGTCTTATAACGCAGGTAAATAACAGGGATGAGCGCATTAGGGCTACACAGACACAGCAAGCACAATTAGTGGAGCAGGCACAACAAGCACAAGCAACAGCAATACAGCAAGCACAAGCAGTAGCAACGCAGCAAGCGCAAGCAACAGCAACACAGCAAGCGCAAGAAGCAGTAGCAACAGAGCAAGCTGCAAGAGCAACCCAAGAAGCGCCTCCTATTGCCTCGGTTTTCGCCGCTCAAAATTGGGATCCAGTTAGCTTTTTAATTTATTCCCGACCAATAGGTGAAGTGGGTAATTATTCAGTCGGCTACCTAAACGGGAATAATGAAACGTTCAATTTTCCAAGCGGGCCAAATGGGACTGAATGTCTTTCCGTGGATTGGCCTTTTTTACGCTTTATTGAACAAGGGGATGGTTTCATGTCTCAGATGAATACCTCGTGTAAAACATCAGATGGTCCATATATTTGGTATGCAGTCTTAGAAGCTGGTCCTGATGGATATAAGCCGGTTGCCCCTGCTCGTCTTGAAAACTATCTGAATAGAGAACTATTCGAAACTTCACGTATTCGCTGGTCTCTGGATGGGCAATTTGGTCTTTGGGCCTATCAGGTTACCCCTGACCGTAAAAGTATTCATCTTTTCAGTAGCAGCTCATATGCATTGTTGGACGGCAAGCTTGATGTAATTGCTCTCGATCCAGCTAATTTCACTAATGAATTGCCAGAAATTCTAGCTTTTGACTGGGTTAGGTTGTTAGATATAGAGGCGAATCGAAATAAGGGGCGTTTCGTGGTTGCGATCAGCGTTGCTGGTGAGATAAATATCTATGAGGCTTGGGTTGGGTATTCCTCTGATAATAAGCCAGTAATTTATCAAACGAAACGGATACAGTCTGTTGATTTTAGTGAGATATATGATCTGGATGTGAGCAGTGATGGGTCCCAACTTGTGATTGTGGGTGCAGATAAAGATTCATTTGAAAAACTCATGCGGATCTATAGTCTATCCGAGAATACAGATGCAGGAGAACCTCGTCTTGATCTTGCCCAGGCATATCGGCCAAATATTGATCTTGGCTTTTTTGATGAGATCACCCAGGTCAGTTGGTCTCCAGAGGGTGTTGATCCGCTCCGTATCGCTGTAGCTGGTAAGGTGATGGATAATACCAGTACAGGGCTGTATTGTGGAAAAGGGTGTTTATTCGTTGTCGACCTTGATACCCTCAAGGTTGAGCAAGAGGTGCGCTGGACGCTGATTGAAAATATCCAGTCAGGGATTGAACATTTCTGGTGGACGAAAGCATTACAGTAAGAAGGGATAGGCATGTTTTCAGAAAGAGGTCAAAGTGCTGCAGGATGGGCTATTGTTATATCTGGCCCTGTCGTTATTGTCTTATGTGTGGTGATATTCATTACTCGGTCGAAATTCCCTAAAGTAGGTGGGCCAATGGAGAAGGATGTTGAGTATTCTGTAGATTATCAGCAAGATATTCCTTTAAATAATTGTGCTGGTAGTAGCCCGATAGAATTTGAAAGAGAAGTGGCGCACGGTGGGGAGCATGTTATTATTGTTGATGCAACTGGCATAACAGAAATAGATATACGTTTTATTAAGCAGAAAATTGAAGCTAAATATGGGATTAATGAGAAAGAGACATTTCATAGCAGTACTAAATTGTTTTTTGTGGCTTCTGCTGGGGAGAGTGTTGTTTATCACGTCACATGGAAATATTTATGGCGCAAAGGAGATGGCATTGTTAAGTATGCTAATGGCGAAGAGAAGCCGTATGAGTTTGAAGTTCGTATGGAATTGATTCCTAGTGTTGATGTAGAAACCGTGGGTTGTAGTCCATAATTTTTTCGCTAATTTCAAAGCGAGTATCTACGCCAAGGAAAGTTTTTTTTACATAGGGTCCCTGAAGAAGATTAGATTTTTTTTGCTTCTTTCTTTATCGCTCCCATCCCATAAACCATTTTAACCCCCGCAATATCCATCTCACTCAAATACCCATCACCCGACCAACGCGGATTGCAATAATTCATCACCGAATCCAGATCCCAGCCGCCGATAGGCAGCGTGCCTTCAGCACCTTGCGGGGCATCGCACCAGGATGGGGTATCGGCTCTGTTTTGTTCATGCGCAAAACTAAGCGCATGGCCGAATTCATGCACGGCGCTGATGCGAATATAATCTTCTCTTGAGTAATCTTCGTATGGGAAGATACATGCTATTCGATTACCACTGGTATCCACACAGCCCCAATTGCTAAATGTGATGTTGAGAACCATACCATTTTCCAAACCATCAATTTTTGATCCCAGTCCCTTTGTATGCGGGCTTTCATCGCTGATCTGAATCCTTATCCCCTTTGATTCAAGATTACATTCTCCCCAGCCGATAAAATCAACCAGTGAAACTGCCTCCCATGTCTTCTCGATCGCGGCTTGGATAAATTCTCTTTCTGCCTGGTTGCTTTCGTCAGGGTTTTCCCAGCAAACAGGAATAAGATCGCTCTCCCAGACAGCGCTTTCGAGCACATAGAGTTCGTCTATGCGTTTGGGTGGGCTCTCTTCAGGAGCGGCCGGTTCTTCAGCCGCTGGTTCTGCCGCCGCAGGCTCCTCGGCAGCAGACTCTTCGACAGTAGGTGCAGCGCCTCCGCACGATGATAATAGCCAGAGCGATAATATGATGATGATTAAGAATATGCGAGTTCTCATAATGATTTTCCTTAATAAGGATGACGTATTATATTCAGTAATAGTTCCAGCTTAATAATGTCACATAATGACTCCGCGAGGAGCGTTCTTCTGTGACGAAGCGGCCTTATCCTTCCAAAAAGATTGCTTCGGCGGTAAAGGTGCCTCGCAAATTCATTCATATGTGGAATTGCCGTTCCAGCCTTGCAACCTTTACTACCTTCGATTATCCTTGCGTGTGGGAGTGGTTAAGTCCCGGTGGGCTTCCCGGTCTTCAACATCGGTGACGGGTCGCGTTGCGGGCCGTGGTGGGTTCGACTCCCATGCACTCCCGCCTAGCCGCAATAGTGGACGAGGGACAATGGACAAAGGTCTGTAGTCTTCCGTCCGCTTTTTTTATCTCAACATGTACAGCCTTATAAATATTGGTGCAAAAAATGAATCTAACTGACACGGAAATCCTTCACCGTCACGTTGCAAAAATATTCAAGATCGAGAGCATCACTCTTGGGGATACGCGGCGTGGATATCTCGTCCGCTATCAGGGACATCTGCTCGGCGATGACTCTGCCGCCGCTTACGATCAACTTGCGGATACGATCTCGACCTATGGCTTGGTTCCGCTTTTTGACATGGTCGAAGGTGAACAGGTCATTACCCTTGTCCTCGAAGCGCCGCAGCCTGCCATGAACAAACCCTCCCGCAACCTGATTTTCTTTATCCTTACCTTGTTGAGTGTGCTTCTTACTAGCTCTGCACTTAATTCTTCTTTTCCTGAAAATACTTTTTTACAACTTCTATATAAATTAAAAGATGCCCTTTTCCATTTGGGGCGGGGTTGGCCCTTTGCTGCTAGCTTTCTAAGTATTCTGCTTGCTCATGAGTTTGGGCATTATTTGATGGGGCGCTATCACAAAACGAACGTCACTTTGCCTTTTTTCTTACCTCTTCCATATCCCATAAGTATTTTTGGCACACTAGGCGCGGTCATTCAAATGAAGGAACGCCCCAAGAATAAGCGTGTGCTCTTCGATATTGGTATCGCCGGCCCAATTGCCGGTTTTGTGGTTGCCATTCCTGTTTTGTTATACGGTTTATCGCTCTCTAAACTTGCCCCTCTTTCCGGCTCTGGGATGCTCGAAGGCAATTCCATCATTTATCTACTTTCCAAATATGTCGTTTTTGGCAAATGGCTGCCAGAGCCCGTCTCCTATGGTAATGTGCCAGCTTTCCTTTACTGGGTTCGTTATCTTTTCACAGCTCAACCCTCGCCCCTTGGCGGACTTGATGTGTTAGTGCATGATATCGCTTGGGCTGGCTGGGCGGGGTTGCTTGTTACATCTTTGAATCTCATTCCGATCGGAACCCTTGATGGCGGTCATATCTTTTATTCAGTGTTTGGTGAAAAAGTAAATAGGGTGGCGAACTTTATATTTGCTGCCCTCTTCCTACTGGGCTTTGTAGCGCCAAGTTGGTGGTTTTGGGTATTTCTACTTTATTTCCTCGGCAGGCACCACGCCACACCCCTCGATCAGATCACAGAGCTAGACCCGAAGCGGAAACGTCTCGCTTGGCTTGCCCTTATCATATTCATCCTTGTCTTCATTCCAGTCCCCTTGGTGGTTTATGGCTAAAAAATATTCCTTGCTTTTGTTCATCCTCCTCTTGGCAGCTTGCCAGCCCTCCACGCCTGCCGCAACACCGACTGCTGCGCCTGCCACATCCACGCCCAAGCCAAAGATCTCCCCAACGCCGACCTACGCCAGCCAGATCGACATTACCGCTGCGGACCTCCAAGGCGTCGAGGTTGATGTTTGGCATAGCTGGTACGGTGCCCCAGCCGCCTTATTCGATATTCAGATCGCGGCCTTCAACGAAGAAAACCCGTGGGGGATTAAAGTCAACGCGGCATATCAGGGCAGCTATAACATGCTATTCAACGCGGCGAACGAAGCTTTTCTCGCCGAAACGTCCCCGGATTTGATCGTAGCTCTGCCTGAGCAAATTTCGGTTTGGTACGAAAACGATTCCGTTAAAGACCTGACCCCTTACATCATCGACCCTGAATGGGGCATGACCGTTGCCGAGCAGACCGACATCCCAAGCGTTTTCCTCGAACAGGATCAACGTCCCGATGCCTGGCTTGCCCTCCCCGCTCAACGGACCGCCCGCTTCATCCTCTACAATGCAACCTGGGGTGAAGAGTTGGGCTTTGCGCTTGCTCCAATGAGTTATGACGAATTCCGTAAGCAGGCTTGTGCCGCGAATCAATTTATGCGCTCGGATGATATTCCCGAGAATGATGGCAAAGGCGGCTGGATCGTCGATCATAGTGATATTTCTATCCTGGCTTGGCTTTACGCCTTTGGCGGCACCCCCCTTGATGATGGCGAGTATCAATTTGTTAGCTCGGAGAATATCACCACCTTCCGCAGTCTAAAAACGCTTTACGACGAGCAGTGTGCCTGGATCTCGACGGCTGACACGCCCTACGATCAATTTGCAGGGCGTTCGGCGCTTTTTATCACCGCCAGCATGGAAGAATTTAACGACATCATACGCTCCTTTGCGGAAGCAGGCAGTCAAGATGAATGGCAGGTGATTCCCTTCCCGGGTGATGCGGACAGCAGCGTGGTGACCTATGGGGCGTCGTATGCGCTTTTGGCAACGGAAGATGCTGAAGCATTGGCCTCGTGGCTTTTCGTTAAATGGATGCTCGCGCCCCAGCAGCAAGCCCGATGGGTGAAGAGTACCGGTCTCTATCCCCTGCGTATTTCTGCGCTTGGCGAACTATCCGATTTTGAGAAATCCAATCCGCAATGGGGACAGGCAGTTGATCTGATTGATCGCGCAAAAATCCAGCCGCAACTGGCTTCGTGGCATCAGGTGCGCTATTTGCTTGGTGACGGATTGGAGTATATTTACAGATATGATACGCAGGTCGGTTCGGTTTCTGCTATCCTGGCTTTAATGAATCAGACAGCTAGCGAGTTGAATGAGTAAGGAGTTCTGATGAAGAAGATCGGTGTTTTGACTGGCGGCGGCGATGCCCCGGGGCTTAATGCGGTTATCCGCGCGGTCGTTAAGACGGCCATTAACAGCTACGGTTGCGAAGTGATTGGCTACCGCGATGGCTATGATGCTTTTCTGAATCCGGCAGGCAGAATGCCGTTGGGGCGCGAGGCAGTGCGTGGTATTTTGCCGCGTGGCGGCACAATTTTGGGGACGGCCAATCGCGGCAATCCCTTTGCGCGCGAAGTTGAGCGCGATGGCAAAATCGTCATCGAAGATGTTTCAGATGAAGTTGTTGCCGCGATTAAAAAAGAAAAGCTGGATGCCCTGGTCGTGCTCGGTGGCGACGGCACGTTGCGGATCGGGATGGAGCTTTTTGAGAAGGGGGTGCCTGTGATCGGTGTGCCGAAGACCATTGACAACGATGTCGGCGGCACCGAAGTCACCTTTGGGTTTGATACCGCGCTGGATACAGCGACCGAGGCGATAGACAAGTTACACACGACCGCAGAATCCCATCATCGGGTGATGGTACTCGAACTGATGGGGCGCGATGCCGGTTTTATCGCCTTGCATTCGGGTGTGGCTGGTGGGGCGGATGTGATTTTGATCCCCGAAATTCCTTTTCATTATGATGCAATCGTGAAGAAGATTTTGCGGCGTGTTGAGCGCGGGCGTCACTTTAGCATTCTGGCGGTTTCTGAAGGCGCCAAACCCCTGGATGGTGAGCAGATTTTCTCCCGCCAGGGGAGTGAAGTCTACGTGCCGCGTTTGGGCGGGATCGGGCAATTGGTCGGGCAATATATTGAGCAGAACACTGAGCAGGAGACGCGCGTGACCGTGTTGGGGCATATCCAGCGTGGTGGCACGCCGACGCCTTTTGACCGCTGGCTGGCGACTCGTTACGGTGCGGCCGCAACGCGTCTCGCTGCTGCGGGCGGTTTTGGGCGCATGGTTTCACTCCAAAATGGGATCGTGACCGATATCGGCCTTGCCGAGGCGCTGGCTGTCCCCAAACGCGTGGATGTGAACGGTGAAGGTGTCCGCACCGCGAGAGATTTGGGCATCTCTTTTGGGGATGAGATATAAAAAAACAGTAGGCTACAAAAGTCTTCAAGACTTTTGTAGTCTCGATCAGAGAGAATTTAAAGCGAAAAGCCGCCCAGCTTCGGACGGCTTTTCTGTTTGCGTGCGACGGCATCCTTATCGAAGATCGAGGAGGGATGCCGCCGCACTACGTTTGTTACTATTACTCATGGGCACCACCTCCTCTTCTAGTGGGATTGCAATTTAAGTACAGACCATGTCTGTATGCGTTTCAGTATGGCACAAATATTTCTGAAAGTCAAATAAGTATTTCGTTAAAATTACTTCAATCGAGCGGGGTGATGAGCCAGTTTAGTGCTGAAACCTTGATCTTTGTGCTGTTGCCGGGCCAATAGAGATGGGTCAGGTAACTTGCTCCTCGTAGCGGGGAGGGGTTGCGCCCCTCGGTGACGATGATATGGTCTGGGGTGTAATGAGCAAAATAGAGGTCGCGTTCGTTTGCGAGACGTCCCATTGTCGGGTCCATCGCCACCCAACCTGCGCCGGGGAGATAAACATCCAGCCAGGCATGTTCCGTTTCAGCAATTTGGGCAGTATTCTGTTGCAAGAAAAGTAAGCCTTCGTAGTAACGCGCTGGGATGCCCTCTGCACGACTCAAGGCGATCATCAACGAGGCGTATTCACTGCAATCGGCGCCCATTGCGCCGAGAGAGGCTTGTGCGCCCCAGTTATTGCGGTTATAGCGATAGACGAGATTGTCGCCGAGATAGTCATAAAATGCGCGCACGCTCTCGCAATTATTTTTTGCGTTATTAGATAGCTTTTGTGAAAGCGCCAAAACTTGAGGGTTGTTGGCTTCAATATGCAACTCGGCTTGCGTATATCCACTAAGTTGCTCACCTTCACAAGTCCCCAAGGCATAAACTATCTCGTTTACCGTGATCTCGTACTCGATCTCGACCGCGATCTCTGTCCCCGGGGCGTGTGTTGAGAAATCAAACTCAGCATATTCATTGCCATATTCGTCAGTGAGCAGTTTGTAGGCGTCGGGGCTGATCGTGCGTGTGTGCACCTCCTGATAGGGCGCTATGCTGCGAATGAGCGCGACCCAGAGATTCTGCTTTTCGGGCATTTTCGTGCCCTGATTTTCGAGCACGATCCGTTGTTGGATGCGATACCTGTGCGTCGTGGCGATCTCGCGTACGGCGGAATTTGCCGTTGTGCTGTCAGAAGAGCAGCTTGTCAGCAGGAAAAGCAGGACGACGATGATGTGTTTTTTCATGAGTTGGGATACGGGGAGAGCATCATTAAGATGATGTGCTTGGGATTATTTTCGCCGCTGCTGTTGGATGCGTTCCATCGCAATATTGAATTCAATCTGCAAAAGCTGGAGACGCTCCTGGATTTCGGCTTGCTGGTCGCTATCTTGACAGTCTGCCAGTTGAGTTTTTAGTTCCGCTATTTGGCGTAGCAAATCCACTTCGGGTGGCTTAACCCCGGAACTTTTCAATAGCGACGAAGCGAGACGTATTTCTTCGGGCGTGTTGAAATAATCAGTCAGGTCAATTGGCTTGCCCTTGTTGCTTAGGTTATCAAATTCGCCGCGCGCTATGGCTTCTTGCAGGATGGATTCTACGGTTTTATCGAACATGATTTACCTCTCAAAGAGATCCTAAAGATTTGGTTTACTAGCGAAAATCTACTTGATGAAAATGACTTGGGGCTGACTTTTTGTTTGATTATACCTCGCGCAAATATGCACAAAATTGACTCTACCTGCTAAATCTTGTAAACTCTGTCCATGAATGTAGACCTCGAACTTTACCGGCGCGAAGTACGTGTTTCTACCGAGCCACTCGTACGGCTATCGGCGATTGATATTTCCCCTGACCGTCCCCAACGCACATTTGTTTTCATTCACGGTTTTGGCGGTAAAGCCACGCAGTGGATCTACCAAATACGCAAATTCTCGCGAGATAATCGTGTGATCTCTCTGGATTTGCGCGGGCATGGACGTTCGGACAAACCCCGTTCATCCTACAGCATGGACGAGATGCAAGCGGATCTCGAAGCAGCCCTGGATGTGCTCGGCGTGGAAGGTAAATTTGTCCTTGCCGGACATTCTTTTGGTGGGGCGATTGTCAGCGAATATGCCCATCGTCATCCTGAACGGCTCGAGGGGCTGATTTTGACAGCTACAGCTGGGGAGTTCAAGCTCAACCCGCTCTTTCGTCTGGGACTTCATCTCCCAACCTGGATGCTGCGAATCGCCGATATTTTTACCCGTCGTTGGTTACATGCGCCCCCTCATGCTCTCAAACCCTATTATCTAAATAATCTCTCCATCTGGCGTGGTTGGGATTTGTTCCGTGAAATAGAAGTCCCCACGCTCGTTATTCGCGGGCATCGCGACCTGCTCTTTGAGCGCCCCGCTTTCGAAAAGGTGACCCAGTCCATCGTGGGTGCACAAGAAGCGGATATTGGTTCGTCTGGGCATCTGGTGATGCTCGAACGGCGCGAAGCGGTTGACCGTGCCATCGAACGTTTCGTGGGCGGCGAAATGCAGCGTTCCTGGCGCGATGAGACACCTGAAGCGCAGAAAGATGGGCGCGAAAAATTACGTGTCGAACGCCCGTGGTTGCAGCATTACGAATCCGGCGTTCCCTATACCATTGGCCTGCCGCAAGTACCATTGCATCAACTGCTGCGTTCGGCGGTGCGGCGTTTCCCGAAAAATATTGCGATCCGTTTTCAGGGCAGTCGTATGACCTATCGACAGCTCAATCACGAGGTCAATCGATTTGCGAATGCATTGCTCAATTTGGGCATCGGCAAAGGAGCGCGTGTCGTCTTGCTGCTGCCAAATATCCCGCAGGTAGTGGTCGGTTTTTACGGTACGCTCAAGGCGGGTGGGGTCGCTGTTTTCATTCCGCCGGTTACCGAGCCGGAGACACTCATCCGTCAGGTGCGGGAAGTGGAAGCCAGCGTCCTCGTCACGTTAAAACCTTGGACGGGGCTGGCAAGCCAGGTACAGGAGCGATCCGAACTTCCCTTTGTTATCTTGACGGATCCTGCCGATTATCTATCCCTGCCAAAAAAGTGGATATCCCGTTGGCGCAACCGCGCCCAAAACTTGCCCGGCGCGCTTGAATATGGTCGTTGGCTGAGGGGTGAGAGCCATCACTCTCCGGCTGTGGAAGTGAAACCTGAAGAGATGGCGGTTATCCAATATACGGGTGGCACGACGGCAGACTCGAAGGGCGTCATGCTTTCACACCGCAATCTGGTGGCGAATGCGCTTCAAACCCGCCAATGGATGCCGGATGCACGTGAAGGGAATGAACGCTTTTTGTGTGCGCTTCCTTTCTCGCACAGCTATGGCTTGACGACCGCTTTGAATGTCCCCGTTGCTTTCGGTGCGACGCTGATCCTCGAGGCGCAGTTCAAGATTGATGAAATTCTGGCCGCGATCAAACGTTATAAGCCGACGATCTTTCCCGGCGTGCCGAGTATGTATGTGGCGATCAATAGTTTTCGTGGCGTGCGGCGATTTGGCGTTTCGTCGATTCAGGCATGTATCAGTGGTTCTGCGCCCTTGCCGGTGGAAGTGCAGGAAGCTTTTGAGAAGTTGACCAAAGGACGTTTGGTGGAAGGCTACGGATTGACCGAAGCTTCGCCCGTGACCCATGCCAATCCGCTTGGGGGAATGCGCAAAGTGGGGAGCATTGGTGTTCCGTTGCCATCGACTGAAGCCGCCGTAGTGGATTTGTTACATGGCCGCAAGGAAGTGGAAGACGGGCAAATTGGCGAATTGGCGGTACGTGGCCCGCAGGTGATGATGGGCTACTGGAAAGATGAAGAATCGACGCGCAAAGTGCTTATGGACGATGGTTGGTTACTGACCGGTGACATCGCCCAACGCGACGCGGACGGCTATTTCCGCATTGTCGCCCGCAAGGCGGATATGTGGTATCCGGCAAAGCCCGGCAAGCCCGCTTTTCCGCGTGATGTGGAAGAGGTGCTTTACGAAGTGCCCCAGATCAAAGAAGCGGCAGTGGTCGCAGTGGCCGGACAGCCAATTGCTTTTGTGATTTCAGGGAGTGAGCGCCCATCCACAGAGGCGGTCATGGCCTATTGCAAGCGGCGTTTGCCGCCCACTTTGGTTCCGCGTCTTGTTATTTTTATGGATGATTTTCCGCGCACTTTCATTGGAAAGGTGTTGCGCCGTGAGTTGATGAAGCGTTATGAACAGCAGATACCAGACTAAGACCGCACAGACATTTGAAAAGAAAATGAATTACGTCCAGGCTGGGGAAGGGATGCCGCTTATCATGATCCATGGCTTGGCAGCCTCGCTCCATGATTGGGATGATGCTATCCCCGCGATGACAGAAGCCGGCTATGCCAGCTATGCCTTCGACCTGCTTGGTCACGGCGATAGCTACAAGCCAGAAGATGTCGATGACTACAATATTGAGGAAGTTTATGCTCATATGGCCGAGTGGATCGAGAGTCTTGCTCTCGACGAGCCACCTGTGCTGATCTCTCACTCTTTGGGCAGCTATTTGGCATTATTGCATGCCCTGCGTGCTCCAGAGCAGGTTCGCGCGTTGGTGCTGACCAACCCTTTCTATGACATCCATCAACTTTCGCCAACCATGCAAGTTATCTCACGGCATCAATTGTTGAATACGCGTCTGATCGAAAGTACGCCTTATTGGATGTTTCGCGCCTTGGTCGATTTGAGCAGTATGAAGTTTAGTTTTGGCGGAGGCAGTAGCAGCTATTTGCTTTCTGAAGATATTCGTAATCAGACAGCATTGGACTATAAACGTGCTGATGCCGGTATTTTTAATCTGCCGCGCACATTAGGTGATCTAACTCCAGACCTGAATAGCGTCACCAAGCGGACTTTGGTCGTATGGGGACGTCATGATCGTACTTTGCATCCGCCTTCATTTTCAAAATTAGTGGATTTACTCCCTAATGCGCGCGGAATTAGCATAGAGAATTGCGGGCATGTTCCGCATCAATGCCATGCGCAAGAGTTCAATCAATTGGTTTTAGATTTTCTAGAAAAAGTTTAGTTGAAAGCGACATGAAGCGTACCTGATGGGGGTGTTGCATGTCTCGTTGTTGTAACTAAAAAGGCTGGTAATTTCTACCAGCCTTTTCGTTTTACTAACAATCTATTTCTTCGCGCGTGATGTTGATATTGCACTTTTCGAGTTCGCTAATGAATTTGCCCACAGGGATGTCGCGTGTGGGGCTCAATAAACCGCGCTTGCTCACATCGCCGCGCAAGACCATTTGTGCGCCGATGCTGGCGGTGTAGCCGACGGTGCGTTGCATGGCGAGCAATCCCGTCTTAAGGTCGCGGCGGTCAATCATCTGATAGATGATGCGCTTGCACTTCCCATCTTTCAGGCCGCGCACATCAATGCGGATACCGGCGACATCGCGTTCGTCGGGGGCATAGTGGATTTGTGGCTCGATCAGGTCATGGACGAATTGGCGCGGAGAGATTTTCTGCCCGCCGACATTGATCGCTTCTTCACTCAAAAAGCCCAAATCGACCATCTTCTTCCAGAAAGCAGCGTGTCCCGGCCAGCGCAGGGAATAACGCCCGGTGCTGACTGTTGTCTCGCGGATGCCGAAGATATCCAGATATTTGACGGCGTCGCCGTTGTAGTAGGCTTCCATATCACCAAGCGTATCGAGCGTGACCCGATGCATGTTCTCGGGAGAGAACATCTGGCTCGGTGTCAGGTGGATCACGGCCCCATCTTTGAGCATCTTCGCGGGACGCTGATAGGCGCTGAGCACGCCCGCGAAGGTCCACGAGAGTTTGTAGTTGATCGGGTTATCCGCCGCTTCTGGCTCGGGGACACCCGTCCCGTAGGCATGTAGTTCATGCACCTCGTCGAGGTCGCGGATGGCTTGTCCAGCCAGTACCAAGTCGATACCGGGGTCGAGGCCACATTCGGGCAGAATTGTGATTCCTTTGGCCTCAGCAAGTTGACCCAAGTCTGCGTACTCGGGCAGAGCGTAGGATGTCTCGATGAAGTGAATCCCGTTTTCGATGGCGAGTTTGAGTATCTGCACGCGGAATCCTTGTGGGAGAAGCACGATGACCGCATCCACTTTTTTCATTTGGGCGGAAACGGCAGCCTCATCCCGCACATCCAGTTCGATGGGGGTGATCTTGGCGCTGCTTAGGCTTTTGACGTAGGTTTGCAGGGCCTGATAATTTGCATCCGCTGCAATGATCTGGGTGACTTCAGGACTGGTGGCAAGATGTTGGAGGGCGGCTTTTCCTTGCATCCCGACGCCAAGCAATAGGATTTTCATGGTTTTCTCCTATGATGAAAATGTGATGGCGTGGTTATACTCTTGCTTTGATTTTCCTGCAAGTTTTATGAGCTTTTATACAATTTTTATGGAATGGCGTTGTGTTTTCGCTTGTCTTTGCCCTATAATTGACTATTATATTCTCTACACAAAAACTTTCCTGCTGATTGCTGAACACAATGGAATACAAAGTTTTACTGCTTTGCATAGACTTTTTATAAGCTTTGCCGAGTTTGTAATCTTTATAAGCAGGTCGTGTTTGTGTAAACCACTTTCTCGGAGGAGTAAGATATGTCTCGTAAGTTGTTCCCTGTTTTGGCTCTCTTGATCGTTTTGAGCATGGTTCTCGCTGCCTGTGGTGGCGGAGCCGCCCCGACAGCTGAAGAAGCCGCAGCCCCTGCTGCTGAAGAAGCTGCTTCCGCTGAAGCCCCCGCTGAAGAAGCTGCTGCTGAGGCTCCCGGTGAAACCGAAGGCCCCGCTCCTGCAGCCGGTGGCGACACTTTGGCAACCGTCCTTGAGCGCGGCCACGTAATCTGTGGTGGTAACGCCAGCGTTCCTGGTTTTGGTTTCCTCGATACCGAAGGCAATTACGCCGGCTTTGATATCGATTTCTGCAAAGCAGTTGCCGCAGCAGTATTTGGTGACGCCGAAGCCTATGAAATTCGTCCGCTTAGCTCCCAAGAGCGCTTCACTGCTCTGCAGAGTGGTGAGATTGACGTTCTGATCCGTAACACCACCTGGACCCTCTCCCGCGACACCGACCTTGGCTCGAACTTTGTTGCTACCACCTTCTATGATGGTCAAGGCTTCATCGTCCGCAAAGCTGATGGTATCGAAACCCTCGAAGACCTCGATGGCGGCACGGTTTGTGTTCAGACCGGTACCACAACCGAAGCCAATTTGGCTGACGTAATGGCTGCCCGTGGCATCAGCTACGAACCGGTTGTTTACGAAGATGTAGAAACCGGCTGGACCACTTATGAAGAAGGTCGCTGCGATGCCTACACCACCGATAAATCCGGTTTGGTTTCCCGCCGCACCCTTCTGACCGTTCCTGAAGACCACGTCATCATGGACGAAACCATCTCCAAAGAACCGCTTGGACCAGTTGTTCGCCACGGCGACGACCAATGGTTTGATATTGTTCAATGGACAGTCTTCGCCACCTTCTTCGCAGAAGAGCACGGCATTACTTCTGCAAATGTTGATGAGATGATGGCTAGCACGGTTGCCCCATCCGAACAGAAATTCTTCGGCTCCGAAGGCGAACTTGGTTCCTTCCTCGGTCTGGATGCTGACTGGGCATACAATATTGTCGCTCAAGTTGGTAACTACGAAGAAATCTACAACCGCAACCTTGGTCCTGATACTCTGACCTACATCCCCCGCGGTCTGAACAGCCTCTACACCAACGGTGGCTTGCTCTACGCTCCCGCTTGGCGCTAAGCTTTCGTTAGAATCAAGGAGAGGGAAGGGTATCCTTCCCTCTCTTTTGTAAGTCTTGTAAAGGCTGGGCAAAGCGATTTCGTTCTTTCTCAGCCTTTGTTTTTTACCCGAGGCTTTTTGTCTCGGCGGGGACGTAGCTTTTATCCCAGCCGCTCTTTGGGAGTTTTACTTATGGAAAAAAACAAGTATAGTACTGAAGAGGCAATTCCTTTTTGGCGAGATGAGCGTATTTTACGCGTTTTAGGACAGATCGTCTTTCTCGTTTTTGTTGTTAGTCTCTTCGCCTACTTATACAATAATATGATCACCGCTCTCGCCGCGCAGGGTATGACGCCCAGCTTCGAGTTTTTGAAAAATACAGCGGGATTTGATATTGGCGAAAGTATGATCGAGTATGTTCGGTCTGATACCTACGGACGCGCATTACTGGTAGGTATTCTGAATACGGTCTATGTCAGCATCATAGGTATCTTTTTTGCAACGATTTTAGGGGTTATTCTTGGCGTAGCACGCTTGTCAACCAACTTCCTGATTGCAAAACTTTCGAGTATATATCTTGAAATTCTTCGCAATATTCCTCTTTTAGTTTTGTTGGTTTTTTGGTACAGTGCTGTCTTTATCACTTTGCCGCGCGTGAAGGAAGCGATCTCTTTAGGGCCGGTTTTTATGAGCAATCGAGGGATTGCTATTCCGTGGGGCATCCCATCGGAGACCTGGTCAACTTATCTCGTTGTTTTGCTTGTTGGCCTGATTGCAGCTTTTGTTGTTGCATGGCAGCTTAAACGAGTTGGAGAGAAGACAGGTCGCCCGCCGCTAACCACTTTTTGGAGTTCGCTCACCTTTTTTGCTGTTGCCGCGCTCGGCTGGTTTGTTTTACCGCAAGCGCCCATGGTTGCCGATTATCCTGAATTGAAAGGCTTGAACTTTACAGGTGGACATGTTTTTTCTCCTGAGTTCATGGCATTACTTTCTGGCTTGGTGATCTACTCGGCAGCGTTTATCGGCGAGATCGTCCGTGCAGGAATTATGTCGGTTTCAAAGGGGCAGACCGAAGCTGCCAAGGCTTTAGGTTTGACCGGTTTCCAGACTTTGCGTTTGGTTATCTTCCCACAGGCGATGCGTGTTATTGTTCCGCCCTTGGCGAGCCAATATTTGAACCTGACGAAAAATACTTCTTTGGCGGTAGCAATCGGATATCCAGATTTGTTCTCGGTTGGGGGTACATCTCTCAATCAGTCAGGGCGTGCTGTCGAAGTGATTGCCTTGATGATGGGGTTGTATCTTTTCAGCAGTTTGGTGACATCTGCATTCATGAACTGGTATAACAAAAAAATCAAATTGGTGGAGCGATAATCATGACAACTTCTACATCTGAAGTCCTTGCGCCCCCCACCGAGCGATATACCATCCTGGGGTGGTTGCGGAAAAATCTCTTTGGCTCTTTCTGGGATTCTATTCTGACCCTTGTGGCAATGTGGCTAACATACGCCATGCTCAAACCTGCGTTGGTTTGGGGATTTGGTGAAGCACGCTGGCAGGTGGTCGCTGATAACCTGAAACTCTTTATGGTTGGGCGCTACCCTGCTGAAGAACTTTGGCGTGTATGGGCAGTCCTTTACTTGCTTGCGGCCGTGATTGGTTTTACATGGGCTGCCTGGGTCAAGACAAAAGAAAAGACGGCCTATGTTTTATTGGCCATCCCGGTTTTTCTGGCGCTTTTGCCCTTCACGATCAATATCCGCTTGATGATCCTTGCGCTTGATCTCTTTGGCTTGCTGGGATTTGCCTTAGGGCGTGGCAGCAATCCAAAGATAAAGAACTGGTCGATTGCCTCGTTGCTGCTTTACTTCCCGGTTGGGATCCTCATCATTCGCGGTTTTACGGCTGAAGAAGGCTTTATGCCGGTCGTCCCCCCCGATCTTTGGGGCGGTTTGATGTTGACGATCCTTCTGGCTGTGATCGGTATCATTTTCTCTTTCCCGATCGGTGTATCACTTGCTTTGGGACGTCAGTCCAAGCTGCCTATCGTGAGCTGGATTTGTATCACATTCATCGAGATAGTACGTGGTGTTCCGCTGATTACGATCCTCTTTATGATGGATTTAATGCTGCCGCTCTTCCTTCCGGCTGGCATCCGTGTCGAGGGTGTGATTCGCGCCTTTGTCGCGATTACGCTCTTTAGCGCGGCATATATGGCAGAGAACGTGCGCGGTGGCTTGCAGTCGATCCCGCGTGGACAGTATGAAGCCGCACACGCTCTTGGTTTGAGTGGCTTCACCACAATGAGCTTTATTATTCTGCCCCAAGCCTTGCGCGCCGTAATCCCGATTTTGGTCAGCCAATTCATCGGTTTGCTGAAGGATACGACTCTCGTGATGATCTTGAGCCTTTTTGATGTCTTGGGTATCGGCAAGTCCGTTTTGGGGAATCCCGAATATATCGGAACCGCAAAAGAAGTCTATATTTTCGTCGCAGCCCTATTCTGGGTCTTGAGCTATGCTTTATCCTATGCGAGCCAGCGACTTGAAACATCTTTAGGCGTTGGTGAACGCTAAAAGGAGAAAAAATTATGAGCGACAAACCAATTTATGAAGAACAGGAACCGATTATTGTTTGCCGTGGCGTTCAAAAATGGTATGGTGATTTTCATGCTTTACGCGGCGTAGATATGGAAGTTCGTAAAGGCGAAGTGGTTGTTATCTTTGGGCCGTCAGGCTCGGGTAAATCGACCTTTATTCGCACGATCAACCGCCTTGAAGAACATCAGGGTGGCCAGATCATTGTGGACGGCATTGAGCTGACCCACGACATCAAAAATATCGAATCCATCCGCAAGGAAACGGGGATGGTCTTCCAGCAGTTCAATCTCTTCCCGCATCTGACCGTTTTGCAGAACGTTACGCTAGCGCCTCTGCAAGTCCGCAAAGAAGACAAGGCCGAAGCCGAAAAGACGGCGATGGAATTGCTCGAGCGCGTTGGTATTCCTGACCAGGCGGGTAAATTCCCCGGTCAACTTTCAGGTGGACAGCAGCAGCGTGTAGCGATTGCGCGTGCGCTGGCAATGAAACCGAAGATCATGCTCTTTGATGAGCCAACCTCCGCACTCGACCCCGAAATGATTAAAGAAGTGCTCGACGTAATGATTGAGCTTGCCAAGAGTGGTATGACCATGATCGTGGTCACGCATGAAATGGGCTTTGCTCGTTCTGTGGCAGATACGCTCTACTTCTTCGATGCCGGTCAAATTGTGGAAACAGGCTCGCCTGAAGAAATTTATACCAATCCGCAGGAAGATCGCACCAAGCTCTTCCTTTCACAGATTTTGCAGCACTAGAAGATTGCACACGAAAAGAGCCACCATGCTGTATTTGGTGGCTCTTTTTCTTTTAACTGCTGATCTTCTCTACATCATTTAAGGTCTAGCGACATGACGCTTTTCTTGATAAGGGTGCTCGTTGGTTGAGTAGGTGATTCTTTTCGCCGTATCGAAATCAACAAACGGTAAAAACAATCGAAACTTGTGGTTTCGATATGCTCTTCGCTTCGCGTCGAGCTACTCAACCACCTTCAAAAACAAAAATGTCATGTGGCTAGTTTAAGGTTAGAAATCGAAATTCCCGGCTTTTCCGCCGTTTACCCAAACCCAATAACTTCCTACAGGGAAAGTGCCCAAATTAACACTTACATCATAAGCCCGTAAAACTTGCTCGCATTCCAGATTTGGTTCTGTTAGCGCGTAGACTTCGACGAAAATATCTCCGTTTTCGTCAGGATCAGGGATTGAGACGCGCAACTCATGGCAGGGCGTTGGCAGATAGCCGCTAATGTGCAGAAGTATTTCATTAGGGTCTGTGTTGCTAAAAAGCACATAGACTGAGCTAATGATTGCATTGGCACGGTTAAGGTTGTTATCTCCAATTTGGGGCAGGTAAGCCGGAGGCGTTTCTACGATTTCGGGGGTGTTTTCAATCACAAGTGTTGGTGCCAGGGTGAATTCAAACTCAGGGGGCGCTGTGTTTGCATTGCTACATGCGGTAACGCTGAAAGTTAAAAGCAAAGTAGCCCAAAAGACTCTTTTTATCATTGAATTCCTATTCTTCTAAAATTTCGACTACACCACTGCTGCCATCCACGCGGATGCGCATCCCTGTTTTTAGTCGTGTCGTTGCTTGGTGCACCCCGACCACAGCCGGAATGCCGTACTCACGTGCCACAACCGAGCCGTGCGTCATCAACCCGCCAACCTCCATTACCAGGCCGCCAGCAGCGAGAAAGAGTGGGGTCCAGGCCGGGTCGGTGCCAGGACAGACCAAAATCTCGCCGACTTCCAGATTTGTCTCGTGCGGGTTCAGCACCACGCGCACCACGCCCTCAACTGCGCCGGGCGAAACCGGATCGCCAAAGATGCCGTGTTCGTTATCCACATCGCGCAGCCCCTCGAAGAAGGCGCGTCCATCACTGAGCAGCACGCGTGGCAGTTGTTTGCGACGCAGTTCGCGTGTCCGTGTTTCTCGTCGCAAGCGGATCGTCTCGCGCAGTTCTGCTGAAACTGTCTTTTGTTTGGCAATCGCTTCCAACTCTTGAATTTCCAGAAAGAAGAGATCGTCTGCTTTGTCGAGTAAACCCATTTCGACGAAGGTTGCACCACTTTCCAGCAATCCCTTGCGGATGATACCCATCATCTGGATGGCGAAGAATTTTGGCGCTTCGCGTAGTCCTGCTAGTGGGCGATAGCGACGGACCGCCCAACGCACCACGCCTGATTTGAACCTGCCTCCTTTCAATGAGCGGACTTTGTGCTCTAACTTTTTTGCCGCTAAATCTGCTGCTTCGGCGCCTTTTTTGAAAACGACTTTCGGGGCAAGAGCAGGATCGGTGATGGTCAGGTAGCTTTGCAAAGTTTGGATGATGTGTAAGGGCTCCTCACGCCAACGCGGACGGCCAAGATCGATCTCGCCGAGACCACGCATCCCATAACGGGATAAAAACTCAGTAACGGCTTGTTGGGCAATGCTGGGGAGGGCATCCTCTTGGTAGGCGGTGGCAAGTTGAAGGGCGGGCGTCTCGGCGAAGGTCAGCCGAGATTCTTCGTCGGCTTGAATCACCTGAGCAGTGTCCCAGAGAAATAAATCCATTTCGGTGGTGACGTTATTGGGCAGCCCGCGCGAAATTTCGAGATAGAGCTGCGGCTCACCGACCTCTTTGCTGAAGCGTTGCAGGATGCCCATGAAGGGCACCATGCCAGCGACGACGGCGCTGAGACCTACGGGGACGGCAGTGTTAGGGAATATGTAGCGGGCTTCGTTCCATAGAGCGAGGTTGGTTTTGAAATCCGTCCAGACATCGCCGGTGGGAAGGCTGCGTTGGCTGAAATTGGCGACGGTCTCGTCGATGATGCTGAAGAAGTGCGCCGCACCATTTTCGGGCTTGCGCCAATAGCGGATGATGCGCCCCCAGAAGGGAATGGCGAATTTGATCAGGTTGATGATGCCGCGCAGGTTCGGGCGTTGATGAACGGGGGCGAAAGCAGGTTCGTTGAGCAGGCTTTCGAAAATCTGCCCAACAACAGGATCAATGGATTTGATGGCCGTGGCGTAGACTTTATGGCCGAAAGGATGTTTGAGGATGGACGTGACATCAATCCACAGGCGTTCACCGGCTTCGTGAAGGAAATTTTGTGTTTCGTAAGTCAGTTTTTTGTTGAAAACAAGCGCCCCTCCAGACAGGATGTTCTGCATGGTCTGTAAGCCAAGCGGGGTAAGCGGTTCAATGACGCCCTGCACGACGTGTAAGCCGATCATGGCTTTGATCGGGGAGACGGGCAGGTTGGCGGGGTGTGGAAAAAGGGACGTAATGGGGCGGGATTGAAGGATGTAGAGATTCCCCTTCCCTAGCCCTTCCCCCGCAGGGGGAAGGGGATGAAGTCTCTCCCCCCTCGGGGGAGAGGTTGGAGAGGGGGCTTTGTAGGCAAATTCAATATCTTGCGGAAAATTATATTCGGATTGGATCTGCTGACCGAGTTCGGCGAGTTGCAGGATGACTTCGTCGGGCAGCGCCTGCGTTTCGCTCCTAACTTCAACTGGGTCGCTTGCCCTGAGCTTTGTCGAAGGGGTGGTCTCGGTCGTGGTGCCGCCCTTTGGCTGGCTGCGAATGACAGTCGCTTTTGCACCGAGGGTTTTGGATTCTATAACGAAGTGACAGTCACCTTTAAGGTGACTGTCACTTGCGACAATATAATTATCCGGCTCCACCTGCCCGCTGACGAGGGCTTCGCCGAGGCCAAAGGTGGCGTCGATGACGATCTCATCGCGTTTGCCGCTGAGGGGATTGGCAGTGAACATGACGCCCGAAACATCGGCCTGTACCATCTCCTGCACGACGACGGAGAGACTGACATCCTCCTGCGGAATTTCGTTGCGGGCACGGTAGCCGATGGCGCGCGCTGTCCAGAGCGAACTCCAGCAGGCCACCACAGCGTCTGTAAGCGCATCGGCGCCGATGATGTTGAGATAGGTATCCTGTTGACCGGCGAAGGACATATCGGGCAAATCTTCGGCGGTGGCGGAGGAGCGTACGGCGACGGGCGGTGCGCCGATCCAGCCGTAGGCGATGAAGAGGGCTGTGTCCAATGCCTGTGAAACGGGAGCCTGTTCAAATTGAGTGCGTATCGTTTGTGAGGCTGTTTGGAGGGCGGCGGGGGTGTTGACGTCCAAACCTCTTAGGACATCACGGATGACCGCATCCAGTTTATGTTCCGCTACGAATTGACGATAGGACTCGGTCGGGATCAGAAATCCGTGCGGCACATTGAAGCCAGCCCGCGCAAGGCGGGCGAGATTGGCGCCCTTCCCACCGACAGTCTCGAGGGTGGCATGGGGCGAATTAAGCGGCAGAAAGGGCTGGGGGAGAGACGCAGGGGTGACCATGATTTTTCCTTTGATTGTGCTACATATGAACACGATACCCTTTCGGGTACAGGCGGTCACGAAGAAAGACAAAGGCAAAACTTCGTGTCTCTTCGTGTTTAAATTCTACCCCTTTTTGGCTGATTGTTAATCTCTGTAGCGGCTTTCCTCGAATAGGTGCGGCGCTTCGACGTAGATACCCTTCGCGCTGACTGCGATTGAGCCATCCGGCAAGCGGATCTCGCCTGTCCCGCAGATTTTACGTCCATTTTCTTCGGTCATGCGCGCCTCGACGGTGACGGTGCTGTCGACAGGAATGGCTTGACGGAATTGAATATCCAAATTCACGACAGCGACATTATAGCCCGCGCGCCAGATCGCCACGCCGATAATCTCATCGAGAATGGCAGCCGAGGCCCCGCCGTGGATATATCCATCCGGGCCCTGTTGCTTTAGGGTTAGTGTCACTTCGGTGAAAATACTGCCATCTTCACGGGCGTACCAGGTTAGCCCGATGCCATGCGGATTTATGTCGCCACAAACATAGCAGGAGCCGTGCGGCGAGATGGGGGTGAGGGAGGGGAGTGTTGTCATGGGGGTATTGTAAATCACGAATGGGATGAATTCAACGAATAGCAAGCATAAAAAGCCTCGTGAGGGGATTACGTTCAAACCACCCGATCTAACTCCCTCGACAAGCGGGGGGAGAACTTTTCCCTTCTCCTATCTTGAGGGAAGCGTAGGATAGGGGGCAGGCCTAGCAATTTTCGTTGGGGATGGATCGGGATGTTTCCATACGAGCATTTTGAATGTAATGTATAGTTCGCTTTATTTTCTGAAAATGCTTAAAAAAGGCTTGATTGTCACAAAAAGTGGTGTATAATACCGCGAACGTTTACTGTTTATGTAAAGGTTGTTGATTAATTATTTTCAGCTTCTGCCCTAAAGAATCAAGGTGACATCGAATGGCCAATTTTTTAGGGCAGTCACTATTTTATGTGCTGATAAGGGCGGCTTCTGCTGCTATAAATCAAAAATCAAAACCAAAGGAGAGAGAATAGATGAGAGAGAAAAAGACTCTGTTGGTCGCTCTGTTGAGCCTGACAGTTCTCTTTTTGGCATTATTAGTTACCGCTAAGCAAAATGCCAAAGCTGCTGACTCATTCGGGGAATTGTTACAGGGTGGCGATACCCCAGAGTTGCCCACGTCGACGGCAGATCACGCCAAGTTTGAAATTCTTCAACAGGACTTTGCAACAGGCCCTGATGTGACAGCCGCCTGTCTGACTTGCCACACCGAAGCGGCAAAGCAGATCATGGAAACCCCGCACTGGACGTGGGCCTACACCGATCCGCAGACCGGCGAAGCCCTGGGGAAGAAAAACGTGATCAACAATTTCTGCCAATCGACCCAGTCCAATGAGCCGCGCTGCACAAGCTGCCATGTCGGTTATGGCTGGGAAGATGAGAGCTTCGATTTCACGGCTGAAGAAAATGTCGATTGTCTCGTTTGCCACGACACCACGAGCACGTACAAGAAAATCCCGGATGGTGCAGGCGCGCCTTTTGAAGATGTTGACCTGACTTTTGTTGCGCAGAATGTTGGCGCCACCAGCCGTGAGACGTGCGGCGCTTGTCACTTTAACGGCGGCGGCGGGAATGGGGTCAAGCACGGTGACCTGGACGAATCTCTGATCTCCCCGGATCACTACCTTGACGTCCACATGGATGCCGATGGACTGAATTTCTCCTGTTCAACTTGCCATGTACCGGTTGCTCATGCGATTCCAGGTAGCCGCTATCAATTGGAGGCAAAAGATGAAGACGGGATCACAATTATGGGGCAGGGGCGAACTTCCCTGACTTGTGAGAATTGTCATGGATTAGCACCGCATCCCACCAGCGTAGAAAAATCCGTTACTCTGAATCAACACATAGATAAGATTGCCTGCGAAACCTGTCATATCCCTACTTTTGCACGGGGCGGCTTCCCAACCAAAACCTGGTGGGATTGGTCAACTGCCGGGATTTTGGATGAAGATGGCAAGCCAATTGTTGAAGAAGATGAAAACGGTTGGCATACTTATTTATCCCAGAAAGGGGATTTTATTTGGGAGGAAAATGTCCAACCTGAATATCACTGGTTCGATGGCAATGTTGATTATCAAAACATGAAGCCTTTTTCCCCGGATGCTGAAATTTTGCAGGTGAACCAAATTCACGGATCCGCGGATGATCCGAATAGTAGGATCTGGCCCTTCAAAGTGATGCGCGGCAAGCAGCCTTATGATGCCGTTAACTACACCCTTGTCACCCCGCATGTTTATGGCAAGGATGATACGGCGTATTGGACGAATTTTGAATGGGATAAAGCTATCTCTGCCGGAATGGCGTATTCCGGTTATGAATATAGCGGGGAATATGATTTTATCGAAACCGAGATGTATTGGCCCATTGCCCATATGGTTGCGCCCGCTGAAGATGCCTTGGAATGTGCTGCCTGCCATACGCGGGATCAAGGTGTTTTGGCCGGGATCGAAGGGGTTTATATTCCCGGTATTACAGAAACGCCATTGGTCGACAAAATTGGCTGGATGACGCTTTTACTTACCCTTATGGGCGTTGGTGTTCATGGTCTGGCTCGTTTTATCAGTGGAAAAATGCAAACGAAGAAAGAAGGTGTCTAAAATGATTACGAGAAAAGCAAAAATCTATACCTTGTTCATTCGTCTTTGGCATTGGTCGCAAGCGATTTTGATCTTCACGCTCGCGTTCACGGGCTTTGTTGTGCATGGGAGCATTCAACTGCTCAGTTTTGATACAGCGGTTAATATCCACAACGTGGCAGGGGTTGCCCTTGTGCTCGAAGCCTTCGCGATGTTTTTTTACTACATCACCACCGGCGAGTGGAAGCAGTATAAATCTTTATTTAATAAAGATGAGCTGATCGCCCAGATCAAATATTATACGTCAGGGATTTTGAAAGGCGAGCCGCACCCCCACAAGAAAACGGAAATCTCGCGCTTAAATCCTTTGCAGAAAATCACTTATCTTAATTTCAAGCTGATCTTTTTGCCGATTATGGGCATCACCGGGACGATGTATCTTTATCGGGAATATCTTGAAGAGAATCTTTACGCTCGTTTGGGGATTAAGCTTTTCGTTATTGACAATGTCGCCACCCTGCATACTGTCGGTGCATTCCTCTTGCTTACCTTTGTGATTGTGCATGTCTACATGACCACCACCGGACACACGGTTTTTAGCCATATCAAGACGATGATTACCGGTTGGGAAGAGTTGGAAGAACACGGCGAGCACTAGAATTGTGTGTATCTAAAAACGAGACTTCCGAGGTTGTCAAAGCTTCGGAAGTCTTTTTTTGTTTAACCGCTAATTTATCTGATTATCCACAGATTTTAGAGATTACGCAGATTTTCAGTCCGGTTCAGCGGACTTTGGCTCGGCAGCACGGATCGTTTTCTTCAGTACCTCGAGCGGAGCGTATAAGCATGTTTTTATAAACGAGACAAGACTGATTAGAAAATTCACTGCGGTGTTTTGAAGAAATGACCGCAGTGAAATAATAAAGTCACCGCAGTGAGTTCTTTGGCAAGATTAGATTCCTTATAATTTTTTTCTGGAGCGGATGGACGCATTGCTATGACACGAATGAAAAAAAACATGTGGGGCTTCCGTGTACTTAGGCAGGGCTTTTAGCCCGCACCGACATCAAACGGGGCGATGGAGGTGATGGGTGATCTCGTGTCAGGCATCTTCTTATATCATTCTTCTGACTAGATGATGATTATCAATTTTCGCCCTTTGAATCATATAATTATAGGTTTGCTCGTTTTGCTTCTTTATCAATAAAACTTGATCTAAAACAGCCCATCTTACCTTATAGTCGTCGTCATCCATCATTTTTGATAGTCTTTCAATTACAAAATCTGTATATTGAGATTTGATTAGTGAATACAATGCCCGTACGGTATGAAACCGTACATCATGACTTTTATGGAAACAGAAGGATGAAATATATTGTACTGATATAGGTAGTATTGAACTTTCAGAAGCATCATTTGTTTCAATCTCAAGAAAATCTTTTAATGCTACCAGAGAAGAGATTATTTCATTTTCATCAGAATTGCTAATGACAGCAAGTGTTTCTAGTAATTCTTGTAAACAGTCTTTGCTAAACATGCATCGAACAATAATTAGATTTAGGCGTAGAGATAGAGACTTTTCTTGCATGAAGAAGCCCGATTTCGCTTTTTCCATTTCTTCAAAATTATTTTGAAAATCGGAATAGAACTTACTCCATCGATACTTATAATTAAGTTTTTGCTTTTTTAAGGTTATAAGCAATTGAACGGCATCAATTTTTGTTGAATAAGTTTGTGTTTCAAGACACAGAGTCTCTAATATAGTTTCAAGTAGCTTATCAAGCAATTCCGTTGATATTGAAACTTTATCTCTTTCAATGATGTTTTTTATTGTAAGAAAAGGACGATCTGCGTAGCCAGTATATAATCCATTTTTTCCTTGTGTCTTATTCCGAACTTTTATGCTGTCGATAAACCTTTGAATATGGGTATCTCTTTTCTCTTTAGAAACTTCTAGGTTGTAGTCGTTTTCGTAAGTGACCGGATAGTGCTTTTTTACGATTTCGTCAATTTCTTCAGAAAAATCATCTCTGTATTTTCTAAATTTAATAAGGGCTTGATCTACGTGTAGGTAATCTCGCTTCTTTTCTTTTTCGTCTAAAGTAACACGAATTCGAGACAATAAGTGTTTTGCAATCTCCACTGACAATTTTGAATAATCTACATTTTTTAGTATTTCAAACACGGTATCGAAAAAACGATAATATTTTTTGTCTAATATCTTTATTAGGAATACAATAATATCTTCTTGCGATAATCTCCTGATATTTAGTGTTAGAGCTTTTAGAGATCTTTCAATGAGTGAAATACTTGTGTTTTCTTTATCTATCCAGTTGTGAGATAAAGAAAATATCTCATTTGAAATGGGCTCATAATCATCATTGGAAAGGTAGTATCCAAGTTCTCTGAATAGAATTACTTTCCATACAAGTTTTTGATAATTCAATGGCTTAGTTTCTGCAAGTCGGTATAGTTCAAATATCTCTTTTGATGTGCTGCGAGAAAGTGCACTTCCATATTTGTCCATTATCTTGCTGAAGTTTGACTCATTCCCTTGCAGAATACTAATTCTTATCAGTTGAGTTTTGTCTGCTAAATTGTTTTCTTTCTGGACTAAATCAAATAAAGCTTTTTGTATTTCTTTTAAGGTCAAAGTTATGTGTGTATATGATCCATAGTAAATTGCTGTTAGCAAGTAGTTTGATATATAGCCAAAGAGATTTTCGAAGTTATATAAAATATTGGAGCCAGTGAGTATTTTGAAGTTTCTGCCCCAGATATCATCATTTATGTTTGTGCTAAACCTATCAATTACAGGAAAATAAATTGTTGAATCTTGCTGATTTATCTTTTCTTGAACAGACCAACTGTAAATGTTCTTACTTTGATCACTTATACCTTTCAGGTTCCGCCAATCTATGAGGATATCGGCTAATATCCATTCGGGGACTGTAGGGTCGTCTGAGTGTTCATTGTAAATGTTTTCAATAGTTGCTAATGCAGTGTCTAAATCTCCATTATAGATGTGCCCAATTATCTCCCATCGTTGGATGACAATTTTATGTAATTTAGGATTCTGAATATTTCCTAATGCATCTGTCAACAGTTCTGTGTCAAAATCTAAAAACTTCTTTTCTCCTAGTAGAACTTCCAGCATACTTACGTTCAATTCATCCAATTCAGAAGTTGGGACATCTTCTTTGAAGGGGGGATGCACCAAGCTTAGAATTTTATTTTTTGTTTTTCCTAAATTCTTAAAAATTTGTTTGTCAACGTAGGCTGTTTCTGAAGGAAAGCTTTCTTCTGTAATATCAATAGAAGATATTATTTTTGCATCATAATCAAAATACCCTCTACAGTATTTTTGATAAGTTGTAATAATATCTTCAATAACTGACTTGTATCCTTGGTCAATAAAGTTTCGGATATCATTTACTTCATGATAGCGTTCACCTTCTTGCTGTAATTTCTTTTCAAGAAACGTTTTCTCATAATCTGGATGTTTAAGAAATATGAAGATAGATTTTTTGTTATTTTGGCGAGCACGTTCATATTCCAGTAAAACTCCTTGCGGAATTTCTCTTTCGAAGTTATCAATCAGGAATAAACAAATATCACTTCTATCGAGTTTATAAAGATAATCATCTCTTACGGGCGCTGTTGAAGCTGCGGCATCTTCAAACACATAAGTTTTGATAAAACCTGTGTTTTCTAAAGCAACTTTAAGAGCCCTTCTCACAAGATCATAGTTAGTTCTATTTGCCCTCTCTGCTAAGATTTTTTTGTCATTGCTGTTTTCTTCGACTAATTTATTGAAGCTGAGTCGTTCTCCGCCACATTTTGAGCTAATAAAAACATTGATTTTCTCTTCAGTTTTCATTTCAATACCCTTTAGCTTCACCTGATGATTATCTTTTAATGAAATCCCCTCTATTCTAAACCACGAAGAGCCCAAATTCAACGCAAAAACGTTCTAACCCGCCAACGTGAAAACGGAATAACAAAACTCTGTGCTCTCCGTGTTCTCTGTGGTGAAACGCAGTACAATACTCCCCTATGTCTGAACAAAAATCCCACCCCCTCTCCCGTCTCTGGAACTACGCCGTCCCGCACCGCCGCACGATGGTGCTTGCTTCCGTTTACTCGATACTCAACAAGATCTTCGATCTCGCCCCGCCCATGTTGATCGGCGCCGCCGTCGATGTCGTCGTCCAGCAGCAGGATTCGCTGATCGCCAAATTCGGCATTGTCGATACCGGCAGCCAGCTCATCGCACTTGCGGGCGTCACGGTCGCCATCTGGGTCTTTGAATCCACCTTCCAGTACCTCTATCAGGTCGCCTGGCGCAACCTCGCCCAAACCATCCAGCACGATTTGCGCATCGACACCTACGACCACGTTCAGCATCTCAAACTGGCCTACTTTGAAGACCGCTCCACGGGCGGCTTGCTTTCCGTGCTCAACAACGACATCAACCAACTCGAACTCTTCCTGAATGTCGGCGTCAACGACATCTGGCAGGTTGTCACCACCGTCATCGTCATCGGCGGCATCTTCTTCTACACCGCGCCCAACGTCGCATGGATGGCGATGCTCCCGATGCCTTTCATCATTTGGGGTTCGATCCGCTTCCAGCGTACCCTTGCGCCGCGCTATGCCGCTGTCCGCGAGCAGGTCGGCATTCTGAACGGCTATCTCGCCAACAACCTGAGCGGCGTCGCCACCATCAAATCCTTCACCGCTGAAAAGCACGAGTTTGACCGTATCTCCCGCGAGAGCGATATCTACCGTGTCTCCAACGAGAAAGCGATCAAATTCTCATCTGCTTTCGTGCCCCTTATCCGCATGCTCATCATGGGCGGCTTTATCGCCATTCTGATTTCGGGCGGCCACATGGCGCTCTCCGGCACGCTCGCTGTTGGCGTCTACTCGGTGCTGATCTTCATCACGCAGCGCTTGCTTTGGCCCCTCACCCGCCTTGGCGATACATTGGACTTGTACCAGCGTTCGATGGCTTCCATTAATCGCATTTTGGATTTGCTGGATATGGATGCCCTCCTGCCGGACGGCGAAACGCCCCTGGATTTAGGCTTGGTGCGCGGTGAAATCACATTAGATTCGGTTTCATTTGAGTACGCCAACACCGACAACCGCTCGGTCATTCATGACCTTTCGCTGAAGATTCCCGCAGGCGAGACGGTCGGTATCGTCGGCTCGACGGGCGCAGGTAAGACCACGCTCGTCAAATTGCTGCTGCGCTTCTACGATGTCCAAAAAGGCAGCCTGTGTCTCGACGGGCACGATCTGCGTGACCTGAAGCTCAAAGAACTCCGCAAAGCGATCGGCTTTGTTAGTCAGGATGTTTTCCTCTTCCACGGTACCGTCAAAGAGAATATCGCCTACGGCACCTTCGACGCCACCGACGAGCAGATCATCGAAGCCGCCCAGATCGCTGAAGCCCACGACTTCATCATGTCCCTGCCGCAGGGATACGACACCATCGTCGGCGAGCGTGGACAGAAGCTCTCGGGCGGACAGCGTCAGCGTGTTTCGATTGCGCGAGCCGTTCTCAAAGACCCGCCCGTCCTGATCCTCGATGAAGCCACCTCCGCCGTCGACAACGAGACCGAAGCCCTCATCCAACGCTCGCTCGAAAAGATCGTCGTCGGGCGCACCACCATCGTCATCGCCCACCGTTTGTCCACCGTCCGCAACGCCGATCGCATCTTCGTCCTCGAAAACGGTCAACTCAAAGAACACGGCAAACACGACGAACTCGTCAACATGCAAGACGGCATCTACGCTCGTCTCTGGGGCGTGCAGACTGGTGAACGGAAAAAGTAAGAATAGCCAAGTCTCCCCCAAATTCCACGCTTTTGGAATTTGGGGGAGATGCCCGATAGGGCAGAGGGGGCTAAATCATCCATCACAAATTCCTCGTGAGCATCAGCCTGATTTGCTTTATCCGTGTTCCATTCTTTTCCCCTTGTAGTAAAATCATATCCCATGAGAATCACAGTCAAATTGATCGCCACTTATCGGAAACTCTTACCTGAAGGAACAAAAGGCAACAAAGTTCAGATCGATGTCCCTGCAGGCTCAACCGTTGAAGATGTGCTGAATCAGTTTGGCGTTCCGCTGGATGATTCCACTGCGCTTGCTGTGAACGGATTTACCACCTTGCCGCTTTCAACTGTTTTGAAAGAAGGCGACGAACTCGCAGCCTTTAACGCAGTCGCTGGCGGCTAATGACTATTCTCTAATCTCTAGTATCTAATTCCCTCAAAAGGAGTACATAATGAACGGCTGGCATGGCAAACTTTTACGAGTAGACCTGACAAATTTAAAGACATCGGTTGAAGATATTGACCCTAAGATCGCAAAAGACTACCTCGGTGGACGTGGCTGGGCGATCCGCTATCTCTACGATGAAGTCGACCCGATGGTCGAACCCCTCGCGCCTGAGAATAAGCTCATCTTCGCGACCGGCCCCCTCACGGCCACTTCTGCGCCGACGGGAAACCGTTATATGGTTGTCACCAAATCCCCGTTGACGGGCGCCCTCGCCCACTCCAACTCCGGCGGCGACTTCCCGACCTGGATGAAGCGCACTGGCTTCGATATGTTCATCTTCGAAGGCAAGGCGGAGAAACCTGTCTATTTATGGGTAAATGAAGATGAGGTCGAACTGCGTTCGGCGGAGCACCTTTGGGGGAAAGATGTTCCTTCGACAACGGATGCCCTTTTAGCAGAAACCAGCCCAAAGGCGAAAGTCGCGTGTATTGGCCCTGCAGGTGAAAATCTCGTCCTGATGGCAGCTATCATGAACGATAAAGACCGTGCTGCAGCTCGATCCGGTGTGGGCGCTGTTATGGGCAGTAAAAACTTGAAGGGCGTTGTCGCCTACGGACGCAAAAATCCTGAATTTGCTGATGACAAGGCCATGCGTGATCTTAGCATCACGATTGCAAAAGAAGTTGGCGCGGATATGCTGGCTGGTTCTTCGCTGCGTCTGTATGGCACAGCCTATGTTCCGCAAGTCACCAACACGCTCGGCATTTTCCCGACCCGTAACTGGCAGAGCGGCACCTTTGAAGGGGTTGATACGATTGATGGGCCGACCCTGACCGATAATTATCTCATCAAACCAAAACCCTGCTACCGTTGCCCGATTGCCTGCGGTCGCCTGACCGAAGTCAAGGACGGCCCCTACAAGGGTAAGGGCGAAGGCCCCGAATACGAGACCATCTCCGCATTTGGCGGCGGCTGTGGTGTGGACGATATGGAAGCGATTCTCAAAGCCAATTATTGGTGCAACGAACTTGGCATGGATACGATCTCAGCCGGCATGACGATCGCAGCCGCAATGGAAATGTACGAAAAAGGCTATATTCCTGAAGATGATATTGGACAGCCGCTGCGCTTCGGCGATAAAGATACCATGATCGAAATGGTGCAGAAGATGGCCTACCGCGATGGATTCGGCGACGCTCTTGCGGAAGGTAGCTACCGTTTAGCAGACAAATACGGGCATCCAGAAATTGCCGTTACAACCCGTAAACAGGAATTTCCCGGCTACGATCCGCGTGGTTCGCAGGGCATGGGCTTGCTCTATGCGACATCCAACAAGGGCGCGTCCCACATGGAAGGCGATGTGGCCTATGAAGAAGTTTTCAGCACTCCTGTCAAGGATGATCCGCTAAGCACCGAAGGGAAAGCCGAGTTGGTAAAACGCTTCCAGGATGCCTTTGCGCTGATTGATGCGTCTGGTTTGTGCGTTTTCCTGGCTGTTCGCTACGTCTTCAGCAAAGATCGTTTGATCTGGCCTGTGCGCTTGTCCCAATTGATGGAATACACGACGGGTATGCCATACACCCCCGAAGAAGTGTTGACTGCCGCTGACCGCGTTTACACCCTCGAGCGTCTCTTCCTGATGAAAGCCGGTTCCACCGTCGATACACTGCCGCATCGCATGCTCAACGAACCGCTGCCTGAAGGTCCCGCCAAAGGGCGTGTCAACGAACTCGACAAAATGCTCCCCGATTTCTATGTCGAGCGCGGCTGGGATGAGAACGGTTGGCCGACGAAAGAGAAGTTGGCAGCGTTGGGGTTGGAATAGATATTTATTGCACATGATAAGTAAGCGAGAACCAAGGCATTTGGTTCTCGCTTACTTATTAGAGATAAATTGGGAGAAGAATTATGAGCAGGAAAGAGTTTTATTTATCCCTTTTATTAGTGTTTTTATTAATGTTTTTGTATATCCCTGCATCATTAACTATAGAAGGAGGGATATTTCTTTGCGTGTTGGGGCTTGTGTTTTTTGCCATTCAACTATTTCGACATTCAACATTTTATATTTCTAGGGGATTTGTGATAGTACCTTTTATTTTTTTGTACTTGTTTATCTATCAGTTTTTTTTGGCAAAACCTGTTCCTGTGTCGTATGTTACATTACATAGCTGGCTACTTTATTCCTTTCTATTCTTAATAAGTTATGTGTCATTAAGGGATGAGATTGACAGAAAGATTTGGATAAATGCACTAATAGCTATTGCAATTCTGATTTCTTTAGATAGTATCTATGAAGTGTTGGAATGGTATTTCAGATATTTCAAAGTAGGTAAGTCGCTTGAATACCTTCAAATGCCACAAATAGCATATCGCTTGAAGGGAAATATATTTGGGCATCCAAATCCTTTGGCAGGTTTTTTGAATTTTATTTGGCCATTACTTTTTGTCCGTTTATATAATTCAAAGAATATAAAAGGAAAAATATCGTGGTTATTAGGATTGTTGGTGGTAGCCATTGCCTTTGTGTATACTAATTCTAGGGGAGCTTTGTTAGGAACTTTTGCTGCGGTATTTGTACTCTCCCTATCTTTTGTTTTCGAGAAAGGCAGGGGATTTAAAATAAAGGCTATCTTTGAGAATAAGAAATTAAAAAGATCTTTCTTTACAATCGTGGGCGTTTTAGGGGTACTTTTGATAGGCATGTTGTGGCGCTCAGTATTTACGGGACAATTTTTTAACAGAAGTTTTTCGGGAAGGGGGACTATTTGGAAGTATTCATGGCAGGCGTTTTTGGAAACGCCGCTTTTTGGGCAGGGGATAGGCGGATTTCCTGTTAGTTATGCGAGATTAGCTCAATTACCTCCAGGTGATTTTGCTCCTGCAGCTCATAATCTCTGGCTTCAATTTGGTGTTAATTATGGAATAGTAGGGCTTGTTTTTTTATGTGCTCTAATTTTGGTTTTCTTTTTCTATGCTTGGAAAACTTTAGAACAGAAAAATGGTGAGAAGCTTTCATATGAAATTGCCTATATTGCTATAGGTATGGCTTTCTTAGGACAACAAATTGTAGATTATATGTTTTTCTTTAAAGCTTATCTTATATTTTTCCTTGTTATTTTGATTTTCTTACTAAAAGATGTTGTTTTAGTCGGAGAATGGAGATTAGATCGAAAATCCTATTTTTCCCTTATTATGATTCTTTTGGGGCTGATTGTTGCCTATCAGACAATTGTTTATTCTCAAGTAACAAGTTTTTCGAAACGTGTGGAACAGTCCCGTTTATATAATGTAGGTAATTGGGCAGCTTTGGAAGATTCAATTTGTGAAGATTCGAGCACACACACATCAAACTCATTATATAAATTTGAATGTGCAACAGCTATTGTTCAGAAGATGCTTCTCGAACAGAATTCTGATCCCAAATATCATTTAAATGAAGCATTAGATAAGGCAATTTATTATCAGCAAGCTGGATTTGATTTGAATCCTTATTGGGCTACACAGGAAGCAAATTTAGCCGTTTTGTATTGGGAAAAAGGAGAGAAAACCGAGGCACTTTCACTTATGGAAAATGTGGTTGCTTCTGCTCCGGCATCTGATATTTTTTTATTGAATTTAGGATGGATGGAAGAGACACTAGGGTATGAAGATGCTGCTTTAGATCATTACACAAGAGCGCTGCGCCTTAATCCAATGATAAACATTAGCGAATTTGTACGATACTCTGATTTACTTCCAGTTGCTGCAGAAGATTTACAGAACTGGATGGAAGCTGACGAACTTTGGGCAGATTGGTATGAGATGGATAGACATGATCGTGGCCCAAGCGATTTTTTGTATTGGAAAGGGTTGATAGCATTGTCTATAGGGCAAAATCAATCAGCAATTCAATATTTTGAAGACAGCTTGGATACTACTGGCTCGGGACGTTCCATAATGCCTTTAGCCTATGCTTATCAATTAGCTGGACAACAGGATAAAGCTCTTTCTGTTTTAGAAGATACGGCTTTGTTTTTTAGAAATGAAATCGTTATAGGTGCGGAAAATCTATCCCTAGCATCTTTTGTTGCATCGATTTTAAGAGAGAATGGAGAAACAGACATAGCTTATGATTTTCTTTTAGATGCTTTTGAAAATACAAATACTGTAATGTTTTATAGAAGTTACTATATTAAGTTATATGAACAACAAATTGTGGACTCAGGAATATCTCCATTAATGATTAGAAATTACAATAAGCCGGCGAGCACTCATTCTGATTGGGAATGGTTTGTTGAAGAAACAAGGCGAAGGGGAAATATTGAGCTTGCGGCTCGTGTAGAAAGCTGGCTTGCTAACATGGCAGGTATTGCACGTTGATGTGCTAATCCTACTTCTTCAAAAACGCCTTCTGCCACTCAAAGAGCCGATTAAGCGCCTCAATGGGGGAGAGCGAGTTAACATCCAGCTTTTCGAGTTCGTCCAAAAGCGGATTTGTTTCGGGGAACAATGCCACCTGTTGTGCTGTTTGCGGGTTTATCTTGACCGCTGAGCCGGACGATTTTTCCAGTTGCGCCATAATCTCATCTGCGCGTTGGACGACGGAGCGCGGTAAGCCCGCCAACTGTGCGACATGGATGCCGTAGGATTTATCTGCGCCGCCGGCGATGATTTTGTGCAGGAAGACGACCTGCCCGCCTGCTTCGCTGACGGCGACGTTGTAGTTGCGCACGCCGGGCAGCAGCTCGGAGAGTTGGGTCAGTTCGTGGTAGTGCGTGGCGAAGAGTGTTTTCGCACGCAGTTCGGGGTGATTGTGAATATGCTCGACCATTGCCCAGGCAATCGAGACGCCATCGTAGGTGCTGGTGCCGCGTCCAACTTCGTCCAGAACAAGCAGGGAGCGCGGGGTGGCGTGATGCAGAATGTTTGCCACTTCGACCATCTCAACCATAAACGTCGACTGCCCGGCGTGTAGCTCATCCTGTGCGCCGATGCGAGTGAAGATACGGTCGGTCAGTCCGATGGTCGCGTTCTTTGCGGGCACAAAGGAGCCGATCTGCGCCATCAGCACGATCAGCGCCGCCTGCCGCAGGTAGGTGCTTTTACCGGACATATTTGGGCCGGTGATGACACGCACGATCTCGCCATTTTCAAAGATGATGTCATTGGGAACGAAGCGTTCACTGCGACGCGCTTCTTCAACAACCGGATGTCGTCCCTCGCGGATGTCGAGCGTGGCGTCGTCCGTGACGATGGGTCTGGTGTAGCCACCCAAAGCAGCGGATTCGGCGAGGGAGGCTAATCCGTCTAATTCTGCTAATGCCCGTGCGGATTGCAGCAACTTCGACGAGGATGCAGCCAGTTGTTTGCAGATATCCTTGAAGACACGTATTTCAATCTCGCGGATTTGCTCCTCAGCATTGAGTACAAGTGTTTCGTACTCTTTCATTTCGGGGGTGATATAACGCTCGGCATTTACGAGTGTCTGTTTGCGTATATATTCTTCGGGGGCAGACGGGGCATTGGCTTTGGTCAGTTCGATATAGTAGCCAAAGACCTTGTTGTAGCCGACTTTGAGAGTCTTGATGCCTGTCCGTTCACGCTCAATCGCTTCGAGATTGGCGATCCAGTCACGGGCGTGGGCGGAGGCGTCGAGGACGCGGTCTAGTTCTTCGGCGTAGCCAACGCGGATGATGCCCGTATTTTGGAGCGTTGCCGGGGGTTCGTCGGAAATGGAACGCTGTAAGAGATCAAGTTCCTGCTCACATGGCGAGAGCAAGCCCAAGGTACGGGCGAGAGCCGGCGCAACATCCACAAAGAGAGCCTGAATGCTGGGGATATATCCCAAAGTTTCTCGTAAGGCAACCAGATCACGGGGCTGCGCATATCCAGATAAAAGTCGATTGGTGAGACGTTCGAGATCAGCGAGCGGCTTGAGGGCAGCGCGCAGTTCGGCGCGTGCCATGCCATCATCGAAGAAATATGCCACGCCATCAAGACGCTGATTGATTTGTTCAATATTGAGCAAGGGCTGGCTGACCCATTGGCGCATGAGACGCTTGCCCATCGGGGAGACGGTTTTATCGAGCACGCTCAGTAGGGAGCCGTCGATTTGCCCGCGTAAGGTTTCGGTGAGTTCGAGATTGTGGCGCGTGGCGGCGTCGAGGGTCATGAACTCTGAGAGGCTGTAAACGCGCAGATTGTTGAGTAAGTTGAGGGCGTTCGGCTCGGTTTCTCGGATATATTGGAGAATTGCGCCCGCCGCACGTGTGGCGAGATTGCGATTTTTCAGGCCGAAACCATCGAGTGTGGCTGCGCCAAAATGGGTGCGCAGGGTCTCGGCGCAGCGTCCGCTCTCGAAACGCCAGGCTGCCCAGGATGTGAGATGGCTGGAAAGCTCGCCATTGAGTTTTAGGTCGTCGGGATGAACAACTTCAGCGGCGTTCAGGCGGATCAATTCTGCACGCACAGGGTCGAGATTTTCGGCAGCGATTTCAGTGACAGCAAACTCGCCAGTCGTGATGTCGGCGTAGGCGATGCCCGCCTTGCCCTCATGCACGACCAGCGCAGCGAGATAATTGTTGGCATGGCTTTGCAACAGTCCCGGTTCAACAACAGTGCCTGGTGTGACAACGCGCACAACTTTGCGCGGGAAAAGTCCCTTAGCGGGTTTCTCGCCGATCTGTTCGCAGATGGCAACGTGATAACCTTTTTCAACGAGGCGCGAGAGATAATTTTCAACGGCGTGGTAGGGGATGCCTGCCAGCGGGGTCTTCTCGCCATTGCCAATGCCACGCGATGTGAGCACAATGTCCAGTTCGCGGGAGGTGACGACAGCGTCTTCACCGAAGGTTTCGTAAAAATCACCTAAGCGGAAAAATACGATTGCATCGGGGTATTGGGCTTTGATATCAAGGTATTGTTGTCGGGCGGGGGTGTTTTGTTTAGCCATGCGAATGATTTTAACACGATACCCTTCCAGGGCACAGGGGACACGAAGATGCACGATGTTTTTTTGAGTTTCTTCATGTGATTTTGTGAATTCTTTCCCATTTTGGGCTAAAATAGAGTTGATGTGGTCGGGGCAGACATATAAGCCTGCCCTTATTTGAGATAGGAGAATGATTATGTACAAACTGGTTTTGCTCCGTCACGGACAGAGCGAATGGAATTTATCGAATCGTTTCACGGGTTGGACGGATGTTGGATTAACCGATCAGGGGCGCGCCGAAGCGCAGAATGCCGGAACGCTCCTGAAAGAAGCTGGATTCCGTTTCGATGTTGCCTACACCTCCGTGCTTAGGCGCGCTATCCAAACCCTGTGGACAGTTCTTACCGAGCTCGAACAGGAATGGATCCCCGTCAATCGTTCCTGGAAACTGAACGAACGTCACTATGGCGCCTTGCAGGGCTTTAATAAAGCCGAAATGGCTGCCAAAGAGGGCGAAGAAAAGGTACTCATTTGGCGTCGCAGCTACGATGTCCCGCCGCCCGCGCTGGATATAGACGACGAACGTCATCCACGCTTTGATCCGCGCTACGCCGATCTTAGCCCGGAAGAATTGCCCGCCACTGAATGCCTGAAAGATACCCTCGAGCGTGTGCTCCCATATTGGGAAAGCACCCTCGCCCCGGCAATCAAATCAGGCAAACAGGTACTCATCGCCGCGCATGGCAACAGCCTGCGCGCAATGGTCAAATATCTCGACAGTATCCCTGACGAGACGATCACCGGCTTGAACATCCCGACTGGCATCCCGCTCGTCTACGAATTGGATGAAGACCTGAAGCCGATCAAAAGCTACTACCTCGGCGATCCCGAAGCTGCGAAGAAGGCGGCGGAAGCGGTTGCGAATCAGGCGAAGGCGAAGTAAGGTTTTAGACAGTAGAGAAAAGAAGACAGCCCGTCGAATTTTCGGCGGGCTGTTTTGTTAAATGGGATTGAAATTTTGTTTTATGGCAAATCAACACAGTTACCGCTATCCAATTGAATACTGTGATTGCTGTTCGCAACCAGCGCACACATCTGCATCGCACTTGCCGGACGGTTAGCTATCGCGTATTGGGTGAAGGGGCGTGGTCCACCGTAAATTTTCCACGGTCCTGAGCCTGGGCTACCTGCTTGATCTGGAGAAACTGTATCAAAGAAGAAGTGAATGTGCATTCCGGATAATGTTTCGGTATACCCATAGGTCTCGTACTCAACGACATAATTTTGACTGTCACCAATTGTGATCTCAACAATCCGCACAAAAGGTTCCTGCGGAGGGGCAAAGGTTGGTGTAGCGGTAGGGGCTGGTGTGGGAGTGGGCGGCGCAAGCGTTGGCTCTGGTGTTTTGGACGGCACGATCACCTGTGTGGGAGATTCCGTTTCTGTGAGCAGGGGTGTTGCTATTACAGGTGTGTTATTGCCTCCTGATAGCGCAGATACAAGAATAATGACGAAAAGAATAATAATGATACCAATGCCCGCATACATCACTTTAGGATTCTTCAGGAGTTCTTGCAGATGCGTTTTTTCTGCCGCGGATTCTTTGGTAGCCGGCATCGATGCAGCCAGTTTTGCTTTGTGTTCTTTCTCTGCTTTTTCAGCCGCAATTTGCTTCGCTTCTTTTTTGTCCGTTTCCACCTTTTCAGTAGCGAGCCTTGCGGTCTCTTTGCGTGCTTCTTCTGCTTTTTCGACTGCGATGCGAGTTGCTTCTTTGCGCTCTGTTTCAAGCCGTTCATTTTTCTTGGCCGCGGCTACAACAGCTTTCTCTGTGTCAGTTGCTAACTTCTCGGAGTGAATCTTTACGGGGATTTCAGGTTTAGGCTCCGATCTTGGAACCGTTGGCTCATTCAGGAAATTCCTTAGTAGTTGCTTGGCCCCTTCCAGACCCTCATCATAACCTTTTGTTGTGAAATCAACATATTGAAAGCGCCGTAGGCGTAGCGGTATTTTTGCGCTTTTCAGTAAAACAGGCAGTATTCGTTTTCCGTGGTCAATGGCGTAACCGATTTCGTCTTTAACATTCTCGGATGAGATGGAAGCAGGCGTCAGGATGACCATGAAAATCTCGCATGCGTCGAGCGCATCTTCTAAGGCGTCATCCCAGCGGGCTCCTGTGGGGATATCTAATTGGTCAAGCCAGATATTAAATCCTGCCGCTTTTAGCTCTTTGGCAAGTTGTAGGGCAAAATCATTATTGATCCTTGAATAGCTGATGAAGGTGAGCCGTTGCTTTTCCGGGGACATGGTATTCCTTTCGGCATGCAAAGTCATTAATTAGACAAAGCGTGTCTGTTATGGCGCAAATAGATTTTAATATTATACCCTTGATTATATATTTAATTGCGCCCAAAAGCAGTAGTTTTTAGTTTGCTGAACGGCAAGTATTTTTTCCTAAAGCCTCACAGCTTTTGCTTATAAGTAATTGTAAAGTTTTGACGCCATCTTTATGATAAACTTTCGGCACCTCTACGGAGAAAGGATTGTTTCTCATGACGATTATCTTGCATTATCTTTGGCAGCGTGCTGCTAAATACACCCTGAATTTGTTTGGTTGGAATTTAATTGCAGAATTGCCGCCAGTACATAAATATTTGCTAATTGGAGCGCATCATACATCTAATTGGGATTTACCTATTGTTCTGTTGATGATGGCAGGGCTGGGGCTACGTTTGCGTTGGGTCGGGAAAGATTCGCTCTTCAAAGGCCCGCAGGGGTATCTGATGCGTTGGCTAGGCGGTATCCCGGTTGAACGGGGTGCGCGCAAAAACTTTGTAGAGCAAATTGTTGATCTTTATAATGAGCACAAGGATGTGGTAATTATTATGGCACCAGAGGGGACAAGAAGCGCTGTAGATCATTGGAAGACGGGCTTTTATCATATTGCATCAAAAGCACAAGTTCCGGTTGCGATGGGCTTTCTTGATTACTCAAGCAAGAGCTGTGGCATTGGGGGGTATTTTTATCCTACAGGCAATATGGATGCAGATATAAATATTTTGCGTGATTTCTATGCAACTAAATTTGGAAAATTCCCAGCAAAGCAGGGCCATGTTCGGTTTCTGCCGAAATAAGAGAGCGAGGCTGTAAGAATGAAAAAGAGACAACCTTGGTGGCAGCGGGTTTCGCGTTTTATTTTGCGGTTAACTGGCTGGAAGCTTGTTGATGAGATGCCCAGTGAAAAAAAATATATTCTGGTTGGGGCATATCATACATCGAACTGGGATTGGGTAGTTGGTTTTTTTATGATGGCAGGTTTGGGTTTGAAGCCGCGTTGGATAGGCAAGGATGCGCTCTTTCGCGGCATTGCGGGGCCCGTTATGCGAGCATTGGGAGGCATCTCGGTTGTGCGTGGTGCACGTGAAAACTTTGTCGACCAGATTGTGGATGTTTACAAGAACAGTAAAGAACTCGTGATTGCCATTGCCCCTGAAGGGACGCGCAAATATGTTGACCATTGGAAAACAGGTTTTTATCATATTGCCAATGGTGCACGTGTTTCCGTGGCAATGGCGTTTTTAGACTACTCAAAAAAAAAATGTGGGATAGGTGGCTATTTCATGCCTTCAGGAAATATCAAAGCGGATATGCAAATCCTGCGTGAATTCTACGAAGGTGTGATTGGAAAATTTCCTGAAAATCAGGGGATTGTCCGTTTGTCGGTGCATCAATAGAAAAAAACTCTCCCACTTGTGGGAGAGTTTTTTCTTTAATTATTACTTGATTTTTTCTCGCAAAACATTTGTGGCAGGCTCGAATAAAATCTCGCCGTCGGGGAAAACGATTGTCGGCACTACGCGCCTGCCTTCGTTCAGGCCCTTAATGAATTCCAATCCTTTTTCATCCTGTTCAACATCTACATCAATATATGAGACCTGTTGTTTATCAAAAAACTTCTTGGCACGATGACAATCGGGGCACCAGGTTGTGCTATAGACAATAATCGTACTCGGGGTGGTTGAATATAAATCAGACATGCTACTCTCCATTTCTTGTAATGGGCACAATTGTACTCTCTAAAAAGAGAGGCGCAACCTCTAAACCGAGATTCTTATACAACTCTGGTGGAACGCTGATATCTGCCAGATAGAGATCGCCGACCGCCTCTCGTGCGGATTTACTCAGCAGCCCTACTTTGGGGAGCGCTAAAGTCAGCGTGCTTCGCGCGTGGATACAAGGCTTGCCCGGTGCTCCCGAGCTTGTATCCAGCCCCGAGGGTGTATCCAGTGACAAAACCGGTACCCCGGATGCGTTTACCTGCTCAATAATGGTAGCCACCTCCGGGCGTGGATCTCCAACGAGACCATAGCCGATCATCGCATCCACAATCAGGTCAGCGCCGAGCAAGTTGAAGTTGGGTTCGTTCCGTAATCCCATCTTCTGAAGAATATCCCATTGATGTGCCGGAGTATCCTTGAATGGTCTATCCCCAAGGCGGATGATGTGGACATCTGCGCCTCGATTGTGGAAATGGCGTGCTGCCACCATCCCGCCGCCACCGTTGTTTCCTGTGCCGCACAGGACGGCAACTGTTTTCTGGCGCCCTGTGAGCATCTGAAGGGCAAGCTCGGCAAGATTTCGGCCGGCATTCTCCATCATTTGGATGAGTTGAATGCCGTAGACTTCAGTCATCAGGCGGTCAACTTCGATCATTTGTGATGTCGTTAATGCGGGTATTTTCATTATTTTTATAATTTTTTTGAAATTGTACTATAGTAACAGTTGATATTTTTAATAAAAGAGGTATTATATACATGGATGTTTTTTGTGGGGGGTGTAGTGTTGTTATTTTTGTTTTACTTGTGTTGATCCACGGGCGTTTTTAATAGAACTTTTTCTTTTGCACTGAATGTGTAGGAGAGAATATATATGTTACAAATGATTTGTAATCGGCAGGCATTGTTTTGTCTTATGCTGTTTTACTTTTCTGTTCTTAGTTAAAGAACCCTTTTTATTGCGTTCTTGCAACTATATATATAGCCGTAAGTTTTGATAAAGAAATTTCAAGGATAGTTTTTATTTATAAATAGGATATAATCTATCTAATTATATTGTTTGGATGATTTGTTTGTTGACAATCTTTTTTATTTGCAACTAACTATTTTTTAGAAGAATAGTGTTTTTGTGAGGTGTATCATTGAAAAGTCTTAGAGATTCAATTGTTGTTTTGCTTGTGTTTTTATCTATTGTATTTGGTATTGCTCAAGTAGAGGGTTTCGAGAATAACGTACTTAACTTCCAGGCAGCTTTTTTTGTATTACTTGCTCTTGCTACGGTACTTGGTGTGCTTGCTTCATCCCGAATAGTATTTTCAATGTTTAGTTACTTAATATTTTGGGCGATCCTTTACGTTGTTGTTTGGGCTGTTTATTGGCGCTTTTTACCGCACCAGCGTAGCTTACAAGAGTTGGGTGTGCAGTTTTTACTCATTGAGATTAGCGCAGCGCTCTCTTATATAGTTGGGAAGAATATAGCTCAGGTAGATAAGCTGTTGGAAGGACTTTCATCCAGGACTTATCCTAATAGGACCTTGGATCTTTCCGCAGCTCGTGACCGTGTTACTGTAGAGTTAACGCGTAGTCGTCGTTACAATCGTCCTTTGTCGGTGCTGGTTTTAGAGTTTCGTGATGATGAAAAAGAAGATAAAAAAACTCAGCTTGTTGAGGAGGATTTACTTAAGCGCTTTACGTTTGCTAAAATTGGTCAGATTTTGGGTGATATTGCGCGGCAAACTGATTTGATTTTGGATGATAAGGCTGAGCGTTTTATTATTGTTTGCCCAGAAACGGATTATCAGGCAATGGCGACTTTGGTAGATCGAATCCGCACTGCTGTTAAGAAACAATTACACACATGGGTTAATTGGGGAACCGCTTCTTTCCCGAACGAAGCACTCACCTTTGATGAGTTATTGCAGACTGCACATAGCCGTATTCCCCGGTCTGCTGTGGATTTTGAAGTCTCTCCAGCAAAAGAAATGGCGGAAGCGGGCATAGAAAGTGACGGTGACTAAGTCCTTATGACATATCTATCTTCAACAAGTGGGCAGCACTGGATTAAAAAGTTTGATCCGACAAAGCGGGTGCTTTCCGCGCGCGCTTATTTTTTTGCAAAACGTATTTTTGATTTATTACTTGTTGTTCTTACAATGCCTTTTTGGCTTCCGTTGATTGGGGTTGTTGCGTTTTTGATTCGAGTTACTTCTCCAGGAGCATCGCCTGTCTTTTCGCAGGCTCGTACTGGCCGTGGAGGCCATCGTTTTCAAATGCTTAAATTCCGCACGATGGTTCCCAATGCCGATTCCCTAAAGGAAAAATATGCGCATTTGAATGAGTTGAAATGGCCCGATTTCAAAATCACAAATGATCCACGTATTACAAGAGTTGGGCGTTTTTTGCGGAAAACAAGCTTGGATGAGTTGCCGCAGTTTTTTAATGTACTTAAGGGTGAGATGAGCTTGGTCGGCCCACGCCCAACTTCTTTTGGAGCGGAGACTTATCAACTTTGGCAAACTGAGCGTTTAGATGTTATTCCGGGAATAACTGGGCTATGGCAGGTTTTTGGTCGCGCACGTCTTGAATTTGATGATCGCCTACGTCTTGATATTGCTTATATTGAGCGCGCCAGTTTATGGCTAGACATAAATATTTTGTTACAAACGGTGACTGCTGTTTTTAAACAACGCGGCGCTAAGTAATTATGAACAGGTTTCGGAGGAAAAATGGAGATTAAACTGTATTTTCGAATGTTACAACGAGGCTGGTGGATTATCTTGTTGACCGCTATGGTGGGATTATCAGCTTCTTTAGTGTTTTCTTATGTGGCAGTGCCACAGTATGAAGCGTCTTCCCTATATATATTGAGTCCTGCAGCGTCTATTACAAGTAAGAATGATGTAGTAGATAGCCTTGATACATTGGATCGCCCTTCAATCGCAGCGACCTATGCTGAGATACTTAATAGTAATCGGATTTTTATTAGTGCTTGTAATTTGATTGGGCAAGATCCAGTTGCTATTGCAAAGGACTATAGTGTTCAAACAGTCGTATTACCGGAGTCAAGCGTTTTATCTTTATCTGTAAAGGGGCCTAGCCCCCAGATGGTTACAGCGCTGGCAAATGCAACGGGGCAGGAAGCGATCAGTTTTTCTCGCTCCTTAAATCAGGCCTATGAAATGAACATTCTTGATAGTGCGGTTGTGCCAGAAGCTCCGTTTAGTCCTCAACCGTTACGCGACTCAGTAGTTGGTTTTGTTCTTGGTCTTGCTGCGGGGATGGTCTTAGCGGTCTTGAGTGAGCAAATTCGTGTTCCCATCGAGGTATATCGCAATCGTCTACGTATGGATAGCGACACTGGTGTATTCAATCGAAAATACTTCTCCCGTTTAGTTGACGAGGAAGTTGGAGAAGGCCATGAAGACGAACTCTCAATTGGTATTGTGGAGTTGAATGGGCTTGCTGATTTTCTTGGTACACTGCCGGCAGCCGGTGTGAATGCGTTGCTTGCGAAAGTTACGAAGATATTGCAACGGGAATTGCGCGGGAATGATGTTATTGGTCGTTGGAATGAAATTAGCTTTTCGCTTCTATTGCCAACCACGCCAGGGAGTGCAGCTCACCGTACTTTTGATCGGGTTTATCAGGCTCTAGAGCAACCCATCCGGCTCGCAGCTTATGGCGTTACCGTAAAGCTTGATCCTCGTATTGGAGGTGCCGTATATAGCAATTCAATCACCTCGAACGAGTTGATTGAGAAAGCGCAAAGCTCTTTAGAGCGTGCTCGCCACGGGGATCCAGAGCGTGTATACGTTTGGGAATTTCAAAACCCGTTTTGGGTTGAGAAATAACAAGGGAAATAAGGTCTGAATGAATTCTGCGAACTTAAGAACCGCTGAGCTAGGTGATGAATCTGCTGCTCAAAATAAGATTTTGTCGGCTGTCTTTTTTGTTTTGGCGCTCGTTGCTGGACTCGTGGTTGCTGTTGTGGGAGGCGAATTTGGCTGGATTAGTCTTTTTGCTATTCCCGCTCTGGTTGTTGGGTTTGGCATTTTAAGGCAACCTGATTTTGGTGTTGCAGCTTTTTCTGTTGTTGTCTATCTCCAGCTTAAGAGAGCAATCTCCCTATATCATCCTGGGTTTCCTGGTTTTCTTACGCCAGCATATCCACTGCTTGCCTCCTTGCTTTTTCTAATGGTATGGAAGTTTTTTATCTATGGGGATCGTCCTGAAGCATGGAAGCGCGCAAGTATGATCTTCGTTTTGATGGCGTTTTGGCTATTTTCGGCAATTACATCTGGCGATCCGGCTCAGGGCATACTTAAGTTTCAATCATATGTTGAAAATTCCCTCTTCGCTTTTGTAATTACCTTTTTTCTCCAACGCCCACGTTCTTTGCGTAGTGTCATTTGGAGCTTTTTGCTGGCAGGAATTTTTGTGGCCGGTTTAACCGTTTTTCAAAACCTGACATCAACTTTTTCAAACAACTATGCTGGTTTTGCTCAATGGGAGTATTCATCTACAGGCGGAACGACTAACCATCGAGCGGCGGGCATGTATGGGAATGCTAATGCTTATGCTCAATCCCTTGTTGTTTTAGTGCCATTGGCGTTAGATCGCCTGTGGCATGAGAAAAAAACTTTTCTGCGCTTGGTTGCTGCATTAGCGTTAGTGCTCTGCACTTTGGGGATTGTCTTTACTTATTCTCGTAATGGTTTTTTGACACTTGTTTTCACGCTAGGGTTTTTAATTGCGGTACGTCGCCCTAATATTATGCCTTTGGCGCTAACAGGGATTTTGGCCTTAGTCTTACTTCAGTTTTTGCCTGCAACGTATACAGAGCGTTTAACTTCTCTCGTTCAATTCTCATCGTCGAATTCTACGAGCGTTATTTCTGATCAATCGTTCCGTGGTCGTCTAAGTGAAAATCTTGCAGCATTACAAATGTTTCAAGACAACCCCATATTTGGCGTTGGGTTGGATAATTACGAAGTTAATTACCAGAGTTATTCTCGAAAAATTGGTTTAGATCCTCGAAGAACAGCACGTGCGCCAGCCAGTTTTTATCTTGAATTACTTTCCGAGCAAGGCTTGGTAGGAACAACGTTATTTCTCTTTTTTATGGTTATGATATTCCGCAGTATTTGGAGAGCTAGGAAGATATTTGAGTTGCTAGGTATGGAGAATGATGCTCACTTGGTGTTGGCATTTTTTGCAGGCCTGCTTGGGTATATGTTTTTTTATATTTCAAAAAGCGGCTCTTATTCCAACGCATTTTGGATATTGTTGGGAATCGGGTTGTCTTTTGAACAGGTAGCCAAGAATAGCCGCATTGATCAGCATGCTGCTCTGAAAGAATCCGCTTCGAGGTTTTAATGAATTCTTCCGCTGAAGCAACACCCTTTGGTGTTGTAGCAATACAAGGCACTATGTGGCGTTACGCGTCCTACTTTGGTGGGAAGTTAATGGTTTTTCTTAGCACTCTTATCTTGGCGCGTTTGCTCTCAGTTGAAGATTTTGGTGTTGTAGGGTATGCGCTTGCATCGATTGCTTTTTTGGATATAGCCAGTGATCTTGGAATGGCTGAAGCGGTTGTGTATCATAAAGAGGACAACCGTACTAACTCAACGGCTTTTTGGGTTAGCCTCGGAATTGGTTTTTTTTTATTCGCATTATCCTGGGTTATTGCACCGTTTTTAGCGATCTATTTTAAAGATGAACGTGTGATTCCTGTTTTTCGGGCAATCACGTTGACTTTTCCCATTACCGCGCTGGGAAGTACGCATGATGCGTTGCTACGTAAACAGCTAGCGTTTGGGAAAACAGCTATGCCTGAATTCTTGCGTGCATTGACCAAAGGAGTTGTTTCTGTTCTTTTAGCTTTTGGTGGTTTTGGGGCGTGGAGTCTAGTTTGGGGACAGGTGGGGGGCACTTTGGTTGCATCCATTGTTTTGTGGGTAATTACTCCTTGGCGACCAATGTTTGAGTTTGATTTTATTAAGGCAAAGTCATTAATTTCGTATGGGATGAAATATATAGGGACGGATGTGCTTTCTGTTTTGTTACTCAATTTAGATTATTTGCTAATAGGGCGTTATTTGGGCGCGGCAGCCCTTGGTATATATGTTTTAGCATACCGTGTGCCAGAATTACTTATTTTGCAGTTTGCACGTATTTTGAGTAAGGTGACATTTCCAATTTATACAAAAATGCGCGATGTTTCTGGTGGAATGGCGCGTGGCTTTGGTAAAGCAACAAGCTATGTGTCTTTGCTCACCGTTCCTATGGGGCTGGGCTTGATGATCGTGGCTCGTCCCTTTACATTGATATTTTTGACAGATAAGTGGGAAAGCGCTATTCCTGTGATGCAAGGCATTGCCGTATATTGCCTGTTTTTGTCATTGATTCATAATACAGGAGCGGTTTATAAAGCCGTTGGAAAATTTGGCGTGATGACCTGGATAGGGATCGTTCGATTGGTGCTTTTGTTCCCTGCACTATGGTGGGCTACAACAATGGCAGAATCTGTTGTTGCTGTTGGCTGGATGCACGCTCTTGTTGCCTTTTTAGGTAGCTTGGTTAGCTTGGGCGTCACAGCGCGTTTATTGGAATTGCCCCTGCGCTCTTTGGGAAATATGTTGTTTCCATCTTTCTTTGCCGGGGCAGTGATGGGTGGCGTTGTTTATATGCTTTTAGAATCACTTGTGTTGCTTTCTTCAATTAACCAGTTATTGATAGCGATTCCTGTAGGCGGATTGGTTTATTTTGCAATATTATGGTTGATCCGTCGAGAAATGATTCTTGGCATCTATGAAAAAATAATGACAGCCGTATTTCGAAAGGTGAAAAAGTTTGCTTAGAGAAGAACTGATGAATGGTGTAGTAATGCTCGTCAACGAGTTTCCTCCTGTCTCAGGCGGTTCGGAGAAGCAGGCTGAGCGCCTTGCCACATATATGGCAGCACAAGGGAGAACGGTTTGGGTGATTACACGTCATTTTCCGGGATTAGCAAAGCAAGAGGAAAGAAATGGTTTTCTTATCCTGCGGCCTGCCTCTTTTGGCCCGGGAAAGTTGAAGACATTTACGTTTGTTCTTGGCTCACTTGGATATTTATGGAAACTTCGCAAGAAATACAAAATTCTTCATGCCCACATGCTTTTTGGAGCAGCGTTTGCAGCTGTTTTAGCAGGACGGATTTTGAATAAACGTGTGATTGTAAAGTTAGGTAGTAGCGGCCCCACAGGCGAGGTTTCTGTGTCTCGGCGTACATGGCGGGGACGCTTGCGCTTGGCTGCACTTCGGCAATGGGTGAATAAAATTGTTGTCTTGGACAAAAAAATGGAATCGGAAGCGCTTTCCATCGGTGTGACGCCTCAGCAAGTTAAGCTTATTAGCAATGGTATTGATGCTCAAGTTTTTCGTTCATCTTCTGAGTTGATGCGTCCTGAGAAATTTCCCGTTGGGAAAATCGTTATTCTTTTTGTAGGACGTTTTGTAAAGGAGAAATCTTTGCCGACGCTGATTGAGGCCTTTGCTAAAGCGAACAAAACTTGCCCACAACTTCATTTGATGCTGGTCGGTGATGGCCCAGAGAGAGGTTTGTTGGAATCCTTGGTTGAAAAACTCAGTATTCAGCACGATAGTATTACCTTTGCTGGGAAGCGGACTGACGTGCGCGCCTTTTTGGCCTTTGCAGATATTTTTGTTTTACCGTCCAAAACGGAGGGGATGTCAAATGCTTTGCTGGAGGCAATGGCGGCAGGCTTACCCTGTCTGGCAACACCTGTTGGGGCAACACCACAGATGCTAGATGACGGGCGCTCTGGCCTTCTTTTGCCTGTTGGTGATGTAGATGCTTGGGCACGCTCTCTCTCGGAACTAGGACATGATGCTCAGCGCCGAGCAAGTTTGGGACAAGCAGCGTATCGTCGCATCATGGCGGAGTACGACTTCTCTATTATCGGCAAGCGTTACGAAAATCTGTATGATGAGTTGAGTGCCCACTATAAACAAGTTGTGGAACAGGGTTAGGATGATGGCAAAAAAACGAGTTTTGCAACTCATTGACGGCTTGAATATCGGGGGAGCAGAAATGATTTTGCTTGAGCTTATCAAGGGTTTGCGCGAACGAGATTTTCAAGTTTCTGTTGGCTACAGTACGCCTGGCCCATTAGCCGATCGTCTGGTTGCTAGTGGTGTTGAAATTGTCAGGTTGCCTCGTCTTGCGCGCGTTGACCCATTGCTTTTTATGAATACTTATCGTCTCATCAAGCGCTTTCGCCCACATATTGTACATACTCATCTTTTTAAGAGCGATTTTCATGGACGTGTCGCTGCGCGTCTTGCCGGGGTTCCTGTTGTGATCTCAACCTTGCACAGTACTGATCGTTGGGCGCGCAAATTCCCTCTTGGTTTGCTTTATGGTTGGACTGCAAATTTTGCAGATCGTCTTATTGCTGTTTCCGAAGACCTGCGTGTTTTTCACCAGAAATACACCAATGTTCCAGCGCAGAAATTTGTCAAGATTGAAAATGGTGTCGATCTCGAGGCGCACAGCTATTCAGAAGTGGCAAGACAAAAAATGCGTAAGGCGTTTGGTTTTGCTAAAGACGAATTTGTTTTTGGCATTATTGGTAGATTGACCCCGCCTAAAAACCATGAAAACTTTTTGCAGGCATCTGCCCTTATTCAGAAGCAACTTCAAAAGGCTCGTTTTGTGATTGTTGGGGATGGAGTTTTACGTGAAAAACTGGAGAGCCGTGCTGCCGAGTTGGGTCTTCAAGAAACTCTGCAATTCACCGGATTTCGCGATGATATTCCAGAAATCATGTCAATGTTGGATGTTCTGGTTTTTTCTTCTGATTGGGAAGGACTTCCCGTGACCTTACTGGAAGGAATGGCTGCTGAACGACCAATAGTAGCCACAAATGTTGGGGGCATTCCTGCCGTAGTTGGCGAATCGGATTCGGCCTTACTTGTGCCTGCGGCTGATCCTGAAGCGCTGGCTCGCGCGTGCGTTCGACTTGCTACCAATCCCGAACTTCGTCTTGGTTTTGGGAAAGCTGCGCTTCGACGAGTTACCTCAGCTTATAGTATTACCGCAATGATCGACCATACGGTTTCTCTTTACGATATGCTACTTGAAAAATCTAGGGTGAGAGGGGGCGTGCTTTTATGATGGGGACACTGCCTTATCGTCTTCTTTTGGTAACAAAATCTACTGGAGGTATAGCGGAGTATATTCGCTGGCTGATTCAGGGTCTTGATCGTCAACGTTTTCAGGTGACAGTTGTTTGTCTTTCTGAAAACAATCAGGTTTTTGCAGAAGAACTGCGCAAAAACTATGCTGTTGAAACTGTTCGCTTTGATATGAACCGCTATAGGGTCAACCTGTTCTCAGATTCTCTTTTGGGTTTGAAGTTAGCACGCCTCATGCGTAGCGGTGAATTTGATCTGATACATGCGCATGGTTCAAAAGCAGGTTTTTTGGCGCGGATAGGAGCAGTAGGAGGAAGTTTACCGATTATTTACACCCCACATGCTTTTGCCTTTCATGCGGGTGTGAAGAAGTTTGCCAAGCAGGTTATTATCTTGCTTGAAAGGCTGGCTGCGCGTTTTACGACTCGTTTTCTGACCGTCTCGGAAGGTAGTCGTGATTTGGCTTTGGCACATGGGGTTGGCAGGCCTGAGCAGTTTGTTGTAGTTCACACAGGCATTGATCTTGGGCGGCAGCGGCAAGCTGTGGATGTAGCTGATCTGAAAAAGAGTTTAAATATCCCTGCTGGGGTGCCTGTAATTGGCTCGGTTGGGCGGTTGAGCCGACAAAAATCTCCGCTGGATTTTGTTCGAGTAGCGGAAGCAATCCTGAAATCTAGGCCAGATGCGCATTTTCTTTGGGTGGGGAGCGGCCCATTGAAGGAAGCTGCGCGGGAGTTAGGCCAGACCCTTGGAATAGAATCGTCTATCCACTGGCTTGGTCAGCGAAACGATGTCCCTGTATTATTGGAAATCCTTGATTGTTTTCTGCTTACTTCTTACTGGGAAGGCTTGCCTTTAGTGATTTTAGAGGCGATGTCTGCGGGTGTGCCCGTGGTTGCGACAGATATTCCGGGAACGCGGGAAGCGGTTTTGCATGGTGAAAATGGTTGGTTGGCTTCACCAGGTGATTTTGAAAGACTGGCGAACTTTGTTTTGAATGTGTTGGAAACGCCTGCTCAAGCACAGATTTTTGTTGAGAAGAGCACTGAGCGTTTGGCAGAAAAGTTTACACGCGAAAAAATGCTTGAAGAAATTCAGGCTTTGTATGGGATGCTTCTTGAATATGAATAAAAATAATCGCGCTGCGGTTACAGCGTTGACGAATTTTATTTCTACTCAACTCCCTTTTTGGTATGGGAAGGGTGCTGTGTTGGATTTGGAGCGTCTTGCAATGCAGATTTTTCCATATTCATTTTTTCTGAGTGTGCCAATTCTTAACGATGCTGGCGAGCAGACTTTGCTAATCAAGATAAAGCGTCAGCCTGATGTAAGCAGCATTGCCGACGCGATTGGAATCGAACGCTTGAAGGCTCCTGCTGAAAATGAGTATTCTATGATGGAAAAAATTTGGGATGTTTTCTCCTCTGAAAATATCACGAGCTGTGCGGCGGTAAAGCCGGTCGCATATCTTGGGCAGTGGAATGCTGTGCTGATGGAAAAGTTTGAAGGACGGGCGTTAAAGAATTTTTCTCTAAGCCCATACATGCTTTTTCGCTTCCCGATGGCGCAGGCTTCTCTGAAAGAATTTGTTGCTTCTTCAGCTCGCTGGTTACGTATCTTTCATGAACGGGTTTCAGATATGAAGAATATCCCGTTTCCGGTTGGTGCAATTTGGTCGGATATCGAAGAGGGTCTGGAGCGCTTAGAACTATATTCTAATGGGCATCTCGATATTATGACGTATCGAGACATCTTTGAGGTCGCTATGAACAAGGTAGCACATTTTGAGGTTCCTTTTGGAGTTGTTCATGATGATTACCATTATTCGAATATTTTGGTTAATACTGAAGGACAGGTTTGTGTAATCGATCACGCCGGTGATTATCGAACTTGCGCTTATGTTGATTTAGCGACATTAATTACCGATCCGCAAACCCGAACATGGCAAATTATGGCCAATGGTTTCTATATCCCGTCATCATTTATTCAGGAATTACGAACAACGATTTTGGAAAATTACTTTTCGGATAGTGGTTATTCATTAGAGTTGATCGATTTCTTTTGTGCGATTGCTGTGCTTAATAAATGGAGTGAAGGCTTGGCTCGTTTCTCTGTTCAGCGTCGCAGACCGTCTGTGTTTTTTTTGAAGCGATTAGAAAAATATTTTTCCAAACATTTAAATAAGTATTTATCTTACGTTATGTAAGAAAGGAGTTTGAGATGAAAAATCGAAAAATTTATTTGCTTTTTGTGGTTCCTATACTAATGGGGATGCTAGCGCTTTCTTCGCCACAAGTTAGCGCACAAGGCCCTGCACCCACACCGACAGCGCAAGCTGCACGTTTGGCCTCAACACCTGCTCCGGGAGATGATGACTTGAGTTTATACCAACTTGGGCAGAGTGATATTCAATTAGTTGGTCCCGTGGACTATAAAGCGGTTGTCTTTGGTTTACCTGCAGATTGGAAGGTGACTGCTCCTGCTGAGATCACTTTATATATAGATGTGGCCTTTGATGCGATGAACACGGTTGCTTTGGATGGGCAGACAGGTCTTAATTCTGGCGGTACCTTGATGCTGGAATATAATCGAGAAGAAATAGGAGTATTCCCAATTACCGAAGCCGGTGAAATGATGTTGCGAGTGCAGGTTCCTTTAGAATATGTAATGACCCCTGCTCGTGAAGATCAGCGTCAGGAATTTACGCTTACATTTGATAGTGCGCTTTCCTGTTTGCTTGAACAACAAATGAGTATTGTAATCAAAGATACATCTTATATCCGTATGCCGCACACAACTGTTTTACCTTCAACGGATTTGACGCGATTCCCGTATCCTTTATACCAAGCATCTGTTTTCCCTGATATCGCTTCGGTTGTAATTCCGGATACGCCATCCGCTCAAGAATTACAGAGTGCTTTAACTGTTATTGCAGGTTTGAGTAATTTAACTAGTAGTAATTTGACCACTGAACTTGTTTCCCTCAGCGAATTTAATGCTGCTCCGACTTTTACAAATCACGTGATTTTTGTAGGGAAGACCGCTACACTTCCCTTTATTGATCAACTTGCGTTGCCTTTGCCGCCGACTGACGGTGAGTTTGTCTTTTCTGGCAGTGATCCAACGGATGGGATTGTTCAAATGGTCAACTCCCCGTGGGATGCTGGACGGCTTGCATTGGTTGTTTCTGGAGATACGGATGAAGCCGTAGTAAAAGCCGCGCAGGCTGTTTCTACGGGACACTTACGTCCCAACGCATCGCCAAATTTCTCTGTTATTCGCACGGTACAAGGCGAAATTGACCAAGTCTCGCCAAATAATAATGTTGATCAGAGCATCCAAGACCTGGGTTACCAGACAGAAGTTCTTGATCGCCGCGGGGTTGATTCAAGCGTCTTTAGATTCTATGTTCCCTCAGGTTGGACAACGGGCCCCGATGCCTATTTTGAGCTGGCTTTTGGGCACTCGGCCTTGCTCAATTATGAACGCTCTGGTTTAAATGTTGAACTTAATGGCCAGCCTATTGGTAGTGTCCGCTTTACAGAACAAACCGCTTTAGAAACAGTTAATCGCGTTCGCTTTACTTTGCCGGCGTCTGTAATTACACAGGGGTATAACGATCTTGAAGTTATCGCCAGTCTTCAGCCGCTTGATGAATGTTCCAGCTCCCAATTGCGTGGTATTTGGACCAATGTCTGGGCAGATTCTCGCCTGCATCTTCCGCTGGCAGAAACCTCTGTCGCACCCAAAACAGCCTCTGATCTGGCGACATACCCGGCTCCATTAGCATTCGACTCATCCATGCATTCCATTGCTTTTGTTGTGCAGCCGGATGATATGGAAACATGGCGGATGGCAGCTAATATTGCGGCTTATCTCGGTAACAGGAGTGATGGTGCAATCACTTTATTGAATGCCAGCTTCGCTGATAATGTCCCCGATGAAGTTCGCAACAATATGAATATCGTGCTTGTTGGCAATGTGCTGGGGATGCCTTTTGTCGATGAGCTAAATGATAGCCTGCCCGCTCCCTTTGAGGGTGTTTCAGGCTTTGCTGCCGAAGATAGCCTTCAGGTAAGTTTCAAAATCCCTTTGGATTCCGCTGTTGGCTACATACAGCTCTTAGATTCTCCATGGAATAGCGAGAAAATTATCCTTGCCGCTCTCGGAAACACTCAGCAAGGCGTAAGTTGGGCAGCATCAGGATTGTATGAGGCGCAAATTCGATCCCAGTTAATAGGGAACTTTGCTATTATCAACAACCAGCAAGTTACAACTGTGGACACGCGTCTCACGACACCGGAAATTGTTTCTGTCTCCCCAACAGCGGATCCTGGTGTTTCTCTGGTTCCGCCAACGACCCTGCCCAATTCTCAGGCAGATAAAGTGCGTCCAGCCTGGTTGCTGCTTGCCTTGCAGATATCCATTGGCCTAACAGTTCTTGTAGGCATCGGGGCGATTATTGCTGCTTTTCGCAGAGGTCGCTCTGAAGCGAAAATGAATCGCCGATCAGATGACGATCAAGACGAATAAATTACAGGAAATTACAGGTTAGAGAGTAATACACAAAGAGCCAGGCGAAAGTCTGGCTCTTTGTAATTATGTTGATTTTCCTCTTATCTTATCGTAATCTCAGCTTCATGTGTGGTTGGATTAACCATGACGCTACCGTTACTGAAATTTCTTCTCCAAGCGTCCCCGTCTTGATAGCGTGCGCCCAATGGGGTACCTAATGGATAAGTGTAGTTATCGTATAGCCACACTTCTTGGTAATCGCTTCCCTTTGCATATCGAAAATATGCATTGCCTTGATTAATAAGTAGATAGGATGCAAAGGCAAACTTCTGTAGCTCGTAATCATCTCTTTCACCGCGCGAAACGAGCAAGATAGTTTTACCTAGTTGCTGTGTCTCCTCGGCAAGGAGCATGTGCTCCTCCCAACGTTTAACTGGGCGATAGCGATCTGGCACGTCGATCGCCCAGCCTTCGAGCATTGCCCCCTCGAGATAGGGAAGATGCCTGGTCCAGTCAGAGTCATCTTTGCGTGAGCTGAAATTTCCAATCAAAAGCTTGTTGTAAGGTGCAAAGTAGTTCTCATGGAGGTATTTTAGAAAATCTTGTATAACGGCCTGATAACTTGTATCGCTTGGATATTTAGCCGGGATATTATTTTCTTCTTCACGATAGGCAAGGGTAATCGGTAAGTTATCCAGAAAGACACCGGACCAATTGGGGTCATCAGCTTGAAATTCTTTGATGCGCTCAAGGAAGAAGGCACGCCACTCTTCATTGCCTGGATCCATCATGTACCAAGTGTTGTCTTTGTCCTCGAGGCGGATTCTTTCACCATTTTGATCAAGCAGAAACCAATCGGGGTGTTCCTCGTCGATCATACAGAAATCGCCGATATAGGCGGTAACCTGGTTCACCTCAGGTTCCTCATTGCATGATCCAGGATCCTGAATAGATTCAAACTCAAGATATTGTATAAAGGGACCTTGTGCTCCATAGTCGATCATTAAGTCCCGTTTATCTTCATTGCCCTGGATTAGGATATAGAAGTTGAAGTTTTCGGCAACGGTTACTAGATTCTCTTCTCGCGGAATATATGTAAACCAGACGAGGTTGACGGTAGACGGATTGGCGAGCAGGGGGGCTGTTGCAGCAGTGGGGGCAAGATTGGGCAAGTTTGTTTCAGGTTTTTCTTCCGGTATTGTCATTGGACTTGGCTCAAGGGAAGTAAAGTAAAGTATCCCCAATGTGGCTGAGATCGCACCGAGTACAAAAACAAGTATCAAGCTAATTCTTATGTAGTTTTTGTTTGAGAAGTGATTCATGGTTTATTTTATCTTCCTTTTGTTTTGCTTTCTCATTCGTGGTTTTAGAAATGCCAGCCAAAAATATGCCAACAATGATTTTGGTTTGGCGATTTGGAAAACACGCATGCTAAAAAAAAATTGGCTGAGGGGTCGCCAATCTGATTTGTATGAATGTTCACCGCGTAAGAAGTCGATTTCAAGGACGCGGTCTTGTATGCGCTGTTCAATGGAAAGCATCATTAGTAATTTTCCAGCGCTCATTTTCTGGTAGTTACGATTATAGCCACCGCGCCAATCCAGATATTTTTGGTCATAATGATAGCCGCATTGAAAGGCAATGGCTTCTTGATTGAAAAAGAGCATCTCGATTTGCAGCCACTCTTTTTCTTGCATGATGTCATATAGCTGACGTAAAAAATCTCGGCTTTGTCTTAATTGATAAATCTCTGGATAGCGTCCTTTTTTGTTAATCTCAAAGATTGTTAGAAAGTTTTCCCATTGCAGGTTTTTACCTTTAAATATCTTGTAGTCTATTGCGCCTTTTTCTTCAGCGCGTCTTCGTTGCTTTCTTAGGTTACGGCGCATATTTTTTGATAAGCTGTTGAAATAATTTTCCCAGTTTTGTTCAAGTGGTAGATAAAGATGTTTTCTGTAGGTTTTTATGATCCGATAGTGTTTTTGTTGAAAAAAATTAGGGAGTAGAACGTTGGTGGTCACATTTTCTTGTAAATTGTTTAGTTCTAGGATATCCCACTCCGCATGGGCATCGTTGATAAATGTTGTTATCGCGGGTATAGCAACTTCGTTTTTGGATGTGATGAATCCGCCGATGTCAGCTTGCGGCGTGCCAATGCTCATTAAGATGCGTAATTTAATAAAAAACTTCTTGGAGGTGCGTATCATTAAGGGGGCAATGCCGATCAATTCCCCGTTTTCTTTGACGGTTAGTAGCCATAGATCTTTTTCTTCACCGTAGACTGCCCACCATGCATATTGCCATTCCCAGGTAAGGAAGATGTTTTTGTTGTCGCTTTTCTCGAGTAGCAGTGTCCATTTCTGTCGCAGACTAAAAAAAGCATTTTGACTTTGAATGCGTTCAACAACAATTTCATCCTGCATGGTGAACTTACTTTCTTGCCCTATTTTTTAAGAATGGTTTTATCTTTTTTAAACCGATATATGCCAGTAATGCCTTGATGCTTTGGAATCTAAAGAAGCGGAGTTGTACAAAAGTTCGGGAACTTGGATTCCACTCTCGTTTGTAGTCGTGTGAGCCGCGCATGAAATCTACCTCTGAAAGACTATTATCAAAAGCGTCTTGCAGGATATTTAGAGCCATAAATTTCCCAATGGATATACTTGGGTCAATGCGTGTGTCAAAGCCTGCGCGCCAGTCTTCGAGACGATTATTGTAGAGGAAACCATACTCATAAGCAATGGGTTTGCCGTCAGCATATAGCAAATAAACGGTAAGCCATTGTGATGCGGTTTTGTGTAGTTTTTCAAGAAAGGCTTGCTCTTTTTTTGAATCGCACACTCGAGGGAAGTTGGCATGGCAATTGACTTCGATCATATCTTCAAAAATCTCCCATCTGATCTCATTTCCTTTGTAATGCCGGATTTCTACGTCTCCTAACTTTTGGGAGTTCCTTTGTGCTCGCCGTAGATTTTTTCTAAACTTCTTGGAAAGTGATTCATAATACTCGTCCCAATTTCCTTCAACGCTGACATGGTAATGTTCATTTGTCTCATCTATTAATAGGAGGTTACTTGTCTGAAAGATTTTCCTGGTAGGGGCAATCTCAAAACTGTCATGCTTGAATTCATTAAGTTCAAAAAGGTCCCATTCTAATTTCTGATGCAGAATATAATCGTTAATGGCTGTAAGCACATCATTATCCTGTTTTCTGACAAGATAACCGCCAATATCATTCGTTGGTGCACCTAGGCTGCATAGCGTCTTGAGTGGCAGGCCATTTTTTTTTCTTTTCTCAAGCATGAGCGGAGCAATTCCCACAAGATTTTCATTTTCCCAAACAGTAACGATCCAAAGTTGTTTTTTTTCACCGAAAACTGTCCACCAAGCGAAGAGCCATTCCCAAGTTAGAATAGCAGACTTGATATGATTTTGATCGAGGAGACTGTTCCATTGATTGTGTAATGATTCAAATTCCTTGGTTGAAGTGATAAGACGGATTTGTTTTTCTGTGTTTTTCTGTGTCATAAAGGGTCTCTGTTTTTTAGGATGAAGGCGATACTGTGCGTGATCTCAGCTTGGCCCCGTTAAGAAAGTTTGGTGCCAAAAGTTTTTTTTGACCTCCATTGAAGTGCATCGATGATGCGGATGTTTTCGAGTTCATTCCATGTATGGGTTGCATAATACTTTGAAAAGCGCTGTGGCTCAAAAGTTGCATCGCAAACTTCCTCATAATCATCTTCAGTGAGTTTGGTAATGCGATTGAAGTTTGTTGCATACCCGTACCGGACGGAGCAGTTTTGGGCAGGTCGAATAAGATGCCCCTTTTCTGAAAATATCCGCCCTGCGGGACGGGCGTTTTCGATATTCTGGATCACTGGGTTTTTCGGATGAGCTTTCCATTCATCGCTGAGTGGGTTGTCTGCATAGAACAGATGTAGAGAATCCCAGCTTGAACCGCCGATCTTTTCGACGTTGGTGAAGAGCCACCACTTTTCATTGAATTTGAGTAAGGTTGTGTCTACTGCAGAAATATTTGGTATCAATACTCGCTCTAACTCCCATTGATCAGGAAAATGTTTGCATTGATATAGTTCAATCTGCCCGCTTTCTTTCGATTCTGGCAGCATATAAAGGTGATTATTGTATTCAAAGAGAAAAGGATAAGACAAATGATATGGTCTTTTCAGAACAGGGGCATTTGAGATAATTTTTAAGTTTTCATCCAGTGTCATGCAGGATATATGTCCGCGTGAATTGGAAAAAAACAACTCTTCGTAAAAAATATGGAAAGTATCTTCTTTTTTCCAAAGAAAAGGGTCTGCCCAGAAGCGATCACGTGCGGGTAGCAATGGTGTGAAATTTTGCCAGTTTCGTTCAATACTTTCATCTGTATTTGCAAGAAGGAGAATCCATTGCTCAAAGAAAAAAATCTTGATGCTTTTTCTGATAATTCTTTTAAGAAGTTGAGGCTTTCTGAGCCAGTCGAAGAGTTTTTTCATTGTTTCTGTAAAACACTTTCTACAATGCACAATTATACCATTTTGGACAGAATTACTCCACGTATTCTTGCCTTGTTTGCCTCGTTAAATTTTAAAAACAAAGGGAAAAACAATCTCTTTGACATGCTACAAGAGATTGTTTTAGGAAATTTCTGTACACGATACGGTTGCGTATTATACCCTAATCGTTTGTGACAGACCCTTTCACCACCATCACAGAGCAAGGTGCGTAATGCAACAGCTTGCGTGAGACGCTGCCTAATATCCAGCTTCTAACGGGACCCAGACCACGTCCGCCGCTGACGATCAGGTCGATTTGGCGTTCTTTGGCATATTCGATGATCTCGGTGGCTGCATCGCCGCGCAGAAAAACGATCTGCGCCTGAACGCCCTGTCTGGATAGGGTTGCGCTTGCCTCGGTCAGAATCTTTTTGCCAAATTCTTCTTCGTGTTCGGCACGTTCTTTGATTTGTTGACGAATCTCTTCGATGGGCACCGTAAATGAGACATCCATCCCGCTTGGCCAATACTGGACGATCTCCTGTTCGCTGGGAATCGGTGGTGCGACGTGCAGGATGTCATACTCAGCGCCTTGGGGCAGCGGGAAGTCGTTCATGCAGTTTAGCATCATTACGCTCTCTTCGGAGCCGTCGGTGACGAGAAGGACGCGTTTGATGCCCTTGTAGGGAGCGCGCACCACTAGCACAGGACGTTCCGCATGTTCTGCAACCTGTTGAACGACGCCGCCTAGCAGAATGCCAAGTGTGGCGCGCAAGCCCTTCGCGCCGATTACGATCATGTTGGCAGCATGCCTTTCGGCAGTTTTCAGGATCATTTCAGCAGGATGCCCCAAGATGATTTCGCTCTCGACGGTTCTGCCTCCTTCGCAGAGGGTCTTTTCTGTCTTCTTGAGCGCCTTTTCCAACAGCCAGACATTTGCCGTGTCGGATGGGGTGAAAACGCGCAAGACCTTGATCTGACTGTCGTCTGCGAGGGGAAGATCGCAAAGTAGTTGCGCAGCGGCTTGAGAGTGTTCAGAGCTGTCATCGGCGAGCAAAATATTGTGGGTACAGAGTTTTGGCGTAACCATCTTTCCTCCTTATTGAGATAAAAAAAGACCCAGAGCTGCGATGCAGTCCTTGGCGGCGGCAATGTGTTATCTTGTGAGGAGCGATGATTTGCGATGAACCAAGTTTTCCCCTATGGTGAATTACTCTAACTCCATTCTAGCACGTGCGAATTTGGAAAACAAATTTATTTTTTGCGTAAAATGGTGGCAGTCACTTTGTAAGTGATGGCCACCTTTTTTGACATTGAGATTTGAATGGAGATTACTCCGCTTCACCCTCGGATTTCAACTTGTCGAGGCCCCAAAGGGCAATGGCTAAGACGATGAACATCATCACCTGTGCGGCGCGGAGATTGCCAAAGATGAGCGTGCTGTCACCGCGAAAGGCTTCAATGAAGAGTCTGTATCCTGCTGTGACGGCGACGAAGGTGGCAGAGCTGACTCCGGCTTGGGACTGGGCACCTCCTTTGGGAGGATAGAGCAGGTTCAGGGTCACGAACGCGGCGATCAGTTCGTATATCTGCGAAGGATGTCGGGTTGTGCCCCAGAGATTGATCGCCCACGGCAGATCGCTTTCCATCCCAAAGGCGTTGCCCGATGCAAAGTTGGAGAGCGCCAAGCCGATTGCCAGCATCCCGAAAAAGGGGACGAGGGCATCCAGCGTGGATAGGAGTGGCAGAGATTTGCGTTGCCCGTAGACCAGTGCGCCGAGCAATGCGGCTGCGAGCGCACCTGTCATATCGAAGAGACCTGGGTTAAGCGAGAAGATGTTGCCGAGATTACCCGCAAAAGCTTCGGGGTTTTGGGCGATGTAGACAATGCGCCCGCCGAGCACGCCGCTAACTAACGCGATCATGATCAGGTTGGAAAGCGTGTCGGCCGAGAGTTTGTAGATTTTTGCGCTCTTTTCGACGAGTGTGATGCCGATCCAGAGCGAGATAAGCAGGAAAAGCCCGGGGGCTTGCAGGGATAAGGGGCCAAGTTGGATGACTGGAAGCATGATTATTCCTTGAGTAATTCTTCAATTCGGGCACGAATTAATGCCTCAGCGATTGGCCCACCGATGACCACCTCGCTGATAACGCCCTCTTTGTCGACAAAGAAGGAGGTTGGCAGCGAGCGCACCTGATAGGCGCGGTTAACATCGCCATCGTTGTCGAGCATGATGGGGAACTCTAAGCCGTTGTTGGCACGGAAGGCTGTAATGGCTTCTAAAGTATCTTGTTGCGTGGCGTTGACTGCCAAAATTACGAAACCCTCATCGGCATAATCTGCGTATGCTTGCTGGAAGGCGGGCATTTCGGCTTTGCAGGGCGGACACCATGTTGCCCAGAAGTTGATCAGCACCACTTGTCCACGCAGGTCTGAGAGCGTCACGCTTTCGCCTTCCAGCGTTTCGAGCGTGAAATCGGGTGCAAGGAAACCGGCTTGCGGTGCGGGGATTAAGCCCGCCGTGGAAGCGCCATTCTTATCCGCGCTGAGCAGCGTCCATGCGAATGCCAAAACGAGAATACCGATAAAATAAAGTCGTCTGCGAGTGAGTTGCATATCTCTCCGTTTTCGTCTACACTGGTGGTGTATTTCTAATCTAAAGGGCTATATCTTACTATGTTTTTTAATCAACGTGCTTATATTGGCATTGATCTGACCGGCAAGAAAGCCTTCACCTATGCCGTGCTGGATGACGACCTGGGATTGCTGGCGCTCGCCGCTGGTGAAATGGAAGATCTACTCGCCTTTATCGGGGGACAAGCTTCGGCTGTGGTTGCCATCAATGCGCCAGCGAGACCGAATCAGGGACGCGTGCGAGCGTTGCTCGAGAAGGAGAGCCTGGCGAGCGGCAAATCGGCCCCACGTGGCGCCGACATGCGCCTTGCTGAGTACGAACTTCGTCAACGCGGAATCAAGGTTGCCGCGACCCCTTCTCACCCCAAACATTGCCCATCATGGATGCGTTCCGGCTTTGCCCTCTACGAAAAACTGACCAGCCTGGGCTTCGTGCCTTATCCCGATGATGATGCTACGCATCAGGTTTTGGAGACGCACCCGCAGGCGGGCTTTATTGCGTTGACAGAGGGCAGCCTGCTCTCTGCCTCCACACTGGAGGGGCGTTTGCAGCGTCAAACGGTTCTTTACGGCGAAGGTTTAGGCATCCGCGACGCAATGGATTTCTTCGAGGAGATCACGCGTCATAAGCTGAAGCAAGGCATCCTGCCGATGGAACATATCTATGCTGGCGGAGAACTGGATGCGCTGCTTGCCGCCTATACCGCCTGGTTGGCGGCGACCAAGCCTACGTCGATGGTTGCGCTCGGCGATGGGGATGAGGGAAAAGTTTATTTGCCGGTTAGTGAGTTGAAGTCCAAGTATTAGCCTCTCTGCCCACTGGGCGTTTCCCCGAGATTTTTAGTACAAAATTTGTGAAGAGAAAAAATCCAAAGGAGAATCTATGTTAAATATTGGCGACAAAGCCCCCGAATTTACGCTCCCCGATGAGAACGGGAAGATGGTTTCATTAAGCGATTATGCTGGCAAATGGTTGGTGGTCTATTTTTATCCGAAGGACGATACGCCCGGCTGCACGAAGGAAGCCTGCGATTTTACCGATAACGTAAACGATTTTAGTGGCTTGAACGCGGATGTGGTTGGCATCAGTCGTGATGATGCCGACGCGCACCAAAAGTTCATTGCGAAGTACAACTTAAACTTGACATTGCTCTCCGACCCCGATAAATCTGTCCATGAAGCCTATGGCGCGTGGGGCATGAAGAAAAATTATGGGAAAGAGATTATGGGCGTTATCCGCTCGACCTTTATTGTTTCGCCTGATGGCGAGATTGCAGCGCTATGGCGCAAGGTCAGCGTGCGCGTAAAGTGTAAAGCTGGTGAAGTCAAACATGCCGATAAAGTCAAAGAGAAATTGGAAGCGTTGCAAGCCTAAGTTAAAAGTCCCCGTAAGGGGACTTTTTGATTCTAGAAAAAAGAACGGACTTCTAACTCTATTCGGAGAAGGAACTGTTCTTTCCCCACTACTCTTTCCCTCGATCCAACCACAACTCGTTATATTGTCGATTCCAATCGATCGTAAAGCGGATAGCGATGGCGATGCCTGTTGCCGCCATGACCCAGAGTTCAATGCTCCGGAAATGCAGCAGCCAAAGCAAAGGAGGGGAGAGTAACCCGGTGAAGAGCGCCGCTCGCGCCGAATGGCGGATGACGAGCACCAGCAAGATCAAAAAAGCCAACACTATCATTGCCGCAGTGAAATTGGCAGCAATCATTGCCCCTCCCGCGGCTGCCAAGCCCATCCCGCCGCGAAAGTTGGCGAAGACGGGGTAGCAGTGTCCAATTACAGTCAGACCAGCGACGAGGGCCACCGACCAAGCCGGAAGCCCGGCGCGTATCGCGAAAAAGGTCGGGATGAAGCCTTTGGTGATGTCTGAGATGAGCACCAAAGCGCCAGGAGCGAATCCTGCCTGGCGAATGGTGTTGGTTGTAGTTACATGCCCGGAACCACCGTCACGGATGTCCACATCCTTGACAAGACGTGTGATCCACAAGCCGAAGGGCAGCGAGCCGAGCAGGTAACCGAGAAGCCAGTATAGGGGCATTAAGCCGCTTTCTTTTTGGCTGCTGATTTATGGCGTTTGCGTCCTTTGGTTTCGTAGCGTGTGCGCAATTGGACCGGCTCATCGGCTGTTTTGCGCATGCGCAAATTGAGAATTTCGACAAAGACCGAGAAGCCCATGGCGAAGTAGATGTAGCCTTTTGAAATGTGCTGGTGTAAGCCTTCCATGAGTAGGCTGAGACCGATCAGCAGAAGGAAGCTAAGCGCCAGAATTTTGAGTGTGGGGTGTTTGTTGACGAACTCGCTCAGTGGTGTAGCAGCAAAGAGCATGATGCCGACGGCAATGATGACAGCGAGAATCATCACGACGATGTCGTCTGCCATACCGACGGCGGTGATGACCGAGTCAAGCGAGAAGACAATATCGAGTAAGGCAATTTGGGTGATGACGCCCCAGAAAGAAACGCCTTTTACGTCGGCACTTTCCGTGCTAACATGCCCTTCGAGATTTTCGTGAATTTCATGTGTGGCTTTGGCGAGCAAGAAAAGACCGCCGCCGAGCAGAATCAAGTCGCGCCCGGAGATGCCCAATCCGAAAACGGTAAAGAAAGGGTCTGTGAGTTTGACCACCCACGAAATTGAGAGTAATAAAAGAATGCGTGTTCCCAAGGCCGCCATTAATCCGATTTGGCGAGCTTTTTCCTGTTGATTGTCAGGTAGTTTACTGCTTAGGATGGAAATGAAAATGATATTGTCAATACCAAGTACAATTTCAAGTAATGTCAGGGTGAGTAGTGCGATCCATGCGGATGGGTTTGTAATCCATTCCATTGGGTTTTGCCTCCAGATAAGTAAGAATGACCTATTTTACCCGAAGCCTGATAGTTTTTGACACCTTCTGCCAGCCCAAAGCAGGTATTTTTGAGCGCAGGTAAAAACAGTAAAAGGAGCTTTCTATGCTACATTCAAAACGACTCTGGACGACCACCATTCTTTTGGGCCTTGCCTTCGATATTCTCTTCTGGAAGAAAATGCCAGGGATTTCATTTGCGATTTTTATTGCACTCGTGCTGATAAGTGGAAGTCGTGTTCTTGCGGAAGATGGCATCCGCCCGCACAAGCGGACATTGGGCTTGCTTCTGCCCATCGGCTTCTTCGCGGTGATGACCTTTGTGCGCGCCGAGCCGCTGACCACATTTCTTAACTACCTCCTGACTTTGGTCTTTATGGGCTTCTTCACGCTCAGCTTTCTGGGCGGGCGTTGGCTGGATTACAGCCTCATTGATTACGTGGCAGGATTTTTCCGTTTGGGGATGAGCACAGTAGGGCGTCCCCTTTCTTTCATCGTCGAGACGCGCAAGCAACGGGAACAAGTTGAAGATGGGGGCGTCCCGAAAAAGAGCATCGCTCCGATCCTGCGCGGACTCTTATTCGCGCTCCCGGTTGTGGCGATCTTCGCCGCGCTGCTTTCCTCCGCCGATCTGATTTTCGCGCAGCGCATGGAAGCATTTGTTGAGCTGTTCCGTCTCGAAAAACTGCCTGAGTACATCTTTCGTAGTATCTATATTTTGGTGATCGCATACGCGCTGCTAGGCGTGCTGCTCTATGCTGCGCAAAAAAGTCAGGATGCAAAGCTGATTGGGGAAGAAAAACCTTTCTTGTCGCCCTTCCTTGGTTTTACTGAGTCAAGCATTGTGCTCGGCAGCGTTTTGCTGCTCTTTGCCACGTTTGTCTTCGTGCAATTTCAATACTTTTTTGGCGGGTTGGCGAATATCAACATTGAAGGCTACACCTATGCCGAATATGCTCGGCGTGGTTTTGGCGAACTGGTCACGGTGGCGGTCTTCAGTCTTTTCCTGTTCTTGGGGTTGAGCTCCATCACACGTCGCGCCGCCGAGCGTGAGCAAAAGGTCTTCTCTGGGATGGGCGTGGCGCTGGTGCTTTTTGTGCTGGTAATGCTCGTCTCCGCGCTCAAACGCCTTGCCCTTTACGAAGCCGCCTATGGCTTCTCACGTATGCGCGCCTATCCGCATGTTTTCATGGTCTGGCTTGGTACGCTGCTGATTGCCGTTGTCGTGCTTGAGTTCCTGAAAAAACGACGTGCCTTTGCCCCTGCGATGGCCTTTGCGATCATCGGCTTTGCCGTTAGCCTGAACTTGCTCAACGTGGACGCCTTCATTGTTGCGCAGAATATCGAGCGTTCGCGTAGTGGGACTGAATTGGATATGGCCTATCTGGCGACTCTCTCGACAGATGCAATCCCTGCGCTCGTTGATGCAAGGGATGATGCTTCCGTTTCAAACGTGACCCGTGAAGCCGTTTCCGCTTCATTGGTTTGTCACTGGTACCAAAACGAATCCCGTTTCACTGAAGCGCGCCCCTGGCAGTCCTTCCACCTTTCACAGTGGACGGCATCCAAAGCCTATACTGCCATCAATCCCATCGATGGCTACACCTATAGTAATGAAGACTGGTATCTGACAGTGAAGTCGCCGAGCGGCGTCGAATTTGATTGCTACGAGCGTTTTACTTGGGACTAAAGATAGTTTCTTTACTCAAAAACACGGATACAGCATCGGCGTATCCGTGTTTTCTTTTTCATTGGTATACTACGCTCATGCAGATTAAATTCAACGGACAATACGATAAAGAACTCTTTTTCAAAGCTGTGCGCGTTGCCAATCAGCCTGGGCGTAGCTCGCGGATCATGTACATTCTTGTGGCGCTCGTTTTCGGTGTTTTGCTGGTTACGACAACCCAAAAGGTGATCCAAACTGGTGATCTCGTAGGCAGCGTGATCGAGATAGCCTTGATCCTTCTAATGGGCGTTGTTCTCTACCAAGCCTACGTTCCGCCCTATCTCGGTGCCCGCAATATGTGGACAGTAGAGCTATCCCAGCGCATCTTTAAAGGTATGGTTACCAAGAACGGTATTACCTATACCTTCCCACAAGGTGATAAATCCTATCAGTGGAGCGATTTTAATCGTTTGCGCACTACACCGAGTTTTATCACCATCGTCACGTTGACGGGGATGTTGCTTATCTTTCCGCGTCGCTTCTTCAAAACCGATGCCGATTGGCAGCGGTTTACTGAATTGATCAAAATAAAAGTCATTACAACAAGAAGAAAATAAGGAGCATGATGGCTTCTATTACAAAAATCAACCATATTGCTGTCACAGTCAATGACATCGACTCTTCACTGACATTTTGGCGCGATGCCCTCGGCTTGGAACTCGCCGAACTGCGCGACGTTCCCGCTGAAGCGGCGCAGATCGCCTTTTTACCGGTCGGCGGCACCGAGGTAGAACTCGTCCGCCCAACGACGGATGATTCGGGACTAGCCAAATACATTGCCAAACGCGGCGCAGGGCTGCATCATCTCTGCCTCGAGACAGATAACATCGAAGCCATGCTGGCACAGCTTAAAGAAAAAGGCATCCAACTCATCAACGAATCCCCGCGTACGGGCGCAGATGGCAAGAAATATGCTTTCATCCACCCTAAGTCGACGGGGGGAGTATTGGTTGAGCTTTACCAAGTTTAAATTTTCACCACGGAGCGCACAGAGAAAAACTCATTTTCTCTATCTTTTTCAAAGCTCTGTGAACTTTGTGTTCTTTGTGATAAATCGTGAACAATCTTTCCCTATCCATTAAATTACCCATCATCGTCGCCGTCTCCGGTGGTGCAGATAGCCTCTGTTTGCTTGGCACGTTGCATGAGCTAGGCTACTCGCTTATCGTCGCGCATTTCGATCATCAGTTGCGTTCTGATTCTGCGGATGATGCCAAATTTGTTGAAGAGATTGCAGCACAGTATCAGCTTCCCTTCCTTTTAGGCACAACCGATGTCAACGCCTACGCCAAAGTGCACAAGCAGACCATCGAAGAAGCCGCGCGCAATGCCCGCTATGAATTCTTCTTTGAGCAGGCACGGCTGCATAAGGCGCAGGCTGTTGCTGTGGGGCACACGGCCGACGATCAGGCTGAAACTGTCCTGATGCACTTCCTGCGCGGCGCTGGCTTGAATGGTCTAAAAGGCATCCTGCCGCGCACAGTTCTGTCGCATTTTGACCCCGAAATTCCGCTTGTGCGCCCCATTCTTGACTTATGGCGCGTAGATACCGAAGCCTACTGCGCAGCGCATGGTCTCGTCCCGCGTGAGGACCCAACCAATGCTTCGCAGGATTACTTCCGCAATCGCCTGCGCCACACGCTTATCCCCGAACTCGAAAACTATAACCCGCGCTTTCGCGAAACTCTTGTCCGTACCAGCCACGCGCTGCAAGGCGATCACGTCCTGCTAACCGAAATCATTGACCAAAGCTGGCGGCAAGTCATCACCGCCGAAGCGCCCAATTACATTTCTTTCTCCCTTTCCTCTCTCATCACCCTCTCTCCTGCCCTCATTCGCAACATCATCAAAAACGGGATGGAAAAGCTGCTGCCTGGGCAAAACGACCTGTCTTTTTCCACGCTCGAACGGGCTGCCGCATTGATCCTTGATCCCAACTCCTCGCAGCGCATCGACCTTGCTTCAGGCTTGTTCCTGCTCAAAGAAGCGGATGCCCTGCACCTGACTGCTGATGAACACAATTTGCCCCGAAAAGATTTCCCGCAAATGGAAAGTATGGGTTTGATCCTGACATTGAACAGCGAACCCGAAATCCCATTAAGTGCCGAGCTTTCATGGGACTCTGAAATGGCGGTTGGGTTTCATTGGAAGATATTGATAAAAATCCGTACGATCACAGATGAAGACCGCGAAGATGTCACTCGAAGCGTCAACCCATTTTGGGTCGCGCTCGATGCGGATGTACTGGGAGTAGCAATTAGTTTTCGGACGCGCAAGCCCGGAGACAAATTCTGTCCTCTGGGAATGAATGGCAAGTCCATGAAGCTGCAAGATTTCTTTATCAACGAAAAGTTGCCTCGCCGCGTGCGAGATCGCTATCCACTTCTTTGTATAGACGGGGCCGATGAAATTGTCTGGATTCCAGGATTAAGGCCTGCACATCGTGTACGTGTTACGAATGAGACACGTCGCATCGTTCTCTTTGAATTTAGACGAAGTGATAAGCAGTGGTAAAATAGGTGCTTCAAATTCAAGTTTTTATCGGTACGCAATACATTTTGTATTGCGTCCTTTTTTGAAAGAATATGCCGCCAATTGTTTCGCTAATTGTCCCTTGCTACAATGAAGAGAAGACCATCCGCCTTTTGCTGGATGCTTTTTTAGCGCAGACTTATCCGCTGGCGCAAATGGAAGTAGTCATTGCTGACGGACTTTCGTCCGACGGTACGCGCGCCGAGATTGCCCGTTTTCAGGAGGAACACCCTGAATTGGCAGTGAAGGTGATCGATAATACTGCGCAAATCATTCCCGCAGCATTGAACGCGGCGATTAGGGCTTCTTCTGGTGAATTTATCATCCGCATGGATGCGCACTCTGCGCCCGCGCCCGATTATGTAGAACGCTGTGTAGATGCACTCAATGCGGGGTTGGGCGATAATGTCGGCGGGGTTTGGGATATACGGCCAAGTGTGGATGGATGGGTAGCTGCGTCCATAGCGGCGGCGGCGGCGCATCCGCTTGGAGTTGGGGATGCGCTTTATCGGCACGCTACGCAAGCCCAAAGTGTGGATACGGTCCCGTTTGGTGCGTTTCGGCGGGAGTTGATCGAGCGCATCGGTCTCTTTGATGAAACTTTACTTGCCAACGAAGATTATGAATTTAATACGCGCATTCGCCTGTCTGGTGGTACAGTCTGGTTAGACCCTGCCATTAAATCCATTTACTTTGCGCGCCCGACCTTTGCACGTTTGGCGAAACAATATTTCAACTACGGCTATTGGAAATGGCAGATGTTGCAGCGCTATCCGAAAACCTTGCGCTGGCGACAATTTTTACCACCCGTTTTTGTGCTTTCGATTTTCTTCTTGCCTATTCTTGGTCTGTTTCTGCCAATCTCTTTCTTTATCTTGGCTCTGGAATTATTGTTTTACTTTGGTATCCTTTTTATAGCCGCTTTGAAGGTGAATAATTTGGGACTGCCTCTTGCTATTACTGTTATGCATATCTCTTGGGGGAGCGGGCTTTTGTGGAGCGCGCTAACTTCATTATTTAAGGGAAAAAAGAATGTCTGAACACTTATCCCGTCCTCCTTCTTTGCGTCTGGGCACCTTAGAACAACGAGTCATCTTGATTATCGGCGACTTTTTGGCATCCTTGCTTTCTCTGGTCGCATCGCTTGCGATTTGGCATGAATATTCCTGGCAAGCATTATTAGATACAGGTGTTACTTTGAAGCAAGCAGAGCGGATTTTCAGTATCAACATCCCGTCTTGGGTTTATTTATTGCCGCTTATCTGGCTTTTATTGCTAATTGAATTGTATGAACCGCAAACTGCTGCAAATCGTAAAAAGACTCAGCACGGCATTTTGGTTGCTGGTGCGATTGCATTTGTTATCTATGCGGTGATCTTTATTACATTTAAAGACCCGACATCCTTGCCGCGTATTGTGATCGGTGCATTCTTATTATTGACAGCCTTGCTAACGTGGTTGTGGCGTTTGCTTTATATTTGGCTCTATACAGCACAAGGAATGATGCGTCGTGTTCTGATTGTGGGAGCCGGCAAAGCCGGTGCGACGCTGGCAAAAGTTTATAGCGAATTGGAGCCGAAGCCTTTTCTGCTGGTTGGGTTTTCAGATGATGACCCTGAAAAGATTGGCTCGAAAATAGAAGGATTCCGTGTTTTTGGAAGTAATGGCAGCCTGATTGAATTGATCGCGCAATATAATATCAATGATATTGTTGTGGCGATTACAGGCACAATGATGGGCAGGACATTCCAGACCATTTTGGATGTCCAGGAGAGCGGCGTCAATGTTACGAGGATGCCAACCATCTATGAAGAGATTACCGGGCGTGTTCCGATTCATCATCTCGAAACCGATTGGTTGATTCGCTCTTTTATTGACGAGACGCGCGTGAGTGCGTTCTACGAGTTAGGGAAACGCCTTGTTGATATAGTAGGCGGCGTGGTTGGTACTGCTATTTTCCTGGTGACTATGCCCTTTGTTGCCTTAGCCATCGCAGTAGAAACTGGTTTCCCCATTTTTTATGGACAAGATAGGCTTGGAAAGGGTGGCAGGCCATTTACCCTTTACAAATACCGCACGATGATTAAAGATGCTGAACCAGATGGTGAAGCGCGTCCGGCCAAAGTCGATGATCCGCGTATTACAAAAGTGGGTAACATCTTGCGCAAAACACGCCTTGATGAATTCCCGCAATTTTTCAATGTTTTGCGTGGCGAAATGAGCCTGATTGGTCCTCGAGCGGAACGTGAACAGCTAGTCGAATCCTATCAAAAGCAAATACCCTTTTATCGAGCGCGGCTGCTGGTAAAACCGGGAATCAGTGGATGGGCGCAAATTACGCAGGGATACACATCTACTGTTTTTGCTACGAGCCTTAAGCTTGAATACGATCTTTATTACATCAAGCATCGTACTATTGGTATGGACATCACCATTCTGTTACGTACATTCACTACGGTGTTTGGATTCAAAGGACGCTAATATGACAAAAACTCTTGTTACTGGCGGTGCCGGATTCATTGGCTCGCATATTGTACGCGCTTTATTGGAACGAGGCGATGAAGTTTGCGTTTTGGATAATTTTGCAACTGGAAAACGGGAAAATCTCACTGGTTTGGATGTCGAACTCATCGAAGGCGATCTCCGTGACCCCAAAGCTCTCGCCGCTTCGCTCGTGGACGTGGACTTGGTCTTCCATCAAGCGGCTTTTGTCTCGGTCCCAGCCTCGATGGACGATCCGATTGCTTGCCTCGATCCCAACGTCAACGGGACCGCGATGCTCCTCGACGCGGCGCGCCGGGCAGGTGTCCAACGGGTAACCTTTGCGAGCAGTGCCGCCGTCTACGGTGAGGCGGATGCTTTCCCGCTGACAGAGCAGGTGCCGCCAGAACCCTATCTCTCGCCCTACGCCGCATCTAAACGTGTGGACGAACTCTATGCTCAGCTCTTCACCCAATCCTTTGGCTTGGAAGTCACTGCCCTGCGCTACTTCAACGTCTACGGGCCCCGCCAAGCCCCTGATTCGCAGTACGCCGCCGCCGTACCGATCTTCATCAGTCGCATGATGAACGGACAGGTTGTCACCATCCATGGCGATGGCGGTCAAACTCGCGACCTGATCTACGTCGGCGACGTGGCTCGAGCCAACCTGATGGCAGCCGAAAGCCCCGCAGCAGCGGGCGGCATTTTCAACATCTGCACGGGACAGGAAACCAGTATTTTGAATCTGGTCGAAAACCTCGCTGAAATTTTCCCCGATGCGCCGTCGCCCGCCTTCGGCCCGCCCCGCGCAGGCGACATCTATCGTTCAGTGGGTAGTGCTCAAAAAGCAAAAACAACCTTCGGCTTCGAAGCCCAGACTGCCTTGTTCGATGGGATGCGTGCCACGGCAGAATGGATGAAAAGCCAGTAATTTACCACGGAGAGCACAAAGACCACAGAGAAAAGCTTTTCTCTTTTTTCTAAAAAACTCAGTGCTCTCTGTGAACTCTGTGGTGAAACAATTTGACACAATCTTCCCAAAAGACCCGCCTCCGCAACCGCTACGTTTTCATTGGTGACCTGCTCGTGATCGTGATCTCGGTCATGGGCAGTTTTGCGTTGCGCCTTGATTCAGCTGAGTTGCCTTATTATTCTCCCGCAATTTGGGTGATGATATTCGTTGCGCTGCTTGTTAAAATGCCGATCTATTACTTCTTTGGCCTTTACCGCCGCATGTGGATCTATGCCAGCACGAACGAACTCAAGCTCATCGCCTCTGCCGTGACCAGCGCCTCGGTCGCCTCATCGGGTGTGATGCTGCTTTTGCTCAGCACAGAAGCCGTCCGCCCGGGGATGCCTCGCTCTGCGCTTGGCATTGATTGGTTGCTTTCGCTTGTGCTGATCGGCGGCTCGCGTTTTGCGCTACGCATCCTTGCGGAGCAGAGCGCAGCGCCCAACGGCGATGCCCATAAAGCGCTCATCATCGGCGCAGGGGACGCGGGCGCGCTCGTCGTCCGTGAAATGCAGCGCACAGACAAAATCTCCTATATCCCCGTTGGTTTTCTCGACGATGACGCTTCCAAGCAAAAGCAGGAAATCTATGGTGTCCCGATCATTGGCAAACTCGATGACCTTGAACGGGTACTCGACAACCATCAAGTCGATGAGGTTATCTTTGCCATCCCCAGCCTGCCGGGTAAATTTGTCCGTACCGCAGCGGATACCTGTCGCAAAGTAAATGTACCTTTCCGCACGATGCCGGGCATCTACGAATTACTCGGCGGCAAGATCAACGTCAGTCGTTTGCGCAATGTTGACATCACCGACCTTTTGCGCCGTCAGCCCGCCCGCACGAACGAAAAGCTGCTGGGCGCATCGTTGAAAGGGAAACGGGTGCTTGTCACGGGTGCGGGTGGTTCGATCGGTTCCGAGCTGTGCCGTCAAATTTCTCGCTGGCAGCCCGAACAGTTGATTTTGCTCGGTCATGGCGAGAACAGCATCTTTGAAGCCCTCGGTGAGTTGCAGGAAGATTACCCGACCCTTAACTTTGTGCCTGTCATCGCCGACATTCGTCACGCCGACCGGCTCGAGCGTATCTTTGCCAAATATCAGCCGCAGGTTATTTTTCACGCTGCTGCGCATAAGCATGTTCCCTTGATGGAAGCACGCACCAACATCGAAGAAGCGATCACCAATAACGTGCTCGGCACCCAGCGTCTTGTCGACACTGCACTCAAAGCCAATGTCGAGCGCCTTGTCATGATCTCCACCGATAAAGCGGTCGCCCCGTCGAACGTTTACGGGGCAACCAAGCGCCTCGCCGAGATGCTGGTCTTGGATGCTGCCAAGCAAAACGCACGCGCGTTTACCGTCGTCCGTTTCGGCAACGTACTCGGCAGTCGGGGCAGTATCATCCCCAAATTCAAGCGTCAAATCGCTCGGGGCGGTCCCGTCACCATCACGCATCCCGATATGGAGCGTTTTTTCATGACCATCCCTGAAGCGGTGCATCTCGTGTTGCAGGCGGCGGCGATGGGGCAGGGCGGCGAGACTTTTGTGCTCAACATGGGCGAGCCGGTCAGCATTTTGGCGCTTGCCCAAGATCTAATAAGGCTTTCGGGCTTGGAACCGGGCGAAGATATTGAGATCGAATTTACGGGCATCCGTCCCGGCGAAAAGCTGACGGAGATTTTGTGGGAAGCGGATACGGGGAACGATCCAACCGAGCACCCCGATATTTTTCGTCTGTCTGGGGATGAGAAACTCGAAAACGCCCCCCTCCTGGAACTTGTTCGGCGCTTGGACGAATTCTCTCGGCAAGGTGCAGCGGATGCGATTCTCGCCGCCCTCGATGAGAGTGTGCCCGGTGCTGAGATAAAAAATCCCAGTCTCTGAGCGGAGGCGATGCTGGTAGCTGAGTAGGCGAAGCCTGTATCGAAGCCCAGCATCGACGAAGTCGAAGAGCGGCGTTCTCTGGCAACACCGTCCTTCGTCTACGCTCTCTGTCGTTCGCTCCGCTCAGGAACTGGACGCTTCTTGTAACTTGAAACTTGGAACTTGTGACTTAATTATGACTGAATTTATCCCTCCCAAAAAGAAACCCATCCGCTACACAGCCCCGCATATTTTACAAACTGATGCCTGGGGTGAATTGAAATCCGCTTTTGGCTGGTACGCCGTGCGTGCCCAAGCCGGGACGATCAGCGCCCAAATTCTCTTTCGTAAATTTCCGTTGGGCTTGACGATCGCCTACGTCCCGAAGCCGCCCGCCCGCATCTTTGGCAAGATTAAGGCTTTGGGACAGGAAGTGGATCGCATCTGTAAAGAGAACAAAGCCATCTTCCTGAAAGTCGAACCTGATGAATGGGAAGCTACTGACCAGCTTGATTATCAACTCGATGGCTGGCGCATCGGGAACCCGATCCAGCCGCCGCGCACGATCATCATTGACCTGCGCGGCACCGAAGACGAGATTTTAGGACGCATGAAGCAAAAGACGCGCTACAATATCCGTTTGGCGGCAAAGAAGGGTGTCACCATCCGCAAATGGGATGATGTGGCTGCTTTCTACGAGATGATGCAAACCACAGGCGGGCGGGATGGATTCGGTGTCCACTCGAAAGAATATTATGAGCGGGCATACGAGTTATTTGTCAAGAGCGAAGCGGCGGAGCTTTTCGTCGCAGAATATGAAGGTGATCCGCTGGCGGCGGTGATGGTTTTCATCAGCGGCAATCGGGCTTGGTATATGTACGGGGCGTCGAATAATCAGGAACGTAACCGAATGCCGACCTATCTCGTCCAATGGGAAGCGATGCGTTGGGCAAAGGAGCGTGGTGCGGTGCTTTACGATCTCTACGGCGTGCCCGACCACGACGAAGACCATCTCGAAAAGCATTTCAACGGAACACAGCGCAACGAAGGTTTGTGGGGCGTCTATCGCTTCAAACGTGGTTGGGGCGGTGACGTGAAACGGGCTGCGCAGGCGCTGGATCGGGTGTATAAGCCGCTGCTTTATGCGCTTTATCGGACGGTGAAGAAGTAGAAGGGGTTTAATATGAAAAAGGTGATTAAGGATACTGTGCATTGTAAAAATGCTGAAGAGTTTTTGGATGCATTATCTCCTGTTGGGGAATATTTCAAGTGCTATGAGCTAAATGCACCGCTTCTTTTTCGGGGGCAAGGACAAGATTGGTCTCTTGTCCCATCTCTTTTTCGAGAAAATGCTTTGAAAACGTTTGGGGATCAAGAGCCGAAGAATTACAAAGAATTACGTTTACTAGAAAGAAACATCCTGATTCGTTTTTTTCGACTTGCAGACCAACGGGGATTGGTTCTTCCTGGGGATTCCCAAGAGTTGAGAACCTTTTTTGCAACTTTATCTGATGACGAGAAAGGCTCATCAAGCATTTATCCTGGCTCGAAAATAGAATCTAAAGCCCTTTCATTAATGGCTCTTGCTCAACATTATGGGGTTCCTACTCGTTTATTGGATTGGTCACTACACCCCTTGATTGCAGCTTTTTTTGCAGCGTATGATGCTTATAACCATAATGAAATTTATAAAACTGATAGTTTTTTAGTTGTTTGGGCTTTTTATTTTCCTGCTTTAGAAAAAGAAACTCGTTATTCAGATGACTCTTATTCGATTCGGAGTGTTACTGCTCCCAGTGCAACGAATATTAATCTTAAAGCTCAGCAAGGGGTTTTTACATTGGTAAACCCTCGACGTACTAATGAAACCAAGGGGAAATGTTTACCTTTTTCTGACATAGTCATAAGTTCTCCACACCAAAAATCCGCTAGTTTGCAGAAATTTACTTTGCTCGTTGCTGAGGCAAACAAGCTGTTATATCTTTTAGCGAAACTAGATATTACGCCTTCGTCTGTTTTTCCTGGATATGAGAGTGTTGTGTCTGATTTGAAATTGCAAAGTAGTTTGGGAAAAATTTAGCATGCAATCTTTTACTCCAGAGCTTGGAAATTGGAACTCCCTAATTGCGCAACTCCCCGAACCGCATTTTCTCCAAACCAGCGAATGGGCGCAGGTCAAAGCCAACTACGATTGGCAGCCCATGCCTTTTGTCTGGTACGAAGGCGAGACGGTTGTTGCCGCTGCGATGATCTTGAAACGTGCGCTTTCCATTCGTGGATTTGCCGCTCGGCTGAGCGTACTCTACGCGCCAAAAGGTCCGCTCATGGACTGGGCGGATGATTCGCTCCGTGAACGTGTGCTCGGGGATTTGCAGGATCTTGCCAAGAAGCAGGGCGCGATTTTCATCAAGCTCGATCCCGATGTGGTCTTGGGGATGGGTATTCCTGCAACTGACGGGGAGATTGCTTCGGCGGAAAAACTGCCTCGCAATGACAAATCTGTGGGAGAGAAATGGCAAGAAGCTCTCTCTCAACGTGGCTGGCTCTACTCCGACGACCAGATCCAATTCCGCAATACTGTCTTGATTGATCTCTCTCCTTCCGAAGACGACATGCTGATGCGCATGAAATCGAAAACCCGCTATAACATTCGCTTGGCGGCGAAGAAGGGCGTCAGCGTGCGCGTCGGCACGCCTGACGATTGGACAATGCTCTACAAAATGTACGCCGAAACCAGCGTCCGTGATGGCTTCGCCATTCGTGACGAGAATTATTATCGCCATGTCTGGCAAACCTTCAATCAACCTGAAACCTTAAACCTGCCAACCTGTGAACCCTTAATCGCCGAAGTGGAGGGTAAGCCGGTTGCTGCTATCGTCGTTTTCTATTTTGGCAAACGTGCCTACTATGTCTACGGCATGTCTACGACGAAGCACCGCAACAAAATGCCGACCTATCTCCTTCAATGGGAAGCAATGAAACGCGCCAAAGCCCGTGGTTGCACCGTCTACGATTTGTGGGGCGCACCCGAAGTCTTTGACGAGAGCGATTCCATGTGGGGTGTTTTCCGCTTCAAGGAAGGCTTAGGCGGCGAAGTCCTCCGTACCCTCGGCGCGTGGGATTATGCGCCAAATCCATTTTGGTATAAGCTGTATACGGAAGTCATTCCCAGGGTTCTGGATGTAATGCGTTCACGAGGCAAGAAACGTACACGAGGAAATTTGGATTAGAATCCACGAAGGAACACGAAGAGACACGAAAAAAAGTGTTAAAAAACCTTTGTACCTTCGCGTTATTTTGTGGATGAATAAAAGGAGGAAAAATGGAACTGATTTACAAAGAAGAAGTGTACGCTATAGTTGGCGCTGCGATAGAAGTCCATAAAATCTTGGGGATGGGGTTTCTTGAGCCTGTTTACCAGGAAGCGCTGGAGATCGAAGCTTTCTCTAGAAAACTTCCTTTTATGGCTCAACCCCATATCCAAATTCAGTATAAGGGGCGACTTCTGCAAAAAGAATATGTCCCTGACTTTATCTTTTATGAGAAAATCGTGGTTGAAATCAAAGCGCTGAACGAGTTGACTTCACGTGAAGAATCCCAGCTTTTGAATTATCTCAAAGCGACTGGTCATAAAGTTGGCGTGTTAATTAATTTTGGCAGTCGTGGAAAATTAGAATGGCGACGTTTCGCTGTTTAATTAAAATCCACAAAGGATACGAAGCAACACAAAAAAAGCTTTAAAACTTCGTGCCCTTCGTGTTACTTCGTGGATAAAAAGAAAGGAATGCAAATGCCCCCTCGCTTAAACTTCGCCCATCTCCCAACCCCCATCGAACATCTTCCTCGCCTTTCCGAGCATCTTGGCGCGCAACTCTACGTCAAACGTGACGACCAAACCGGTCTCGCTTTTGGCGGGAACAAGACCCGCAAGTTGGAGTTCCTCGTCGCGGAAGCGCAGGCTCAGGGCGCGAAGACGCTCATCTCAGCGGGAGCGGCGCAGTCCAATCATTGCCGACAAACGGCTGCTGCTGCGGCGCGCTATGGGTTGAATTGTATTCTCGTTTTGACGGGAGAAGAGCCGATGCGTGCCTCCGCCAATCTGTTGTTGGATCAACTATTCGGGGCGCGCATCATCTGGGTGACCGACCGAGCCGACCGCGACCGAATCTTGCTTCAGACTTATGAGCAGACTCTCGCCGAGGGCGGGATGCCCTATCTCGTCCCCTACGGTGGCTCCAGCTCGACAGGGGCACTAGGCTATGCTTTTGCATTGGAAGAGCTCATGGCACAAGATTCATCCTTTGATTGGATCGTCTTTGCTACGTCGTCAGGAGGAACGCATGCCGGGTTGACGTTGGGCAAACGTCTCTTCGGCTTCGATGGGCAGATTCTCGGCATCAGTATTGATGAAGATGAGAACTGGCTCAAAGAACACGTTTCAACTCTGGCGTCTGACGCCTCCGAACTGCTCGGCGAACGGAAGCAATTTGAACGCACGGACGTACTCGCTACAGATGATTATTGCAGAGCAGGCTACGGGGTCTTAACCGATCTCGAGCGTGAAGCCGTGCAGCTTTTTGCCAAATATGAAGGCTTGCTGCTTGATCCCGTTTACACGGGACGTGCTGCGGGCGGGATGATCGACCTCATCCGCAAGGGATTCTTCAAGCCGACGGACAAGGTGCTTTTCTGGCACACGGGCGGCACGCCGAGTTTGTTTGCGGATAAGTACTCGGCGGGTGTTTTATAAAGTCTTTCTCCCCCAAATTCCATGTATCTGAAATTTGGGGGAGGTGCCCTTTAGGGCAGAGGGGGCTGAATCACTTCCACCACATCCCCAACCTTCACCCCTAATCTCTTTGCTGCATTCCCATTCACGACTGCCACTTCCAGATAGCCACCGCTGTCGCCTAAAGCGACTAATGTGCCGGCTTCACGATGGCCGTAGGATTTGACTAGCCCGTCGATCTCCACGCCTGCAATGCGGACTTTTGCGTTCACGTCGACCTTATCTGCGCGCAGGTCGGTGCGGATATTGCCGAAGTGGTCGATCAGTGTGATATGAGCGATCCAGCCCGTATCCGTTTTTTCGGGCGTGGGCATGTCCAAGCGGACGGGGTTGTCGATGGGCGTGCCGAGCTTCTCGAGCGGGACGCCCGCTGCCAGATGCGCGCCGACGGGGGCGAAAAGGTCGCGTCCATGGAAGGTGCCGGTGATGCTCTTGAGCCAATAATCGGGATTATCTAGATCGACAAAGGTTATCGGTAACTGCTCGGCTTCGGCAGCCTGTATGAGCGGCGTGAGCAAGCCGTTGTCAGGGGCGACATAGCGCTGATTCCCCAGTTGGGCTGCAATTGCGCGGCGCGCCGTCCCCACACCCGGATCTACCACCGCGACATGTACCGTCCCAGCCGGAAAAAATGGTGCAACGCGTGAAAGTGTCACCGCGCCTTGCAGCAGATTTTGGGGTTCTATCTGATGTGAAAGGTCGGCGATCTTTACGTTTGGGCAGATGCCCCAGATCACGCCTTTCATCACGCCGATGAAGCCGTCTTGTGTGCCAAAATCTGTCAATAATGTCAGTATGCTCATGTCACTCCTTTTTTGATGGTAGTATAAAACAACATTCTGTTGCGAGGTGAATTATGTCCGAAAACGAACGTTCCCCGAAAGAGATTTTGCGTGAAATCCAAAGCGCTTTGCGTGCAGCGACGGCTGAAGAACGTTTGGCGGCGCTTACTGAGTTGAACGCGCTGACCTATAGCAGCGGTGCATTGCTGAAGCAAGTCGAGAAGATGGCAATTTCCGACCGCAGCAAAGCGGTGCGCGAAGCAGCGTTGGAAAGCCTGCGCTTGCCTTTGCACCGCCAAATTCGGGCGCGTAACGCGCAGCTTTCACAGCATTATCGTCGCATGATGGTGGATGAGATCGCTGTCTGGGAGCAGGATGAATTACTGGATGGAACGCGCGCGGAAGTTTTGCGCGAGCGCTACGGTTTTGACCTTGCGCCTGCTCCCGTTAAAGCGGCACCTGCCCCGTCCCAACCGCAGCCTCCCAAACCCAGGCGAACGCTTGCGCAAACGCTCTTTAGCGAGAGCAGCATCAAGGTGGCGCTCTATTTGGGGGCTTTCTTCATCATTGCGGCGGCGTCGATCTTTGCGGCCGCCGTTGAAGCATTGCGTTTACCGATTTTGTTTTTGTTCACGGTTGCATTTGGGGGCGGTGCACTGGCGCTAAAGAAGAAACTTCCTCAACCCAGTTTTACGCTTTTCATCGTCTTTTCGGTGCTTCTACCAATTGACTTTAGTGTTATCGCCGATCAATTAAATTTGGCGGGCGGGCAGTCGTCCCTGTATTGGTTCTTTATTTACGCGCTGATGACTGCTATCTGGGCATTTGCGACCTGGTTTTATCAATCGCGTTTTTTCAGTTTGCTGGTTTTTATTGCGCTGGGAATTTCATTTTTCAATCTTGCAGATCTTTTCAGCGATGTGCCGGTCGATCTTTTCCTGCTCCTGCTCTCGCTTTCGTCGCTGCTGGGATTGGGCGCGGTCAAGCTACTCGAAAAATGGCAGGATGCGAAATTCACCTTGCCGCTCTTCTGGGGGCTTCAGGCGCAGGAGATTTTACTACTCTCGATCTCTTTTATAACCTTCCTGCTCCATTACGACGATGCTTCTTTTAGGGAGGGCTGGTGGCTGGCAACGACCGCCATCTGGTGGCTGGGAGCAGCTTTTTACCTGCTCAGTAATCGGCTCAAAAATAATCTGCTTTTCCGCGGGATGGTTGTTCTCTCTATGATGCCGTTGGCATGGCTCTTCATGAACACCTTTGAGCCGAGTGAGACTGTACAGGCAATTTCCTTCCTGGTTTGGGCGTTGCTCTTTGCCCTAAGTGGAGAAGCATTACTCGCCTTCAAAAAAGGCACCTTCCACGAATATGGGCAACTACTGATCTTTGGCGCTGCGCCGCTTGCAGGATTTTCTGCCTTGCTTGGCATCAATCATGTCGAAACTTTGGGTTTTGGATTGACCTTGAGCGTGGCTGTGCTGTACACGCTTTTGAGCTTCTACCGCCCCCGCATGTGGACATGGGCTTATGCGCTCATCACAGGGCTGTTAGCCTACTTCATCTTCTTCGAACTGGACTTCATGTGGAAGCGTGATTTTTTCTACGGCTTCAAGCTGCTTATTCCCAGCGTGTTGCTTCTCCTGCCGGACACCTTCCTGAAGAACGATTTCAAGGTTAATCTCTCGTGGCGTTTGCCGCCGCGTTTACTCGGAGCGCTGCTGGTATTGGTCAATACGCTTGTTATTCTGGGCGTCAACAGCGCTGACCTTTGGAAGGCTGTCCTTATCTTTGGCATCTGCGCCCTTTTGGGGATGGCCTACGCGCTGCGCTACTTCCCCGAATTTGCTTACAACGCAAATGTTTTTCTGCTGCTGATGATTGTCTATATCCTGCGCAGTGCGGATGCGGAGCATTGGGTTGCGCCCTTGATCGCTTTGGCCGTATTGTTCTATTTTATCGGCTTGGGATTAGAGCGCTTCGCCCGCGGCCGTTGGGCTCGGGTTTACATCCTAAGTGGATTGGTGCTGAGCGTCTTGGTTGCCTTCTCTGCCCCCTTCGAAGATTTGGGCGCGGTCAAGAGTATTCCGGTCGTCATCGCTGCGGGGCTCTTCACCGTTGAAGCCTTCCGTAAACGCAATCTTTGGCTCGCTTTCCCTGCCAATGCTCTCTACTTAATGGCATATTTCATGCTCTTGATCAACTTCGAAGTTGACCAGCCACAGTTCTACTCGGTTGCCGCGGCCGCTGTGGGCATGTTGATGCACTATCTGCTTGTTCGTGCAGGCAGTAAAACCAGCGCCTTCATCACGGGGATGCTCTCGCAGCTTGTCCTGTTGACCACCACTTATTTCCAACTCGTTGCTGAAGAGCAATTGCTCTACTTCGCTGTTCTTTTCTTTCAGGCCTTGGCAGTGCTGATCTATGGCATTGTCAGCCGCTCGCGCAGTCTGGTCATCACGCCGATTATTTTCCTGGTACTTGGCGTGTTGACAGTGACCATTAACCTGGTCGGTGAATGGAGCATTTTCCTGATCGGCTGCACGGGCGTCCTGCTGATCGTCTTTGCGATCGCGGCCCTGCTCCTGCGCGAGAGATTCGCATCCCTGCGTGAGCAGTTGGATGATTGGAATGCGTAGCGTTCTGCATTTGAATTGTTTCCGTTAAACCAAACTTCCGAAGTCTCAACGACTTCGGAAGTTTTTGCTTGGTAGACCAGGGCGGAGTCGAACCGCCAACCAACGCTGTATAAGAACGCTGCTCTCACCATTGAGCTACTGGTCCATGTAAAATAAAAAACGCTCCCGTACGGGAGCGTTTTTGACAAAGGGAACTTTCTCTCTGGCTTAAAGCACTACTACCCGGCGGGGAGGTCGGTTAGGTAGGGCTATGCTTATCAAAGAGAAGGTGTTTTTCATAATGAGGAGATTATACACGAAGATAGTGAAAGATCACAAAAGTCTTCAAGATTGTTGTGATCTCTTTAACCCCAAACTTCTTCAACCAATCTCGGTAGGATTTCGCCCGATTTGCCGTGCAGGGCAAAATCGACATGCGGGGAGAGTGGTGTCGGGTCGAGATTGATCTCGACGAGCACCGCGCCCTGTTGACGGGCATTATGCGCCAACGACGCGGCAGGCTGCACCAATCCTGATGTGCCGATGGAGAAGAATACCTGGCATTGTGCTGCGGCGTTCAGTGCGGCGTGGAGGGCGTCCAGCGGGAGGTCTTCGCCGAACCAGACCACGTCAGGGCGCAGGTAGGCGCCGCATTTTGGACAACGGGGGACACTATCCGCCCTTTGACTATGTTCGCTATCGCTCTCTCCATTCAGGGGCTGGCTGGGTTCTTTCCATTCGTCCACCGTGCCGCAACCGTCGAAGCATTTTACCTTTTGGATATTTCCATGCAACTCCAGCACATTTTGACTGCCAGCCTGACGATGATAGCCGTCGATATTTTGGGTGATGAGGGTAAAGTCCGGGATTTTTGATTCCATCTCCACGAGGGCAAAATGCCCGGCGTTGGGAGTGGCCTCAGCAACTTTGTTGCGCCGCATCGCGTACCAGTCCCAGACTAACTTTGGGTCACGAGCGAAGGCTTCTGGCGTCGCCAGGTCTTCCGGTCGATATTGAGACCAGAGTCCATGCTGGGCTTCGCGGAAGGTTTGTAATCCAGACTCGGCAGATATTCCTGCACCTGTAAGTACGGCGATGCGAGTAGTTTTTTGTAGATATTGTGTAAGCTCGGCAGGGATTTTCATCGTTTTTCCTTGGTTTTTTCCTGTATACTTGCAGGGCTAATTTTACCCTAGAGATGATGATTGTCACTTGGTTTCGATTATCATATAGGATATAACTTGTCGGAAATAAAAAAACGAGGCATGAATGGTTCTTTTGGATGCGAAACAAGGGGATTGGGTGCGTGTTTTACGCTTGGATGGTGGGGAGAATGTCCGCGATAAATTGACGCAGCATGGTTTATACCCGGGCGATTGTGTGCGTGTTTTGCGCACGGCACCGCTGGGTGGGCCTTTATTGGTAGATGTAAATGGGCGCGAGATTGCGCTGGGCAGAGGGATTGCTCAAAAAATTTTTGTCGAGGAGACTGAATGCGAGTCGCTTTAATTGGTCAACCAAATTGTGGTAAGAGTACGCTTTTTAATCAGGTCGCCGGCTATAAAGCCGAAACGGGGAACTTTACAGGCACAACCGTAACATTTACAGAAAGCAGTGTGCGCGTTAGTGGCGAAATTTTAGAGTTGGTAGATTTGCCCGGTACCTATACGCTGGCAGGTACGAATCTTGCTGAGCGTGAAGCCAGCCGTTATTTGCTCTCGGAAAATGTGGATGTGATTATCAATGTGCTGGACGCATCGCACCTCGCGCAGGGGATGGAATTAACGCTGGAATTATTGGCGATGAAAGTCCCGGTGATTGTTGCTTTGAATATGATGGACGAAGCCGGGCGCATAGGCCTGAAGATCAATGGTCCTGCTTTGGAGGAGAAGCTGGGTGTGCCGGTTTTACCCTTGATCGCCAGCCGTGGACAGGGCGTGCGGAATCTTTTTATGATTGCTTTGCGTCTTGCGAAGGCGCAAGTTGTCGATACGAGCGGCTATTTTCAGATCGAAAAGAATGAGCGTATGGCGCGTCATACGTTGGCACGTGCCTTCGAAAAGGAATTTGTCACCCACGGTGAGCGGCGTGCGAATTGGCGTGACCGCGTGGATGATTTTCTGCTACATCCCTTTTGGGGCTACGCTGGCTTGTTGCTGATTCTGTACGCTTTTTTTCAAGTCGTTTATGGCGTTGGTATCTTGGTCGAGACACCGCTCACAGCCACGCTGGACGGTGCCACTCAGTATGCGATTCTCTGGCTTGGAGAAGGACGTTTTCTGACGCAAATCATTGTTGGTGCTTTGCAGGGTATTATCGCAGGTGTTGGAATCGTACTGCCTTATCTGGTGCCTTTTCTGCTAGGTCTCGGTTTGCTCGAAGATATTGGTTATATGTCGCGCGTTGCATTTCTGATGGATGCGCTCATGCACCGAATTGGTTTGCACGGCAAGGCGATTGTCCCCTTTATTTTGGGCTATGGTTGTAATGTTCCGGCCGTCATGTCCACGCGCGTACTGGATAACCCCAAAGAGCGTTTTGTGGCGGCAGCATTGGCGACTCTGGTGCCGTGCGCGGCAATCCTCTCGGTGGTTTTCGGTTTGGTTGCCTTTTATTTGGGGCCGATGATGGCGCTCCTGCTTTATCTTTTCAATATTTTCGTAATTGCTTTGGTTGGACGGATTTTGACCGCCCTAATTCCGGAGGACACTCCGGGCTTGATCCTCGAGATTCCACCTTATCGCATCCCGACCGCGCGTACGGTCGTGCAAAAGGCTTGGTTCCGTATCAAGGAGTTTCTCGTCGAAGCCTGGCCTTTGTTGATCGCAGGCAGTGTTTTGCTCTCAATCGCGAACTTCTTCAATTGGGCAGATGGGATTAATCTCCTTGCCCGCCCAATTACCTGGATGTTGGATTTGCCTGCTGCGACAGGCGTGCCGCTCATCTTTGGTATTTTTCGCAAAGAGCTTTCGCTTGTCATGTTAGGTCAAGCCCTTGGCTCAATGAACTTTGACACTTTACTGACTTCTGTGCAGATGATTACCTTCACGGTTTTTGTGATGTTCTACGTGCCTTGTTTATCGACACTGAGTGCACTGCGCCGCGAACTCGGCACGAAGGATATGTTCATCATCACTGGTTTGACAGTGGTGATTGCGACAATCACAGCGTTATTGTCACGGGGTGTGGCGATGCTCTTCTTCTAAAGCATAAATCCCCTGAAAGATTATTCTTTCAGGGGATTTATAATATTCGTTATCGTTTGGTTTGCAACTTACTGAATTGGGTTGTTCAGCGCCCAATCGTTGCCAAGCATAATGTCGACATCCGATCCGGCTGCCGGATCAAAGCGAAAAACAACCTGTTGGTTGGTGTTGGCTTGGACAAGGTCAAGAATATAGCGCACTGTGTATAAATCTGCGTTGTGCAGAACAACTGTCGTGCGATCATAGGAGCGGTCTGCGCTGCCAATCCCGACAACATTCATGCCTTGCGATGCGAAATAGGCCTGCGAACGTGCTGCCAGATCGGTTGCTTCGACGATGCCATAAGCCCCGTTCAGCAAGTTGACGCGTGATGCTTCAGCTTGCATCAGCGCAACTGGTTCGCCGCTGGCGAGTGGACTTAGTGCCCCGCCGGTGTTGAAGATGTCGTCACGTAAGACGCGAATTTGATCCGGGATGGGCTTCAAGATTGATAGCCCATCGGGGGAAGTTTCAAGAATACCCATCTCGTAATTAATGACACCTTGCTTGATTTGCGCAATATCGATTTGCGAACCAAGCACCGCGAGCTTGAGCATGTCTTCGAAAGACATATTCGTTTTTAGCCCTGCGGAGGCTTCATTGTAGATATCGGGGGCCATACGCATCATTTCGCCGAAGTTGGCAGGGTCGAGGATTTGATTGCGGAGCGCCATGATAACTTGTTGTTGCCGAATGGCGCGATCAACATCCCCACCTTTGGTGGTTTTTCGATCACGTGCGTATGCGAGCACCTGATATCCGTGCCGTATAGAGCAGCCTTTGTCAAAGGGTTCTCTGGGCTTAGGCCCGATTGGGTCGATGTGGAATTTTTGATCAACACACATGTATAAGCCGCCCATTGCGTCGATGGCTTCTTCGAAGGCGTGGAAATCGATCAGCCCGTAATATTGAATCGGGATCCCCAGAAATTGCTCAACCGTTTTGACAGCCAAGCCAGGGCCACCACCCGGTAATTGATATTGTTCACCTAGGGCGTGGGCGGTGTTGATCTTGCCATAGCCAAAGCCGCCGGGAATATCGACCCACATATCGCGTGGAACGGAGAGCATCCCAGCGGTTTTGCTGAGCGGGTCAATGGTGAAAACGATCATCGTATCTGAGCGGGGAGCATCGCTTTCGAGATCGCGGGCATCAATACCGAGAAAGAGGATGTTGACGCGGCTGGCCCCATCCCAGGTGGCATAACTTTCAGCTTCAGGGGCTTCCGGTTGTTGCTGCGGGTTTGGCGCTGCGTCACCCGTTTCGGATGCGTCGGCAGGTGTATCTACGACCGTGATGCCTGGCAAGTTGACCATGGTCATGCTGGTCACAAAGTTTTGGGTAAATATATACCCAACGATAGCCAAAATCACAGCGACGACGAAGGTGATGGTCATCCCCATGGGAATGCGTTTAACGAAGTTTTTGAAATCGAACTTTTTCTTTTCTTCCATATTTCTAATCCAGTTTCATGTAGACCATATCGAGCCCCAGATTTTCTAGTCCTATTTCCGCCCAATGGCGGATGAGTGCGGAATCTTCTTCAAGGGCGGACATCAAGGTCGGGATGGCGCGTGTGTCGCTGATTTTTGCGAGGGCGCGCACAGCGCCAAGTCGAGCGGCATCTTGTTCTTTGTGCTGACCGAGATATTCAATCAGAGCGGGAACGGCGTCTGCGCCGAGGGTGGCGAGGGCGTTGGTGGCGAGGCTGCGGAGCATACTGTCCGGGTGCTGTAGAAGCTCTAGCAGCGCGGAAGCAGCTTTCGGGTGCGGATGTGCCGTTAATCCCAATACAACAGCTTGCTGCACTTCAACGGATTCATCATCCAGCGCGGTGAGAAGCCAATCGGCATCCAAAGCATCCATCTGCGCGAGTGTGCTGATGGCCCACCAGCGTACGTCAGGATCGGGCGATTTTGCCAATTCCTGCAACGGGGGCATGGCTTCTGCACCTAAGGCGACCAATTTTTGCATGGCGGCTTCAGCGAGATTTTCGTTGCCGCTGGTGAGATCGGCGAGCAAAGCGTCCAAGTTTTTTTATTTGGGTTCAGGCGGGGGGACGGGCAGGTCGGCGGTGGCAGTGGCTGTCCATTTATCCCCTTCGTCAATGAGCATGACCGGGATGTCGTCCACGATCGGGTATTTGCGCTCGCAGTCTTGGCAGACCAGCCAGCTATCTTTTTCAAGCGAGAGCAGCCCTTCTTTTTCACGGACACAGGCAGGGCAGCGTAAAATTTCAAGTAAATCGGAACTTACCATTGTTTATTTTCTCCTATATTCAGGGCGCAATTTTACCATGTTCAGTTTTCGGTGGGCAGTAGGCAGTTTTTAGTTTTTGGCTAGTGCTGACCATGGATTGCTGTGAACTGATTACTGGCAATACCCTAATTTCTTTGCTTTTTTCTCGGGGTCGTCGGTGCCTTCACCATATTCGCAAACGGCTTGCCAGGGTTCGTAGTGAGTGTTGAAGGTGTCTTGAAATAAGACCCCGCCATCACGAAAGACGGTACGCTCAACGGAGACATCGGCACCTTCGGCAGCCCAATCAACCTGGCGGACTTCGCCCAAATTGAGTTCATCGCTGACTTGAAAGAGCGGCTTGGGGGCTGAGACGACATTTTGGGGACCGCTTGTGGTCCAGTCGACACTGCGCCCGTCGGATGTGGAGTAGAACTTCCAGGTCAGTTTGCGGGTGGGGCCATCGGGATAGGTTTCCATCAGGAGCCAGTTTGGGGTATTGTTCGTGAATTTAAAATCGACGAGTGGAATGTAAACGGTTGCGTCCAGCCCAACGAGACTGGCTTCACGTCCACCGCCGGCATTCTGCTCGTAGTAGTAGACGCGGTAGGCGTGCGAGTGGCGTTCTTCAACTGGAAATCCGGCGAAGAAGGCAGTGCGGAAGAGCGTGGTGCTGACCTGACAAACGCCGCCGCCGACGCCTTTGATGGTGCGACCGCCATAGATGATGAGCGCTTCAGCGTAGCCATTTTCAAGGCTGATGTCGCCGAGCACGCTAGCCATCGAGAAGGTTTCACCGGGAGCAATCAAGATGCCGTGAAAGGCCAAAGAAGCCGTGGTGATATTCTGGATGCGTTCGGCGCTGGAGCCATAGAAATAGGATGTCTCAGCATGTACCAACTCGGTGATGCCGAGTTCTCCGGCGGTTGCGCTATCAACGACAGCGGGCATATCTGAGATAACCTGGATAGGAATCTCATGTGCACCCGCCAGAATCTGGTCGTGGATGATCACTTTGCTGGCGTCCATATCGACGATACGCCCGGTTACAGAGGGGCGTAGCAAGTCGAGTTGGCGAGTCTCATCGTTGAAGATGAAACGGGCATTCTCGGCAGGACGGTCGATTTCGGAGGCGATACCCAACAGGATGTCGTCGAGGATGTTCGGATCGAGCGCGACCTCTAACTGGCTTCCGTTATCTGAGGCGACTTTCTGCACCTTGAGCATATTCGCGATAACTTGGACGTCGAATATCCAGGGACCGGGATCCTGCTGCGGGTTGGCACCGGGCAAGGTCAGGCGTAGGGGCGCACTCAAAATCTGACGGGCAGCTTCAGCCTGAGATGAAATATCCAAGAGTTCGGGCTGTGCCTCATCCACAAAGAGATGCACTTCGCCATCGCGGAAGGTTTCGAGCAGCATGTTGAGTGCGATCAGGGTTGAATCGATGTTGAGATAGCGTCCGATCTGACCGGGCTGGGCGACAACTTCTGTCCCCTGAATGGCGAGATTGGCTTCGATGGGTGGTTGGTCGATCTCGGCGGCAAGACGCTGTAAGTAGGCGTAGGCGACATTTTGATCGAAGATGATGACGGCGTCGGCTGTTCCTCCATTACGGCGTGCATCAAGTTGGTCGGCAAAACTGCCGAAGAGACCGCCAGAGCGTCCCAGCTTGTAGGCGGCTTGCGCCGAAGCGGATGCGTCGAAGACCATGCCTAATTCAGCAGGCGATGCCGCCCAGATGCGTTCGCCATCACGCAGGAGAATTTGCCCCGTGTAGGGGAAGGCGAGACGCTGATTAAGAGTTAGCGAGGCATCAACAGGTGTCATGCCAGAGATGTCGACTCCCGCAACGGAGACGCCGGGGAAAATGCGCCCGGCATAAACAAGCTGATAGCCCAGCGACCAGATGATGATACCGGCGAGAAAGAGAATGAATCCGCCGACAAATGTGGTTAGCACTTGCAGGGCGATTTTGGAAAGATTAGATGGGGTATATGACGTTGTGGTCATGGTGCGATTATAAGGGGGAAGGTAGAAAGATGAAAGAGGGCATAATTGGCAACTTAAGCTCTACCCAGCCTGCCAAAAATTCTAAAAGTGGAGTTTGCGAAGCGTGCGCTTTAGCGGGCGTTTATGGTTGCTGGAATTTCAAGCGTAAGCTGCCCCAATAATGATTGCCGTTGCTGTCCTGACAGGGAGGCGCACTAAGACCGCCTGTTGCAGTGCTGCCGGCTGCCAGCCGCAGGGCGTAGCTCTGATTTGGCTGCATCGAAAAGTCGGCGTAGCCATTGCCCAACTCGGGTTTGAGCCCTGTAAAGAAATGCTCTTCGTTGCCATCCCATTCGATGACGATCTCTGCGCCAGAGACGGGCTTCTGCGCTGCATCGCTGACGAAGACCATCAGCAGCCCTTCCGAGAGATTTGTGCTGCAAATCTCATCTTGTGTGACGAGGATGTAGGGCGCGCCCACGGTTGGAATGGCTGTCGCTGTGGCGGCTGGGGTGCGCGTAGAGATCGGGATTGCCGTCAATGTGGCGATGGGCGCTTCGGGGGTGGCGTTGACATCTTCCGTTCCCTGAGTGGAGACCGGTCTTTGTGTGCGGGTGGGTCCCGGGGTTTGGGTCAGGAAGCGTGTGCTGGTCGGGCTGACTGTGATGGCTGCGTATTGTTGCGCCAGATCATTTGCCAATTGCGCGAGGGCTTCGCTTTTGGTTGTGTTTCCAGCTGCCAGTTCGCGCTGCGCCTGGACGGTTAGCGCTTCGACAGGGTTAGCATCGCCAAGGGTGGCGAGACGTTCTTCGGCGCGCTCAAGATCGTCCATCGAGGCGTAGGCGGAGGCGATTAGGGCGCGGTAGGAGTCTTTGAAATCGTCGCGTAAGATGGAGGGCGGGGTATCGGTATATTGTGCAGGGGCGATTACCCATGAGATAACGAGACCCAGCCCAAGTCCAAGAACGAGTCCGGCGAGTAGATGCCAGGGGATGCGTTCGGACTTCATGGGGTCGTGTCTCCCAAAGAGGGTTGCCACGCTTTGATTGGATCCAATAAAGCAGTCAGAAGCTCTATTTCTTTGTCAGAGAAGTTTGCTGTATCGAGGCTGGTTTGAATGATTTCGGCGGGGTGTGCGCTGCCCAGGAGGGCTAGCTGGCGCGCAGCGAGATCAAGATCGCCATGTCTTTGAAAGGCCTCGGCGACCATCAGTGTGTATTCATTTTTATAGTCTTGATGCAGCGTATCCGGGGTGGTGTTGACGTATTCCACAGGGGCAACTCGCCAGCCGTAAAAGAGACCGGCGGCAAGACCGAAAATGGCGATGATGAGTGCTTGAAGCCAACGAGACATGAGTAACCTGTGAAATGAAAATGTCTGGGCAGGAACCGGCGGCACCCGGAGCGACCTCCGTACCGTTGCTTCCTCTCGGACCTGGCGGAGTTGAGAGGCTTCCGCCGCGCCGGGCTGCCCAGACGGATGCAAGGATACCTGATGTGCTAGGGTGTGTCAATCTTTGGGATGCTCCCTGAGGCATCTTTTCAATGTTATAATTTTTGCTGTTATCCCTGTGCTTGTTTTATAAAATAACCTTTTTGTCTGGAGGAAGAATGGAAACCACAACTCAAAAATTCAAACAGTGTGATCTGGTCACCGCTAAGGGGCGCATTGATAGCGCCACCGCTGCAAAATTAGGGGAAGCGCTTGAAGCCGTCACTAAAGACGGGCGTTATAAGATCGTACTTGATATGAGCGGTGTTGAATATATGTCCAGTGCAGGTATGCGCATTTTACTGGCGACCCAAAAAGAGTGCAAAAAAATGGGACGTGGTGAAGTTGTCCTTGCTGTTGTGCCTGAGTTAATTAAAGACGCCTTTGATTTGGCGGGCTTCCTGCCGCTTTTTAGCATTTACGATGACGTTACCCCCGCTGTCGGACATTTCTAATCCACTCTAACTGACATCTTAAAAGCCGTCTTGCGTTGGTAGGACGGCTTTTCTTTCACCTCATGCAAACTTTCCACGCTAAATATACATCGCTCGATGATATTCGCACCTTTGTCGCGCAGGCGGCACGCAATGCTGCACTTGGCGACAAAGCCGTTTACGCCGTTCAGCTTGCGGTGGATGAAGCCTGCACGAATATCATCGACTATGCCTATGGTGGGGAATCAGATGCTGAGATCAGGATTAATTGTGAGATCACGCCAGATGTGCTCAAGATCACTATTCAGGATGAAGGCAAGCCCTTTGATGTGGACGCCGTCACGCCCCCGGACGTAGACTTGCCTCTGTCCGAACGGCAGGTGGGCGGCCTGGGCATTTTCCTGATTAACAACCTGATGGACGAAACGGATCACAAAACCGTGGGGGAAAGCGGCAATATTCTTGTGCTCACCAAAAAACGCGATTCTACCAATGTCATACCCCGCACCCCCGATTGGCTCAAACTAACCGCCCTCGGTGAGAAGTTGCTTGATACGCGCTCATTGGCGGCCCAACGCAACCGCATTGAGCAGATGGTTGCGCGTCTGGTGGATGGCGATGTTGATATCTGGTTGGACGAAAACCTCTTCCGCCTGCCTGATTGGGAAGAAGCGCCGATCTTCCCCACAGAACCTTCCACGATGTGGATGGCGCAAGCCATCGAACGCAGCGGGTTGGTGCAGGCCTCTGATGCGCAAAAAGCGATTGTCGCCTTGCCCTTTAAAGATCATGGCTTTGTTATGGGGACGCTGCAAGTTGCCCGTGCAGCGGAGGATGCCTTCACGCCAGAAGAATTGGATGCACTTGAGGGGATTGCAGGAATCGCTGCTTTATCTCTGGTAGCCGCCCATCGCGTCGCCGTCGAACATTGGCGTATGGGGCAGTTACATCTTGTGCGGCAGGTTAGCACTCAAATCGCCAACGTCATGGATGTGGACGAGCTCGCAAAGCGCGTCACGCAGTTGATCCAGCAAACCTTTAATTATTATTATGTTGCGGTTTTTACGGTTGATGCCGGAAATGATGTTTTGCATTTTCGCTCCAGTGCAGGTGCATTTCGCAACAGTGCAGAGCAGACGCCTCCCGTTTTAGAGATCAAACTTGGCGAAGGTCTGATTGGCAGTGTCGCTCAAAGCGGAGAAGAAGTCGTCTGCGCGGATGTCGAAGCCGAGCCGCGGTTCCGTTTCCTGGCTGCCTTGCCTGAAACCAAATCCGAGATCGTGCTCCCGCTTAAGATCGAAGAGCGTCGCTTGGGCGTCCTTGACATCCAGAGCGATCGACTGAATGCTTTCCATCCGAACGATTTGCTCGTCTTACAGGCTCTGGCGGATAACGTCGCTGTTGCCATCGAAAGTGCACGTGTCTACGCTATCCTGCTGCGTCGCGCTGAACAAATGGACGTGATCGCCGAAGTCAACAAGAAGGCAACTTCGAGCCTTGATCTGGCAAAGCTGATGGATGATGTTGCCGCGCTCTTGACTGAGCGTTTCGGTTATCCCCACGTACATCTCTTTACCGTCCATCATAACCGCCGTCGCATTAACTATGAAGCAGGCAGTGGAAAACATCGCGAAGCCCTCGCTGGCTACTCTCTTGATCTGGATGATCCACAGGGGCTTGTTCCGTGGGTGGCGCGTAATAAAGAATCGGTTTTGGCGAACGATGTCTCAAAAGAGGTGCGCTATCGCCCTTCCTCATTGCCACCCGAAAAAACAAAATCAGAAATCGTTGTCCCCCTGGTTTTTGGCAATGAAATCAAAGGTGTTTTGGATGTCCAAAGTGACCATCTGGATGCCTTCTCGCATGACGATTTGCTACTCTTTGAAGCCCTGGGAGACAATATTGCCGTCGCCATTCACAATGCCGATCTCTATCGTTCCGAGCGTTGGCGTCGTCAGGTTGCAGACAGCTTGCGTGAAGTTGCAGGTCTGCTCTCGGATAATGTCAATGTTGATCAGGTTTTTGATGCGATCCTGACCGAGTTGGAGCGTTCCCTGCCTAGCGAAGTTTCTGCGCTTTGGCTGCTGAAAGAAGAAGGTGACCTTTATCTCGCCGCTGCACATGGTTTGGAACCGGCTGCTCTCAAACTTGCGCGCCGAACCTCAGCAGATGCCTCGATCTCATTAGCGCGCGCATTGCTCTCACAGGAGCCTGTTATTCGCAAACCTGAAGACGCGATCGACCCTTCTGGTCTGGCAGGTGGTTTTGATGCCAATTACTCGTCCATCGCGGCGCCATTGCATGTAGGCGATCGACCTGTTGGTGTGCTGAATCTTGCGCACAGTACCCCCGGGCGCTATGGGCATGAAGCACAGGCCATCACCTCTACTTTTGCGAGCTATGCAGCTGTCGCCATTGAGAATGCGCGCCTTTACGACTCGATTCAGGAGCAGGCATATGCATCGGCAGCCTTGTTGCAGGTTGCGCGCGCAGTTGCAAGCAAAGGCGATCTCAACGAAATTCTCGAGGCGATCATCCGCGTGATGCCCATCCTTGTTGGTGTAGAACGCTGTGCGCTTTACCTTTGGGATGAGAATATACAGCGATACGCCTGCTCTCAACAATACGGACTTTCGGAAGAAGATAAATTCCTTGTCTGGGAAGATATTTACACGCCGGGTGAATTCCCGCTTTTGGATGGCGTGCGGGAGGCCAGTACCATTCTGCTGCGGCTTTACGGCGTCGGCTCCACGCCGATTTCATGGCTTGATATTTCTCCACCCTGGGACGATGGCATGGACGAGTTCATCAACAGCGATGCCGACTTGCTCATGGCTGTCCCCCTGAAGATCAAGGATGATCTCTTTGGCGTTCTTTTGGCGGAAGAAGCACCAGGCGGGCGTCGTTTTCGCGCGCGACGCCTTGAAATTATTACCGGTATTGCGCAGCAGGCAGCCCTCTCCATCCAGAATGACCGTTTGCAGGTCGAGATGGTCGCTCGTGAGCGACTGCAACATGAAGTCGAAGTTGCGCGGGAGATTCAGAAAACCTTCATTCCGGAGTTGCTCCCCGAAGATCCGGGTTGGGAAGTTGCCGGTCGTTGGCAACCAGCAAGACAGGTCGGGGGCGATTTCTATGATGTGATCGAATTAGCGGACCGGCGTCTTGGTCTCTTCATTGCGGATGTGGCGGATAAGGGCATCCCCGCGGCGCTTTTTATGTCGCTCACACGGACGTTGGTACATGCTGCCGTTAAAGATACAGAATGCCCGGCCGAAGCATTGCGCCGTGTAAACGATCTCCTGATCCCGGACACGCAACAAGGCATGTTTGTGACGGCTGTCTATGGCGTTTTGTCGCTGGATACTGGCGAATTTATCTACGCAAACGCTGGGCACAATCCACCTTTCTGGCTGCAAAAAGCTACTGGCGAGATAATCCGATTGACGCGTACAGGCATGGCACTGGGCGTGTTGGAAGGGACGGAGATCGAGCAGCACACGATCCAATTGCTGGCAGGGGATAGTCTCTTGCTTTATACCGATGGGGTTACTGAAGCCTTCTCGCCCGCTGGACAGCTTTTTGGTGAAGCGCGTTTGAAAGCTGCTTTCTCGGTTGAGAACGGGAGCCTGAAAGCCAGTCTCGATGAAATTGAAACGCATCTGAAAAAGTTTATGGATACCCTACCCCCAGCCGATGATCTGACTATGTTGGCGGTACGCCGCCGATAAGTATAATTATCATTGAAATGTCTCTTAGGAAGGGTGTAAAACAGAGTGTAAATAAAAGATTAGAGTTTTCTAATATTGTCAATAATTGTTGACGTCATGCTTTTTCGAAGGCATAATAAGACACCTTGCGCAAATGTAAGGTGTCTTTTCCCATTGTTCCACCCTATTCAACCCAATTGGAGGATAAAATGAAACGTTTGACGACTGTATTAGGATTTGCTCTAACTTTAGCTTTTCTTTTCAGTGCTGTTGCTACACCTGTAGCTTATACCAGCAATGATGAGGGGCGGGTGCGCGTTTTGGTGCAATTTGCACCCGGCAAAAAAGCTGAAGCGCAAAAGCTTCTCGGCAATGCCAATGGACAAGTTCATTTCGAGTTTGATGCGCTGCGAACGATTGCTGTTACCGTTCCAGAAGCGGCCTTGGCTGGTTTGAGCCATAATCCGAATATCGTCATGGTTGAAGAAGATGCCCCGCGTTTCCCTGTCGGGATAAACGAATCTGTTACGCCGAATGTTGAGCTTCCTGATCAGGTCGTTCCTTTTGGCGTTGACATGGTTCAGGCCCGCGATGTTTGGGACGCTGATCGTGATGGTGTGGTTGATGCTGGTGCTCCCACTGGTGCCAATCGCACAGTTTGTATCATTGATTCAGGCTTCTTCACTGGTCACGAAGATCTGGCTGGCGTTAACGTAGATGGCTACGATGGTAATCTGCCTTGGGCAAGTGACTATAGCGGGCACGGTTCTCATGTTGCGGGCACGATCGCTGCGATGAATAATGCATTGGGTGTTATTGGGGTTACCCCGGGCACAGTTAATGTTTATTCCGTTCGTGTTTTTGGTGACGATGGCGACTGGGCGTATTCGTCCACGCTGATTGATGCTGCCAACCGCTGTGCAGATGCTGGCGCAAATGTTATCAGCATGAGTCTTGGTGGCGGTAGCAAGAATAATACTGAAGAACGTGGTTTCGATACCTTATATGCAAATGGTATTCTTTCCATTGCTGCAGCAGGGAATGATGGCACCACGGGTTACTCATACCCGGCTTCTTATGATTCCGTTGTTTCTGTAGCGGCGATTGATGAAGATAAACTGGTTGCCGATTTCTCACAGAAGAACGACCAGGTCGAATTGGCAGCTCCTGGCGTTGCTGTTCTTAGCACTGTCCCGTATATGGATATTTCCAGCCTGACAGTTGATGGCGTTACCTACGCAGCAAACCATATTGAATATGCCGCACGTGGAACGGCGAGTGCTGCTCTTGTGGATGGTGGTCTTTGTACATCAACCGGTGCATGGGCTGGCAAAGTTGTTCTCTGTGAACGCGGCGATATTTCCTTCTACGATAAAGTAATGAATGTTCAGAACAGCGGTGGTGCAGCGGCTGTACTCTATAACAATGAACCTGGGAACTTCCTTGGTACATTGGGCGATGGCGCTTCCTCAAGCATTGTTGCTTTGAGCATCAGTCAGGAAGATGGACAGTACCTCGTTGCCAACAAACTTGGCGCAGTAGGCACTATTTCAAGCGAATACATTGAGCAGGTTAGCGGTTATGAGTACTATGATGGTACTTCCATGGCGACCCCGCATACCTCCGCCGTCGCTGCTCTGGTTTGGAGCGCAGACCCGACCGCAACCAATGTTGAAATCCGCGACGTACTTGCAACCACCGCACAAGACCTCGGTAATGCAGGTCGCGATACAGACTATGGTTTTGGCTTGGTTCAGGCTTATGATGCGATTGCTGCTCTGACGGGTGGTGGAACTATCGATAATGCGCCTGTTGTGAATATTAGCAGCCCTGCAAGTGGGGCTTCATTTACCTCTGGTGAGTCTATCTCCTTCGCCGGTTCCGCATCTGACGTAGAAGATGGTGATCTAAGCAGCAGCTTGGTCTGGATGTCCAGCCTGGATGGGCAAATTGGTACAGGCGCTTCCTTTAGTACTGTACTTAGCGATGGAACGCATACCATTACGGCTGAAGTGACCGATTCTGGCGCGAACACCAGCAGTGATAGCATTGTTGTGACCGTTGATGACGGCTCCGGGACTGAAGATGTTGCTATGTATGTTGCAAACATGACTGGTTCAGCTACCGTTATTAATCGCCGTTTCTGGGCAGCAAATGCTTCCGTTCAAGTTTTGGATGCTAATGGCGCCGCAGTTGCGAATGTAACTGTAAGCGGTGTTTGGAGTGGTAGTTATACGGGTGCATCAAGCTGCGTTACTGACGCCAGCGGTTCTTGCACCGTTGTGACTCCGCGTACCAAGGTGACTTCACCTGCAACCTTCACCGTCAGCGATCTTGCTGCGACTGGTTACTACTATGACGCTGCTCTGAATGTGGTTTCCTCTGTTACGGTTGCCAATCCCTAATCTCATCACAAATTAAAACGAAAAGCCCGTTTTTGCAATTTGCAAAAACGGGCTTTGTGTTTAAACCAAAACCGCGCTTTGGAGCGGCCCAGCTCCGGCGCGGTTGGTATTGAGGAGAATGCTCCTAAAGTATACGGGGATTTCAAAAAAAGAACTTAATAAAAGATAAATACTTGATAAGAGATTTTTAATTTTTACCAACTTGTTGAATCATATACCCATTGGGATAATTTTATATTTTCTCTAGCGACATGACACTTTTCTTGATAAGGGCGCTCGTTGGTTGAGTAGGCGATGCTTTTCGCCGTATCGAAACCAA
>JBNLFG010000015.1:0-132970 GCA_050305405.1 Anaerolineales bacterium | reverse complement strand
GAGCATTCTGATTGATGACGATGTTGCTGTGAAAGACAGCCTGTATACAGCGGGTCGGCGCGGTGTGGGTACGACGGTCATCATGGAAAAAATCGTCGGGGCCGCCGCCGTGCAGGGCGTCGAGCGCTTCACGTACTTCAAGCGCATTCCCAACTGCGTGACCAAGCGGCTGGTTCATATCCGAAAGCAGCGCGACAGTTTTACGTCCCGCCAACTCACCAATAGCAACCATCCGATGAGCGAGTTCACGCGCTTCCGGCAGCGATTGCATAAATGCGCCCAGCCCAAGTTTTACATCTAAAACGATGGCTTGTGCACCCGCTGCAATCTTCTTGCTCATAATCGACGAGGCGATCAAGGGCATCGAGGGAACAGTGCCTGTCACATCGCGCAGGGCATAGAGCTTGCCATCTGCCGGGGCGAGATCGGCACTTTGTCCAGAGAGAACCATGCCCACGTCATGGAGTTGACGCTTAAATTCATCGGTGGTCAAATCAGATCTGAAGCCCGGGATCGATTCCAATTTATCGAGCGTTCCGCCGCTGAAGCCTAATCCACGCCCCGACATTTTGCCGACGGGCAATCCACATGCTGCGACAACGGGCAGCACGACCAGTGAGGTCTTATCACCCACGCCCCCCGATGAATGCTTGTCGATGGCAATATCGACCACATCCGAAAGATCGAGCGTGTCGCCTGATGCGGCAATTGCCAACGTCAGATCGGTGGTTTCGCGCGGATTCATGCCGTTGAGTAAAACGGCCATTGCCCAGGCGGATGCCTGATAATCTGGAATATCGCCTTTTGTAAAGCCCTCTATAAAAAAGTCGATTTCCTCTTTGCTGAGCTCTTCGTTTTCACGTTTTTTGATGATGATGTCTAAGGCACGCATTGCTTTCTTTCTATATATTAAATTAATGAAATAGGGTTTGGTAATTGTAACCGAGAATGTTCTCTGAGCGGGAGAGAAATGTCAGACAATATGTTGCTTTTGCTAATTATAATTGACTTGTTTTTTGAAATCATATAAACTGAACGCTTCATTTGTAATGATCCAAGGATTGGAAGATGCACAACGATACCCTCGAATCCGGGCTTTTTCGCCGTAAGGATATTGAAAAAGCCCTCGCAGACCGCTTGGCAGCAGAAACGCTTGAGAAGGAGCAAAGGTTTACCCAGCCTATCTTAAAAGAGAAGACGTGGGTTTTGTTGACTTTGATCGGTGCAGCCCTGGTGAACACCTTTGTCTTGGGCGTTGTGGATGTGGTTGCGATCTCCGGTTTTATTGGCGAGACTGGCATCGAAAAACTGCCTTGGCTATGGGCGGCTGAATTGATCTTGAATCTGGTCATCTCAGGGACAATCATTCAACTGATCGATAAGCTCTCGCGGGTTAAGATGCTGCGTGTGCTTATCCTGACCCTTTTCATAACCTATCTTTCTCTCGCAATACTCTTTTATTTCAACGTTTCAACAGCGATCCTGTACCCGATTATGTACCTGATCTATGCCCAGCAGGGGATTCTTTTCCCTATGGCGCTCTGGAATTTGGCGAATCAGGTCTACACGCCCTCCGAAGCGAAGAAATTCTTCCCTGTCCTTTCCTCGGGTGATCTACTTGGTCGTCTGGCAGGGTACAGCCTTTTTACATTAACGGGCTTGCTCGGTTATGTCGATTTGAGCAAAGGCTTGATAGACAATCCCTCTTTGCTCATGGCTTTTAGCGCCTTTCTTTATGCAGTCGGGATTTTCTTTTATACGCGTTTTCCGCAATATGAATCTTCCTTCCCTGTATATGAAGAAAGCACGTGGTTTGAGAATATCAAAACCAGCTACGAGACTATCCACGAAGTGCCCTTCTTTCGGTATGTCGCGGCACTTGTCTCTGTAACCTGGATTGCACTAACCTTGTTGCTTTATAACTTTTATGCCAGCCTTGATGCTGCCTCTGCCCAAGGCTTGCAATTCCAGACCGTCTACAGTATTTACAATATTTCTGTTCTACTCCTTCCGCTACTTTTCCAGTGGACAATCGGCGATGAGCTTCTTGAGCGTGTCTCGCCAAAGAACGGTTATTTCTTTTTGCCTGTCACCATCCTGATCGGTGTTGGGTTGGCGTTCTTTGTGCCTGGATTATGGGGAGGTGTCAGCGCGCTTTTCATTTCCATCATTGTCTATCGTGGCTGGTATATGCCCCTCTACCAATCGCTCTATGCGCTCGTCCCCCAAGCCAATCGTGGACGCATACGCGGCTTGCTCGGCAGCTATTCCTATATTGTGGGATCGCTTTTCGCGGCCCTCTTCATTGGCGGGACGCGGCTACTGCTCGTCCTTTTGGATGTGGATCTCGCAAACGCCCATACATTAGACTTGCTTGCTGCGCTACTGGCAGCCTGCGGCGCGATTTACATCGCCTCCCGCATTCGCGCCACCTACGAAGATAGCCTGCTTTCCTGGCGTATTGCCCGCCGTAAACGCAGTTCCACTGTCCTCGATAAGCTCGATTGACAGGGCCATAAGATAAAAAATCCCCGTTCAGCGTGAACGGGGATTTTTATTTTTACCTTGAGTAAGGCTAACTTGCTGTACTTTCGGCAGCTTTCTCGGCTTCTTCTTCCACCGAGGCATCAATGATGCTTTCTTCTTGTGCCTTCTCATCAAACTTGATACCGAGCAAGCTCAAAAGCGGTTTGACTGGCAAGTCGCCTACCACGCGGAAGTTAGCATCTTCCTTAATACTTGAGAGCGCGGTAGAGAGGTCTTCGCGTCCCGCAACAACCGGCTCAAGGCGTTCTGCTAGGTCCGCGATCTTCAGGCTGGAGAATACTCTTGGTTTCATATCAGCAAATACCTGCTGCAGGTAGGGCATAAAGGGCTGAAACTTCTTGAGTATTGCCAAACTGTCACTGTCTTTGCCGTTTTTCATCAATTGCCGCAACAGGGGGATGTCATCACTCGCGGTGTTTAGACCATGCGAGAAAGACATTAGATTATTAAAGATATTGCTGGTTTGGTCGCCGCTGCCAAAGATGTTGACGCGCACACCGGGAGCGATTGCTTTGAAGGCTTCGAGATAGGCTTCCATCTGTAGTGTGGTGATCTTCTCGTCGTGTTCGTACTGCATCCGCAGCTTTTCCAGTTCCACAAGGATGGGTGCCTGGTCATAGAGAGCGACCAGTTGCTGTTGCGCATTGATGTCGACTTCTTTCAAGCGGCGTCGGCGTTCGGCCTCAGCTTCGGCTTGTGCCTGCGCCACTTCAGCCTGCGCAAGACCATCTGCACGATTCACCGCAACCTGTTTCTCAGCAACCTCGACGCGTGCGGCTTCAACTTCGGCTTCTGCCAAGCCGGGAGCTGCCGTTTCGGCACGGGTCGCCTCAGCGCGGATCTTTGCCGCTTCTGCGCGCTTCTCCGACGCGTTCGCTTCGGCATCTGCGCGCATTAATTCGGCTTTGGTCTCAGCACCCACTTTTGTTTGTAAAGCCTGTGCTTCAGCCTGTGCTTCCACTTTCAACGATTCACCGACTTGGCTGGCTTCGGTCAGTGCAATTTCCTTGGCGCGTAGGGCAGCTGCTAGTTCTTCTTCTTTCAAGCGTTTAACTTCAGCTTGAGTCAGTTCCGCTTTGCGCTCAATATCGCGTGCCTGCACAATCGCAAGGCGTTTTGCTTCGGCTTCTGATTCCGCAAATTTGATTTCGGCATTGCGCTTCTGCTCAATAGAACGTAGCTCTGCCGCCCGTTCTGCCGTAATGCGTGCAATGCGTGCATCTTTTTCGGCTTCACCTTCGCCAAGTTTTTGGTCAAGCTGCACTTTGGTCAGGTCGCGCTCATGGGCGATCTCAGCTGCAGATTTTTCACGTTCCGTTTGCAGGATGTTGACCTCGTGCCTGCGAACCGCCAAGGTTTCTTCCTGATTTAGGGTCGTGGTTTCCACTTCGCGCTTGGCTTCCAAACGTTCAAAAGCGAGCTTCTTCTCAGTCGTGGCTTGGATCTCGGCTTCGGTGCGTTCGCGTGCTTGGTCGTCTTTCAATTCTGCGACCTGCTCAAGGTTGGTCGCAATGCTGGTCTCTTTCGAGACGCGCGATTCTGCCTGCTCAACGAGTTTGCCATAAGCAACGCCATCCAGCTTCGTGATCGTTAAAAGCGCAAGATCATAGCCTAATTCTGAAAGAATCTGGTTTACTTTCGGGAAGGCGATCTCTGCCAACTTCTGACGATTGGCAATGATTTCCTGCAACTCCATCGTCGCGGCGGCAGCAATCAACTCTGCTTTACCAACCTCCATGATGGTGTTAATCAAACCCGCTGTGTCAGCGCCAACGCGTTGGGCAGCAATCTCGGCTTTATCAGGGTTTAGTTTCGCAACGGCATGTGCCCACAAGCGAAAACTGACTTTACTATTATCCAGCGCTTCAACGCCTTCATCATTATGTCCGCGAATCGGCACGGTGAAGCTGATTGTCTTGAGTTTGATGACCTGTGTCAGCTTGTTCAGCCAGTAGCGCGACGGGCGGTCGGCACTCTGCCCGAAAACCTTGCGCGCATTCGAGATCAGCCAGGTATGCCGACCATCACCAACGATTACATGAATTTCATCCGGCGGCACCAAAATCCTGCGACCGACGCCAAACATGCCTTTGGCGCGGTCAGCTTCGGTCCGCAAAGACGCTGCACTGGCATTAAATTCACTTAATGCGCTTTCAGCTTTTGCGACCTTTGATCGCTGTGGTTGCTGATTATTGGGTAGATTTTGCTCTGCCATGATGATCCCTCTCTTGGATCTAAATCCCGTAGAAAACAGATTGGCGGGGGCGGGATTTTCCCCCCTGCACAACGAAACAATTTTACAGGATTCTGGATGCGGATTTATAAGAAATATATATATTCGCCTCGCTCGTGGTTTTTGTTGGCTACCGTTAAAAGAAATATCCGCCCGAAGATGGGCGGATATCCGTTTAATCGTAGTCTGGGATTTATCTCTATCCCAAGGCCTTTTTGATTCGCTCCAATCCATCGACTAATGTCTTACGCGGACAACCGAAATTCAGGCGGATAAAGCCCTCGCCGCCGGGGCCAAAGCTGGCGCCCTCGTTGAAGGCGACTTTGCCTTTCTCGATGAAGAAATCCTGCAAAGGTTCGCTGACCTTGCCCTGCGCTACCAATTCGCTGAAATCCAGCCAAGATAGGAAGGTCGCATCCGGTTTCGAGACGCGTACCCCGGGCAGGTTCTTCTCGACATAATTGACGACGAAATCGCGGTTGTCGGTCAGGTAGACGAGTAGCTCGTCGAGCCATTCATCGCATTCGCCCGCAAAAGCGACCTCGGATGCGATATGCCCAAGAGCGTTGGTGTGCAGGGTCAGTTTTTCGGCTTCGGCTTTGAATTTCTCGCGGATTTCCTTGTTTTGGATGATCGCAAAGCCGACGAATAGCCCCGCGACATTGAAGGTTTTACTCGCCGCGACCAATGTTATCGTCCGCTGAGCAGCTTCGGGGGAGAGCGTTGCGATGGGAAGATGTTTGGTGCCACCGAGAAGTAATTCGCTGTGAATTTCGTCCGAGCAGATCAGAATATCTTCCTTCTCACAGATTTCAACCATGCGGCCGAGCTCTTCTTTTGTGTAAATTGTGCCGGTCGGGTTATGCGGGTTGCAGAGCAGGAACATGCTGGTTTTCGCATCTTCCGAGTGGATGGCGTTTTCAAAAATATCCCAGTCAATTTCGTGGTGCAAAGTGTGGCCGTGCGTGACTTTTTTGAGTTCGGCAACTTGCATGACAGTGCCGGTGTTCTTCTGCACCTTCATAAAGGGGAAGTAGACTGGCGGTTGGATGAGAATGCCCTCACCGGGCTGACAAGTGATGCGCGCGGCTAGATTGAAGCCGGTCACCAAGCCGGGTACAGGGACGACGTCATCGGCGGTCAGATCCCAATTGTAGAGACGCTGCATGCGTGCGGCGACGCTGGCGCGTAGTTTTTCGGTGGCAAATTCATAGCCCAAAACGCCATGTCCAATAGCGCCGTGCAGCGCACCGAGAATGGCGGGCGGGGCGGCGAAGTCCATATCGGCGACCCACATGGGGAGTATATCTTCAGCAAAAGCGTTCCACTTGACGGAGTTGCTGGAACGGCGGTCGATCACTGTATCGAAATCAGTTGGCATGAGCATTCCTTTGGTTTGGTTGAGTGTACTGAAAATTATACTCCTCTGAAGAAAAAGACAGTAGAATAATAGGCAGGAGAGCCTATGAAGAAACTCATCTTAATGCGCCACGCCCATTCAAGCCCCTATCAAGCGGGGAAACTCGATCATCAACGCTTACTCAGTGCGCGTGGTCGTAGCGATGCTTCTGCGATGGGAAAATTACTCCAATCTCAAGAAATTGTTCTGGACGCAATTTTCTGTTCAGCCGCGCAGCGCACGCGCGAGACCTTGGCGCTGGTGCTCGAAAACCTCCCGTCTGCTGTTGAGCCGCTCTATTCCGATGCGCTCTACAATGCCGAAATTCGTGATTATGTTGATCTGCTCTCTGCTTTGCCCGGCGATGTCGAAACCGCGCTGATCGTTGGTCATAACCCGACCATCTCGAGCGCCTTTGAGTTTTTCTCTGATCGTTTCCAGCCCTTTAATCCGGCTGCGGCTGCTTATCTTGGTTTTGAAATTGATGCTTGGGAAGAACTGTGGGCAGAGCCAAGAGGACAGGTCTTGGGGTATTGGGAGCCGATGGAGGGGATGTAAAAGGCTAAACAAAAAAAGCCGAGCATTACGCTCGGCTTTTTGCTGTCTAAATTCTGACAGGCACCCGATCAAAGGCGAAGAGATGCCGCATTCGTTCGGCTTTGGTTGCCAGGTAGTGGATATTCTCATCGTTGGGCTGGATCAGGATCGGGACACGTTCGTCCACGGGCATACCCAGGGCGGTGAGCGATTCGATTTTGGCGGGGTTATTGGTCAACAGGCGTACCGATTCGACGCCCAAATCCTTAAGCATTGCTACGGCAATATCATATTCGCGTTCGTCGGCTTGGTGACCCAATGCCAAATTCGCATCCACTGTGTCCAAGCCCTCATCCTGCAAATTGTAGGCGCGCAGCTTTTCTGCCAATCCGATGCCGCGACCTTCCTGTCGCAGATAGAGCACGATGCCGCGCCCTTCGTTGGCGACAGCATCCATTGCATAATGCAATTGTGGCCCACAATCACAGCGCTGCGAACCGAGTACATCGCCGGTAAAGCATTCCGAGTGGACGCGCACGAGCACATCCTTGCCGCGCACATCGCCAAAGACCAGCGCCATATGTTCCTTGTGGTCGTTATCGTTATCGTACAGGCAAAGCTGGAACGAACCCTCTTCTGTCGGGATACGGGTGCAAACCAGCTTTTCCAGGTTGAGTTTTTTCATTGTGTTTCTCCTTACTGCTTTAGATGAGAGAATATTTCTAATTCTTACCAATTTTATCTTAAATATTCTTATTCATCAAATTCAACCAGTGCCGTCATGCCCCAACGCATTGCAGGATTGCTCTCTTGCAGGCTGATGATGACCTCATAGGTCACGTCACCCTGTGCGTTGCTGAAGGTTGTGCCGATCGCTTCAACGGTGCCGGCCAGGGCTATATTCGGAAGCGCATCAAGCGTGACGACGACGCTCTGCCCTTCGCGGATGTTGACAACATCCAGTTCAGATAGATCGGTGGTTTTGATGATCCAGTTGGAGAAATCTGCAATGATGACTGCCGCACTGCCTGCGCCAACCGCTTCGCCCGCTTTGACGTTCAGGTCTGCTACCGTTCCGTTGAATGGGGTGCGCAGTTCCGCGCTTTCCAGCGCATTTTGTGCCGCCAAAAGTTCGCGCTGGACAACGATATTCTGCCCGGACCGAAAATCTGCCAAATTTTGTTGTGCCTGTGCCAACCGGACTTGGGCAGCATTGAAGCGCGCTTCACGGTTTACCCATTCGAGGGCATGGTTGTAATATGCCCAGCTATCATCAAGGGCTTCTTTCAGGCCCTTTACAAATCCGCGTGGCTTTTCTGTGCCGAAATAAGGCTCGTAGTTGGCACGAGCTTTGTTCACTTCATCGAGCATTGCAACTGCGGCTTCGGTTGGGGTCATGCCAGCGAAACGTGCTGAAACGAAGAAGGTATCCACTTGCTCTTGTGCAGAGCGGTATTCCTTGTAAGCTTCAGATAATTCGTTTATCAGGGCGGTTTCGGCATTTTCGAGTTCCGCGTTCGCGTTCTCGATATCAGCGACCAAAACATCGGTGTTTTGGAGCCGCGCGATTAGATCTCCGGCAGCGATAGTCTGGCCTTCAGTGATCAATACTTCTTCAACAACGCCGCTGCTAGAGAATGCCAACTGGGCAAATTCGACCGGTTCCAAACGTCCTTCGGCAATGATGGCGTTCTCGGTAAGATTGGCTGTGCTTGCGTCGGCAGCGGCTTCAACCGTTGCTGCGCCACCGCAGGCGCTCACAGCAAAAGCGGAAAGAATAAGTAGGGTGAAAATGAATGTTCGTTTCATCAGAGTTCTCCTGAGTATGGGGCTGTTTGTTTAGATGGGAATGATCTTCTTCGACCATCCCTATACTGTTTTCGGGTTAGTTTCCGGAAGGCATGGCAGCCAGATCGGTTTGATGCAAGCTTGGCTTGCGAAGCAAGATCGGCTCCGGCACGCTTATGACTTCGGGTATTCTTTCAAATTCGCTGTTATTGGCAAGAGCATTGATCTCGGCGCGTTCGGTGATGATGTGGGCGATTTTGCCATCGACCATCTGGACGACTTTGTCGACGTATTTGCACATGCGCAGGTCGTGGGTGACCATGATGCCAGCGCGGTTGCCTTCGTGGATCAGGTCAGCAAAGATGCCGACGACCTGATTGGCGCGTTCCGTGTCAAGACTGGCTGTCGGCTCATCGGCGAGCACCACGCTCGGGTCATGGATGAGCGAGCGGGCAATCGCCACACGCTGTTGCTGTCCGCCAGATAGCTGGGAAGGCAGGCTGTCGAGACGATCTTCCAATCCCAGTCGGGTAAGTAGGGCGGCGGCCTGCTCTCGGCTCTGACGTCCGCTTTTCTTGTTTAGGCGCAGCATCAATTCGACGTTTTCGAGCGCAGTCAGATAGGGGACGAGGTTATTCGATTGAAAGGTAAAGCCGATGCGCTCGCGGCGGAATTTGGTGCGCTCTTTGTCGCTCATTGCGCCCAAATCCTGTCCGTCGATCATCAGGCTGCCTTTGCTTTCACGCAGCAGGGTGGCGAGCATGGCTAGCATGGTCGTTTTGCCTGATCCGCTGGGGCCGACCAGCCCAACAAATTCGCCTGCTTTGACATGTAAAGAGACTTCATCGACAGCTTTGACAATCAAGCCGTTGCCGTCGTAAATTTTTGTAACATCTTTGGTTTCGAGAATATATTTGTTGTTCATGGTTTTCTCCTACATGCCTAAGGCGCGTAGCGGTTCAACTTTGAGTGCGAGACGAATGGACACCATGCCGCCAATCGGGCCAATGAGCAGTAGGGAGACCGTGGCGATGGCAATGGATGTGCCTGTGAATAGAATTGGGACGCTTGAAGGCAATCCCAAGGCAAGTCCGAGCACGACCAGCCCGCCAAAACCGACCCCGAAGACGGTCACGAAGATGATTTGCATGATGGCGGCAGTTGCGACGGTGAAATTAGGGGTGCCGATGGCTTTCAACATGCCGATCTGGGGCACTTTTTGCAGGGTCTGAATTTGGAAGAAGCCACCGATAACCAATGTGCCGATCAGGAAGGTGAAGCCTTTGATCGTGTTCAACGTGCTTTGTTGGGCGGAGTAGCCGGGTGAGGACTCGTAGGCGGTTTTGATGTCAGATGTTTCCACGTCGGTAACGGCGGATGCGATGCGCGCGCCCATTTCTTCCATGGCTTCGGGGTTTTCCAGCCGCACGGCGACGATATTGGTGACCGGGCGGGATGATGAAATATTGGGGTCTGCTTTGGGACGGTATTTATCCCAAATTGAGAGCGAGACGAAAGCTGAAGGTTGAAAGAAGTACTGCTGTCCGCTGGTGATGCCGACCACGCGTAAGTCGAAGTATTTATCGTCAGTACCCTGCGTGGATTTGATGGTGATATAGTCCCCGACGCTGATGTTGGCAGCTTTCGCGATTCTTTCGTCGACCATGATGACTTTTGCCTGACGGGAGCGGATCGTTTCACCGAGAATGGGGGCGGGGAGTCCCGGCTTCCCGGGTTCGATACCGATAAAAGATATATCAATGGGATCAAGCCCCTCGCCGAGGACGATTTCGGCGTTCGAGAAACCGATCGCTCCGGCATCTGCGATCCCGTCTACGCGGTTGATCCGCTTGACTTTCTGGTAATCCAGACGGCTTTCAATGGTGGAATAGCTGGAGCCTTCCTGAAAAACGAGTAGTTCTGCATCCAGTTTTTCGAGATATTCCTTATTCGCGGAGGCGAGCCCCTCGCCAAGACCCGCAGTGAAGAGCACTAAAATAGCGATCAAGGCAATGACGAGACTGAAGAGGAAGAAGCGCCCTTTGTTGCGCCAAATTTCTTTGAGACTAAGATAAGCTGACATAAACTGTTCCTTTTTGGTTAAAGTTGACCAATATGGTGTGAATATACATGGTTAATTTTGTTTTGTCAAGTATTTGCACATGTATTCTGTGCAAATACTTGACAAGTTTGTTCTGTAATGCTATTATGTGTATACTTCAACAAAGGATTTCTTCAGAATGAATCAACTTGCAACCTACAATCTCGGTACCGTTTTACGCGAAACAGGCATCAACGCCGATACTTTGCGTGCCTGGGAGCGGCGCTATAACCTGCCCCAACCTGAACGCACTGAAGGAGGCCATCGCCTCTACTCCGAACATGATGTGGAAGTTATCAAATGGCTGATGCGTCAACAGACGCGCGGTATGCGCATTGGGCAGGCGGTCAAGCTCTGGCAGAGCAGGGTTGTTGCTGGGGAAGACCCACTTAGTGAAGGCACTCAACCTGTCTTGATAAGTGCAGATCACTCACAATTGGAAAGTTTTCGCAGCAATTGGATTGCTGCCTGTATTGCTTTTAATGATGTAAGAGCCGAGCAAGTTGCCAGCCAGGTCTTTTCGCGCTTCTCGCCGGAAGTTGCCTTTACAGAGATATTTGTTCCAGCAATTCGCGAGATCGGTGAGCTTTGGTATCAGGGAAAAGTCTCTGTTCAGCAGGAACATTTTGCCTCGGCACTCCTTATGCGTCGTTTGAATGCGCTCATTACCTCTGCCCCTGTGCCAACCCGACCTGAAAAGATTATTGTGGCTTGTCCCCCCAAAGAAGAGCATACCCTTTCATCGCTCATGCTGACCCTCTTCCTACGACGGCGTGGCTATCATGTGGTCTACCTTGGCACCAACGTCCCTCTGGAAGAGTTCAGAGAAACGGTCGATTCCATTCAGCCCCAACTCGTGCTTTTCTCTGCCCAACAGCTTTCCAGCGCAGCCACGCTTGAGCAAACCGTGCGTGAACTTGCTCCCTGCGGTGTGACGATTGGCTACAGCGGACGCATTTTTCACAGCACGCCTGCTACGCAGGAGCGTGTTCACGGGCATTTTCTGGGGATGGGTTTTCCTGAAATTCTTGCCAGTATCGAAACCCTCTTAGCACATAAAGCAGAAGAGTATCTTTTTCCAGAGAATCCCCATCAGGCGTTGCTGGATGCCTTTCACCGCAATCGAGCGGGTATTCATGCCCTTCTCAATGAAACCCTTGCGCAGTGGGATTTCCCGCTGCAAGCCCTCACCGTCGCTACCGAAGCGCTCAGTGAAAATATCGCTGCCGCTCTTTATCTCGGCAATCTTGATCTCCTTCTGCCCGAATTAGCTTGGGTAAAAGATTTGCTGAATCACCGTGATATCAAGATCATACAGGTTGAGAATTTTCTGGATGTTTATGCCAAAGCGAGCTACGAAATACTGGGAGAAATCTCAGCGCCCTTGGTTGAGTGGCTTGAAACACAAAGTGAAATTTACGCGAACGCCTAGCAGATGCGGGCGTTTTATTTTATAGGATAAGAAAATGAAAATATTAATGACTGGTGGTACCGGCTTGATCGGACGCGCGTTGATTGATGCGCTCCTCGCAGATGGACATGAGATTAGCGTCCTGACGCGGAATGTTGACAAAGCACGGGACACGCTCCCTTCCGGCGTGCTTCCGTTTCAATGGGATGGGCGCAGCCCCGAGGGGTGGTCTCACTTAATCCCCACGATGGACGCGGTTATCAATCTCGCGGGCGAAAGCATCGCAGGTGAATCCCTGTTCGACATTCTGACCAAACGCTGGAATGCCGCATCCAAAACCCGCATCCGGCAAAGCCGCATGGACGCGGGGAATGCACTTGTTTCCGCTATCGAAAATTCGGAGAAGAGGCCGCAGGTCTTTATTCAGGCATCGGCGGTGGGCTATTACGGTCCCCGTGGCGACGAGGAAGTCCCCGAAAACAGCGCAGCAGGCGAAGATTTTCTCGCTGAGACCTGCCGCATCTGGGAAGACTCGACGGCTAAACTCGGTGCGTTGGGTGTGCGGCGTGCGGTCATCCGCACAGGGTTGGTGCTTGCGCCGAAAGGCGGTATCCTGCCGATCATGTTGCTGCCCTTCCGTCTTTTTGCAGGCGGCAATTTGGGTAGTGGCGAGCAGGTTGTGCCGTGGATCCATATCGAAGATGAGGTGAATGCTATTCGCTTCCTCCTGAATAACGAAGATGCGCGTGGCGCCTATAACCTAACGGCCTCGAATCCGCTCAAGCAGCGGGAACTAGCCAAAATCGCCGGGCGTCTCTTGCGCCGTCCGAGCTTTATCCCGACTCCAGCTTTCATCCTGAAATTGGCGCTGGGCGAGAAATCCACGCTTGTCCTCGATGGGCAGCGTGCTGTCCCCGATAATTTGCGATTGGAAGGTTTTCACTTCCGATTCGATGATTTTGAAACCGCCCTTGCTGACCTGCTTTAGGAGGAAAATATGAGTATTCGTATCGTAACTGACAGTACCTGTGACCTGCCTGCTGAGACCATCGCAGAATATGGCATCGAAGTTATCCCGTTGCATATCAATATGGGCAGCGAGACCTTTGTGGATGGTGTGAGTATCACCAAAGCAGAGTTTTACCGCCGCCTACCGGATTATGACCCATCTCCCAGCACGGCTGCACCGGGACCGGAAGTTTTCGCCGAGCGTTTTGAAGCGCTCGCGGAGCAGGGTGCGCAGGCAATTCTCTCGATCCACATCTCAGAGTCATTGAGCGCAACCATCAACTCGGCACGTTTGGCGGCGAAAGAATTTACCCGAATTCCCGTCACCGTGCTGGATTCAACGCAGCTTAGCCTGGGTATGGGCTTTCTGGTTCGACATGCTGCACATATGGCGAAACTTGGGGCAAAACTTGAAGAGATCGTAGAAAAGCTGAATGCGATGATGCCGCGTGCCTATGTTTTTGCTGCGCTGGATACACTCGAATATCTGCGCCGCAGCGGACGAATGCATATCGCTGTGGCACGTTTTGGTGAGTTGTTGCGCCTGAAGCCGCTTGTCTTTATGAATAATGGCAAACCGGATGCTCACCGTGTGCGCACCAGGCAAAATGCGATCAATCGCCTCTTCACTTGGCTGGATGAATATGGTCCCTTTGAGCAGTTGGCCGTCGTCCATGCGGGCGTGCAGGAACGCGCTGAAGAATTGCGTGAGCAAGCCCGCAAATATTTGCCTGAAAGCGAGATCATCATTCAGCAGATTACGCCCGTTTTGGGAACAAATCTGGGCATTGGCGCGCTCGGCTTTGCCGGGATTGCGAAAGAGAAATAACGATGCGGATTTGGGATATTTCGCCGGGTTATTTAAGCCGTACCAGCCTTTTGGGCGAACATCGTGAATTGCACGGCCTGATCTCTATTCACATCAATCAGAAGAAAGGCTATTCACGGCATCCTGAAACGATGCGTTGGGCGAATACACTTGGTGCGTTGGCTTTCCGTCATGAACTACTTGTTTTAGAGATGAAGTTACGTGGCTATCAACATCATTCTCCTCTGCCCGTTATTCATGATACAACAGATTTCCCGCTTTTTCTTGACGCTCCGGCTAAACAAATTTCTCTGCTAGGCGCTAAATACGACGGTAAACAACAAGGGCGTATTCCCCTTCCCCGTAATAAGCAAGAGCTTTGGCAGCATCATCGTTACTCGGTTTTGGTGCGTGGTGAAGAAACTCTTCGGGAATTGGAGAAAAATATGGAGCAGTTCAGTTTCGAGGGATTGGCAGAAAAGCTCGTCGAAATTTTGCGTAAGCCTCCGGTTAAAACCGAGCTCCACAAGGTGATTTCGTTATTCGACAGACTTAGCCCTGACCAGCGAAGAGAAACAACTTTTCTTGGTGAGATGGGCTATTGGATGGAAGATAAAGAGTATTCGAATATTCCCGCTGCGCTAGTCTTTTCTTGGAGTATGCAATGATCCAGCGTCTAATCCGTCAACAAACCGTCCCCGCTCCACTCGCTGATGTTTGGGCATACTTCGCCACACCCCAAAACCTGAACGAGATGACCCCTGACGATATGCAATTTGAGATTATTCACGGCGGGGAAGGCAAGATGTTTCAGGGACAGCTGATCGAATATCGCGTGCAGTTCATGCCGCTCGTTAAATCACGCTGGCTGACCGAGATCGCGCATGTTGAAGAGAAGGCCTATTTCGTCGATGAGCAGCGGATCGGCCCTTATCGCTTCTGGTATCACGAACATCGTTTTGAAGCGGTGGAGGGCGGCACACAGATTACTGACCAAATCACTTACGAGTTACCTTTCGGTTTTCTCGGAGACATTGTCCACGCGCTTTGGGTGGGGCGCCGTCTGAAAGGCATTTTTGACTTTCGGACGGTGAAGGTGAAAGAGCTTTTTGGGTAATTTCGTTCTAGTTTAAACACGACGGACACAAAGGGACCCAAAGAAAAGATTTAAAACCTTTGTTCTCCTTCGTGAATCTTCGTGACCTTCGTGTTTAAAAACTCTCGCTCAAAGGAGCAAAAATGATCTCAATTCTTCAGATTATCGCCGCTATCGCCACGATTTTAACCGGACTGTATTCACTCCTCGCACCTACCAAAATCGACGGTTTTACGGGTATCAAGCCCATTGGTCGACGTGGTATTTCGGAAGTGCGCGCTATTTTTGGCGGAACATTCATAGGGCTGGGCATAGCGCCCTTTGTTCTTGGCAACCAAGCCTACCCCACGCTCGGTATCGTCTATCTCGTCATTGCTGCGGTGCGCGGCATCAGCATCGTCGCTGATAAATCCCGTGAGCAATCCAATCTGATCAGTTTTGTCGTCGAGATCGTTTTCGGCGTGCTCTTCCTCCTATAAAATCAAGTGACAGTCACCTTTAAGGTGACTGTCACTTCTGGGAATTATTATGAAAACTGCAAAAAGAATCTCCTTTCTTGGCATCCTTGCCATGACCGCCGTGCTCATCTACGGCTTTACCATCGGCGACTTCTCCGGCGAGGGCAGCCAACTGCTGTCCATGCCCTGGGGCATCGTCTCGCTGGTCGATCTCTATACCGGCTTCACGCTTTTCTCTCTCTGGATTTTCTACCGTGAAGAGAAATTGCTCGCTGCCATCCTGTGGACAATCACGATGATGACGCTCGGCTTCTTCGCGGGTGCGCTCTACGCCTTCCTCGCCCTGCAAAAAAGCAACGGCGATTGGGCGAAATTCTGGATGGGAAAACATGCCCTCTAAGCTCGCCGAACTTCGCGATGAATTTAGCGCCGTGCTGGGGGCGCGTCTTGTGGATGCCATCCTGCCGCCGCTGCTCTTCTTAATTGCCAATGCGATTTGGGGACTGCGCTTCGCCATGTGGGCAGCGCTGGGATTAAGCGTCCTGCTCGGCATTCGCCGTGTGCGCCGGAACGAACCCCTGACCTACGGCTTGTTCGGCGTTCTTAGCGTTCTGCTGGCAATCGGCTTGGTCACGTTACTCGGGCGTGCCGAGAGTTTCTTCCTGCCCGGTGTCTTGAGTGGCGGGCTGACAGTTGCTTTGTGCCTCCTGAGCCTGCTCGTCGGTCGTCCGCTGACCGCCTGGACTAGCTTCATCTCTCGCCGCTGGGATTTGACTTGGTACTGGCATCCTCGAGTGCGGCCAGCCTACACCGAAACCACTCTGCTCTGGGCGCTCTTCTTTAGCGTCAAATTCTGGTGGCAGCTTGCTCTCTATCAAGGCGGCGATGCGACACAACTCGCTTGGGTGCAGCCCCTAACGGGATTTCCAGCACTTGCTCTTTTGCTTGTGATTACCTATCTATATGGCACATGGCGCTTGCGCAACCTGCAAGGTCCCAGCGTGGATGAATTCAAAGAAAACGTGCCCGCTCCCTGGTCTGGCCAGCGGCGTGGATTTTAACAGATTGGTTCAATCTTTAAGATTGAACCAATCTCAGAGATTATTTAGGATAACTATGAAATTCTGGCTTAAACGAATTTCCCTTACAGTACTCGCCCTGCTCATCGTGGCGATGGCTGCTTTTGTGATATGGGCGGAAAATCCCCTCGATGCGATGCCCGAAGCAATTGTTGCTCTCGAAAGCGACGATCAAGTCAGCATCACGCAACAGGATTGGATGGTCTTCACTCCGACCGAGATGGTTGCCACAACGGGCGTCATCATCTACCCGGGTGGGCATGTTGACCCACGTGCATACTCGCCTTTGGCAAAAGAGATCGCTCGTGCGGGCTATCTCGTTGTTTTGCCGCCCGTGCCGCTCAACTTGGCGTTCACCGCCATCAACGTGGCAGATGAGATCATGGCAAAGAATCCTGCCATTGAGCATTGGTATGTTGGCGGGCATTCGCTCGGTGGGGCGATGGCCGCTGAATACGCAGCGGCAAATGCCGAGAAGATCGACGGTCTCTTTTTGTGGGCGTCGTATTCGGCTGAAAGCACCGATTTGAGCGCGATCCCCGGTCTGCAAGTTTTATCCATCTACGGGACGGAAGATGGCGGAGCGGAGGAAATTCGCTTGTCAAAAGAACGCTCACCCGAAGATGTCGTTTGGGTTGAGATGGACGGTGCTAATCACGCCCAATTTGGCTGGTACGGCCTCCAGCCCGGGGATAGGATTGCATCCATCTCGCGTGAAGCACAGCAAGATTGGATTTTGAGAGAGACGCTTGCGTTTATTGGTAAATAGAAGCGTCCGTTGGTTGAGTAGGCGGTGCTTTTCGCCGTATCGAAACCAACGAGTTTTTACAAGAAACTGGATTATGTGGTTTCACCCTTCGGGTACAGGCGATACACTTCTCGCTCCGCTCGAAACTACTCAACCACCTTTAGAAATAAGGAATAAAAAATGAATCAAGAAGAAAATAAATACTTCATCGCCAGCATCATCGAGGTACTTATTGCTGTAGGCGTTGCCTTTGCGGGCAGCCAGTACAGCGTCAAGGTTGGTGGGGTACCCCTCTTTGGGATTTTGGTCGCTTGGGCGTTTTTGCTCAACTGGCTGGTCTTTATCCATGCCTACAAAAATCAGACCGAAAAATTCTTTGATCTGACTGGCAGTATTACCTACATCACGACCATGCTTTTGGCGTTTTTTCTGAACCCCGAAGCACGCGATGCACGCTCGGTGTTGATGCTGGGCATTGTCTTGGCATGGGCATTCCGTTTGGGGACTTTCCTCTTCTCGCGTATTCAACGTGATGGCAAGGATGGACGCTTTGATGATATCAAGCCCTCCTTTGTGCGTTTTTTCCACGTCTGGACATTGCAGGGATTGTGGGTCACTTTTACGGTAATTGCTGCCTCGATGGCGATGACGAGCACCACACATCAACCGCTCGGGGCATGGGGCTTGGTTGGTGGTTTGGTCTGGCTCTTTGGCTTTGTAATTGAAGTGGCTGCTGATGCACAAAAAAGCGCTTTCCGCAAAGCCTCTGCCAACAAAGGCAAATTCATCAATACGGGTTTATGGGCACGCTCGCGCCACCCAAATTATTTTGGTGAGATCTCTCTTTGGCTGGGCGTGATGTTGATCGCTGTCCCCGTTTTGCAGGGTTGGCAGTGGATCGCACTCATCTCGCCGATCTTTGTGACCTTGCTGCTAACTCGCGTCAGCGGCGTGCCAATGCTTGAAGCACGCGCCGATGAGAAATGGGGCGGGCAAGCAGATTATGAGGACTACAAGAAGAATACGCCTGTTTTGATACCGAAGCTTTAAATGAATAAAAGTAGCAGTGCATTGCATATTGCGAAGCACTTCGAGCGAAACGATGGAGAAAGATAAAGATGCATTGCACTGCGGTTTTACAAGAGAAAAGGGCTGAAGCCCTTACTACGAGGAAAATTATGGATTTGAAAAATAAAGTCGTCGTTATCACTGGCTCTACGCGTGGATTTGGGCGCGCCATCGCCGAAGAGATGCTCTCTGTTGGGGCGCGGGTCGTCATTTCGGGGCGCAAGCAAACGGATGTGGATCGGGTCGTGGCAGAACTCGACAAACGAGAGCAAGTTTCGGGTCTGGCGTGTGACGTGTCCGTCTCCGAAGATGTGTATGCACTCGCTCGTCACGCTATCCAAGAATTCGGGCAGATCGATATCTGGGTCAACAACGCGGGCATCACCCCGACGGCGGGCGGTATCCTTGATTTTGCTCCTGAAGTTGCCGAGCAGACATTCCGCGTGAATTGTGTGGGGACGATCAACGGGACGCAGGCAGCCCTGCATTATATGAAGTCTGCGCGGCGCGGCACGATTGTGAGCCTGTACGGGCGCGGCAGCGATTTGCGAGCGGCGACGCCATCAGGCTTGTATGGAGCGACGAAGGCATGGATCACGTCATTTACGCGCACGATGGCGAAGGAATATGCCGATTTGGGCGTGCAGTTTGTCGGGTTTAGCCCGGGCATGATGTTCACAGATATGCTCGATGTACAGGAAGTGGTCGGCGAGCAGATCGCGGGAACGATGGTGAATTTCCCGATGGCGTTGAAAGCGCTCGGTAACCCGCCGAAAGTACCTGCTCGTGAATTGGTGCATTTGCTCGAAACGAATGAGAAGCCTTTTGTGGAATATAAGCTAATGAGTGGTCTGCGCCTGATGAAGATGATGGCGAATTTTGCGTGGATGGGCATGAATAAGAGCGCCCGCCCCGCCTCGCAGGAATTTGAGATTTTGCCGCCTTTTGAAGCGCCTGTTGAGCAGAAAGTTGAAGAATAAATCTTCGTGCGCTATTTTCAACCATCTAGTGGCGCAAGCTGTGCTAGCAAAGTGAATTTTCTCGGGAGGGAGCGATGATCCGTAATCAGTGGTACGTTGTTTTAGACTCGAAGCAGGTTGGGGATAAGCCGGTTGGGGTAAAACGCTTGGGTGAGAAACTGGTCTTTTGGCGTGATAGCAAGCAGCAGGTCAGGTGCGCTTTCGACCGTTGTCCGCATCGGGGAGTGGCGTTGAGCCTTGGCAAAGTCCACGATGGGCATTTGCAATGTCCCTTTCATGGCTTTGAATTTGACTCGAGCGGGCAATGTGTCCACATCCCTGCCGAGGGGCGCAGCAGCCAACCGCCCGCCGCCATGCGTCTGAATTCTTATCCGGCCTACGAAGCACACGGCTTTATCTGGATTTGGTGGGGCGAAAATCCGCCCGAAGATTTGGAGCCGCCGACCTTCTTCGATAATCTCGATGGAAAATTTCAGTATGGCAGTGCCATTGACCCGTGGAAGGCGCACTACTCGCGTGTGATCGAAAATCAGCTTGATGTGGCGCATCTGCCCTTCGTGCACTACAACACTATCGGGCGTGGCAACCGTACTCTTGTGGACGGCCCTAAGGTGATCTGGTGCGACAGGAATGAAAAGATGATGTGTACCTACGTCTTCAACCGTGTCGACGATGGCAGCAAGCCCCGCTCTGCCGACGAATTAGATGTGCGTGATGGACAGGTGCATCTTGAGCTTATCATGCCCAATCTCTGGCAAAACTTCATCAGTGATGATGTGCGTGTGCTGGCTGCCTTTGTCCCCGTCGATGATGAGAACACCTTGCTGTATTTGCGTTTTTATCAAAAATTCCTGCCTGCGCCAATTTTGGGAAAGCTGGTTGCACAACTTTCCATGCCTTCGAATATCTATATCGCACACCAAGATCGTGGCATTGTCGAAACACATACGCCCCTTATCAGCAGCTTACGTGACGGGGATGAGAAACCGATCAAAGCTGATGGGCCGATCATCGAGTATCGCCGTCGGCGCGAGACGTTAAAGGAATTGGTGAAATGACAGCTAAAAAGCATTCGGGACTACTCAACCACCTCTGAAGCAAAAGGAAAAAGTAATGCTAGACCAATTTAAAAACCAAAAATATCTCAATATCGAAACCTTTCGCAAGAGCGGCGTAGGTGTTAAAACGCCCGTCTGGTTTGTGCAGGATCGAGATGTTTTTTACGTCTGGACGCAAGCTGATTCATGGAAAGCGAAACGCATTCGCAATAATGGTGCGGTGAAAGTTGTCCCCTCAACGGCGAGTGGTGAGCCGCTTGGTGAGTGGATCGATGCTCACGCTACAACAAATGAATCGCCGGAAGCCTTATCCTTCACAACTAGTTTGATGCGCAAAAAATACGGCTTGGCGTTTCAAGGGTTTCGTTTGATGGGCAAGATGAAGAGGGTGCAGCATACTTCTATCAAGATCGAATTCCTGGAGTAAGATGCCGACTTTCAATTACAGCTTCACCGTGTATGCGCCGCTTGCCGATGTAGCCGAATTTCATCGCCATACCAGCGCACTCAAAAAACTCAGCCCAACGCCGATGCAGCTTCATCGTGCCGATCCGATGGGCGAAGGCTCAATCTCCGAATTCACGCTCTGGCTGGGGCCGATTCCCATCCGTTGGCGAGCGGTGCATAGCAACGTTAGCGAGCAAGGCTTCACCGATACACAAGAGAGCGGCCCGATGGAGTTTTGGGCGCATACGCATCGCTTTGAAACGATCAATGAAAGACAAACCCGCATCCACGAGCAGATCGAATATCGTCATCCCAAAGGTTGGCGCGGGCTTTTCACCCATCTGCTTTTTGGCAGACTTAGCTTGCAATTTTTATTCACCTATCGCGCATGGGCAACCAAACGCGCATTAAGGAGTGAAAAATGAAAATCACCTTCCGTCAAATAGCTGTGCTTCTCAGCACCATCCTGACTATCACGGTCAACGGTCTTGCCAACGCCCTGCCCATCAACGGGCTGACCACCGGCGAAGTCTCCGATAGCTTCAACACTTACTTCGTCCCCGCTGGATATGTTTTCTCAATTTGGGGCATTATCTACATCGGGCTGATCGCCTTTGCCATCTACCAAGCCAGCCCAAAACAACGCGACAATCCGCGTCTGGCTCGCATCGGCTGGTGGGTTGTGCTCGGTAATCTCGTCAATGCCACCTGGATATTCTGTTGGCATTACCAACTATTCGGTTGGACCTTAGTCTTCATGCTGATTTTGCTCGCCAGCCTGCTCTTCACCTACGAAGGTTTAAGACAGGATAACGAAAACGCGACACGCGTGGAATTTTGGCTTGCTTCCGTTCCATTTAGTATTTATCTCGGCTGGATATCGGTTGCCACCATCGCCAACGTCAGCGACGTGCTCTACTACTTCAAATGGGGACAGTTCGGCATCGCCGCTGAAACGTGGATGGTCATCATCCTGATCGTGGTCGTAGCCTTAGCGTGGGCAATCTCCCTCCGCCGCTGGGACCTTGCTTATCTCGCCGTTTTTCTCTGGGCCTTATTTGGCATCGGAGTCAAATTCCCGCAAAATGGCATTGTCACCTCGGCGATTTGGGTAAGCTTTGGCTTGGTTTTGATTGCATTTTTGTATGCAGTACTGATAAAATTCCAAGCGGAGAAATAATATGCCAAAAGTAGAGATCAACGCCCCAGCCCCCGATTTTTCATTAGATAGTTTCACCGGACGCCCCATCACCTTGTCCGAATTCCGCCAAGAGAGCAATGTCCTGCTCGTTTTCAATCGTGGCTTCCTCTGACCCTATTGCCAACGGCATATGGCGCAGTTGCGCCATGACTACGCAAAATTTGAAGCTGCCCAAACAACCATTCTGGTGGTCGGGCCAGAAAACGAAGCTGCCTTCGCCAAATATTGGGATGAGCATACCCTGCCCTTTATCGGCATTCCCGACCCTAAACATAGTGTGCTGAAGCTCTTTGGGCAAGAAGTCAAACTCTTCAAATTGGGACGTATGCCTGCACAGGTCATCGTCGATAAAGCGGGCGTGGCACGTTATGCCCACTACGGCCATTCGATGAGTGACATCCCGGAGAACCAGGAATTGCTCGAAATTCTGAGAACGCTCAACTAAAACAATTAAAAGATGTGAATATAAAGCTATAGACACACTTACAAAGTCTGTAGTTTTTTTTCTACACAAATGGGGGATAGAGACCAGAGAACCTCACATTATAATTTTGTGTCTTTTCCAAAATTCTATTACAAGAGGTTTTATGAAAAAATACTATTTGCTTATCTTTGCTGTACTCTTTCTCAGTAGTTGTGAGCCGCTTACCCCTGTCCCTGAAAATTTGAGCGCGATCATTGCAGAAATTCAAGGCGATGATGTTACTGTACGTCATGCTAATGCAAATGAATTTCAGCCAGCGCAAATGAACGAAACCCTTGCCGTCAGATCACAAGTTAGTACGGGCGTTGAAAGCCGCACGAAGCTTGATCTTTCCAGTGGGACAGTGATCCGCGTTGGGCCTGAGAGCGTTTTTGTCTTGAAGACCAATCATGAAGCAGAGCAAGGTCTACTGACACGTATCAAAGTAGATGTAGGTCAAATTTGGATCGTTTTGGTCGGCGGAGAACTGGAAGTTGAAATGCCCTCCGGGTTGGCTGGTGTGCGTGGGTCATATATGTCTGCGGGATTTAATCCCGAGAGTGGAGAAGTGCGTGTCACCTGTTTGGAGGGGCATTGTTCAGCTGAAAATGAAGCTGGTTCTGTTGAATTCACAGCTGGTGAAGCGGCCGATCTCCCCGCTGGTGGCGCTGCGCCGATCAAAGGTGAAATGACTGCCAAAGAATTTCAAATGTGGGCAGAGAATGTTCCCGAAGCCAGTGGGCTGATTCCAATCTCATGCTCTGTCACCAGCACATTCCTTTATGTGCGTGAATGCCCTGCTACCGCTTGTGCAACGCTGGGGCATGCTGTTTCAGGAGATGAGCTTCAGCTTGCCTTCCAGGACGACAAAGATGGCTGGGTCCCAATCATCTTTGAGGGAGAAACGGGCTGGATCAATGGACATTTTTGTCAAGATAATTAGCCCCACTTGGAATTTTCGATAGTGTTTTAAGCTAAATAATAGAAATGCTTCAAGGGAATTAAATAAAAAGGAGGGAGGCCCATACAGGGCATCCCTCCTTTCGTTAATCCTCTATCTGCCTTCTTTATGGCAAAGGCGTTGGAATCAGTTCGAGCGGCTCGCCGATAATATTTCTGCGCACAATATCCAGAACTTGCAGCCCCGTTAAATTACGGGTGTTGTAGCCGAACTCGAGATATTCCTCGCGTAAGTCGCCTGTGCTGGCAATGCCAGAGTATGAAAGATGCTCACGGTGATCCGGCAGGATAACGCCATGATCGGGCAAGGGCTGGACAGCGCGCCAAAAATTCCACATGGGAATTTCGTATTCATAAGCAAGGCGCGCAATCGTCTCGTTAATCGAGTTGTCACCCTCAGCATTATCCGCCTTGGTAGCGAGAATGGGAACCACACCATGCCCGATGGTCACATCAATTACGCGGCGCAGCGTGGTCTCGAAGGGCGCAACACCATTGGCATCGTTTGTCCCCAATGAAATGATTGCAAAGCTCGGGGTATTCAAGCGATACTCACAATCGAGCGGGGTTTCCATTGGCGTGCAATCTTTCCAGTCGTTCCACAGGACGCTCAAAACACCCGTCGCAGTTAAACCTAATTTCGCAGCACGCCCCTGACGTTCAAAAGAACCAGGGAAATAGTCGATGGTTTCTTGCAAGTAATCATAATTACCAAGATCATAATTGCCGGTTTCAAAGACAGCGAAAAATTCAGGGGGTATACTATGGCAGTCACCGATTTTGGTGAAGGCGTTTGGATTATTGCCTGTTATTTGTCCCAACTCATAGATGGTAATCATGCGCTCGCTAAGCATTGTTGGGATGACAGGCCATTCACGCCATTCTTCGGGCGGCAGGCTGGAGTAGGGTTGTGGTGTGGAAGTTGCTGTCGCAAGCGTGATTGCGGTTGCTGTTGGCTCTATTGTGGGAGATGGTTGTATCGCTTGGGCAGTTTCTGTCCAACTGATTGCGATGGCGGCTTGTGTCTGCGCAACGCGTTCTTCGATCATCTGCTCGTTTTGACCACAACTAATCAGTATGAGTGAGAGTGCCAGGATTGTTAATACGAACGGATAAGATTTTTTCATTCTTTCGAACTCCTGAAGGATATTCCTAATGAGCTGGAGAGCCAACAAGATCGTGGATCCATTTGCGAGAACGGTAGCGTTTGGAGATGATAAAGATTTTGACCAATTCTTCGCTTAATACGAGTAGATAAACGCCATAGACGGGGAGATGTAAAACGAAGCCGCCAATCAATGCGGCGGGGACGCCAATTGCCCAGATCGAGAAGATTTCCATGAACATGGCGAATTTCGTGTCCCCGCCTGCGCGCAAAGCTCCAATGAAAAGGATGAAGTTTATTGAGCGCAACCAAGCGGTTAGCGCAAATATGGTCATCAGTTGGTAGGCACTATGAGCAACTTCAGGGGATATTTTATACAGGCTGATGACAGGTTCTCGAATAATCAAAATAATGATACCCGATAAGATTGCAATTAACACAGTGATGATTAGAAAACGGCGGCTATGTTCAAATGCAGTTTCTTTCTCACCGGCTCCGATCTCGTTGCCAATCATGATCGCACAAGCATTTCCCAGACCGATGAAAAGTACAAAGGCAACTTCTTCGATGCTTGCATTGATCTGGACTGCAGCGATTGCGCCGGTGCTGATATGGGCGTAAACGGCATTATAGATGGTGATGCCGACTGACCAAAAGACCTCATTGATCGCAGCAGGCATGGCTGTGCCCAGAACGCGGAAGAGAAAGGTACGATCAAAGCGGAAGAAGGTTAACGGATTAACTGCCAGGGGCGTTTTAAGGGTATATATCAAAATTAAAATCAAGATGAATTGGAATACCCAACCAAAAGCAGTCGCGATTGCGGCCCCGCGCACGCCGAGCGCGGGCAGTCCGCCAATCCCAAAAATGAGTAGATAGCTAAGAATCGATTTCAGGATCAGGGCGATCACACTAACTGTGACAGCCAATTTGACCTGTGTGATGCTGCGTAAAACGGCGTGGTAGGAGGTGACGATTGCGGTGAAAATATAGGAGAACCCGACAATGCGCAGATAGCTGCTGGCAAGTGCGATGACTTCGCTGTCTTCGGTGTAAAAGCGCAAGATCGTCTCAGGAAAGAGGGTCGCAGCGAGGGAAAAGAAGATGCCGATTAGCGAGGCAACCGTCAGGCTGATGCCTAGCACTTTGTGAATGCTCTCTGTATCGCCCTTGCCCCAGAATTGAGCGGTGAAGATTGCCATCCCGCTGGTGATGCCGAAGAGAAAAAGGATGAAGAGAAAGAAGACCTGGTTAGCTAAACCTAAGGCGGCGATGGCGGCCTCACCCAATTGCCCGACCATGAGCACATCGACCATATTGAGGCCAGCGGAAATAAATTGTTGAAAAGCGACCGGAATCGCCAATTTCAACATTCTGCTAATAAATTCTTTATCGCGAAAAAATGACAGGTCCATATTCATCCCGAAAAAAAGCAGTTTTTGAAATTTCTTCAAAAACTGCTTTTGTAAAAGTAAGCGCGCTATTGTACCGCGTAACATTAGGGTGGGGGGAGGAAATCCCATGGGTTGACTTTGCCATAGCGCGAGGTCATGATCTCAAAATGCAAATGGGCACCAGACGAGTTGCCTGTGTTGCCAAAAGCACCGATCACTTCACCCTGCCCGACGCTCTGACCACACCCTACATTGATAGCGCTCATGTGCGCGTAAAGTGTCTGGAAGCCGGTGCCATGATCGAGAATGACCACATTGCCATAGCCATAATTATTCCAGCCGGAGTAAACCACCACGCCTGCATCGGCGGCGAAGATGGCCATGCCTTCCTGCCCCGCAATGTCGATGCCGCGATGATTGGTCTCGGGGGACCAGTTGTAGCCAGAAAGATAATGGTTTGCAGAGGGCCAAACAAACGCGCCGTAGCCTATCGCACCGCCAGTGATCGCTTCACAGGCACCATCCCCCAGAATATAGGAGTTGGCAGGGTCTTCACGGGTGATTCCGGCAGGCGCACTCCACGAGATGAAGAGACGTTCCCCGCCCGGTACGATCAACCAGGTCCCCGGTTGGATATTTGGATTGGCGTAATCGCCGATGGTGGCCTTGTCCAGATGATTGGATGGATAGTCTATGATTACATCAGGGTCAACACCGAAGAAGTCGGCGACGCCGTTTAAGCCGTCACCATCCTGCCATTCATAGTAGGTGCCATTGACCGGAAGAATATTCAGGGTTTGCCCTGCGCGCAGGTTGTGCGGATCATCTAATAAAATATTGTAGTTACCCCACAAAATGGTTTGGGGCGTTAAATTATATTTTTCGCTGATCCCGAAAACCGTGTCGCCCTCTTGGACATCATAAGGCACCACTTCCAAACGTGGGCGGGAGGGGATTGTGGTGTGGATCAATGCCATACGCGGAATGCCGCCCGCATCGGGGCTGACGACCACCGGAGCATCATCGATTGCGATCTCGGTATTGGGCGTGGGTTCTGCTATCAAAGCGTTTTGCCCGCTTGGGCTATCGCTTGAATCGGAATAGAATTCCCGCATCAGAAGAATCACCCCAACGACAACGATTAGAAGAAGGGCGTTGCTTGCCACACGTAAGGTCGTTTCACCCAAACCTAACTGAAGTAGAAACTCCAGTGAACGGCTAAAGAAATTGGGGGAACGTTCTGCACGAGACTTTTTCCCGTTTTCAGCGCTCGCCCCCTGCTCTGCCTCGGGATCTTGATCTAAGAAGTTATTATCCATATTACTCACTGCTCGGCATCATATCATGGGCAAAATGGACAGTCAAGCAAGGGATGAGAAGGTTTTAATCTGAGATCAGGCCGTTTGTATCGTTGAAAAATGTCTCTGGCTTGCGCGAGCGAACGGGAAACAAGCGGCTTTTCAGCGAGAGCAAGGGTTTCTCTAGGAAATAATAACTTGCTGAAGCAAGTAAGACCGTGATTGCGAAACTAATCACAGCCTGGATGAATACACCCTGCGAATAAGTCAGATTTTTCCCAACAATATCAAAGATAACTCGTCCCGTAAACCAGATCACCGCAAAGTGATAAACGTATAGCCCATAAGAGATTTTGCCCAAATAACGCAGCCAGGGCAACTCGAGAAAACGCACAAAAAGTTTCTCGCGCATAACTAGATAAATCAACACCGCAAAGAGATAGTTTAGGATGGTATAGCCCCAAATATATTGCCCTCCCTTTGGCATTGCGAATGGATAGCCAAATCCGGTTAGGTGATCGGTCCACGAACCAGTGGTCAGGTAGCGGGTACCAAATCCAAGCAGGGGGGTGAGTACCGCTAAAATAGCCAGCTGTAGCTTCGGTTTCTTGAACTCGAAGTGTGTCAAAAAAGCGCCAAAGCCGAAGGCATCCAAATGGGTGAACGGCAGCGCATAGAGCGCGATTGCCATGTTCTCTTGAAAAAAGGGCAGCGGATAAATACGATAGAAGACCGTATACAAAATACGAAAGCCCAAACCGCCAAAAATTGCGCCCACGAAGAGTTTTTTCAAATGCTTCTTGGGTGTTAACATAATTAGCAGCGGCCAGAAGATATAAAATTGTTCTTCGACCGACAGAGACCAAAAGTGTTCCAGCAGGGCGGTATGTTCAAATTTGGCGCTGGCGTAAAAGAAGTTGTAGACGTAGACCATCGCGTAGGGAGCTTGGTCGAGGAATGTCTGCATCTTTTGCGGGCGATAGGCAAGACTTTTTAGCCAATTGGCGATGCCCGTCATCAGTAGTAGATAAAAATAATAAAGCGGAAAAATGCGTAAAAAGCGGCGCCCGTAAAATTTGGCGTAATATTCTTTTTTCGGCAGGTATTCCTTCATGTCGAGCAAAATTCCCGTAATGAGAAAGCCCGACAAAACGAAAAATAGTTGCACCCCCATCCAACCAAAGTTCAGGTAGTCTGTATGTATGGCAAAAACCAATAAAAAAGCGATGGCACGTAAGCCATCCAAACCTGGAATCATAAATTCTCTCTATTTTTCTTATGCAATTTCAAAAAAACATGTCATTTCGAATGGAGTGAAGCAATCTCCCCGCCTTGAGTTGGATATTGCTTCGGCGGTAGAGCTGCCTCGCAATGATGAAGATGTGATTTTTTTCTTTTCCTACATCAACGTGCTCGGTACGACGCACTCCGCACGTTCGTTGGCGGGGTTATTGACGAGGGTCGAGACGGGGTACGCATCCATATCCTCGGCGGGATAGGGTTTCAATAACGGTTGCAAGTCATTTCGCGGGCGCGGGTCGAGCCAGGCTTGGTAAGCGGAAGGCGGCAGGATGACGGGCATCCGCTTGTGGATGGGGCGCATCAGTTCGTTTGGTTCCGTCGTGATAATTGTGCAGGTTTTGAGCGTTGAGCCATCTGCGCTTTCCCAATCGGACCAGAGACCGGCGAAGGCGAAAGGCTGGCGCGATTTCATAAAAATAAAATGCGGTGTTTTTTGCCCGGAGAGCGTTTTCCATTCATAAAAACCATCCGCCAGAATCAGGCAGCGGCGATATTTATATGCCCCTTTAAAGGATGGTTTTTCTGCCAGCGTTTCGCCGCGTGCGTTGATGAGCCGTCTTTCAAAATTGGCATCTTTTGCCCAAGTGGGCATGAAGCCCCATAAAAAGAAGGTCGCTTGTCTACTGCCGTCGTTGGGAATCGCCAAAAGCGGCTGACTCGGCGCGATGTTGAAGCGCGGCGCAAAAACAGGCGGGAAGCCAAAGCCGCGGAAGGCACCTTGGGCTTCGGCTGGGTTGGTTGTTAGGGTAAATCGTCCGCACATTAGTTTAAGACCCGGTAATCGCCATCGCGTCGGGTCACGCGCTGGGCATCGAGATGCTCCAAAAAGGCCAGCACGTAGCGACGGCTGGTGTTGTACAAGTCACGCGCATTGGCGACGGTGATTTTTTCGTTCGCTGCCAAATACTCGCGCAGCATGCCAATCATTTTTTCATAATCGGATTTACGGAAAACCACCTCTGCCGAAAGTTGGATCAACTCTTCAAGTACGACTAAGGCGTTGAAGATTTCCTCGCCAACTTCCTCGGTGGCTAATTTGACTGTTGGCGGTGAGAAGGGATTTGCATCAAATTGGCGCATCAACTCTGAAATTTTGGCTTGCTCCTTGCTCCCAAACGTGATGCCGTGTGTCGGCAGGGCGACCGTTTTCCCCGCTTCGACGAGCAGCTCTGCCTCGACGAGTTTTGTCAACATGGCGTTGAAGAGTTTCGTGTCGATCTTGAGCCTGCTCTTCAACTCCTCGCGCGGCACGCCACGCCGCAAAGGAAAATTCTCGTGATAGGTCGTGACCATATTCACGGTGCGGCTCTGGAGCGTTTCCCATTGGGGCGTTGCCATAACATATTTATTGGCGAGTTCGGTCAGTTTACCTTCTGTAAAAAGTTCATCGATGGCTATTGCAGCATCGGCTTCTTCAAGACGGGCATCGCGGATCAGGTTTTGGAGCAGGTCGGCTCCATTCGTCAGGGAGGCTTGATAGAGTAAGTCGGCGGGTGAGCCAGCCATGAGCGATGTCAGTTTTTCGATGGCTTTCTCGTCAAAGCGTTTGTGGCGACCTTTGGGTTGATGATCGACGATCACGCCGCCGCCAAGCGTTTCGGCAGGGGAGGGGCGGCGCAGGATGTAGCGGTCGCCGCGCACGGTTACGGTCGGGTCGCGTAGTTCTAGTTGGATCCAGCCCTCGTCACCGGGATTAAGCATCTCGACGCCGAGCAAGCGCAGGGTCGCGATCGTCTCGGACGCGCCGACGAAGAGTTTCACTTCGGTATTATGCTTCAGTGGTTGGGATATATCATCCAGCAGGCGCAGATGCGTGTCTAGTCGGCGTGTCGATTCATATTGTCCCGGTTTGACGACAACTTCGCCGCGCCGAATATCTTCGAGCGAAATACCGGAGATATTGACAGCGGTGCGGCTGCCAGGAACGGAAAATTCTTCTTTTTTCTTGTGGGTTTGGAGACCGCGCACGCGCCCCTTTTGACCGGATGGCAGCACGACGACTTCATCACCGATGCTTAGACTGCCATCCGCGAGTGTGCCGGTGACGACCGTGCCGAAGCCCGCGATGGTGAAGGTGCGGTCAATCGGCAGGCGCGGGCGACCGAGATCAAGACGCTCGGGTTTGTCTTTCAGTAGGTTTGTAAGTGTGGTTAGGAACTCGTCTAAGCCCGTTTTGGCTTTGGCGGAGACTCGCACAAAAGGCGCATTTTCGAGTACCGTGCCTTCAAGGCTCTCGCGGATGTCGGCTTCGACGAGGTCGAGCCACTCAGCATCGGGGACGAGATCGGTTTTGGTCAGGGCAACCATGCCGCTGGGGATTTGAAGCAGGTCGAGAATGGCGAGATGCTCTTTGGTTTGGGGCATCACGCCTTCGTCGGCGGCGATGACGAGTACCACTGCATCAATGCCGCCAATGCCCGCGAGCATGTTGCCGATAAAATCGCGGTGACCGGGGACATCGACAATGCCGATCTCTTCGCCATCGGGTAGCGTCAGCCAACCAAAGCCGAGTTCTATGGTCATCTCGCGCTCTTGCTCTTCTTTCAAGCGGTCAGGATGGGTACCCGTCAGCGCAGCGATGAGGGTGGATTTACCGTGGTCTACATGTCCGGCGGTGCCGATAACGCGCATAAATTAACTACTCTTCTTTGTGTGCCCCATGACGCGTTCGTAAGCCGTCAGCCATTCGTGCGCCCAATTCATCAATTCCTGCATCTGATGCTCGGTCACATCTGTGGTTTGTTCGAGTTTGTCTTGCATGGTTTGGGCGCTGTCATCAAGGTCGGTCATGCGCTCTTCGAGCTTTTGCAGAGCCTTTTGGATATTCTTCATGGTCTCATCTTGAGTGAGCCCATAGCCCGTCCAACGTTTTTGGTCATCGGCTTTGAAGGTGACCCATTCCTGACGCAAGCGGTCTTCTGCAAGGCGCTGCATCTCTGTGATCTCATGTACGCGACGTTCGATCTTCTGGCTGAGTTCAGCGTAGCTTTCTTCCGCTTTTTTGGTAGCGCGTGTGGCTTCGTTCATCTTTTGAAGCTCAGTGTCAAGTAGTTCAGTCTGGGTTGCAAAGGTATCCGCTTTTTCAAGCCATTCGTTCCAGACACGCTCACGGTCTGCGTATTGGATCATTTGCTTGTCAATAAATTCGGTTTGCTCTTGTTTACGTTTATGTTCGCTTGCGAGCACTTCCGCAACACGAGCATCAATATTTTTCAGGTTGTCGGTATTCAATTGATGTTTGTCGCGCTCTTCGTCGAGTCGTTTGCGTAAAGCCACGATCTCGCCCTGTGTATCAGCGAAACGTTTCTGATCCTGACGGCGATTTTCTTCGTAGAGCGTTTGTGCATATTGCAGGTCTTTATTGCTTTTGACGACCTCGTCAAACTTGGCCTTTACCTCGGTAAAGGCCGCGCTCAGACGCACCTCTTCGTTTTCACGAGTCTTCAGGTCACGCCGAATATCTGAAACATCGATCTTGCTGCGAATATCTGTGATCGCCTCTTTGAATTCAGGAAGTTGGCTCTCAAAGCGTTCGATCAATTCTTTTTCTCGTACCTTGGCACTTTTATCCATCTTGCCAAAGGTCTCGCCCATCTCTTCACGAACTTGCGCCAAAAAACCATCAAACTGTTCCACTCTGGCATTTAGCGAGGCATAGCCCGTCATTTCTTTCTCTAGTGATTTTGTTTTTTCTTCGAGCGTTTTCAATGTAGCATTTAACGTGGCAATATGCTCTACTTGCGCAGCGATAGTCGCTTTATCTTTACGTCGTTCTTCATCCAGCCAGTCAAGCTGTTTTATGATTTGTTCAAATTCCATGGAAACCTCCAAGTGACAATCTCGGCAGATTATAGCACTGCTTGTCAAACATCCTGTCTTTTGGATGCAACTTTATTATCCACCAAGTCGTTCAAATGCAGCCGGTAAATTTATCAGCAGCGGATGCAACCACTGCGGGAGAATGCCCAAGATCAAAAGGAAAAGCATCCCAATCCCAATCAGGATGTTTTGCAGATAACTGCCACCAAGCGACCATTTCTCTTCTTCAGCAGACATAACGCCTACAGCCAATGTGCGGATCGCTCCTATAAATAAACCTGCCAGCCCCGCAGCAACCCAGAGCGCGCCCCCAATTGTTTCCCGCGCTACCCCCTCCCAAATGGACAGGATTGCCGGAAAACCAGCCAGCAAAGGCAGGGATGCCGCTGAAAAATGCGCAAAAAGTAACCCCGAAAAGATAACCGGGTAACGTTGCAGGATGCCCTGCAGCTTACTTAATTCAAGTGACCCTTCTCGTAGTTGCAAAACCGAGAGAGATAATGACCAAACAGCTAATCCCAGAGCCTGTGGGACGAGCAATAGAAAAAATGCCGAGAGTTGATACTCTCGCAATAAGCTCAGGGAGAGCAGCGCAAAACCTGTATTCATCACAGTTGCATAGCCCATCAATCTACCGAGATGCCGCTGGAACGCCGCCCAGATGCCACCCGTTGCTATCATCAGCAACCCTGCGGAACGCAACGCAGTGGGTAGTTGCGGAAATTCACGCAGCCAGGCGTAGCGGTTCAGGAAGCTGATCGCAAAGAGCAATGTCGCCGTGGAGAGCAGCCACAAGATGAAGCCAACTGCATAGGGTGACGTCTCTTCGAGCAATAGCGGGATCCAAGTGTAGAGTGGGAAGATTGCCAGCAGGAAGGCAAAGCCCAATGCCAGCAGCGTTGCTGATTGGACAACAAGTTCAATATCCCCGGGGCTGGATTCGACACCTGCCAATAGCCAACCTGCAAAGAGAATGAAGGGCATCGCCAGTGTTTGGTAGATCAAAAAGCGTAAAATGCCACGCCCGGGTTTTTGGTCGAGAGGCGAAAGCAGAGGTACAGCGAGCAGGACAACGGTTTGGATGAGCAGGGCTGCGTAGAGAAAAGGTTCCACTGCTAACGATGCCACCAGAAGAGCCGTGATGCTTAACCCTAACGGGACCAAACGACGGGCGATTCCGGCGGCGCTTGAGCCGAAGAACCAGAGCGCTGTTATCCCGTAGATTAGCACGAGTAAAGGCTGTCGTTCCGGGCTGAGAAGAATTTGGCGTCCTAAAATAGTGAGGGATGGCGATAGTTTTATCGAAATGTCTGCCGAAATTCGCAGGGCGGTGTCAATGGGAAAGAGCCATGCGAAAACAGCAAAAAAGAGCGCGACAGAACCTCCCAAAAAGGCGGTTAGATTGGCACGACGGGGCAGCCACAGGAATGGCGCAAGGATGATAGGCAGAATAATCCAAATGAAGGGCGCGCTCATAGACTGATCTCCTCTTCATCGGGAGCGGCGGTAAGTAGATAGGCCCCAACTAACGCCAAGCCCAGGTTGATGAGGGCGAGAAGCGCAGCGACCAGCGTTGAGCTTTCCACCGAGGCGTAGATGATCTCAAAGCCAGCCAGCACGGTTAATAAGCCAATCACCACGCGCAGGGGTTCGATGGTTAGACCGAGATGGAGTAAGCCCATCATCATCAGGACGAGCCCGCCAGCGACCTCGGCGCTGCCAATGCCGGGGAGCAGGTCGGTTACGAGTGGGGTGGCCGAGAAGACGACGATGGCAAGAATGATCGAGGCAAAGATGCGGAAGAGGATATTCTCGGGGAGCGAGTCTCTGGGCGCGGAAGCAGGTTCAAGGTCGGGGGCGGATCGGGTGATACCCAGAATGGTGGCTGCCATCCAGCCGGTAACCAGTTTGACGGCTGCCATCGAGAGAGTCCAGTGTGTCAGAGTTAATCCGAAAACGCCGAGATAGAGTACGGCAAGAAAGGCAAGCGTACGACGCCAATCGTTGGAAACCAGAAGGGATATGGATGCAGCAAAAAGAAGCAGTACGGCACCCCAGGTGAGGATATTGGCGAACATTAGCGGATGCCTCCCGCAAGAAGAGATGCAAATGCGATCAGGAAAAGCAGCGCCCACAAGATTCCGCCATCACTTTCAAGGATGCGGGTGATCTGTTCGCTAAAACTGCGCAGAGAGTAGTAGATATTCCAGAAAATATTGTAGACCCTGTTGAAACTTGTTTCGCTATTTGGCTTGAGCCAATGTGCATCCAGAGGGTTGAAGGCACGAATACGTGGACGCAGCCAAATTAATCCTGCGATGAGCAAGGCGACAATGATGCTGGAGAACCATGCCCCGAATTGTGCCGCGCCCGGCCAGCCGATGACGCCAAGCGCAATTTGCGAGATGCTAAAAATAAGAATGCCAGCCGGGTAGAGAATACGCGTGAAGGTGTTGTCCAGGTTGAGTGGTATTTTATCGCTGCGGCGTGCATGTCGGATGTAGCCTGCCAGAAGCAGCGCATGTGCGGCCAGCAGGAAGGGCGTAAATATCCACCATGCTCCGCTTTTACTGACCCAGCCTGTGGCTGTAAAGGTGAAGGGTAGCCCGGCCATGAGTGCGACGTTAAGAAAGAGCAGGCGTCGCAGCCAGATGTGCTCCACGGATGAAAGAAAGAGGATGCCGCCGCCAAAGACCAGAGCAAGCCCCCAGGCGATGCTGCCGGTGGGGTTGGCGTGCAAAGTCGCGGCGAGAGCGAGCGAGCCCATGCCGAGCAGCCAGTAGGGGCGCGCGTCCAGTGTTTCGCTGGCACGGAACCACATCCAACTGCTGTAGAGCGCAGCGATGGTGACGAGGCCTAAAATGTAGGGGATTAGCGGGGAATGCAAACTGCTAAAGGGGATGCGTGCCAGCAAGACCAAACTGGATGCTGCTGAAGTGAGACGCAACATCGTCCCGAACCCGCGACGTAGGCTTGATTCCGTACGAAAGGGGAGATGCATGGGAAGTATACCCAGGCGTAACCCAGCCGCAATAAGCATGTAGATGCCCGCTTGGCTGGGTGCCGCAACAAAGTTGAGCGAAGTCCCCGCCGCTGCGCTGACGAAATTTGCCCAGAGCAAAAAGGCAGAGCCCAAAACGCGCGTGGTGAAAGAGATGACCACGCGCTCACGTAGCTTTTTGCCTTTGACGGAACCGAGCAAGGTGAATAACTCCGCCAGATCAATCGCCGTCCATGCGAGCACGAGGGTCAGGGGATTGTTTGCCAATACTGCAAAAAGCCCGACCCCGCCGAGAGCGAGTGTCGATATCCATGCCATGATGTTTGGGGAGTAAGGGCGCGCAATCGCTGTTAGCAGAGTCCCCAATATCAGTGTGACCAGACTGAAGGCATATACCCACGCTGATTGATCGGCAAGAAAGAATGGCGAATCAGGAAAAAGAATGGCAGGTTGCCAAACAGGCAAGGAGAGGACGATGGGCAGGCTCAGGTGCCAAAGCAAGACACTGATCCACGCGATGAAAGCGCCTGTTACAGCCAATATCCACGAGTAGCGGAAATCTGGTAAAAAGAGACGCAAAAGGAGTAAACTCAGCGCGGTGATGAATAGTATTAAAACTGTGATTAGAATAGACATAAATTTGTGCAATGCAATACGAAAGAATAGTTTATTTTATCAGCTTTGTAAGGATGCAAGCGACATTTTGCTGTAGAATCAACGGGTCTATTATCGCTGTGTTTTGAGAAGGTTCTGAATGAGTCAACGAAAAGTATCCATATCTATTCGACAAATTAAGTTTTTTGGTGGGGCATTCCTTTTAACGGTGCTTGCATTTCTTGGCTTTGCCGTAAGCGAGGGCAGAGGGGCTGCGCAAGCCTCACAACAGGTAGAGGGCCTTGCGGTGGATATCACCCCAACCCCTTTTTTGCCGAGTAGTGAGGCAGATGCTTTTCTTTTTGATACGGCTGCTGTAGCGGTATCAAGCCCAACAGCATATCCGACCGTTGTTTATGAAGATGGTCTTTACCCAACTACGATCCCCGAGGCCTTGCCGACATTTTCCGACATCACGCCTTATTCCCTCCCTGAGGGCATTAACCCGTTGACGGGCAAAGCGCCCGATTCGCCCGAATTGCTCAATCGACGTCCAATTGCCAGTAAGATCACTCTCTTTCCGCGCTCGGCACGTCCCGAATATGGCCTGACGATGGCGGATGTGGTTTACGAATACTATATTGAGTGGGGGGCAACGCGCTTTATTGCTGTTTTTTACGGTACAAACCCGGAGCAAATCGGCCCCGTGCGTTCAGGACGTTTTTTTGATGAGCATATTGTGCGCATGTATCAGGCCTACCTTGTTTTCAAATATGCCGATCCACGCGTTTACGATTATTTTAAGTCGATTGATATTCGTGATTTTTTGGTTGTGCCGCTGCTCTCGAATTGTTCTCCGTTTTTTGTCGGCAAGGAAGAACGTGCCGTCTACAATAATATTTTCTTTAACTATACTCGCTTTGGCCCTTGTCTTGAAGAAAATGGATTCGATAACTCGAAGCCGGACTTGCGTGCCGGCTATTTCAGCGCCCACCCGCGCGGAGCAACGCAGCAGGCGATGGGCATTTTTACGAACTACTCCGTCGATGACTATCATTATTGGGGCTATGAGCCGATCAATAAACGCTACTATCGTCAACAGGAGACTGATGATCTGCGTGATGGGAAATCTCCCAGCTATGCGCCCCTGATCGATAATCTCACCGGACAACAGGTCTGGACGGATAACGTCGTTTTTCTTTTTGTGCCGCACAGTTTTGCAGATAAATGGCAGGAAGAGGACGAAGTCTATCACATCGACCCGATGGGGACGGGAGACGCGTATCTCTTCCGGGATGGAATCGTGATTCCGGCTCATTGGCGCAGGTTTGCCATTGATCAGCCTCTCGAAATTACCGACCTAAACGGGATGCCGCTCCCGCTCAAACCCGGGCGCACCTTCTACGAAGTCTTGCGTGAAGAGTCTCTGGTGACAAATCAGGGTGCGCAGTGGTACTTTCAGTTCAATCCCTAAGAGAGGTACCTCTTCATTTAGCGTAGTACAATAACGGCATCTTTCTCTCGAGGAAACCTATGAACCTTGACCCTACCTTCTTAAATAATCTTACCATCGTGCTGACAGGCTTTGGAATCGCCTTCGTGATTGCGCTGTGGATCAGTCTCGTAATCTGGACCTATCGAGATATTCGCAACCGCGCCCGTGATCCGCTGGCGCAGATACTTTCGACCATCTTGGTAGCGCTGCTTAATTTACCTGGTGTTTTGGTTTATCTCGTGTTGCGCCCACCGCGCACGTTGGAAGATGAATATCAACGCACTCTCGAAGAAGAAGCCCTGCTGGCTGCCATCGAAGATCAATTGCTTTGTCCGGGCTGTGAACGCCGCGTCAAAGATGATTGGATGGTCTGCCCGAACTGTCAGACCAAGCTCAAAAAGAATTGCCACGAATGCGACAAACTGATGGAACTCCCATGGAATATTTGCCCCTACTGCGGCACGCCCGAGCTGGGTATGCGCCGCGAAGGCATGAGCATGGACGATGTCTTACGTAATTTGAAAGTAGATGACGATGGGCAAGGAGATTTGCCCACCCTTCAGCCTAACGACGAATAAATGAGAGAAGCAGTGGGGAAAGAAATTCTCTTTTTCTTTGGAATAAAAAATGAAACTTGAAAAGATCACTCTGCATCATTTACGAATGCCCCTTGTTTCGCATTTTGAGACATCTTTCGGACGTATCTTCGATCGCGACGGGATTCTCGTCACCATCTACGCCGAAGGGCTGGTTGGCTATGGCGAATGCGCCGCAGACCGCGACCCCGGCTATGCCTACGAAACCTCCGGCACGGCCTGGCATATCCTGACTAATTTCATCATCCCCGCAGTGCAGGGGCAAGATATTGAGACCCCAGCCGACTTGCGCGCCCTGATGAAACCTATCAAGGGCCATGAGATGGCAAAGGCGGGTATTGAGATGGCGTTCTGGGATTTGTGGGGCAAGAAAGAAAATAAATCCATCCAAACGCTCTTGGGCGGAAGCAAGCCCAAAGTCGATGTGGGTGTCTCAGTGGGCTTGCAGGATACGCCCGCTGATCTGTTGCGTGCCGTCGAAGACTATCTCAAACTTGGCTACAAACGCGTCAAATTGAAGATCAAACCAGGGCGTGATGTTGGTGATGTGCGCGTTATCCGCGAAGCCCTTCCTGACTTAAAATTGCAGGTTGATGCCAACTCTGCCTACAGCCTCGAAACAGCTGATGCTCTGCTTCCGCTCGATGATCTGAATTTGCTGCTCATTGAACAGCCCCTCGCAGAGGACGATCTTTGGGATCATCATATTTTGCAGAAGAAGTTCAAAACCCCGCTTTGCCTCGACGAGAGCATCATCTCATTGCGCCACACACGCCAGTCCATCGAGATGAAGGCTTGCGGCATTATCAATATCAAAACGGGACGTGTGGGTGGATTGAGCGAAGCGCTCGCCATTCACGATCTTTGCGCGGAAAACAATATCCCCGTTTGGTGCGGCGGGATGCTCGAAACGGGCATTGGTCGTGCCGCAAATCTGGCGATTGCCTCGCTGCCTAACTTCACGCTCCCCGGCGACATCTCAGCCACCGACCGCTATTATCACGAAGACATCACCAACGAACGTTTCATGCTCAACCCCGATAGCACCATCGACGTGCCGACAGGCGTTGGCTTGGGTGTGACTCTGAATGTATCTGCGGTGAAAAAATTTACCTTGAGACAATACCCCTAAATGAAAAAACAATTTATCCTTTTTCTTCTGATTTTTCTGGTTGCCTGCCAACCAGTAGCGCCCACTCCAACAGCGACTGAAGCAGTCGTGAGTACGCCCGCCCCTGCTGCGACGGCGACACCTGAACCCCTGCCGCAGACAATGTGGATCAGCCAGTTTGTCCCCGATCAACTCCGTGATGCAGTGCTGGATGAAACGATTCCGCTCGTGGACGATATAGAGGCTGCCTCGCTCGTGCTGAATCCCAGCAATGACCCCGATGCCACCGCATGGACATACGCCCTTGTTGCACCTTTCCCGACCATCCGCGACGGGGTCACGTTGGACGAGCTAAAAACAATGTGGCAGGAAGGCACCCCGCCTGACCCGACCAATGAAAATGCGCCCGAAGAATGGAACGACTTACCGTTGTGGATGGCAGAGTCCACTCGAATGGCGCTCACTTGGATTTGGGGCGCAACCAGCAGAGAGAATGTGCGCATCGTTCCTTCCGATGAATTATTAGAGCGGGCTTGGGAGCAGGGCGATTTCCTTGCCATCATCCCCTTTGAAGAGATCCAACCGCGTTGGAAAGTGCTGACCATCGACGGGCAATCGCCATTGCATAATGATTTTGTCTCGGAAGAATATCCGCTCACTGTAAACTTTGCATGGAAGTGTGCCATACCTTGTCCTGTCACCCCTCCTGAGCTGCCTATTTTCAACCGCGACCCCGATAAGCTGACCGTGATGGTGTTGACCGGCGTAACCGCCCTTGTGCGCGCGACCGCCTATAAAATGGAAGAAGAAGGGCTGACCTACCCCGCGCGGGATATTGGTGATCTGCTGCGCTCGGCGGATATTACGCACATCAGCAACGAAATTCCCTTTGATCCTTATTGCCCGCCGCCAAATCGTGGGCAGAAAAGTTTGCAGTTTTGCAGCGACCCGAAATATATTGAGTTACTCAAATACGTCGGCACAGACTTGATTGAGCTAACAGGCAACCACTTTCAGGATCGCGGCTCGGCTGCGACGCTCTATACGCTCGATATGTACGACGAACTCGGCATCCCATACTACGGCGGTGGCAGGGATTTGGAAGACGCCCGCGACCTGACCTTGCTGGAGCATAACGGCAATAAATTTGCTTTTATCGGTTGCAACCCGGTCGGCCCCGATTTTGCCTGGGCGCGCGACGACGGCTGGCCCGGCGCGGCTCCCTGCGATTATGAGTATATGACCGAGCAGATCGCAACGATTCGTGCCAAAGGTTATTTGCCAATCGCCACCTTCCAATATTTTGAATATTACTCACCCGAAATCCGCCCCTGGCAGGGACGTGACTTCCGTAGCTTGGCAGATGCCGGTGCGGTCATCGTCAGTGGCAGCCAGGCACACGCCCCGCAGGTAAAAGAGTTTTACGGTGAGAGCTTTATCGACTATGGCCTCGGCAATCTCTTCTTCGACCAAATGAATCATCCGTCGGGCGACATTACACGTCAGGAGTTCATCGACCGACATGTCTTCTACGATGGGCAATATATCGGCACCGAACTTATCACGGCCATACTGATGGACTATGCCCGCCCCGAGCTGATGAGCGACGAAGACCGCGCTGTCTTCCTGAACGATATTTTTGATGCCAGCGGCTGGTTGGCGATGGATTATGTCCCGCCGGTTGAAGAACCAGTGGACGAATAAAATAACCAACCCCGCCAGGTCTTTAAGGCCTGGCGTTTTTTATAAAGGAGTACCTATGTCTACCAAGTTCAAATGGGGCATTATCTCACCCGGACGTATCGCGCACACTTTTGCCAAAGCCCTTAAATCTGTGCCCGATGCCGAAATCCACGCCGTAGCCAGCAGTAGCCAGGAACGCGCTGATGCCTTTGCAAAAGAGTTCGGCGTTCCCAACGCCTACGATGATTACGCTGCCCTCGTCGCTAACCCTGAAGTCGACGCCGTCTATATCGCATCTCTGCACCAGCAGCACGCTGGGCATGCCCTCATGGCGCTCGAAGCGGGCAAACACGTACTCTGTGAAAAGCCCTTCACCGTCAATGCGCTTGAAAGCAAAAAGCTGATTGACCTTGCCGCCGAGAAAAAACTCTTTCTGATGGAAGCGGTCTGGACGCGCTATCTGCCCATCTACGGAACAGTGCGCAAATGGCTGGATAAAGGCAAGATTGGCGACGTAACGCTCCTGCAATCCAGCTTTGGATTCAACCCCGGGCGTGACGAGCGTGGACGCCTGCTCAACCCCGATCTGGCTGGCGGCACGCTGCTCGATATTGGCGTCTATCCGATCACCGTCTCGCAGTGGGTCATGGGCGCGAATCCCGTCTCCTTCAATGTCCACGCCCTGATCGGTAGTACCGGCGTGGACGAATTATTATCTGTCAATCTCATCTACGAAAATGATGTCGTCTCGCAATTCACCAGCACCTTCCTGACACAGGCTGAGAACGCCTTCTACATCTACGGCTCGAAAGGGCATATTCGCATCAACGGCCCCTTCTGGGGCGCCACCGAAGCGACGCTGGTTGTTGATGGCAAAGCAAAGACCAAGAAAAAGCCCTTCAAAGTGAATGGCTTTGAATACCAGATCAAAGAAGCGATGCGCTGTATTCAAAAGGGGTTGCTCGAAAGTCCGGCCATGCCTCACACCGATACCCTCGCCACCATGACGCTGATGGATAATATCCGCGCCGAGATCGGGGTGAAATATCCCTTTGAGTAAAGAGTAACGAGAAAGAAGTAAGCAGTTATCAGCTTGCTTTCTTGAAATCCGAGCATTTTAAAACAAAAACGAGTGAGAAATTCTTCTCACTCGTTTCTTTTTACTACTTTTTCTTTTACTGTCTTTTATTCGTCTTCCGGCGCTCGCGCCACGATATAGAGCGGACGTCCCTTCGCTTCATCGTAGAGCCGACCGATATACTCGCCCAAAATCCCCAGCGAAATCAGTTGCACGCCACCCAGAAAGAGCACCGAGATGAGCGTGGTGGTTTGCCCTTCAAAGAATTGTGAGCCGGTCATGCGCATGATTGCGACAACCGGGATGGCGACAATCGCCAAGCCAGCCGAGGCAAAACCGAAATAGCTCGCAACCTGCAAGGGGAAATAAGAGAAGCTGGTTACCGCATTCAAGGCGAGTTGCAGCATTTTCTTAAAGGGATATTTGGTCTCGCCTGCAACACGTGCGGCGCGCTTATATTCCACGCCAATTTGTTTGAAGCCTACCCAGGCAGACATCCCGCGTGGGAAACGATGGCGTTCCGGCATGGTTTTAAGTACATCGACAACCTTGCGATCCATCAAGCGGAAGTCGCCTGTGTCGAGGGGAATTTTTACATCGGTGATGCGGTAGATGATGCGATAGAAAAGGGAGGCTGTGAAGAGTTTAAACCAGCTTTCGCCTTCGCGTTCGGCGCGCACAGCATAGACCACTTCGTAACCCTCTTTCCATTTTGCGATCAGGTCAAGGATGACTTCGGGCGGGTCTTGCAGGTCAGCGTCAATGATGGTGACGGTTTCGCCGCGTGCGTGATCCCAGCCTGCTGTGATTGCGATCTGATGCCCGAAGTTGCGCGCAAATATCACCGGGCGGATGTTCGGGTTAGCGGAAGCAAGTTCCAGGATGCGTTCGGTCGAGCCGTCGTTGGAGCCGTCATCCACAAGGACGAGTTCCCAGCTTTCGCCGGTGGCAGCCATGACATCCGTCACGCGCTTGCAAAATTGGTCTACGATTTCGATCTCGTTATAAATCGGAGCGACGACTGAGTAGGTGATTTTTTGGGTCATGCGTTTTCCTTTTGTCTTGTTTATGTCAAGAGTATAGAAAAAAGATATGTAGAAGTTGTTCAGAAGTTTTTGTGGTTTTATTTATATTAAAACAAAAACTCGGCTTTTCGAGTGATAAGTTTACTCTAAAAAGCCGAGTTCGGTTCGAATTATCTTTGTCTAGAGGGTCAGGCGGGGTTTCTCCTCTTCGGGCATGACACCTGCCATCATCAAGCCAAGTTTTTCAGGCGTGGCTTCATGGCGCGGGACGATGCCCATGATCTCGCCTTCACAGATGACGGCAATGCGGTCTGAGAGCGCCATCACTTCGTCGAGGTCTTCCGAGATCATCATGATGGCAGTGCCCTTGATGCGCTGCTCAAGCAGTTGAGTGTGGACATATTCTGTCGCACCAACGTCGAGGCCGCGCGTGGGTTGGGCGGCGATCAGCACACGTGGCTGGCGTGATATTTCACGCGCCAAAACCACTTTTTGGATATTCCCACCAGACAGGCTGCCAGCTTTTGTGTCACGCGAAGGGGTTTTTACACGGAAACTGTCGATCAATTCATCTGTGTGTTTGGCAATGGTTTTGAGCATCAGAAAGCCGCGTTCAGCAAAGGGGCTTTTGTGATGCTCGCGCAGGATCATATTTTCAGAGATGGTGAAGTCTTTGATCATGCCGTCTTTCATGCGCTCTTCGGGGATGTAGGATAGCATTCGCTCGGTGACATCGCCGGGGCGGTCGTGGGTAATATCTTCGCCCTCGAAGAGGACTGTTCCACCCGTAATCTCACGCAACCCGGTAATTGCTTCCGCTAACTCTTTCTGACCGTTGCCAGAGATGCCTGCTACCCCTAAAATCTCGCCCGAGTGGACATCCAGCGAAACCCCGCGCAGAGCAGGTGTTCCACGGTCGCTGTTACAGCTCACGTTCGAGATTTCCAGCCGCGCTGCGCCGCGCTCGACGGGTTCCAGCGTGCGCGTCATACTGACTTCGCGCCCGACCATCCAGTTCGCAAGTTCCGATTTGGTGATCTCTTTGATGATCTTGGTGCCCACCAGTTCTCCATCGCGCAGGACTGTGACGCGGTCGCAGATATCCATGATCTCGTGCAATTTGTGTGAGATGAAAATTAGTGCGTGCCCATCGGCGACCATCTGGCGCATGATGACGAAGAATTCTTTGACTTCTTGCGGAGTTAAGACGGCGGTCGGTTCGTCGAGAATGAGCAGAGCTGCACCGCGATAGAGGGCTTTGATGATTTCAACGCGCTGCTGCTGACCCACAGAAAGCTGCCAGATGTAGGCGTTGGGGTCAACATCCAGCCCGTAGATTTTGCCCAATTCAAGGATGCGCTCGGAGACGCGGTCAAGATCGGTCAGGAAGCCGCGCGAGGAGGGCATTCCCAAGGCGACGTTTTCAGCAACGGTGAGGGTTTCCACCAACATGAAGTGCTGGTGGATCATCCCGATGCCGTGATTGATGGAGTCGTTTGGGGATTCGATCTTGATCGCTTTCCCATTCAGATAAATCTCACCTTCATCTGGGCCGTATAAGCCATAGAGAACTTTCATCAGGGTGCTTTTTCCAGCGCCGTTTTCGCCGAGAAGGGCGTGCACTTCTCCAGCGCGGACGTCAAAATCCACTTTGTTGTTGGCAAGTACGCCGGGGAAACGCTTGGTGACTCCACGCATCTCCAGAGTGTCGATTCGAGTGTGCCCTGATGGGAGTTTATTATCGCTCATCGCTTTATCCTTTTATGGAAATCATCTTTTGGATGGGTCTTCTTTCAAAAAGGCATGAAGAACTTCACGCGCTTTTGAAAGAAGACCTGACAGGCAAGCCTGCCAGGTCTTAGTCTGAATTATTCTACGGGGATTTCGATCGAGCCGTCGACGATACCGGCAACGGTTTCATCTGCGAGGGCTTTCACGTCAGCGGGCAGGTCGTAGGCGCTGTTGTAGTCCATGACCAAGCCGCCATTGGCGAGCGTGATGGTGTAGGCTTCGCCGCCATAAACGCCGCCGTTGATCTTGGCGATCATGTCTTTGACCACGCCGGTAAAGTCGTAAACCTGATTGGCAACAACAACGTCAGGAGCGAGGGATGTCTGGCTGGCTTGGGTGCCGAACCAAAGCGCGCCGTTCTCTTCTGCGACGCCGATTGCACCAACAACCATTTGGGCGGTACCGGTCAGCACGTCTGCGCCTGCGGCAACGTGGGTATTGGCTGCTTCAGATGCCAAAGCGACATCGGAGAAGGAGCCGATCCAGTTGACGTTGACGGTTACATCGGCATTGGTGGCTTTTGCGCCAGCTTCAAAACCTTTGACGTAGAGAGCTGCATCACCAGCTTCGATCGGACCAACAACGCCGATCACACCAGCTTCGGAGAGGCTGGCAGCGATCACGCCGTTCACGTAACCACCTTCTTGTGCGGCAGCTTCGTAAGCGAAGACGTTGGTGATACCTTCGTCAGCGAAGGTGTTAAGGGTAGTACCCCAGGCGAAGGCAGTGGTCGGGAAATCGGGAGCAATTTCCTGCAAGGATGATCCGTATTGCGAACCGTGAGCAATGACCAGGTTGTAGCCTTCAGAAGCGTAGTCGCGGATCGCGGCTGCGGCGTCATCCACCACGAACATACCTTCAGAGTAGACGATTTCCATCGCACTTTCGCCACCCATCTCTTCCTGAATAGCTACAAGAGCATCGTACATGCTCTGGCTGAATGCCAGGTCGGTGATGGAGCTGGGCATGATGATCGCAACTTTGAAAGGCTCAGCAGGCATTTCTTCTGCGGGCATTTCCTCGGCGGGGGCAGCGGGTTCTTCAGCAGCAGGGGCGCCGCCACATGCACTCAATACCAGCGCGAACGCAAGAACGAGTACGAAAAGCAAGTTTTTCTTCATTTTTCTTCTCCTATAAGAATTGTAGGTGGTACGAGAACATTGAGAAAACCACCTTGTTTTGAACCAGCCACGATTTTACAGGCTGGCTTTCTCCAAATTAATCACCTCGGTCAAAAGGTTTTGTGAGCGCAGCGGGCGCGCGTACGCGTGAAACGGTGGCGACCAGCACGATGATGGTCAACAGGTAAGGCAGCATCACAGCGATGTCGGATGGGATCGGGACATTAAGCACCTGCATCCACAACTGGAGCGAGTTGACCATGCTGAAGAGCAACGCGCCAGCTAGAACACCCCAGGCACGCCAGGCACCAAAGTAGACCAATGCGACGGCGATGAAGCCCAAGCCGCTGGTCATATTTTGCTGGAAGACGTTTAGTAAGGCGATCGACATCGAAGCGCCCGCGACCCCGGAGAGGGTTCCGCCTAGGATAATCGTGAAGTACCGAACTTTGGCAACGCTAACCCCAAGAGAATCGGCTGCATCTGGGTTTTCGCCAACCGAGCGGATTTTCAGCCCGAGCGTGGTCTTGTTAAGCACGAACCACGCGGTTGGCACCAACAGAAAGGCGATATAGACAAGGATATTTTGCTGAAAGAAGATCGCTCCAATGACGGGAATATCACTCAAGAAGGGGATTGGCGCAATCGGGAAGCCTTTGACGGTTTCAACGGTACCGAGCAGCATCTTAAAGAGCAGATCGCTCATACCCAAACCGAAAAGATAGAAACCGATGCCGCTGATGCCTTGTTCGGCTTGCAGGTTGACGGTCACGTAGGCCATTGCCAGACCCATCAGCGCGCCGACGATCATCGCGCCCAGAAGGCCAAGCCATAAACTGCCTGTCGTGAAGGCAACGTAGAAAGAAACGAAGGCGCCGAGCAGCATTTGCCCTTCCACACCAAGGTTAAGTACACCGCTACGCTGCCCGAAGGTTTCGCCGATGGCGGCATAGAGATAGGGTGTCGCCAGACGAATACCGGATGTCAGAATGCCGATGATGACAGTTGCTGAAAAGATCTCGTTCATAATGCACTTGCCTCCTCAGCAGGGGGGATGGTTTCTGTGGGTGGGCCCTCTTTTTCCGCGATTCGCACCAGTGCGAGGCGCTGACGTTGACGACGTTTGCGCCAGATTTCGCTGCTGACAACAAAAATGACCACCAAGCCGTTTAGGGCGGTGATTAGGGCAGAGGGAATTTGGACAACGCGCTGCATCTTGTTCGCGCCGACCAGCAGCGCGCCGAAGAAGATCGAAGCGGGGATCGTGCCGATGGGATGCAGTTGCCCAAAGAGCGCCGCTACGATGCCATTGAAGCCCGCTGCGCCCGTAAAGCCGGATGCCGAGCCGTCGGTGATCATACGATAGTTAACGCCGTAAACCTGAATGGCGCCAGCAAGTCCGGCAAAGGCACCGCTGAGAAGCAGGGCCGTCACGATGCGTCGGCGGACGCGGATGCCGCCATAACGGGATGCGTGTGGGTTCTGTCCCACTGCGCGGATACGATATCCCAATGTGGTGCGCCAGAGCAAAACGTAGACAATGATCGCTAAAACCAGCGCGATGATGAAGCCAATATGCAAGCGGGTGGGGGCCAGACGTGGTAAACGGAAGGCTTCGAGCAAACGAGCAGTTTGCGGAATTTTGGAGGCTTTTTCTGCTTGTGCGGGATCGATCATGGGGCCGCGCAGGAGGAAGTTCATCAGTTGGACAGCGATGGCATTCATCATGACAGTGCTAAGAATTTCATTTACACGAAAGTAGGCTTTCAAAAAACCAGGGATGCCGCCCCAAATTGCGCCGCCCAGAAAGCCAGCGAACATTGCTAAAATGATGACCAACCAACCGGGTAGATCCGTGAAGGTAAGACCAACTTGCGTGGCGAGAATGCCCCCGATAATCATTTGCCCTTCGCCACCGATGTTGATGACATTGGCGCGGAAGGCGATACAAATACCCAGACCGACCAGCAAAAGCGGCGTCGCTTTAACCAAAGTTTCGGCGATGGCATTCGTGCTACCAAAAGCGCCTTCCCAGAGGGCGCCATAGGCTTCTAGTGGGCTGACTCGCAGAATAAGCAACATAATCATGCCCACGCCAAGCGCAGCCAAAGTCGCAAAGACTGGCAGCAGGGCATCAAATAATGAATTTAGTCGAGATCGCATAGTTAGGTGGGGCCTCCTCCGCGTTAGAGCCTATGTGCAAACTTGCATTTGCCGATCTTTTACGCGTGCACTTTTTAGCAAATATGCTATAAATCTGGCGTTGAAATATTAGTTCCATGCCTGCACAAGGCGCAGACGTAATTTGCTGTCGTCAAAGTAGCTGTCGCCCAAAGCCAGCGGGCGGTTTTCCTTGCTGTAGAATGCCATCCGCAAATTGAGGATGTGATCCTTGTCGTTGAGATTGAGATATTCGTTGACCTGCTCATAGCTGGCAGAACAAATTTCGGTAATAGCAAAGGCAATCTCTTGTTCGCAGTATTCGCGTAGAATATCGCGGATGTGCAGGTTGCCGTCGATGGTTTCGGGCGCGGCAGAAATAAATTGTTGTGGTATCAAGTTGTGGGCAAGGATGACCGGGGTTTCATCCGCAAAGAAGAGGCGTTTTAATGATAAAAGTTTCTCGCCCGGGTCAACAGCCAGCGCGTGTGCGTCTTCTTCTGTAGCTTCGGTTAATTTTACGGATAAAGCTTGGATGGATGCGGAAAATCCGCTGGTTTCGATCAGACGTGTGAAATCCCATAAGCCCCCCAAATGTGTGTTAACATCGCGAATGCGCTCGTTGACGTAGGTCCCGTCCCCTTGTCGACGCAGGATGAGGCCCTCGACGGATAGTTTCGCTAAAACGGTGCGGACAGTGGCTCGGCTAACCCCAAATTGCTCTGCCAGTTCGCTTTCAGACGGCAAACGTTCTCCGGGCTGGTAGGTCGCGTCATGGATCCTCTCGCGGAGAATTTCATTGACTTGCTCAACAATGGACTTGGAGCGGGTAACCAGCATCTGTTTCCTGTTCTGTAGAATAGTGGACAGTCGTCTGACTTTTTAGTTTTAGCATAACTTATAGCAAATAGCAAGCGTTTGTGAAATTTGACATATTAGGTGACGCTTCTCAGTATTTTATCGTGCTTCCCTTAAAAAAAGAGTGTTTTCTTACGTAAAAAATGTAAAAATATTTGCTTTTGTAATCGTTTTTTTGCTCTTCCTTGTAAATCTATATGGCTTATGATATTAATAGGTCAGACCTTTCCCTTTCTTCTCTTAAATGAGGCACAATATGAAATTTATCCTGAATGGACAGGAAAAAGAATTTGATGGCGATCCTGAGATTTCGCTTTTAACCTACCTGCGTGAGCATGAGAACATTACTTCGGTCAAGGATGGCTGCTCCGGGCAAGCCTCTTGTGGCGCTTGCACCGTTGATATTGACGGGAAATCCAAGCTTTCTTGCGCGACGAAAATGAGCAAAGTTGATGGTGTCAACATCACCACGCCAGATGGATTGGGCGACTATCGCCGCGATGTTTTTGCGAATGCCTTTGCCGAAAAGGGCGGTGTGCAATGCGGATTTTGCACCCCCGGCATCGTGATGCGCGCGAATACGCTTATCAACAAGAATGCCATCCCAACAGCAGATGAGATCAAGCAGGCGCTTACGCCGCATATCTGCCGTTGTACGGGGTATGCCAAAGTTGTGGATTCTATTCAATATGCGGCTGAAGCGATCCGGGATGAGAAGGAGATTCCTGTGCCAAGCAGCGACGGGAAGCTCGGTTCGCGGCACCCAAAATACGAAGCGGATAAACTCGTTTTAGGTGACCATAACTACACAGACGACATCCGCATCGAGGGGATGGTGCATGGGGCGCTGAAATTCAGTGACTATCCGCGTGCGCGCGTTTTGAGCATTGACAGCAGCGAAGCGGAACAGATGCCCGGTGTGTTGCGCGTCATCACTGCGGACGATGTGCCTGGCGAGCGTGTGATTGGCTTGATCTCGCAGGACTGGCCCCTGATGATTGCGGTCGGGGAGGTGACACATTACCTCGGGGACGTCTTAGCGTGTGTCGTCGCTGGGACTGAAGCTGAAGCTCGGGCTGCAATGAGCAAGCTCAAGGTCGAGTATGAGCCGCTGGAAGTCGTCAGCGATATGCACGCAGCGCTGAAACCTGAATCCCCGAAAGTGCATGGCGAGACGAATATCCTCGCCCATCCCGTTTTTGTGCGCGGCGATCTGGACGAAGCCAAAGCGAAGACGGCATTTGTCTCGAAGGGCGTTTATGAAACCCAGCGCATCGAGCATGCTTTTATGGAAGTGGAAGCAGCGGTCGCACTGCCGGATGGCGAGGGTATCAAGCTCTATTCGCAAAGCCAGGGGATTTACGATGACCGCAAGCAGGTCGCCAAGATTTTGGGACTGCCGCTGGAGCAGGTGCGCGTGATTTTGGTCGCAAACGGCGGCGGTTTTGGCGGTAAGGAAGATTTGAGCGTACAGGGACACGCCGCTCTGGCGGCCTGGCTGATGGGCGTGCCTGTCAAGGTGCACCTGACGCGCGACGAGTCGATCATCATGCACCCCAAACGCCATCCCGTTTGGATGGATTACGAACTCGGCTGCGATGCTGAGGGCAAACTGACCTATATCAAGGCACGCATTGTCGGCGATACGGGCGCGTATGCATCGGTCGGCGCGAAGGTGCTGACGCGCATCGCCAGCCACGCGACGGGCGCCTATCACGTCCCCGCGACCGATATTGAAGCCTTTGCAGTTTACACCAACAACCTGCCCTGTGGCGCGATGCGCGGATTTGGCGTCAATCAGGCGACCTTTGGCATGGAAAGTTGTGTGGATGATCTCTGTGAACAGGGCGGTTTTGACCGCTGGCAGTTCCGCTATGACAACGCGCTACAAGATGGTTCAATGACCGCAACTGGTCAGGTTTTGTTGGGCGGCGTGGGCGTCAAACGCGCGCTTGAAGCGATCAAGGATGCCTTCTACAAGACCAAAAATGCGGGTTTGGCGTGTGGATTGAAAAATACGGGGATTGGCAACGGGATGCCGGATGAATCATCCGTGCTGATCACGATTGCTGCGCTGGATAAGGTCATCATCGACCACGGCTGGACCGAGATGGGACAGGGCGTGAATACGATCGCCCGTCAACTTGTTTGCAATGAAACGGGCATTCACCCGGATTTGATCGAGGTGCGCGTCGATACCGTTGCCGAGCAGAATGCCGGTATGACCACCGCCTCGCGGGCAACATCCCTGCTGGGGAATGCGCTCTTGGATGCCTGCAAAAAGTTGAGCGAAGATCTGCAAAACAATACCCTCGCTGATCTGGTTGGCAATGAATACTTCGGCGAATGGATCGTTGACTTCACCACCAAACCCGATGCTATCACCGATGAACCGATCACGCATTATTCGTACAGCTATGCGGCGCAGCTTGTCTCCATCGACGATGACGGGCAGATCGAAAAAGTGACCGCCGCACACGACGCGGGCAAAATCTACAATCCAATGCTTTTTGAAGGACAGGTCGAAGGCGCTGTCCACATGGGGATCGGCTACGCCATCAGCGAAGATTTGCCGATGGAGAATGGCGTTCCGCTGCACACGAATTTCCGCAAGCTGGGCATTTTACGTGCCAAAGAGACGCCCCCTGTCGAAGTGATCGGCGTCGAAGTGCCCGATCCGTTGGGACCGTACGGTGCGAAAGGCGTCGGTGAGATCGGCTTGGTGCCAACCGCAGCAGCTGTGGCGAATGCGCTCTATCAATACGATGGTGTGCGCCGTACCAAGTTCCCGATGCCCTTACCGAAGAAGCCTCGCAAGAAAGTAGTGAAAAAGTTGGTACAAATCGATTGATTATAGTCAGAGTTTAGTGAAAGTTTGACAGCAAATACAAAAAGCGCCTCCCAAAACTCGGGAGGCGCTTGCGTTTTCTAGCTATTCATCATTTCTTCAGAGAGTTTCCAAAGTCTTTCGGTGATCTCTTTTTCCTCTGCTGTAATCCCAATCTCACGTTCATCCAGCTTGTAAAAATATTTTCCGGTTGTGTTGGCAACTGCTTCGTCTGTTGCCAAATAAGTGATTCGCTCGCCGCCCTTTTCGGGCTTTTCAAGGAAGATGTTCAGTACCTTGCTCAGGAATTTTGGATACTCTCGAAAAACATCAGTGCCTAAAACACCGGGATGCAACGTGTTGACCGTAATGCCTTTCCCTTTCACTCTTTCTGCCAACTTTGCAGAATAAAGCACTGTCGCATATTTCGCATTTGCATACGCATCCCCGACTTTATATCCTTTTTCGAGCATCAGGTCATCAAAATTGATTTTGCCACTTTTGTACAATTCCGAAACCACGTTCACAATGCGTCCGTTTCCGCTGGCTTCCAAATTATCGAGCAAAAGTTGGCATAGCATGAAAGTTGCCAAATAATTGACAGCAAAGCTGATTTCAATCCCTGCTGAATTTTCAGCTCGTTTCACTTTGTAAATACCGGCATTATTGACCAGCGCATCGATTTTGGAATATTTCTTTTGGATTTCCGTAACCGCCCGCCGAATGGAGCTTGATTCCGCCAAATCAGCAGTGACCAAGTCGACATGCTGGTTGCCCGTTGCAGAAACAATCTCTTGTAGAGCGTCTCTTGATTTTTGGCTGTTTCGGCTCAACATCACGATTTGGTTGCCTGCTTGTGCAAGCTGAAGGGCTGCTTCTTTCCCAATCCCGGAGTTGGCACCGGTGATGATAATTGTTTTCATTTTCTCCTAATTCCTTTGCTCTCTCAGTTCTTCAATAAATTCTCTCAACCAATTCACTTCCTGCAAATAAAAAGCTTTCAGGTAAGCCGTCGTTGGATGAGCTTCCAATATTTCTGCAGGAAGTTCAGTAAAAGCATCTACTTTTTTCTCGATGAGCTCTAAGCGCTCAGTAAGTAGCTCGATCGCTTCTTCACTCGGCAGTAGGCTGATAAGGTCGATCCCAACCATGCTGGGAAAATCCGGTTCTGCGTAAGCAGCGATATTTGCGCGTAAGAGACGTTTGAATTCTTTCTCGCCTGCTTCCGTGATCGAGTAAACCCGTCGTATAGGGCGATTGCCTACCTGATCTTCAGTGTGTGTGATCAAACCATCTTTTTCTAAGACATTGAGAAGACGGTAAGCATTTGATTTTTTCATCTCAATCGGCATGCCAATATTGTGTTTGAATATTTCGCTTATCTCATAGCCATGCATATCATGACTTGATAAGATGCCGAGAAGTAATAGCTTTTTCTCCATAGCTTTTTATCCTAATCATTTTTTATAGTTACTAATGACCAGTGTAGCGTCTATTAGTCGCTTGTCAAGGGGATGGTCTCTACACTTGCTCTGTAATCTTAAAAAGCTCTTCTAATTTTCAGCAAGCCAGGCCTCAACCGCGTTTTCAAAAATATCAGGACATTCTTCCTGTGGCACATGTCCGCAGTTGGGTAAGATCGTCAGCGTTGAATTTGGCAATTCTGAGTTCAGGCGCTCGCTGTCGGCAACAGGAACAATGGCGTCACTGTCACCGGAAATCACCAACGCTGGTTTGTTGATTGTTGGAATTTCGGCAACGTAATCGGGTGCATCCAGCCCCCAAACTTGCAGATATTCCCAGTAGGCTGTATCCCAGTTTTGAACCTGTGTTTGGATTAGGGTCTGCGCCATTCTCTCGTCACTGAGCAGGTCGGTATTCAAATAGGTTTGCTGAATAAAGGCTTCGCTTTGACCAAGTGTGCGGGCAAATAATGGGCCAATGCGTTGCATTTGGGGCGACTGCATGAGCCAGGCAGGCATTTCTTCGGAGACATAAACTGCTGCATCGATAAGGATCAGCCCATCAATCCGGTCAGGGTTGGCTAAGGTCGCTTGAACAGCCAACGTACCACCATAGGAATTTCCAACTAAAATTGCGCTGTCAACACCAAGTTCATCCAATAACGTAAAGAGTTGCTCAACAGCCCCTGTCGATGAATAGGGGTTTTTTCCACTCCAGTCACCTTCAACCAGTTTTTCGCTCAACCCATAGGGGATTTGATCATAGGCGATCACACGTCCTTTTTTGTCAAAGAAATCGAGCACCTCTGTCCAGGTATAGGCGTTGAAGTTAGAACCGTGTAATAGAACAAAAGTCGGCTCTTTAGCGCTTGACTCGTCTTCATCACTGAGATAATGGATATCAATGCCATCTGTGCCTGCATAGGGGATAGTGATGAATTTACTCTGATCACTTGCAACTTGCTCTACGGTGGACAAACCCTCCAGTGGATTTACAGGGACCAAAAACGGCCCAACTAACATGGCAAGAATTAACAAGACAGCGATGGCGACTGCCACTTTTCCGATGCGGCTAAAGATTTTTTTCATAATTTTTTCTCCTATATAGTCATTTTTGTAATAGTCACTAATGACTATTGTATCCTTAAATCCTGTTGAGTCAAGTCTTTCTTTGTTAGCGTTATATATACAAAAAGTGCCTTCCTATCAGGAAGGCACTGGAATCGCACATGTTTTTTACTGAGAAACTATACTTGTTCTTTGTTGTCTTTTTCTGGCTCTTTTTTTGTTATCCCCTGCTCCGCCTCCCAAGCCGCATACAAATCATCGCGTAAAACGGGCTCATAGCCCATGATGCCCGCCTTCAAATAGCGTCCAATCGCCAGCACCGAGGCGATGACCGGCACAACGATGATTGCGCCCAAGATACCTTGTAGCAGCACCGCCGCGATAATGGCGATGAAAACCAAGCCCTCGTGTAGATGCACGCTGCGTCCCATCAGGCGCGGTCGCAGCCAGATATTTTTTAGATTCACCAGCACCAGATAGATCACCAAGACCAAAACCGTGAACCAGAAATTCGAGATCGGTAAAAAGAGCGAACCTTCAAGCAAAGCGACACCTAGTGCAATGACCGTCGCGACCAAGGGGCCCAAATCCGGGATGATGTTGAGCAATCCCGTCAAGATACCAATAATCAATGCCCCCGGCAAACCAATCGCCAACCAAACGATCGAGAAAACCACACCCACGATCCCCATCAAGGCCAATTGACTGCGCAGGTAGGATGCCCAAATCTCTTTGATCTCCAAAAAGATCGTGCGTGCATCCCGTCGATAATCCACGGGCGCTTGCCGAATGATCCCATCACGGATCTTGTCCCAGTCCAGCAGTAAATAATAGACCGCTACCACGATTACAAAGAACCAGGCGGTATTACGCGACGTGCTTTCCAAAATTTGCAGGGCGCGTTCAGGGATTGCGCTGAGCATATTCGCGACCGAGTTTTCAAGCTCAGGGAAGTAATCCCCAATTTCGATCACGAAAGTGCCAAAGTAAATCGGCTTATTTAGAAAGGCGAGTGCCTGTTCGTAGAGGCGCAACAGGTCATCAGAGAATATCTGTAATTGTGAAAGTAGTTCTGGAACAAAAAAGACTGGCGAAGCCAATACGAGCGCCAAAAGCACAAAATAGACCAGATTGACAGCCCATTTGTGTTTCATCTTTAGCTTCTCTTTCAGCCAATTCACCGCAGGCATCATCACATAGGCAAGTAGCCCGGCAATGATCAGCGGTTGAAAGATCGTGCGTGAATACCAACTCAACCCGGCAAGAAAAACGACGATCAAAATCAGCGTCAGATAACGCGCTGGTGTACTCCACTGTTCACGACTCATAATTGTGCTTTCACAGCCTCCAACGTCGGTGCTATGATCGGCGCTTCAGATACGGATTTCATCGCAGCCTTAACATCCTTCAACCCACTGCCTGTATTCAGGACGAGGACAGGATCATCTGTCGCAACGCTCCCCTGTGAAATTGCTTCCACCAAACCGGCATAGGCCGTCGCCCCGGCAGGTTCCGCAAAAACGCCCACCCGACCGAGTTCCGCTATGGCAGCATAAATCTGCTCATCGCTGACGATCACATATCGTCCGCCCGTCTCGGTTGCCGCACGCAGGGCGCGCACACCGTCGCTGGGCATATCGACCGAGATGCTGTCTGCCATCGTCGTCGCCGAGACCGGCGTGATATTCTCGGTCCCGTTATGGTAGGCATTTGCGATGGCGGCTGAACCTTCCGCCTGCACGCCGATGATGCGCGGCATTTGTCCCAGCCAGCCTAAACGCTTAAGGTCTTTAAAACCCTTGTGTATGCCCGAGATGATATTCCCATCCCCAACCGAGACGAAAATTGTCAAGGGTTTGCTATGTTCAGGGAGGGTCTTGAGCGCCCATTCCCAAATTTCAAAGGCAGCTGTCTTCTTGCCTTCGAGCGTGAAGGGGTTGTAACCTGTGTTGCGGCAATACCAGCCGAACTCATTCGCCGCTTTGACTGCAAGTTCAACCGCGTCGTCATAATTACCATCCACTAGCATCACTTGTGCGCCGAAGACCAGCAACTGCGTGATCTTGGCGACAGGCGCGGTCTTGGGCGCAAAGATGACCGCTTTATGCCCGGCAGCCGCACACATTCCCGCTAGTGCTGCACCCGCGTTACCCGTGGATGCCGTCACGATCACATCCGCGCCGATCTCGCCCGCGCGTGCAACCAGAATAGCACTGGCGCGATCTTTGAAGGAGGCGGTTGGATTGCTGCTCTCATCTTTGAGCCAGAGATTATGCAAACCCAATTTGGCGGCAAGGCGGGGAAACTCAAAAGTTGGTGTCCAGCCGACAGCGTAGAGGGGGGTGTTCTCGCCCTCGGGCGCAGAGACAGGCAGCAGGGGTAGATAGCGCCAGAGCGATGTCTCGGTGCGTGAGGTAATATCATCAGGATGGTATTTTTGCTGGATAGCCGCATAATCCAGCATGACGTTCAAGTTTCCCCCATCCTGATAGCAGGTATAGGTGATGTCGTCTGGCGCATATTTCTTTCCGCAAATGGAGCATTCGTAGCTGAATGAGTGGTTCATATCCGATACCCTTTATTGGTTGGTTAGTATGCTGAATTTTATCATTGAAGCCTAAAAATAAACCGTAGTTTCTGCTTTCGATCTGGCTTAGGAGTGGGAAGTAAATAACTTTCCTGTTTGCAGTATTCTGATGGCGGAGATTAAGTAGCGAAATTGTAGTAGCAAACTGTTTGGTTTCGATACGGCTGACGATGAAACTGTCAGCCTACTCAACCGGCACGATCTTCTTGTTTGGAAATGCGCACGTTATTATTTACGGCTTATTCCTTAGCATTATAATAATCCGGTCTGTTGCATTGCAACAGTAAAGGAGAATGATTTGTCTGAACCAGTACGCATGTGGGTGGAGATCGTTTTTGACCTTGCCTATCTTTTCATCACTTGGATATTGATTGGCATCATGTTCCGCTCCAACGTGAAGTGATCGCACAAGCGAGAAATTAAACAAAAACTTCCGAAGTTTTCAAAACTTCGGAAGTTTTTTGATCGTGTAAAAATTTTCCTTATAAACCGCGTTCACCGCGTATGTAGGGGATGCCAAGCGCAGCAGGTGAGCCAAGTCGTTTCTTGGTTGCAGCGCGTGAGCCCCAAACCAGAGCAATGATGGTCAGCACGAAGGGCATCATTTGGAGGAAGAAGCCGTAGTTCGAGTTGACGTAAAGCGGATTGGCAAAGCCAAAGAGTAAAGCTGGGCCTTGAAGATCAAGGATGAAGCGACGCAACATGCCGAAGAGGTAGCCGCCAAAGGCAGCGCGCAGCGGATTCCACTGGGCGAAGATGACCAAGCCAACGGCGATCCAGCCCTGTCCGGAGGTGGTCTGGGTACTGTACCAACCCGGTGATATGGAGAGAGTGATGGTCGCGCCTGCCAGCCCTGCCAACATCCCGCCGACGAAGGTATAGAAGTAACGCACGCCGTAAACGTTGATGCCGAGGGTGTCGGCTGCGGATGGCTTTTCTCCGACCGCGCGTAGGTGCATTCCGGGACGGGTTTTGTAGACGTAGTAGGCAGAGAGCGGCGCAAAGATGTAGCCGATGTAGACCAGCACGCTGTGCTCTGCGAAGAAGACCGGCCCCAGGAAGGGGATTTGAGAGAGCAGGGGGATGCTGACGGTGGGAATTAACGCCGGATTCTGACCGGTGAGCCCCTCTCCTAAAACGAGGGCAAGCCCTGTTCCAAGGAAGGTCAGCGAGAGGCCGCTAACGACCTGATCCGCCTGGAAGTGGATTGTCACCAATCCGTGTGCGAGACTCAAAATCCCACCGGCAAGCATGGCGACCAGCAAACCGAGCCAGGCGTTCCCCGTTGAGAGGGATGTGCTGAAGCCTGCCATCGCGCCGAGCAGCATCATGCCTTCGACGCCGAGGTTGAGAATGCCTGCGCGTTCGGCGAAAATTTCACCGATCGCGGCAAATAGGAGAATGGTGCCGGTCGCTAAACCAGCGTGGAGAATGATCTCTAAATTCATGCTGCCTCCTGCTCTGTCTGTTCTGTGCGTACGATACGGATTTGGTAGCGCAGCAGAACATCACTGCTGATGACCATGAAGAGAATGATGCCTTGCAGGAGGGAAGATAATCCTGAAGGCTGAATTTCGCGCCCGGCAACGATAAGTGCGCCGAAGAGTACCGAAACGAGGATCACGGCGAAGGGGTTGAGCTTTGCCAGCCATGCGACGATGATGCCCGTAAAGCCGTAGCCGGGGGAGATGCGCTCTTGCAGGCGGTGAACAACACCACTGACTTCAGCCATGCCTGCCAAGCCTGCCAGTGCGCCGGAGAGCATCATGACGAGGATCAGGTTGCGGCTGATGTTGAGACCGGCATACCGCGCCGCCTTCGGGTTGTCACCGATCAGTTTGATCTGGTAGCCCCAGTGGCTGCGTTCAAGAATCCACCAGATGATGATGGCGGCGATAATGCCAAAGACCACGCCCAAATGGAGGGTGATGCCGGAAAAGACTTTATATTCTTTGGCCAAATCGGAAAGACGCGGCAACCAGGCAACTTTTGGGAAGGTTGGGGTCATCTGGAACCCAGCATCACTCCACTTGTCGAAAATCCAGAAGTTGTTCCAGTAGAGCGCGATATAGTTGAGCATCAGCGTGGTGATGATCTCGTTGACTTTGTATTTGGCTTTGAGATAGCCCGGGAAGAAACCCCAGACCGCGCCGCCGATCATGCCCATGATGATCATTAAGCCGATCACAATGAACTTTGGCGTGGTTTCAAGATCGACCATCGGAATGAGCACAACCAGGCTGGCTGCGAAGGCCCCGATATAGAATTGGCCTTCCGCGCCGATATTCCAGAGTTTCATTTTGAAGGCAACCGAACAGGCCAGACCGACCATGATGAGCGGTGTCGCTTTGACGAGTGTATCGGAGATAACGGGCCACGAGCCAAAGGTGGCGGTGAAGAAAAATTTCAAGACGCGCAACGGTTCGCCGCCAATGATCTTGAGAACAATGCCGCTGATGATAAAGGCGACGATGACAGAGCCAAATGCTGTCGCTGCGGGCAGCCACTTTGGCACATCATCGGTACGTTTTTCAAGAATTATTTTAAAGGGCAGATTCATGCGTTGCTCCTTTGTCCGGTCATCATGAGACCGATCTCGTTGATATCTGCGTTTTTAGCATCGATAATGCCCATCACTTCACCTTCATAAAGAACGGCAATCCGGTCGCTGAGGGTCAGTAACTCATCCAACTCTTCCGAGATCAATAAAATGGCGGTGCCCGCTTCACGCTGTCCAAGCAGCAGCCGCTGAATGGATTCGATCGCACCCACATCCAGGCCGCGTGTTGGCTGCATGGCAACCATCAATTTCGGCTGGGTGGTGATCTCGCGCGCAAGAATTACTTTTTGCAAGTTGCCGCCAGATAGTTTGCGAGCCATCGTCCGCACGTTAGGGGCGAGAATATCGTAGGCTTCTTTCAATTCACGGGCGTGATTGCGCGCTTCCGTGAAGTTGATGCTCCAACGGCTGCCGATTGGTTCCTCGCGGTAATTCTTCATGATGGTGTTTTCTGTGATGCTCATATTCGGAGCGGATCCAACACCGGTGCGATCTTCGGGAACGTGTGCGACGCCGCTCGCGATGGCTTTGCCTGGTTCCGCGTTGGCAACATCTTCTCCGTTGATCAGGATACTGCCCTCACAAGCCCGTAACCCTGTAATGACTTCTGCCAATTCACTTTGTCCATTACCCGCAACACCGGCAATGCCCAAAATTTCACCTTCACGGACATCCAGCGAAAGATTATTAAGCGCCTTTACGCCCTTATTATTTTCAGCACTTACACCGCGAATATCGAGTACCACCTCGCCCGGCTCTTGCTCCTTCTTCTCAATATTGAAAATGACCTTGCGCCCGACCATCAATTCGGCGAGTTTTTCACCCGTCAAGCCTTCAATGCTGATGCCTTCCGCAGTGGCAACGCCTTTGCGTAAAACCGTCAGTCGATTGGCAACGGTGGTTACTTCGTGGAGTTTGTGGCTGATGAAAATGATCGATTTGCCCTGCTCTGTCATGGTGTGCATGGTCTTCATCAAATCGTCGATCTCTTGCGGGGCAAGAACGGCTGTCGGTTCATCCATGATGAGAATATCTGCACCGCGATAGAGCACTTTCAAAATTTCAACGCGCTGCTGCTCGCCGACTGAAAGTTGCCAAATTTTGGCTGTCGGATCGACGCGCAGACCGAATTGATCTTGAAGGTCTCTGATCTTCTGATCGTATTTTGTCAGGTTCATAAAGAACTTGGGTTCATTCAATCCGAGCAGAATATTCTCGGTCACGGTTTGGGTGGGGACAAGCATAAAGTGCTGATGCACCATCCCGATCCCTTTGGCGATGGCATCTTTGGGTGAGTTAAAGCTGACAGTTTCGCCGTGTACCTTCATTGTGCCTGAAACGGGTTTATATAGACCCGAGAGGGCGTTCATTAAAGTGCTCTTGCCAGCGCCATTCTCGCCCAAAAGGGCATGGATCTCGCCGTGTTTCAACGTGAGATTGACGTGGTCATTTGCCAAAACGCCGGGAAAGCGAATGACAATGTCTTTCATTTCAACAGCATGTGGGGGAGGAGATGAAGTCATAGGCAGCGCTCCTGTATCAAGTTGGATTGACGTAAAAAATCATACCATGATGGAAATAAATAATTGCTAAAAAAGAAGAGGCGACCCAAATCTTGGGTCGCCTCTCATTATTACTGCACAAACTTAATCAAGCGCAGGCAATTCAGCGGTGATATTTTCGTTCCACCAGTACATACAAGTGGTGCATTCGCTGCCGAATTGGGAGAAACCATCGAGGTCGAGCTGATCGAGTTCGGCGCCGTCTTCAAGTACAACGTTGCCCTGATTATCAGTGATCGGACCAGCGAAGACATCAAAGCGGTCGAATTCACCAGCCAGCATCTTGGCGAGGGTATCTTCGATCAGAGCCAGATCTTCAGCGGGGAGACCTTCAACACCGGGTTGCGGGGTTTCGCCTTCCATGAAGCCGAGCAAGCCCATACCGCCAGCATCAGCATCGAAGTACTGCCAACCGCCGACCCAGGTGCCTTCACGCGACTGTTCAACGATGTCACCATAAATGGGACCCCAGTTCCAGTACATGGAGGTCAAGCAGGCGGGCACGGTGCAGTTGCCGCTGTAGTCATAGGTGATGCCCCATTTGCCTTCAGGAGCAACTTCGGCGGGAGCGGGAGTGTCAGCGCCAGTCATTACGACCTGTGCGCCACTGTCAAAGAGCGAGGAAGCAGCTTCTTTTTCAAGGATGGGATCATGCCAAGAGAAGATCCAGCGCACGTCGATGGTGCATTCGGGGCAGGTCTCTTGTACGCCTAAAGCAAAAGCATTGCCTAAGCGAAGTTCTTCGGGGATCGGGAAGGTGGCGATATAACCGATTTTGTCGTTACCATCGGTCTTGGTGCGAGAGCCAGCTAACATCCCGGCGAGGTACTTCATGTCTTCCATTGCGCCCATCAGGTTACCGAAGTTGGCGCCATTAGCCTTGTAACCACTCAAGTGGATGATGTCTACATCCGGGAATTCGTCGGCGACGATTTCAGATGCATCCATATAGCCAAAGGAAGTGGTGAAGATGACATCAAAGCCTTTGCGGGCTAAAGAGCGAATTACTTGCTCAGCATCAGCGCCTTCGGCAACGATCTCAACATAAGCGGTATGAACGTCAGCAACGTTCTCTTCTACCCACATGCGGCCAACATCATGCGCCTGCGACCAGCCACCATCATCATGTGGTCCAACGTAAACGAAAGCGACATTATATTTGCCATCTTCGATGGTCGGAATCTGATAAGCGCCTTCGGGGGCCGCTTCTTCGGCCGCAGGTGCTTCAGCGGCGCCTTCTTCAGCTGCTGCGGGTTCTTCAGCAGCCGGGGCTGCTGCACCGCCGCCACAGGCAGACAGTACAAAAGCAGCGATCATCAAAACACTAGCGAGCCATAAAACTTTTTTATTCATTTCTACTCCTTTTAAGTTGAATAAAATATTGAGCACGTAGTCGAGATTTACATGCTTCAATTTCATAGAATAAGGTTTTTGGAACCTTAAGTCGAATGCAAGACATCCTCATTCAGGATGATAAATCGCATCTCTTAACTTGTCTAGTCACATTTTAAAGAGGTGCGTAAACTTATCAGGAAAGCTTCAGAGTCAGGATTTTCAGGAAGCGTGGCGCCAACTTCTTCCCAGAGCGGACAAAGCATTTGACGCATATAATTTTTGGAAACCCGATACGCTCTTAAGGATAGTTGCTCGGCCTGCGCCCAGTCTCCTGTGTGCGCATATCCTTCGATGAACGGGAAATACTCGGTTGGGTCGTTGGGGTAATCCCCGGCATTAAAAGCCTGGGCGCCCAAGCGGACAACCTCGTCCCAATCGCCGAATTGACGGGCAAGGTCTGCTTTCTCGTAGTAATAGCACCAACCGTGATTAGGCTCCGTGCCATAGAGTGTAGGCATCACGGACGCGCCGTTTGGCAAGATTAATTCTGGGCGCGAGTAAGCCGCATTCTTACGGATCAGCAGATCGGCAATGAACTTATTCTTCTCATCAAGGGCGGGGTCAACAATATGCAGACACCCCGGCGGATCGAAATTAACCAGCAGCATCTGGTCGGAATTGCCGTTCCATTCGCTGGCGATGAAATCATGGGATAAAGGCATATTCGGCGCTAAATTTTCGGCTTCCAACCCGAAGCGGCTGCGCGGATAAAAAAGCATATACGGGATGCGCTCTACGGTTGTGCCGGGTGCGTAGACCCAATTCAATGGGGTGGCGAGGGAGTTATCGGCATAAAATTTGAGTGCGCCTTCGTTGAGCAGAATTGCTGTGTCTTCTTCGAGGGCGGGCACACGCCACGATAATTGCCAGAAAAGATTCTTTTGTACGCGCCAGTCACGCCGGAACTCGTCCCCCCACAGGAATTGTCGGCCCGCCGAGAATGCGATCAGCAGCGTTAGCAGAATGGTCGTTAACGTTTGGCGCGGGATCAAGCGCAAAATGCCGACCAGAACGAACGTGCTGCCGAAGATGAAGGGCAATGTCGCGCGGTTGGCAGGAAAGCCGAGTGTGATGGGCAGGTCTGTCAGCCAGAAGGGAACGCCAGCGAGGAGCATGGCGAAGATGCCGATGGTTATTAAAGGTATGTCAGTTCCTGAGCGGAGGCTGAGTAGCCCTGAATGTAGTGACGGGCGTATCGAAGCGGTAGTCGAAGGATGGGGTTTGTTAGCACCGCTCTTCGACTGCGCTGCGCTCCGCTCAGAGACTGCATTCTTTTTGTGTAAAGAAAGAAAGACAATAAAAAAAGAAGCAAAAATAATGCCGAGATAAATCCCGATCGTCACAGTACCTTGTAGAGCAAAATCCGGCAGAACGAAGGCTTGTCCCCAAGCAGAGACGAGGGTTGTCCACAGGCTGAGAACGACGGTTTGGATCAACGTCCAGAGCGCAGGGAGGGGGGCTTCTTTGAGATTGTCGAGCAGACTGTAGCCGTAGACTTGATTGTTGAAGATCAGGGAACGCCCCAATACGCCAGCCGCGAAGATGATGAGATAAGGGAACCAAGCCCAAAATCCGCGCTTGATGCGTTCTTTGGAATCAGGTATTTCTGCAAGGGCGAACCAAAGCAGAACCGGGCGAATCAAATCGAGAACGAAGAAATATTCCCCCATGATGAGATTGAGGGCAGAGGCAAGTATTCCCAAAAAGGTGATAGTGAGGGATGGACGGCGCAGCGTCCGCAGCATGGCGTAGAGCGAAAAAAGGAAGAGGGTATAAACCGTGAAATGATAGCCGTAAACGAAGGCGACGGACTGTTGGTTGAAGCCCGGATAAAGCAGGAAGAGCAGGCTGGCTCCGATGATGAGTTTGTTTTCTTTGGGGAAGAGTTGACGTAGGACGGCGAAGAAGGCCAGGCTGCTCAGCCAGCGCCAAAATATGGCAAGGATTTGCCACGGGAGTGGCGTGTGAGGAATGAAACGGGTTAGAAGGCCGTACCAAATGCCCCAGGCAGGGCGGTTGGTGGAGAAATATTGTGTGAGCGCATCCTGCCCAAGTTCGTAGCGCAGCCAACTGATGGGCAGGTCGTCCCAATAGAAGCCTAGCTGGGGCGCGAGCAGGCCATAGGCGAGGGTGGCGACGAGCGCCAGAATGATGGGAGGAGATGAGACGAGTTTCTTGATGCGGTTCATAAGGGTAGGGGCGGGTCTTAGACCCGCCCTTACAGTTGGTTAGGGAACGATCCAGGTACCGGTTTTGCCCTTGAGGGCACGCCCGATATTTTCAGGGTTGGTGATGAGGGCTTCTTTGCCGCCGTTTTCGAGGAACCAGATAATTGCCTCGATCTTGGGCGCCATTGAGCCTTTGGCAAAGTGCGTGCCTTCGGCGAGATATTGCTTGGCTTCTGCAACGGTCATTTTGTCGAGCCATTGTTCGTTGGGCTTACCGAAATTAAGGGCGACTTTTTCGACCGCAGTCGAGATGACGAAGAGATCGGCGCCGATATTCTGCGCCAGCAAGCTAGATGCGAAGTCTTTGTCGATGACAGCGGCGACGCCTTCGTAGTTACCGTCGCCCGGGTCGATGACGGGGATGCCGCCACCGCCTACGGTGATGGTGATAATGCCTTGCGCCAGAATGGTCTGAACAGATTCGAGTTCAACGATTTCTTTCGGCTTTGGGGAGGCGACGACACGTCGCCAGCCACGCCCTGCATCTTCGACCATTGACCAGCCTTGTTCCGTTTGGCGGCGTTTGGCTTCTGCTTCATCCATAAATCCGCCGATTGGTTTGGTCGGGGCGCTGAAGGCAGGGTCGTCTTTGTCGACCAGTGTTTGGGTGATGATGGTGACGACTTTCTTTTTGATATTGCGCTGGTAGAGTTCGTTTTGCAGGGTTTGTTGTAAGGCATAGCCAATCGCACCTTGCGAGTCTGCCCCGCAGACGTCCAAGGCAAGTTCGTGGATGCCCTCGGTTTTGTAGGCGATCTCGGAGCGGCGCAAAATAAAGCCAACCTGCGGTCCATTGCCATGCCCGATAGCAATATCCCAGCCTTGTTCGACCATATCCGCGATGTGATAGGTGGTCTCTTTCGCAGCTTTATATTGATCTTCAACCGTTTGGTGGGCTTTGTCTTTGATGAGCGAATTGCCGCCGATGGCGACTACTGCGAGTTTTTTTTCAGTCATTGTTTCTCTTTTCGTGAAAAGTGATGCGTGATAAGTGAAATTTACTCGTCACGCATCACTCATCAGTTCTAGTTCATTGTCAAAGCCATGACGGCTTTTTGAACGTGAAGACGATTTTCAGCTTCATCGAAGACAACTGAGTTAGGACCGTCAAGGACTTCGCTGGTCACTTCGATATCACGGTCTGCAGGCAGCGGGTGCATGTAGATGGCGTCCTTCTTGGCGGCGCTCATCTTGTCCTGATCGACGAGCCAGTCTTTGTATTTATCTTGCAATTTTTTGCCTTCGTCGGGATCAGTGGTGGTTAATAATGGTCCCCAGGATTTTGCATAGACGACATCTGCATCGGCGAAGGAATCCTTCATGCCATCGGCACGGTCGATGATCTCGAAGTTGGTACCGGCGATACGCGCCTGTTCCTGGGCTTGCTCGACGATCTCAGGCATCAGCGGGAACTCGGGCGGATAGGCCAGAGTTACGTCCATGCCGAAGCGCGGCATCTGCAAAATGAGCGATTGCGGAACAGAGATCGGTTTCAGGTAGGAAGCGGCATACGCCCAGGAGACAACGATCTTCTTCTTGCGCAGGTCTTTGCCTTTCTTTTCCTGAATGGTCATCAGGTCAGCCAGACATTGGAAGGGGTGGTAAACATCGCATTGCATGTTCAAAACCGGAACGCGGCTGGCGGAAGCAACATCGTTGAGATAGCGGTTGCCGTCGCCATAATCGCAGTGGCGGATGGCGATGCCATCGAAATAACGTCCGAAGATCTGACCGATCTCACGAGTGGTGTCGCCGTGTGAGATTTGGGTGGTCTTCGAGTCGATGAAGGCACCGTGTCCGCCCAATTGAGCGATACCAGCTTCAAAGGAGCTGCGGGTGCGTGTGCTGCTGAAGAAAAAGAGCATTGCCAGCACTTTATCGCGCAGGTAGGGATGTAGTTCGCCGAGGGCACGTTTCTTCTTCAAGTCCCAGGCTACTTCGAGGACGGTTTCTACTTCTTCTTTGCTGAAATCAAGGTCGCCGATAAGGTTGCGACCGCGTAAGTCTGATTGCATTTTAGATCTCCTGTTTTTTGTGAAAGGGTGGATATTTAATCTTTAAATCGCAGCGGTGGTTGAGTAGCCTGACAGCATTACCGTCAGGCGTATCGAAACCAAAGCGGATGTCGATTATGCCGCTATGATTTCGATACGCTTCAGCACGATGAAGCTGTGCTGAAGCTACTCAATCTACGCGGCTATTTTATTAAGGAAGGCAACATCGCATAGAATGCAGTCGCTTTGACCATATCGTCGAGGTTTACGCTGTCGAGCACCGTGTGGGCGGTGGTTTCATCGCCAGGGCCGAAGCCGATCGCGGGAATACCGGCTTTACCAGCCCAGTAGATGCCGTTGGTCGAGAATTCCCATTTACCGGCAGGTGCAGCTTCGAAACCGATCGCTTCGCGGGCGGCCAGACCAGCCTGCACGAGGGGATGATCTTCTTCGTATGCCCAGGCGGGGAAGTATTTATCCACAGGGAAGACGAAGCCTGTGTATGAAGCTTCATCATAGAAGAGTTCTTCCACTTTAACGCTGGCTTTGTGCTCTTCAGGAATCAATGCTTCAATCTGTGCAACAACTTCTTCTTTTGTCTCACCGAAAGTCATGCGGCGGTCGATGTAGATGATCGCTTCGTCTGGGACTGCGTTAATGCTCGGGGTCTGGACGTGCATATCGCTGACGGTGATCTTGCCGTGACCAAGAAATTCGTGGTCGCCAAGACTCGGTTCCAGATCGCGAATACCGGCGATGACGGGCAGCAGTTTGTAGATGGCGTTATCGCCAACGTGGTTAGATGCGGCGTGGGCAGATTTACCCTTCGCGACAACGCGCATTTCCAGACGGCCTTTGTGACCGCGATAAACATTCATCTTAGTCGGTTCACCGATGACGACAAAGTCGGGGCGGATACCCGGGTCAACTTCCACGAAGGTGTTTGGGGCGATGCCGTCGCACCACTCTTCCATATTGCCAAAGTACCAAGCTGTCCAGCCATCGAGCAAGCCGAGGTCACGGGCGAAGCTTAATCCATATATCATACCGGGGGTGCTGCCTTTTTCGTCACAGGCACCACGCGCGAAGAGTACACCATCTTCAACTTTGCCAACGAAAGGATCCCAGTCCCATTCTTCCGGGTCGCCGATGCCAACGGTGTCGATATGTGAGTCATAAACGATCACACGCTCGCCGTCGCCGATACGTCCCATGATATTACCCATCTTGTCGAAGCGGACTTCATCGAAACCCAACTTATTCATTTCGGCAGCGATGCGTTCGCCAACATCTTTCAATTGTCCTTCCATGCTGGGGATGGCAACAATATCCCGCATAAATTGGACAATGTCTTTCTCTGCTGCGTCAATCCGTTTTTGGATTTCTTTTGCAGCATCTTCAGTTGATAGTTTCATCTTTTAAAATCTCCTCTATAACATAAATACTTAAAGTCCCAAAAAATGGGGCTTGCAATAACAACCTGCTAAGGTTGGATTTGCGCTAAAACATGGAAGTGGAAGTAGCCCGGCAGGAAATAACCCAGGCTGTAATCCACCACATTTTCTGTTGCCAGATAAATGCGTGAACTGATACGCATCAGGACATCGCCGCGTTGAATTTCGAGTGCTTTTGCCACATCGGCTTTGGCGCTGGTTGCGTTCACGCCAACTCTGGCGACCGTAGGAAGGTCGCCGCGTTCGAGCATGAAGTCCAGCACCGAACCTTTGAAGTCTTTGGGGAATTCTTCAGTCGAAAGGAAATTCGCAGGCAGGATGTCGATCAAATAGGCTGCCGGGCGATCGGTTGTGGCGATCACACGCGAGACGCGCGTCAGCGGTGTGTTCAGCGGAACGCCCAACTTTCCGGCTTGCTTCTCGTTGGCAGATACTGTCTCTACCTGTAGATTTTTTACCGCTACCGACATGCCCATGCGCATTGCCATGGTTTGGATGCTTTCGAGCACTTCGAGACCGCTCTCTAAAACGGGCGCCTGCCCGACCACAAAAGTCCCCGCCCCCTGCCTGCGACGGATCAGTCCTTGTGTTTCAAAGGTACGCATGGCTTCGCGCAAGGTGGCGCGCGAAACGCCCAATTGCTCAGCCAGTTTTGGCTCAGAAGGCAAACGGTCTCCGGCAGGCCGTGATGCGATCAAGGCTGCCAGGTCGGCCTGTAATTTTTGAAACGGAGATGTTGGTGACATAATGTTTTCCTAAACAATTCAGTTCCTGAGCGGAAGGCGAACGGAGTGAGCCTGTAGTCGAAGGACGGTTTTGCAAAATCCGCTCTTCGACTGCATGATTTACATGCGCAAATCACTCCGTTCAGAGACTGTTTAATTTTCTATGACCGGTATAAATTCAAACTTCGTCACATCGACCAAGCCTAAATCAGAAATTCGCAATTCGGGGATCACGACCAAGCCCAGCAGGCTTAGCTGCATATTCGGGTTGCTCAATGTGCAGCCGCAGGCTTCAAAGCCCTTCAAAATCGTGGCGGCTTTCTCAGCGACAACTTCCACGCGCTCGGTGGACATCAGCCCGGCAATCTCCAACTCGACCAGCCCGATCACTTCGCCGTCTTTGACAACGCACTGCCCGCCGCCCACTTCGGCGAGTTTGTTGGCGGCAATCGCCATATCGGCCTCGCTGGTGCCCGTCACCATCATGTGATGACTGTCGTGTGCCACGGTCGATGCGATGCCGCATTTTTCGCTGAAACCAAATCCGCTCACGAGAGCGACATTCACTTTGCCCGTCGCTTTGTGTCGTTCAACGATGGCAAGTTTTGCAATATCGTTCCCCTTATCAACATGGATTTGCCCATCTTCTACGGGAACTTGCAGCTTAAGATGTTTGGTCGGCGCCTGACTTTCAATCACGCCGATCACATTTGCCGTGACGCTCGTGCGTGAACCTGTTTCCACCAAAAGAGCAAAATCCTGTGCATCGAGCTTCTTTCCCAGGTGGACAGATTGCCGCGCCCAAGCAGGATGCTCAACTTTGGGCATCGCTATGGTCAATTCACCGTTTTCAGCCACAACCTGCCCTTTGGCGATGACCATGCTCGGATGAAAATCGTTCAAATCTTCGACAAGAAGCACATCTGCCCATCTGCCAGGGGCGATCATGCCTATTTCTTTTGTTAAACCAAAATGTTCGGCGGTGTTGATCGTCATCATCTGGATGGCGGTCAACGGCGGCAAACCAGCTTGAATGGCGTGGCGCAGCACCCGATCCATGTGCCCTTCTTTCACAAGCGTGCTTGCATGAGAATCGTCCGTGCAGAGCAAAAAGCGGCGCGGATCAAGATTGTGTTCCAAAATCGCACCAACCTGATTTTCCACGTCCAACCAGCCGGAGCCGTAGCGCAGCATGGCCTTCATACCCTGACGAACGCGGGCAATCGCGTCTTCAACACGCGTGCCTTCGTGGTCATCTTCGATGCCAGCAGCGGCGTAGCCATGAAAGCCCATGCCGAGATCAAGGTTGGGGTAATGCCCGCCGATAACTTTACCGGCAGCTTTTGTGGCAGCGATTTCTTCCATCATCTTTGTGCTGGTGTTGAAGACGCCCGGAAAATCCATCACTTCCCCAAGCCCGATAATGCCTTCCCAAGTCATCGCTTCAGCGACATCTTCGGAGTCGATCTCTGCGCCCGGGGTTTCAAATCCCGGTGCGGAGGGGACACAGGATGGCATCTGCACCCAAACATGGATCGGTTGCTCGGCAGCTTCATCGACCATCAGCTTGACGCCTTTGAGACCGAAGACATTGGCGATCTCATGCGGGTCAATGAAGATGCCCGTTGTGCCACGTTTAGCAACGGCACGCACAAATTCAGTCACGGTAACCATCCCCGACTCGACGTGCATATGTCCGTCCAGTAACCCGGGGACGAGATATTTGCCGCTCGCATCGATGATTTTTGTTTCTGCGCCGACACAATGTGAAGCATCTTCGCCAACGTAGGCGATATGCCCGTCAACAATGGCGATGTCGGTATTCGGCACAAATTCGCCCGATTGAACGCTGACCCATACGCCGTTACGAATAACGGTGTCAGCTGGGACACGCCCCATGGCGACATCGACGAGTTTTTTGGTGAGAGTGATGGATGAAGGCATTGTTGTCCTTTCTAAAGGCTATGCTGAGCGCGGATTGCACGGATATCTTCAGCATGTATGGCCAAATGTGAGATGTGCATTTCGACAATATCACGTACTGAGTAACGGGTTTCTTCTTCGGCACCGGGCCAGGTAATTCGCCCGTAGTGTGCCCAGGCTTCATCGGGTAGGTTTTCAAGAAGGTTGACCAGGTATTGTGTATCAGCTTGATATTGATCCTGTAATACTTTGATCGAGCGTTTGTTATATGCCCAGAGTTCAGACCATTCCATCTGACTGTGTTCCGGATACCAGGTCATTGGGAATTTAGCACCATTCAGGCCCAGGATCACACGCAGGTTGATCTGCCAGAGTTGCTCGCCTTCGACGAGATGAGCAACATATTCACGGATTGACCATTCACCCTCCATACGCAGATCAAAATCTTCCTCCGCCAGTCCAGCGAGTACTTCACCCAGACGGGCAGGAAGTTCCAAATATTGATTGAGAAGGGTTTCGTATTCTTTGTTCATTAAATACTTAGGAGACGTTTTGCCGCCTGATTATGCTTCTCAATCAACTTGCGTTCATCAATGTTGACGAGTTGCCCTTCTTTGATGACAAATTTCCCGTTAACAACGGTGTAGGCTGCTTTGACGGGTTGAGCGAAGATGGTCGCAGCAACGGGATCGTGGAGTGCGCCTGCGTAGTCAAGGGTATTCAGTTTGATGGCGAAGAAATCGGCGGCTTTACCGACTTCGAGTGAGCCGATGTCGTTGCGACCGAGCACAGCCGCCCCGCCGCGTGTGGCGAGATGCAGGGCGTCGCGGGCGGTCATCAATTTGCGATTGTCACTGGAGAGCGAGTATCCGGTGATACCTTCTTTGACACGAGCCAGCAACATTGCCTGACGTGCTTCGCCGAGTAGATGTGAGCCATCGTTGGAGGCGGAACCATCCACGCCGATGCCGACATCCACGCCAGCGGCGAGCATTTCTTTGATCGGGGCGATGCCGGAGGCGAGACGCATATTCGAGGAGGGGCAGTGGGCGACACCACATTTATGTTCGGCGTAGGTTTTTATCTCACGCTCATTAACGTAGACCGAGTGCGCGAACCAGACATCGCCATCCAGCCAGCCGACTTCGCCCATATAGTCCACGGGGCGATGACCGAACATCTCGAGGCAGAATTGCTCTTCGTCTTCGGTTTCGGCGAGGTGGGTGTGGAGTTGGACACCATATTCTCGTGCTAAAACGGCGGACTGCTTCATTAACTCAGACGTCACGCTGAAAGGCGAGCAGGGGGCGAGTACGATCTGGGTCATGGAGCCGGGTTTGGGGTCGTGATAGGTTTCGATTAAACGCTGGGAATCTTTGAGAATGGCTTCCTCTGTGTCCACAACGGAATCAGGTGGAAGTCCACCATCCTTTTCACTTAAGCTCATCGATCCACGAGATGCATGGATTCGGACACCAATTTCTAAAGCGGCGGCAATTTCATCATCCAGCTTTGATCCGTTTGGAAAGAGATAGAGGTGATCGGACGCTGTGGTGCATCCCGAAAAAGCTAATTCCGCCAAAGCTGTCTGCGTGGATGTATAGATGTCATCCGGCTGCAAGCCTGCCCAGATGGGATAGAGGGTCTTGAGCCAGTTGAAGAGATTCGCATCCTGTGCGGCGGGGACGGCACGAGTCAGGGTTTGATAGAAGTGATGGTGGGTGTTGACCAGGCCAGGCAGAAGAATATGCCCGCTGAGATCGAGTATTTCATCGGCGGTTTTGGGAAGTTGGTCTGTGGTGCCGACCTGCTCGATGAAACCATCTCGAATAAAAAGACCACCAGACGCGATTTCACGTTGGTGGTTATCCATTGTGACTAAAATCGTTGCATTTTTAACGAGAAGTGTGGACATTTTTCGTCCTTTGTTATGTAAGTGGGAAGAAAAGGGAGCTAGGGAAACTTGTCTGACAACTAGCTTTAGTTTAGCAAAGTTTGAGGGGAGTGTCAATTAGTTGTCTGACAAATTTGACAGAAAAATGATATGAGTTATGTAATGTTTTTTTGAAGAGCTTTCTTGTTGACAGCCTCTCGTCCTCTTGGTACACTGTGCGGCGTATCAAAAATATTGAAAGGAGCGTGTTTTATGTCAAGTAAATTAGAGTCGGTTCTTGTTTCTAACCCAATTGTATGGGCGCGCCTCTGTTTAACAGCGTAAAGCCGGTCTCTTTTCATTTATAGACTTTGCTGTCACGGGCGATCTCATGCCCGTGACTTTTTATTTAACAGCCTATCTTAGCTGCTGACATTTTTTCAGTCGGAACTAGATATTTGGCTGTCCCTGAAAATTTTGTGGTCACGGAAATATTCGTGACCACTTTTTGTTTTTAGAAAGGAAGTTTTATGTTAGTCCAAGTGGTACAAGTCGTTTCACTCTCAGAAAATTTTTCTGCCCGTTTTACAAAGTGGCAGGTACCTGTTTTGAATCGTTTTATCCGTGCTGTACAAAGCACGTACATAGGAAACTCTAATAATGAATACTCCGTCCGAAAACGACAAGGGTGTCGTTTTTCGCAAAACACTCGGACACTATACCGTCCGTTCCAATGGAAGAGAACTCGATTGCGTACTCTCTTCTCTATTACGTAAAAATTTGATCTACCCCACTGCCGATCCGACATCGTTGCGCCATCGTGTTCGAGATGTCCGTGAAGTGGAGCATATTGACCCTGTCGCAATAGGTGACTGGGTGCGCTTCATTGATGCCGGTGACGGCACAGGGCGGATTAACGAAGTCTTACCCAGACGTTCCACGCTCTCGCGCCCAGCACCAGTGCCGGGGCAACGCGTTTTTGAGCAGGTTATTGTCTCTAATATTGATCAGGTCATCCCCGTCTTCGCAGCGGCCAGTCCCACCCCGAAATGGGGCTTGCTCGACCGTTATCTGGTTTCTGCAGAAGCTTCTGACCTGCCAGCAGTGATCGTGATTACCAAACTTGATCTGGCATCCAGGAATTCGAAACTTGAAAAGAGTCTTGAGGTCTATCGCCAGATTGGTTATCCCATTCATATGGTCAGCTCGATGACAGGTGAGGGAGTGTCTGAACTGAAAGATATTCTCGCTGGTCGCAGATCGGTTCTTGTTGGAAAATCGGGCGTGGGAAAAACATCCCTGCTTAACGCCCTCCAGACAGGGTTAGGGTTGCGCGTGAGTGCTGTCAGTCAAGGCGATCAGGGGAAAGGTCGTCACACAACGACCCATCTTGAGATGTTTGATCTCGATTTTGGTGGCACAGTGGTTGATACGCCCGGGATGCGTGAGTTTGGTCTATGGGATGTAGATGGCAGTGATCTGGCTCTATTCTTCCCTGAAATGTCCGGCTATGTCGGACAATGCAAATTCAGGCTAAGTTGCAAGCATGATGAAGAACCTGGCTGTGCCATTCGGCAAGCGGTGATGGATGGGCAAATAAGCCCGTATCGTTATAAAAGCTACCTGCGTCTGCGAGATGAGCTATGAGAGAGCAGCCGATCGCAACCTTTGGAGATTTCTCTTGCATCCATTGTGGTGGGCATGTTTGCAGTGCTCATTTTCTTTCCGGGGTGCAGAATCGCAATCACTGCCCCTATTGCTTGTGGTCGCGCCATCTGGATTTGTATGCCGCTGGCGATCGCCTCTCAGCGTGCAAGGCAGCGATGCAGCCAATCGCATTAACCACAAAACGTAGCCGCAATAAATATAGCCGTAGCCACGGAGAGTTAATGCTTGTTCATGTATGCACCTATTGTGGCAGTGTAGCGATCAATCGTATCGCTGCGGATGATGACGCACAAACCCTGTTGGATATTTTTACCGCGTCATCTGCGCTGTCTCCCAATATCTACGACCTGCTTCTGGACAACCAGATCAGTATTTTGCCGCCAGATAGCTTGCCCCTAATCAATGAGCAGCTTTTTGGGCAGATCAGTTGGGTCTAGATTATCTGATGGAGCCTCGCCTTGTTTTCAAGGCGGGGCTTCTTTTACATAGCTTTCCCTGTCCTTGACACCCCTGCCCGCATCGGTTATCGTAGTAGCCTTATTCGCTACACCAGTTCAGCAGTCAGCTATTGTTATTTCTTTGAGCGTTCGCTCACTCCCCCTTTTGACAATCAATCCGGCTTCTGAAGAAAAGGAAGATTTGTGAACTTCAATCAGTTCAATCTGGATGCGCGTCTGCGGACGGGTATCGAACGTGCTGGCTATGAAACGCCAACCCCCATTCAAGAAAAAGCTATTCCCGCTGCAATAAAAAAACAGGATTTAATTGGAACCGCCCAAACAGGGACGGGAAAAACTGCAGCCTTCGTACTCCCAATCCTAAACCGTTTGTTGAGTGGCCCCCGTAACCAAACACGGGCGCTGATCGTAACGCCCACCCGTGAACTTGCTGAGCAGATTAACGACACCTGCCGCGCCCTGTCTGTGGGAACCGGTCTACGCAGCGCCACAGTATATGGCGGTGTGGGGGCAACACCCCAAATCCGAGCATTAGAGCGCGGTGTCGAGATCGTTGTTGCCTGCCCCGGGCGTTTGCTCGACTTGGTCGCCAAGGGACATGCTAAACTCAATAAAATAGAAGTACTTGTTCTCGACGAAGCTGATCGCATGTTCGATATGGGCTTCCTGCCCGATGTGCGTCGCATTATCAGAGCCGTCCCTTCCCAGCGCCAAACGATGCTCTTCTCAGCAACTTTCCCGAAAGAAATTGAACAGCTTGCGAAACAGTCGCTGCGTAACCCTGCCCGCATCACGATGGGAATCAGTCGTCCTGCGCATACAGTTACACATGCGTTGTACCCCGTGCCGCAGCATCTCAAACGCAGCATTGTTTTGGAATTGCTCAAAGAGACCAATACCGAGTCCGTTTTGATCTTCACGCGTACCAAGCACCGTGCGCGCCGTTTAGATCGTCAATTGAAACAAGCGGGGTATAAAGTCACTAGCCTGCACAGCGACCGGACGCAGGGACAACGCCAGAATGCTCTAAAAGGTTTCAAAAACGGCACCTTCCAGATCATGGTCGCGACCGATATCGCCGCACGTGGTTTGGATGTGCAAAGTATTTCTCACGTCATCAACTTCGATATGCCGGATACAGCCGATGCTTACATCCACCGCATCGGGCGCACCGGCCGAGCCGAACGTGCGGGCGATGCTTTTACTCTCGTCACGCCTGATGATGAAGATTTGGTACGCAAATTAGAGAAGATCATGGGGCACAAGATGAAGCGTCTCTTCATCGAAGATTTTAACTATAAAGCCGCCGCACCTCCGCGTCAGGCACCGCGCCCGCCGCGTGAAAAACGTCCGGCTTCATCTCCCTCACGCAAACAAGCACCCAATAGATCGAAGAATCGTCCGCATAGGCGTTCGTAAATCTATTTTCCTCTAACAGGGAATCAAAAACGGGACAGTGATAAACACTGTCCCGTTCTTCTATTTAAACTTTGTTAGTGCTTAGAGCACAACAACGTTCTCAGCTTGGGGGCCTTTTTGACCTTGAACAACTGTGAATTCAACACGTTGTCCTTCTTCAAGATTGCGGTACCCATCACCGACGATAGCGTTGAAGTGGACGAAGATATCGCCACCTTGTGCACGCTCGATGAAACCGTAGCCTTTGCTACCATTGAACCATTTGACGGTTCCTTGTTCTTTTTCAGACATGATTTGAAACTCCTTTCATAAAAGATATTGCTGGTCTCGCATGGGTTCCAAATCAAAAAACTGCACTTTGTCTTAGAACTTCTGTTACTCAAGCAATGTAGTGTACCCCATAAAAAGGTTTTGTGCGGACGAGTTTTAAAACTCGTATCCGCTTATAATAGCTCGCACAGAAAACAAGTCTCCCGTCTAAGCGCACGTAAGGAGACCAACCTGGAAAGGAAGAACGTCCAAAATGCTTAAATTGCTCAAGCTCATGCTCCCGGTGGCGTTGCTTTCCGCCTGCTCGCTCCCCTCCGCAGCCCCTCCAGCGACGGATACGCCCCTGCCCCTGACCGCAACAGCGACCGAAGCACCCACGCTTACCCCGGCGCCGACGTTCACATCCACGCCGACACTGACGCCGATCCCTACCGAAACGTTCACCCCGACCTCGACACCAACCGTCATCCCAACCTACGCCGTCCTGCGCGCGGAGGTGCTCGAGCGTTCCAACTGCCGTTACGGGCCTGGTGCGCCTTACCTCTACAAATACGGCTTGGTGGTCGGCTCCAACCTCGAGGTCATCGGGCGTCTCGACGATGCCAGTTGGGTCGAGTTGCAAGCCATTGGCGGAGACAATCCCTGCTGGGTGAAAGCTGATCTTGTTGAAATCAAAGGCGATGTCTTCAGTGTCGAGCCTGTTTACCCCGATAAAGCGCCGCTGCCCGTTTCGCCCTATTATGGCCCGCTTACGCTCAAGGATGTTTCTCGCACAGACGATCAAGTTACCATCACCTGGTATGGGCAGTCGTTGCGCGCGGGCGACGAAGAGTACACAGGCGCGCCGCTCTATCTCGTCGAAACCTGGATTTGCGAAGATGGCGTATTTAAATTTATTCCCTACGGGCTTTCATTTGAGATCATCACCTTCACCGATCAGGCCGGTTGTGCCGAAACATCCCACGCGCGCATTTATTTCTCCGAAAAGCACGGTTACGCTGGACCTGTAGAAGTTGAGCTTCCGTAAAGCCGCATTGCACTGCTAAGACCTGATTGGAATTTGATTTGATGAAAAAAACTTTCTTGTGGATTGCGGCGGCAGTCCTGCTCCTGGGTGGATGCCAGACTGCGAGCGCATTATCGACGCCGCTACCGGCTGCTCCATCTACACAGCCGCCGCCGACAGCGACCGCCTTTCAGCCTGTTCTCGTTACCCCAACGCTGATCCTGCCGACAGCAACTGCGACCGTTACTGCTACTGCGACACCACCACCTCGCATTCTTCCCGAGCGTGTTCTCGTTATTTCGGTTGATGGTCTGCGTGCCGATGTTCCCAATCAATTTGACATGCCGACTGTTTACGCCCTGATGCAAAACGGAACCTATGCCATCAGCGCCCGCACCATTTACCCAAGCTCAACGCTGCCCTCGCACGCCTCCATGCTGACGGGCATGTGCCCCGACAAAACCGGCGTCGATTGGAACGATTACAGTCCTGAAAATGGTTATGCCGCCGGCCCCTCGATCTTCGAGATTGCTCATAACGCTGGCTTGCGGACGGTGATGGTCGTGGGTAAGGAAAAGCTCATCCAGCTTACACCGCCGGATAATGTTGATTCTTACGATTATGTCAACGACCGCGATAGTGTCGTCGCTGAACGGGCTGTGCAGCGCATTGCTGAAGGTTTTGATCTGATGTTTGTGCACCTGCCGCTGATGGATGGGCTGGGTCATGCCTATGGTTGGATGTCGCCAAATTATATAGTTGGGGCGTATCGCGCAGATGAAGCGATTGGGACGCTGTTAACGGCACTCGATGAAGCCGGCATCCGGCAGGGCACGCTGATTATTATTACCGCCGATCATGGCGGGCACGATACTACGCACGGCTCGAATTTACCTGAAGACTTGCAAGTGCCCTGGGTGATAGCGGGACCCAGCGCAAATGCGGGCGCGATCCCGCGCAGGATCAGCACGGTTGATACGGCTGCAACTGTCGCCTATGCTTTGAATCTGTCCATCCCCAAAATTTGGGACGGCATTCCGGTCTATGAATCCTTTGGCGAATCTCCTCCGACACGAGTAGAATTGCCCTGTCAATAAAGGATAGTTTATGCTTAGAAAATTGAAAAATATTTACCACGAGTATTCTCCAAAGTTTTGGCTTGTCGTTGGGGTTTCTTTCATCGATCGCATCGGCGGGACGATGCTTTTCCCTTTCTTTAGTCTCTACATTACCTGGAAATTTGATGTTGGGATGACCCAAGCCGGGATCGTGCTCGGTATTTTCTCCGCCTTTGGCATGATCGGTAATTTCATCGGCGGCGCCCTGACCGACAAGTTTGGTCGGCGCAAACTGATTATTTTTGGTTTGGTCTTTAGCGCGCTCAGCACTCTCGGGCTGGGTCTTGTCAATGATCTTGCCATGCTCTATCCGGTAGCCGTTATCGTTGGCTTGCTCTCCAATATCGCTGGGCCTGCGCATCAGGCCATGATCGCCGATATTTTGCCGGAAGAACAACGCGCAGAAGGCTTTGGCGTGTTGCGCGTTGTCGCAAATCTTTCATGGATCATTGGCCCCTCCATTGGTGGGTTTGTTGCCAACCGTTCGTATTTTGCCCTCTTCGTCACGGATGCGCTCATTAGCTCGGTTGTGGCGGTGCTTTTCTACTTCTTGATCAGCGAAACCAAACCTGAGCCCAAGGAAGGGGCAAAAGCCGAGAGTATGCTCCAGACCTTTAGCGGGTATTTCATTGTCTTGCGAAATATGGCGTATATGGCATTCATCACCGCTGCGATTCTGATGGGCTTGGTTTACCAGCAGATGTATAACTCGCTCTCGGTCTATTTGCGTGACTACCATAGCGTTGCGCCACAGGGATATGGTTTGTTGATGAGCACCAGCGCGATTACTGTCATTCTGCTCCAGTTTTGGACGACGCGCAGGATCAAAGTGCGTGCCCCGTTTACGATGATGGCTTTGGGCGCATTTTTTTACGCAATCGGCTTTAGCATGTTTGGCTTTGACCCCTTAAATGCCTTCGGCGCTTCTTTTATGCTCTATAACTGGGAGGTCTCTCTCAGCGGCACCTTTATCTGGTTTATGAGTGCGGTCGTCATTATCACGATTGGCGAGATGATCATTATGCCGGTCAGCCAAGCCCTTGCTGCGAACTTCGCCCCCGAAGATATGCGTGGGCGTTATATGGCTATTTTCAGCATTGCCTGGGCGATCCCCGCGACATTTGGCCCCACATTGGCAGGATTGATCCTTGATAATAAGAACTATGACCCGAATATTCTCTGGTATCTTGGCGGAGTCATCTGCCTCGTTTCTGTACTGGGATTTTATCTCCTGCATCTCCGTTTAGGGAAACAGGAACGCTTCGCCCCTGCCTCATAACTTGCTTCCGTTATGGAATCAAAAATCCCCGCGTACGCGGGGATTTTTCTAGTTCTACCAAATTTTGTGGTTATGTTTTTTAGGCGAAAATGCCCATTAAGTCCCTCGTAGTAACCGCTTCAGCGGTTATTTCTGCATTAAATAAGGGCTGAAGCCCTTACTACAAGGGAGTTTTGAAGTTTTTTTGACTGAACCGCAAAATCCGTTAGAAGCAGGGATTTTGTGGTTCAGTAGTGATTAATCTTGTTCCGTAATCAACATGAACTTGGCAAAACGTCCGTGCAAACCGCCAACAAATTTGACGACGTGCATCATTGCTGTCCAGAGAAGGAAGCCTGCCAGGATGGTGAGCGGGTATCCCCATGTAGGCATATAGTAGTAAGCGTCATAATTTACGACTATAGGCATATGGAAAACCTCTTGCAAAATAGGGATTGCAATACCAGAGAGCGCAAGGGAGAAAACGGTGACCAGTACAACGAAATACGCCGTGCCCAAAACAAACTGGACGATCATATAGACGAGTGAAAACCAGGTGTGCTTGTCTTTGAGAAGTGCTTTGATGCGATCCAGCAATTTCGTATTTGTTGGGGCGGGTAGTGAACGGCGCGGCATGCGTACCCCGAGCAGGGCTTCAACCAGACGCCCTTCGAGCCATGCGATTCCGCGTACAGACAAGAGGAAGAGCAAAGCCACAGGCAGCCCAAAGATGAAGATGGATAGCGAGACAGAGAGGGAAAGCCCTGTAACAGCCCAGGTGAAGTAGATGATCCCGGTCACAAAGGCGATAAACATGTAGAATAACGCGCCCCAAGCTCTGGGGTCGGCGTAGATGGCAAAGAAACGTCCGAGCCCGGAATGTTGCTTTTTGGTTGCCGACCCTGTCAACGCAGGAGCGGTCAGCCGTTCCACTTCCGCATAAGCCGCTGCGGTTTCTGCTGGCGTCCCATATTGTTCGATGATGGCAGGCAATCCATCCGGATCATTCTCCAGCGCTGTGCGCAAATGTTCTTCTGCATCCACGAGCGCGTCTTGCATGGTGGCGCTGTCTACGCCTTGCATCTCTTGCTTGAGGGCATCGAGATAGTCTTCAACAGTCTTATACATGGCTTTCTCCTTCAAGGATATTATCAACAAAATTCTTCATCTGGTTCCATATCTCAACCCAGAGGGTGAGCGTTTCGCGGCCTTCGTCTGCAATTGTGTAATAGCGACGTGGCGGTCCCGAAACCGAAGGCTCAACTTTGCTGGAGAGTAAACCATTTTTTTCCAGTGAACGAAGCACGGGGTATAAAGCACCTTGCTTCATCGCGGGGGCGTCCTGCCGGTTATCATCCAAAAATTTGGCGATCTGATACCCATACATTGGCTCTTTTGCTTGGGAGAGAACACTTAGCAAAACCAGCGAGGCTGTGCCGGAATTCATCTCCTTTTGAAATTTTTTGGTTGGAATATTTTCTTCAACCATCGTAGCTCCTTGTTTTATAAAGCGTTGTTTATTTACGAATGCTATTTAGTAATTAGTATTACTAAGTTCATAATACTGCTAAATTGATAACGTGTCAAGACTTAAAATAAAAATCATCCAATAAGGATGATTTTTATTTTGGAGATAAATTCGTAACGCCCCTGAATTTTGGCTTGTTTAGCGTTTAATAGACATCTTCTCTACGTTAGCAGTATTTCTTACCCTTCTTCCGGCGTGAAGATATCTTCTATGTTGCATTTAAAGAGCTTCGCCATTTTGAAAGCAAGCGGCAGGCTGGGATCGTATTTGCCGGTCTCGATGGCGTTGATCGTTTGGCGCGAGACGTCCAGCTCTTCGGCTAAACGCGCTTGCGACCAGTCCCGCTCTGCGCGTAATACTTTGAGACGATTGATCATCGGTATTTCCAGAGCGCCCAGAGTTTGCCGAGCAGCCACATAAAAGCCATTACAAAGAAGATCAGCCCTGCATTCATTTCGGCAAGATCAGCGAAATAGAGGAAACTATAGCCGGCTACAAAGATGCCGGTACCCGCAAAAGCAAGGGCAATTGCTTCAAGTTGAATGCGGCGTTGAAGTTCATCCAATTGTGAGATCGCCATTCCAATGCTGACGACCAAAGCGATCCAGCCCGCTGATGGGAGCAATGCCGCCCACAGACGTTGTGTGCTACTCAAATTTTGCTCGAGTAATTGGCTGTAAATAACAGAAGCCAGGGAAAATAACCCTGCTGCAATCAGAATGCGGCGTAATAATACCTTTGGGATACGCATGGTGGGGGGCTTGCGGATGATACGCCTGCCAATTGCAACGCCGAAAAATGCGCCACCAAATAACCCGATGAGAATATTAAACTCAAAGCCGTAGGCATATAAGAGACCAATTGCAGCGCCTGCGACGCTTGTTGTAAAGATGGTTTTGCGGTTTTCATCTGAGAAATTTGTTTCTTTTATCGTATTCATTATTACGCTCCTTGTGTAAAGCAAACTTGACAATCAACAGTATACAAGATACTTAAATGTATGTCAAGCGTACTTTACTTTTTGTAAAGAGTGTTTTCCTTCTCTAAATAAAAAAGATGACTGTCACCTACGAGGTGACAGTCATCTTGCTGGCTATTCCCCAACCAAATTCTCTGGTTTTAATATCTCGGCCAATTGCTCTTCGCTCAACAAGCCTTTTTCCAGCACGATCTCAGTCACGCCCCTGCCGCTCTTGTGAGCTTCAGTTGCAACAGCGGACGCGTTCTCATAACCAATATAGGGATTAAGTGCCGTCACAATGCCAATTGAGTTGGCAATGATCTCGCTTAAATAATCACGATTGGCAGTGATACCGACCACGCAACGCTCGGCGAGGGTTAAACATCCCTGCCGCAGGAAGACAAGGCTGTTGAAAAGGTTACGCACGATGATCGGCTCGAAGGCGTTCAATTGGAGTTGCCCCGCTTCTGCGGCAAAGGAGACGGTCACGTCGTTGCCGATTACTTCAAAGGCGATCTGGTTGACTACTTCAGGAATGACGGGATTCACTTTGCCGGGCATGATGCTTGATCCCGCCTGAACCGGGGGCAGGTTGATCTCATTGAATCCCGCACGCGGACCCGAGGAGAGCAGGCGCAGGTCATTGCAGGTTTTCGAGAGTTTGACAGCCACGCGTTTCAGCACGCCCGAAAGCTGGACGAAGGCGCCTGCGTCCTGCGTCGCTTCCACCAAATTTCCTGCTGTTTCGAGCTGGATGCCCGTTATCTCTGTCAGATAGTTGCAGACAACGTTAGGATAGCCTTTCGGCGTGTTGATGCCCGTCCCAATGGCGGTTGCGCCAAGATTGATTTCTTGGATCAGTTTGGATGCTTCGCGCAGCCGATCACGGTCTTCAGAGAGCATAATCGCAAAAGCGCGGAATTCCTGCCCCAGTGTCATCGGAACGGCATCCTGGAGCTGGGTACGGCCCATCTTCAAAATGTCGGCGAATTCGACCGCTTTCTGCTCAAAGGCTTCCTGTAGAATGCCCATTGCATCGATCAGTAGGTCGATTCTGGAGTGCAAGGCGATCTTGATGGCGGTGGGATAAACATCATTCGTGCTCTGGCTCATATTGACATGTTCAAGCGGATGCACTTCTTTATACGTTCCGTGCGGCAGTCCGAGATGTTCGAGGGCACGGTTGGCGATCACTTCGTTGGCATTCATGTTGGTGGATGTGCCTGCGCCGCCCTGAATAATATCGACGACGAATTGATCGTGGAGTTCTCCTGCGAGAATGTCGTCACAGGCGCGGATAATGGCATCCTTTTTCTCGTCGGGGAGTAACCCGAATTGGTGATTTGCCAGAGCAGAAGCTTTTTTAACGGAGGCAAGCGCTTTTATAAGTTCGGTATACGCTTTGATCTGCGTCCCCGAGATGGGGAAGTTTTCGATTGCGCGCAGGGTGTGAATCCCGTAGTAGGCATTTGCAGGAACTTCGCGTTCGCCGAGCAGATCGTGCTCGGTACGCATAGCAGGTGGTTTTGACATCGGTTGGGTATCCTTATCTGAGACTAAAAATTTGAAGGGTTTGATTATAGTGTGCAGTGAGATGGCTTTCAATGGAGAATGCCATGCCTTTATCATGGAGAACTTATCCGCCCCGTGATAAACTTTGCGCATGACCCCAGAAAAAAGTTCAGACTCACAGGAATATAGATTTTTTCAGCGCTTAATAGAGCCGTCTTCAAGGTTAAGTGATGAAAATGACCGTCGCGTTGCGAGAGCTTTGGCGATGCTGATCTTGGCGCTGTTGCCGATTTACTTCGTGCCGGCAGGAGTTCGTTCGATTCTTGAAAGACACGGATCGATCGAGATTATTTATCTTGCGAGCGGGATCGCCACCTTGGGAATTGCCTATTTCTACGCGCGTAGCGCAACGCCGCGTGTCGGGGCATGGATTACCTTAATCTATTTTTCGCTTTTACCCTTTATTGCTCTCGTTGTGTATCCCACACGCTATCAGGGTGATGAGGCTACCGGCTCATTGATGTGGGGGCTGCCTGTTTTGGTGATGGCGCTGATCTTATTACCCCCAAACCAAATGAGATGGGTGCTTTTATTTAACGTAGCGCTCTATTTTACCGTCCCTGCGTTTTGGAGCAGGTTGACCTATGAGCAGGTTTTTCCAATACTTTGGTTGGTCATAGGCGTGGGGGGCTTGCTCAATATTTTAGCCTATGTGCAAAATAGCTACATTCAGCAAACGAAAGAAAAAACTGCTCAAAACGAACTTAGTTTCATACGCTATCGTGAGATTTTTCTTGGTTCGCCAGTGGCATTATTTGAAGTGGATTTTTCCGCGATCAAAAAGCGTCTGGATGGTCTCTTTGCCGAACACGGAGAAAGACTGATCGAATATATCAGTGCCAATCCCGATGCAATGCAAGGTGCCGCTTCATCAATTTCAATTCTGGATATGAATCAGATGGCCCTCGATCTTTATGAAACATCTGATGCTGAAACACTCAAGCAAAGTCTGCACAAAACATCAGGGGTGATCGATCTTTTCTCGATGCGTGATGGGGTTCTGGATTTATGGCAGGGCAAAAAGAATAATCCGATTGAAGTGCAGCAAAAAACATTGCAGGGAAATTCCAAGAATGTGGTTGTCCGTTTTGCAGTAGGGATTGGATATGAAAACACATGGGAACGTGTCATCATATCGATTGTTGATATTACAAAATCGAAAGAAGCCGAAGCGTCCGCCCGTTTACTTGCTTCCGCTGTGGAGGCATCTGCCAGTAGTGTGATCATGACCGATTTGGACGGAAATATCGAATACGTGAACCCTGCCTTTGAGAAGGTCTCCGGCTATAGTGCAGCAGAAGTGATGGGGAGTAATCCGCGCTTTCTGAAATCCGGGCAGCACTCGACTGAGTTTTATACCGAGATGTGGAAGACCTTGAGAACGGGTGTCCCTTGGCATGGTGAGTTAGCGAACAAAAAGAAAAACGGCCAAATCTATTGGGAAATGGCAACCATTTCCCCAGTCCAGGACGAGACGGGGGTGGTACGTCATTATGTTGCGGTGAAGGATGATATTAGTGCGCGTAAAAACGCAGAGCGTCAGGCCGCACAGTTATTGCAAGAACAGATTGCGGTGCGCAAGGCTTTGGAGGCCATAAACGCCTCTCTTGATATTGATACGGTTTTACATCAGATTGCAACCGAGATCGGTGAAGCGGTTGATGCGACCAGTGCCTACATTTGGCGCTGGGACGTTGAGAGCCTTACAAGCATAAACGTTGCCGAATATCTTGGCGCTGATGTTGGCGAGAAAGAACGCGTTTCCAGTTTGGGAGAGAGATACACCGAGAGTGATGCTGTTTTCATTCAAGATTTGCAAGAGAACCGACATTCGATTTTGCATGTGAGTGAGGCTGATAGTACAAATATATATGAAACCCACTTGCGCGATCACGAGATCAAATCGGCGTTGTATATTCCCATCCAGTTACAAGATCAGATCGTCGCATTTGTTGAGATTTGGGATAGCCGTGCAAAACGTGATTTTCATCCTGACGAGATCATTCTGTGCCAGCATATCGCCCAAAATGCAGCCATTGCGATCAATAATGCTCGTAACTATGAGCAAGCCCAGCATGAAATTCAACGCCGTAAAGAGACCGAGCGAGAATTACGTAAGCTTTCAAATGCGACAGAGCAATCGGGCAGTGGTATTGTGATTACCGATATCGATAGTGTGATCGAATTTGCCAACCCCGCAGCGTCGCGGATTACAGGATATGAAACCGCTGAGCTGATCGGTAAAATGTCGAATATCTTGAAATCTGGCAAGCATGACCAGTCCTTTTACGACAATCTTTGGAAAACGATTACACGCGGGGATACCTGGCGCGGCGAGTTGATTAACCGCCGTAAAGATGGCACATACTATTGGGAATCACAAGTGATCTCATCGGTCAGGGATAGCGCCGGCAATATTACACACTATGTTGCGGTGAAAGAAGATATTACCCAGAGAAAAGAAGCTGCGGAGCAATTGCGCAATCTTTCGAATGCGACAGAACAAACGGCAAGCGGAATTGTGATTACCGATGCTGAGGGGCTGGTTGAATATATCAACCCGGCGTTTACTAATATTACCGGCTACAGCCTCGCAGACCTGCGTGGAAAAAGCCTGGAGATACAGCGCTCGGGTGAACATCCAAAAGTTTTTTATGACAAGTTCGATGAAAGTATGGAAGCCGGCCAAGTCTGGAAAGGTGAGATCATCAACCGTCGTAAAGATGGGTCACTTTATTGGGAGTCGCTGGTTGTCTCCCCGATTAAAGATGATCGTGGCGTGATTACGAATCGCGTTTATGTAAAAGAAGACATCAGCCTGCGCAAAGAACTGGAACAGGCGCTCTCACTCGCACACGAAGAAGCCTTGGTGGCAAGCGATATGAAAACCCAACTCCTGGCAAATGTCAGCCACGATATGCGTACGCCACTTGGCGCTATTTTGGGGTATACCGAAATGTTACAAGCCGGTATTTTTGAACCCCTTAATAAAGAACAGGATGATGCCATGCGCGCCATTTCAGCGAGTGCGCAGCGTCTACTCGATTTTGTGAATAACTTGCTTAGCCAGGCACAGATTGATACAGGCAAACTTATTTTGAATACTTCTCCCTTTAAGCCCCAAAAACTAATTACCGCGCTGGGCGGTGAGTTCTCCTTTGCACGCTCAAAAGGGCTGGAAGTTGAAACAGAAGTGGACGAAAACTTGCCTGAAACCGTCACGGGGGATGCCTACTGGCTGGGACAAATTTTGCATAATCTGGTCTCAAATGCGATCAAGTTCACGCCAGAAACGGGAAAGATCAAGATCAATTTCTTTAGATACGATGCATCCCATTGGGCGATGCGCGTTGCCGATACAGGTAAAGGTATCCCTCCTGAAGCGCAAGGCTATATTTTTGAGTCTTTTCGTCAGGTAGATGGCAGCATCCAGCGAGAAACGCATACAGGCTCAGGGTTAGGATTGTCGATTGTCAAACATTTGGTAAGATTGATGGATGGTGAGATTAACCTTGAAAGCGAACTCGGTCAGGGTAGCACTTTCACCGTTATTTTGCCATTGGATGAAATCAAGGAGAACTAAATGAGTGCTGCAAATAGAAAACTTGCCCTAATCATCGAAGACGACCCCGCCCAACAGGATATTTTTAGTCATGCTGTCAAAATGGCAGATTATGATGTTGAAGTTATCGGGCATGGTGGGGAGGCGCTCAAACGGTTGGAAAAAGTAACCCCCGATTTGATTATTCTGGATTTGCATCTCCCGAAGGTTTCTGGCGACGAAATTCTGGCGTCGATTCGCGCGGACGAGCGGCTTGCTTCCGTTCCCGTAATATTGGCTACTGCCGATCCAATTCTCGCCGAATCCCTCGCCGACACAAGTGATCTCGTACTGCTCAAGCCAATCAGCTTTACCCAGCTGCGTGATCTTGCATCGCGATTTTAGCGAGAAAGCTTTTCTGTAAAACCAAAAGGGTCTCTACTTCAGAGACCCTTTTTCTATATGGTCGAGGCTGCGAAAAATATCTTTTTTGCGTAAGATCGGTTATTCAGTCGGTGTAATCCCCAGGGTTGCAAAATATTTTCTTATTTTATCGCTTTCCTGTTCAATTTCATCAATCAATCTTTCTGCCTGCAGAAGTTTGTCTTCGCCGCATTCTTTCTCCAACGTGATCGTCAGTTCTGTCAGATGGGCAGCGGAGAAAGTAGCGGACATGCCTTTTAGGTTGTGGGCCGCACGGCTGAGACTAACCGCATCCACTTCCTGAAGGCACTTGCGCATTTCGATGACCCGCGCGGGGAGATGGTCTAGAAAGTCTTGAGCCATCTCATTGAAAAAGGCGCGATCATTGTCGAAACGGGGTAGGGCGGAGGTCATGCTCAACGGGGGGCTGTCCGTTGCGCGGGAACCAGTTGTGGGTTGAGAGCGTGGCGTTTCTTTGGTCACAGATTTTTCTCCGATCACTTCTTCCACATCCACAAAGGGAGCGGTTTGCTTTGCTGCAGGTTTGTCTTCTTCTGGCTCGGCATTCATCCAGCGGTCGATGGCTGCGAAAAGGGAACGCCTGTCGAGCGGCTTGGAGATGTAGTCATCCATGCCTACTTCGATGCAGCGTTCGCGGTCGCCTTGCATGGCATGGGCGGTCATGGCGATGATCGGGACATGTTGCTGCTTGCCCTGCTCGCTCAGGCGGATGTGGCGCGTGGCTTCCAGACCATCCATCACGGGCATTTGCACATCCATGAGCACAAGGCCATAGTCTTTACGCTCGAGTTTGCTGAGTGCTTCTTCGCCATTTTTAGCAATCTCAATCGTGTGACCTGCTTTTGTGAGCAAGGCCACCGCCACCTTTTGGTTGACGGGATTATCTTCGACAAGCAAGATGCTTTTTTCATATTTCTTTTGTTCGTTGACAATGTGGCGTGTAATTAATCGCCCGGCGCCGCGTGGTTTATTTCTCTTTTCATTCATAATGGCCACGAGCGCTTCAAAAAGCATCTGTTGCTTGATCGGTTTGAGCAGATAGCCTGCGCAGCCGAGCGTCTTGAGGCGTTTGGCATCGCCGCGTTTGCCCATCGATGTGAGCACAACAACGCTTAGGCTCTTTTTACGCGGGTCACTAAAAATAGCGCGCGCGGTTTGTTCGCCGTCCATGTCGGGCATTTGCATATCGAGTAATACGATGTCATAAAGCGCCTTTGCTGTGCGAGCTTCTTTGAGCGCAGCCAACCCCTCTGGCCCGCTTGAGACCGTCGTTGCGTTTGCGCCAAATCCTTCGATCATTTTTGATAGGATGGTGCGATTGGTCGCATTATCATCGATGATGAGGACTTTCAGCCCTTGCAGGTCGGTGACGAGTGTTTCCGCTTCGCTCTCCTTTTGGGCTTGTTTCTGGAACCCGAGTGTAAAGAAGAAGTTTGAGCCGTGCCCGTACTCACTTTCGACAGCCAGGACGCCACCCATTGCCTCGACGAGGTGCTGAGAGATTGCCAAGCCCAACCCGGTGCCGCCAAATCTGCGTGTGGTCGAACCATCGGCCTGAATGAAGCGCTCAAAAACGGCATCCAGACGTTCTTTTTTGATACCGATACCCGTATCTGTGACCGAGAATTTGATCTCTACATTTTGGTCATCTTCCTGTACAACTTCGGTGCGCAGGATCACTTCGCCATGCTCGGTGAATTTAATCGCGTTGCCTGCCAGGTTAACGAGGACTTGGCGCAAACGACTAGGGTCGCCAATTAGTTGCGTGGGCAGCGCAGGCGGGATGAGAGCCGCCAACTCGATCCCTTTTTCTTCGGCGCGGTTGGCGAGGGTATAGGCCACGCCTTCAACCGCTGTGCGCAAGTCAAATTCGATCATCTCAAGCTCGAGTTTTCTGGCTTCGATCTTGGAATAGTCGAGAATATCGTTGAGCAGTGTTAGCAATGCTTCGGCGCTTTGCAGCGCAATGCTGAGATATTCAATCTGTTCCTGGTTTAGTTCGGTATCCAGAGCAATATCGAGCATCCCGATTACGCCGTTCATGGGGGTGCGGATCTCATGGCTCATATTGGCGAGAAATTCACTTTTGGCGCGGCTCGCTTCTTCGGCTGCTTGACGTGCATTTACGAGAGTGGAGATGTCGTGGTAAATCGCAAGGGCACCAACCCGTTCTTCACCGATAAAAATGGGAACGCCGAACACTTGCACATCCACGAGCGAACCGTCGCTGCGTTTGCGTTTTGAAATTATCTCTACACGTTTATCCATCACAGCTTTGGTCAGTGCTGCTGCTTCTTCTTTGGTTTCTTCTGTGGAGATGAGATCGTCAATATCTGCGCCGATGATATCTTCGCAGCGATAGCCATAGAGATTCTCAAAGGCGGGGTTGCAGTCCATGATGGTCTGGGCGTTATCAAGCATGACCACGGCGGCAGGGCTGTTTTCTATCAATGCCTGAAAATAGTTTGATTGGCGGGTGATCTCTTTTTCAGCGAGTTTTCGCTCTTCGTTTTCAGCGATGAGGGCCTGGTTTGTTTTGCGTATCTCCATTGTGCGTTGCGTAACACGATTTTCAAGGGCATGTTGAATATGCGTTAATTGTGTCTCGCGTTTGCCAATTGCTCTAAATATGATTGCCAGTATAAAGGGCGCTGTATCTACAATGAGCAGAACTGGGTTGTTTATTTGTAGCGCGAATAAGCTTTTGGGGGAATTTGTTTCTTTTGCGAGGCTGAGCTCAAGGAACGTGCCTGCGATTGGAAAAAGCAGGCCAAAGAAAAAGCCAAACAGGGTGTATTTTTTTGTCGCAGATATTTTTTTAAGCCAGGCAGTAATTTTATCCATAATAGCTCCGAGAAAAGCGCCCTGATTACTAGTAAATCCAGTTTAACATAATTTTTCATATGAAATCTGGCAATTTCATATGAAAAGGGGAATAAAAAACGGGGCTGCCCTAAAGGCAGCCCCGTTTCTTGTTATGCATGTAAGTTTGTTCCTAGTCGATAGCGAGCACTTCGATATCCGGGAAGAATTGGCGGATCGTTCCCGCGACCCAGCCTTGTAGCGTGGAGGGGAGCAGTGGGCAGCCCATGCACGCGCCTCCAACGCGGACGGTCAATTTGTCTCCGTCTAAGGAGATAAATTCCACAGCCCCACCGTGATATTGTTCAATATAGGCGCTCACTTGCGCAAGCAACCCTTTGACCTGTTCTTCTTTCGAGTGAACGGGGTGGTTATGTTCAGTCATTTTTTTGTCCTTTCTTTCTCTTTTACCTATAAATCGTTGGAAATACCGAGTGAAAGAATATCGCGTACCTGTGTATGGGCGTTCTGCCAACGTAGTGAGACCGATTGCGCTAAACGGTCGAGCAGAATTTCACCTGCCTCGGGGTGTTTGATGGAGAGTTTGCGCAGGTCTGCGCCGCGGACACGCATCGCTTTGCATGGTTCTTTACAACTGGCGCCAGATGTGTAGACCGTCTTCCCTGCAATTGCAGACCAGCCAAAAATGCCGCCGGGCTTAACATTGGTGATGGTGATCGGCGGCGCATCGTAGGGTTTATAGAGAATATCCACCGAGCCTTCTGTCACCAGATATAGGTGAATCGCAGGGTCTCCTTGTTTAAAGATGAGGCCTTCGTGGCAGGTGCAGGGCTCAAACAAGGGCTCAAGAAGGGTAAGTATTTCTTCGCCTAAGCCTTCAAATAGGGGAATATTCTCAAATTTACTATTCATACTGTGATGATAATAGTCTATAGAATTTATGTCTCATAGTGGCAAATTTCCCGAAGGTCTCGACATTTGTCCTTACAAATTTATGAGCTTTGAGCGTCCGTTTATGATGCACTAATATTCATGCGTTATACTCACCTCGTTAAGTCAGTATGTAACTTTTTAATGAAGGAAACATCTAAATGAATGATAAATCTCTGCAAGAAGAATTCTCTTTGCAGTTACTTCGTGCAGGTGATCGGGCTGAGGTAGCCCGGCTTGTTGATGCCTATTCGACACAGATATATCGTCTTGCGCTAAAAATGCTTTCTAACCCACAGGATGCTGAGGATGTGTTGCAAAACACGTTTATGAAGGCATTACAGGCGCTGCCCAATTTCGAAGGGCGCTCGAGTCTGTCCACGTGGCTTTATCGGATCGCTGTCAACGAGGCGCTGATGTCCATTCGGCGTAGCAAGCCCGAAGTGAGTGCGACCCTTCAATCCGATGATGGGGATGAAGCTGAGCAGATATTGACATCCTTCTCGGATTGGTGCTGCCTTCCTGAAAGTGAGTTGATGTCAACGGAGGCGCAAAATCATCTGGATAAGGCTGTTCAGATGCTGCCGGAGAAATTGAGAATCGTCTTTATTTTGCGCGATCTTGAAGGTTTGTCTATCCGCGAAACAAGCGAAGCCTTGGACCTGACCGAAACGACCGTCAAAACCAGGCTGCTGCGTGCACGGTTGAAATTGCGAGAAATGCTTTCGGCCTATTATGGCGAGAGAATGGAGTTGGAGTAAATCTGATGAAGGATAATATGAATTGCGGTGCTTTCCTTGAAGAATTATCAGATTATGTGGATGGTGTTTTAGGGGATGCTCTTTGCAAAGAGATCGAGCGTCATGTGGCTGAGTGTGACGATTGCCGCATTGTAATTGATACGCTAAAGAAGACCATTTATCTGTACCATGAGACTTCCGTACGAGCCGTGATCCCAACGGATGTACGCGAACGACTTTTTCACCGTTTGAATTTGGAAGATTTTATCGAAGTAAAAAAGAGCTAGGCAAAAATGTAACTTTTTAGTATGCCATGCATCTAAGTTTTGTATGCTAAAAAATCAAAAAGGAGACTTTTTATGGCAAACCTGCTAAATGCTGATGTTGTGAAGCAGATCGAAGATGCTTTTGCTCCCATGAAAGAGTCTGTCCAGATCCTTTATTTTGGACAGAAAGCAAACTGCGATTACTGTGCTGATACGCAACAACTTCTTGAAGAACTTGTTGTGATCTCAGATAAACTCGGCCTCGATATTTATGATCTTGAAGATGATGCCGATGTCGCAGAGAAATTCAATGTGGACAAGGCCCCCGGAATTGTAATCGCCGCTAAAGATGACGAGACAATTTCCGATTTTGGTATCCGCTACGCGGGTATCCCCTCCGGGCACGAATTCACTTCGCTGATTCAGGACATCCTGCTCGTTTCCGGGCGTGACTCCGGTCTTTCCCCCGAAACGCGCGATTTTCTCAAGAACCTGACGGAGCCTGTACTTTTGCAGGTGTTCGTCACCCCTACCTGACCATACTGCCCGCGAGCCGTGACGCTCGCTCATCAATTGGCAATGGAAAGCCCGATGGTTCAGGCTGAGATGGTTGAAGCATCTGAATTCCAGGCTTTATCCAGTAAGTACAATGTCAGCGGTGTTCCGCAGACAACCATCAATGATGGTGCCGCCAATGTAGTTGGCGCAGTTCCTGAAAGCAATATGCTTGCTGAATTAAAACGAATTACCGGTAAATAAAATAAGAGGTACTCTATGGCAGACAATAAGAAATATCCGCGCGTGATTATGTTTTCCACGCCAACCTGCACCTATTGCCGTAAAGCCAAACAGTATTTTCGTCAGAAACAAGTTCCGTTTCGGGATGTAGATGTCTCTAAAGATCAGGCAGCAGCCCGAGACATGTTTCGGCGGAGCGGTCAACAGGGTGTGCCGCAAATCCAAATCGGTAGTAAGATTATCGTCGGGTTTGATCGACCGAAAATTGACCGTTTGCTTGGTCTGTAATTGAGCGATGAGCCCGAAGCCTGATAAGGCTTCGGGTTTTTTCATCTATTCTAAGATAAAGAGGTAAAGCCTGATGGGAAGTCGAAATAATTCTCTTCGTCGTAGTAAAAAACAAGCACTAAAGAAGAAAGCTGCCCCGCCGATGGGGATGATTGTAGCGGGCATTGGAGTTGTCCTGATCGGTGTTGCCGCGCTTTTCATGCTCCCGAAAGATGATGTTGCCGGCAGTGGCGGTAATGCGCAGGAAGAATATTCTTCCGTTCCTGCGCCTGTGGAGTATGATGCTCCTGAACTGGCCCTGACAAATCTGGCTGGTGAAGAAGAGAGTTTGGCCGATTACGAAGGGCAGGTCGTTTTGGTCAACTTGTGGGCGACCTGGTGTCCGCCATGCAAAGCTGAGTTGCCTGTCTTGCAGCAATATTACGAAGACCATGTTGACGAAGGTTTTGTGATTGTCGGGATTGATTTTGGGGAACCGGAAGCGACCGTGAACGCTTTTGTTCAGTCGTCCAATCTGAGTTACCCGATCTGGGTGGACGAAGGCAGCGAATCAGGAATGGCGTTCAACTCCTATAGCCTGCCGGCTTCCTTTGTGATCGATCGCGACGGTACCGTGCGTTTAGCATGGACGGGTGCGATCAGTCAGGCGATGCTTGAAAAACATGTTACGCCAGTTATTCAGGGCGAAGGCTAGAGAAAAAGGATACGGAAATGGATGCAAAAGTAACCTGGGATCACGGGATGACGTTCTCCGGGACGGCTGATACCGGTTTTTCGGTGCCGCTGGGGGCAGCCCCAGCTGTGGGCGGTGAGAACGATGGTTTCCGCCCGATGGAATTGATGGCCGTTAGTTTGGCGGGCTGCACGGCGATGGATGTGATCTCGATCATGCGCAAGAAGCGTCAGGATGTGACCGCATACGAAGTCAAGGTACACGCCGATCAGGCCGATCAGCATCCGCATGTTTTTACCCAGTCCGTTATCACCTACGAGGTGACCGGGCACGAGATTGACGAGGCGGCTGTATTACGCGCTATCCAACTCTCAGCGGACCGTTATTGTCCCGCACAGGGGATGCTCGATAAAGTGATGCCGATAGCGTTGCTTTATGAAATTTATGAAGATCAGGGTGAAGGGGAACGCACGCTGGTTGTTAAGGGGAAGTACGAAAGATAGTATCAGATCACAAAATTCTTCAAGACTTTTGTGGTCTGTAGAAGCAATCAAAAAAGCCGCGACATTTGTCGCGGCTTTTTTTGATTTAAGGCTAGATTTCAAATTGAAGTTGCATTTCTTCAAGGCTTTCTGGAGAACCGATGACGGTTATTTTATCGCCAACGCGCAGGCGTGTGTAGCCGTGTGAGACGATGTCGGTCTCGTGGCGATGGATGGCGACGATCAGGGTATCTGTTGGGAGCCGAAGATCACGCAGGGGGATGCCGTGCATGTTCGGGTCACGGACGTAGACTTCGCGCATCCGATATTTGGATTCGGTATCCATTAACAGGGAAGCGGTATCCGGCTTGCGGGCGAACTGATCCAGCAATCGCACCGTGGCGGTGCCGGGATGGACGGTGAGTACATCCAGCTTGCGGAAGCGTTCACGATTGGCGAGATCGTTCAGGCGTACGACGAGGGTTTCGGTGCCGTAATTTTCGTAGAAGAGTTCGCAGATTTTGTAGTTTTCTTCATCAGAGAGCATAACAACGACCGAGTCTGCTTTGGCTGCATCAATCTTTTCGAGGTGTTCGAGCGTGATGCTTGGGATGATGGTTAGCTCTTCTTCATCGCCGACCGGCGTCAGGGCACAGGTTGAATCGGTGCAGACCCACTTAATTTGCCAGCCCTGTCTCTTGAGCAAGCGGGCAACGGCGGATGCCTGATCGTCGGTGCCGAAGATGAGCGCGTCGCGCGTGCCATCAAAGTGCGTATCGCCGCGTGGATGGGCTTCCTTGACGCGGTGGATGACCCACTTGAAGAGGGGTGGGCCGACGATCTGGTTAAGCACGATTACGGCGATGATGATCGTGGAAAAATCCAGCCCAAATTCAGGGAACTCTCCGGCGACTTCTTTCGCCAGTCCAAGCCCAACACCTGCTTGAGTAACGTAGGCTGTCCAACTGACGAGATTGTTTTTCATTGGTTCGCCTGCAATGCTGCCTCCGGCAAAGGAGCCGATGAAAATTGAGAGCAAGCGAATAAGGAAAAGGATCAGTGCAATTTGCCATGTTTTTGCGAGGACATCCAACGCTAACGAAGACCCTGTTAACGTAAAGAAAGCAATATAGATTGCGGGGCCCATTTTGTGCAAAATCTCGCTCATCTGGTCTCGATGGGGTGTCCAATTGATAACGAAGAAACTGGCGACCATGCAGACAAGCAGTGGCTCAAGCAGAATTTCTAGGCCGAAGTGTTCGTGGCTGAAATGGCGTAAAAAAGTGGATGCCAGAAAGACAGAATATCCCAGAAGAAGGATGCTAATAGATTTGAAAGCGCTTTTTATATTTAGGGAAAGCATAAATTGAATGAATTTTCCCAGTAAATATCCGAGCAGAATGGATAGCCCTAACTCAAGCAAAAGCAAAACTGCGAAACCAAAATTCAGATCAATATCTGTGAGCAACGCATCGGCAACTTCTGAGTTGAATGAGAAAAGCACAATGACAATCACATCCATGATGACGGTCACGCCCAGAACTGTCTGAGTAAAGGGGCCTTTGGCACGTAGTTCGTTGACAATGGCGATCGCGGAAGAGGGGGAACGGGCAACCAGAATGGCTGCAACCAAAATGGATACTGCGATGCGGCCTGTTAAGGCCATGTCTTGCGTGAAAGGAATGTACTTTGTCAGGAAGAAGAAGGCCAGTCCGCCAAATATTGATGTTGCGAGCACTAATCCGGTGGTTACCCAGGCAATCCCTTTAAGCCTGCCGCGCAGGTCTTTTAGATAAAGTTCGCTCCCCGCAGCAAAAGCAATAAACCCCAACGCAACTTCGTCGATGAAGTGTAGCGTGGTCAGGAGTTCATCGGTTAATATATTGAGGACAAAGGGGCCTACCAGAATGCCCGCAACGAGAAAGCCACTAATCAGCGGCAGCTTATAACGTTTGAAAAAGGCGCCAATCTCTTTGGCTGCCAATGAAATGATCCCAAAGCTGAGGAGAGCAATGAGCAAGACGGGGGTTGTTTCCATAGTAACTTTCCTTGAAGTGGCGTGCTTTGATGTAAGCGCTATTCTCCGGCCGGGACAAGACTGAATATGTCCGAGACAGGGCTGGCGGTGATGATAAAGCTATCGCGCGAGAGTGTTCCCTGATAGGCTTGTGTGCCATTATGGGGAATCCAGCCTTCCATAGTGAAGGGGATCGGGCTATCGGCAGCGATCCATTCGCCGTTATATTTTCGGGCAATATGCACATGCGTACCGGTTGTTGTACCACCTTCGCAGGATGGGTAGCCTATTGAATCACCCGCATTCAAGAGTGTTCCGAGCGCTACTTTTTCCGGAGTACCAATGTGCAAATAGAGCAGCACCCAGCCGGTGCGCTCGTCGCCATCCATATCGAGGTCGAGGATGACTATGCCCCGGTCCACGCGCGCGACGATTGAATCTGCCATGGCGGTGGTGAACTCATCGGCTGTGGGGGTAAAGCAGCCGCTCGTTTCAGATGGAGGCGCAAAATCGACCGCAGCAAAGGGCATCCCTTCGCCCCAGCCTGTGTGCGGGCCGCCGGTATATGTCCACGTGCTGCCACGCGGGAAGGGCAACAGAAGCTCGGGTTGTTCCAACAAGCCCGGGATATGTTCGTCTCCGTCTGCCCAGGGATCACCGAAAAGCTGGAGATAGGTATCCCAGACTCCTTCGGGACCAATAGCGCGTTCATACGCGGATTTGGAGAGGATACGCGATAAATAATATTGGATTCCAACCGTAGCCGCATTCTGCCACGGATCAGGGCGTTCAAGTCTGCCATCGTTATGTTCAAATTCGATCAGCGTGCCCGTGCGCCAACTGTAATAACCGTTGTTGAGCGTATTTGCCGCCCAGATCAATTGGAGATAGACGCCCCGATGTGCGCGCGGATCGACATTGCCGAGCACATAATCGGTGTCGGGAGCATCGGGCTGGGTGAGTGCGCCGCTTTGATATTCAAGCAATGCTAATAGCAGACGCGGGCTGACGCTGAAGTTGAGGGCAACGTAATCCACGATTTCTGCGCCGCTGCGATTTTCTCCACCGGCATAGCCTTTGTAATCTTTCAGCCAACCCGGGTACGCATCGACAAAACCGGATGTGTCAAAACCAACTGCGGCGGGGCCGTTGACAAATGCGGCGTTTGGCAAAATTCGAAATTGGCTGCCCCAAAGCGCCCGATAATAAATGGGAATTTGCATCGGCATCCCGATGGGTAAGGTGGTTACATCTCGCGGGATGATCGGGTTGGCTGCGTAAATTTCATCGATGGTGGTGTTGAAATGGCTGGCGAGCGCGGGCATGGTATCGCCCGATTGGACGGTGTAGTCGACCAATTCGCCGGGGGCATACGCGGGACGGGTGATATAGGGCGTGGCGGTGACTTCCGGCGTGGGTGTTGTACTAAAAAGGGAGATTTGCGCCACAGGCGTGGAGGGAGAACAGCTTGTGAGCAGAAAGATGGCTATTAAAAAATAATGCGTATTCCGCCATATCAAGCGCGGAATACGGGCGTGGATTCTGATGTTGGTCATGCTGTATTACTCAGTCGTGTCAGGGGCTGCGTTTGGGTCTTCACGGACAATCACAGACCATCCCTCAGCAACCTGGCTGGCAGTGATGGTTTCGTCTCCGCGGGTGAGGGTGCCTTTGTAGGCTTTTGCACCTGCGTGCGAAATCCAGCCGTCGAGGTTGAAGGGTAGAGCGCCATCTGCGAGAATCCATTCGCCGTTATATTTGCGCGCGAAATGGAGATGTGTGCCGGTTGAGATGCCGCCCTCGCAAGAGGGCTTGCCAATGTGGTCGTCGATTTCGAGCCATTCGCCCATCGGCGCTCTGCCGTTGGTGGCGATGTGCAGGAAGAGCAAGTTCCAGCCGGTGGCTTCGTTGCCGTCTCCATCCAGATCGAGGACGACGATACCGCGCTCTGAGCGGACAACCAATCCGGGGGCAGGGGCGAGCACCCATTTGTCGCTCTCGGTGCAGCCGCTGACATCGCTGGAGGGGGCAAAGTCTAGCGCGGCGATGGCGCCTTCATGCTCCCATGCGGAGTGGGGGCCGCCTGTATAGGCCCAAATACGACCTGTTTCAAATGGCAGGGTCAGGGTGGGTTGATTCAATCCGGCAGGGAAAAGGGGTTCAATGCTTTGGGCGCGTGCCCAGGGATCGCCGAATAAATCTGCATAGAGGGCCGGAAAACCGACATTTTGATCTATGGTTTGGGCCCAGCGTTCGGGAGATAATTTTTGGGCGAAATAATATTGAATTGCAACGGTACCGGCATTCAGGTCAGGGGCGATGCGCATGGTCGTCCCATCCGGGAAGGTTAACTCGGTCAGCGATCCTTCGCGCCAGCCATAGTAGCCAAGCGCCAAATCCTGCACGGCGACCATCATCTGACGAAATAAGCCGCGCTTGGTTACGTCGATATAGCCGAGGGGATAATCGCTTTCTGAAAGATTGCCTGCGTCGCCCAGCAGCCAGCCGGATTCGTATTCGATTAGTGCTAAAAGCAGGCGCGGGTTGAAGGAGTTTTCGAAGGCATGCCGTCGTACGCCCTCAGCGCCACTTGTCCAGCCAGTTGAGCCGAGATAGTCCTGATGTTTGTTCAGGTAGCCGCCCGCCTCTTTTACGTAGGCGATGGTATCAAAACCGATGCTGGTCGCGGAAAGGACAATTTCACTGTCCGGGAAGACTTCGGTGGCGGGGGTTGTTTCTTCGAGAATATCCGGCACGATCAGCAGTGTGCCCGGGTCGAGCAATGCGTTTGGTGCAGGGAGTTCACTATTTGCGCCGATCTCTTCGACGTTGACGCCGAAGTGGCTGGCGACCACGTCCAGCGAGTCGCCGGATTGTGAGTAGTAGAAACGCGTGGGGCCATCCACCGTGGGCAGGTTGCTGCTCTGCTCGGTGAGCGCGGCTACCGCTTCGGTTGGGGTGGGGCTGGCTGCTGTAGCGACAGGCGCTTCGAGAGTAGCCGTCGGGAATATGGGGGGGGCGGTCAGGGTTGGTACGGCAGGTTGTGCCGCATCACGCGGAGCATAGACCACGGCGGTTGGGGTTTGGTAGGTGCCCCAGAGCGGCGGCGCTTGTCCACATGCGCCCATAAGCAGCGCCAAAATTGGGATAAGAATAAAAACTTTTTTCATTTTTGAGAGCGCAAGCCGAGGCTTGCTTTACCTTGTGATTTGATTGAGCGGATTTTGCCCGTCCCAGGCTTCGACGAAGTCTTCGCCATGGGTCAGGTAGCCGTCATATTCTGTGCCGGTGCCGCTCGAGATCCAGCCATCGAGATTGAAGGGCAGGCGTCCATCAGCGGGAATCCACTCGCCATTATAACGGCGTGCGAAGTGCAGATGGGCGGCATTGGATAAACCACCCTCGCAGGAGGGATGACCGATACGATCCCCGACCTGTAACTGGGTTCCGTTTTTGACGCGCCCATCTGTCCCCATGTGCATGTAGAGCAAACTCCAGCCCGTTTCTTCGTAGCCATCTCCGTCCAGATCGACGACGACAGCCCCGTTCTCCGAGCGGACGACCACACCCGTAGATGCGGAACGTACCCAAGCCTCGGCAGGGACGCAGCCAGTCAGTTCGCCGGGGGCGGCAAAATCGAGTGCAGCCCAGCCGGAGCCATTATCCCAGCCGCCATGCGGGCCGCCGGTGAAGTACCAGGTTTCTCCGCGTGCGAAGGGTAGAGCCAAGTGGGGCTGGGTCAGATCAAGGGGAACGATGGGTTCGATGGCATAGTCGAAGGGGTAGCCGAAAAGATTTTCATAGGTGGCAAAGAACCCCTCTTCACTGACATCGTATTCCCAAATATCACGGGTGTAGAGCAGGGCGAAGTAGTTTTGCAGCGCAGCCGTCCCGGCGTTGATGTTCGGGTTAATGCCGACCACGTCTCCATCCACGAGCGTCCACTCGGTGACGGCGTTGGCACGCCAGAGGTAGTAGCCGCGATTGAGTTCGTTGGCTGTCCAGATCAACTGTCGATACAATCCTGCACGCCATTCTTCGTAGAAGCGCAGGGGATAGACGGTCTCGTCGACAGCAGATTGGGTGATCCAGCCGCTTTGGTATTCGATCAACGCCAGCAACAGGCGCGGGTTGATGGAGTATTCGTGCGAGATGCGGTCGATGATCTCGATTCCGCTGTACATTTCACCGTCGATTTCTTCTGTATAGGTTTTGATGTAGCCGTTTCTGGTCTTCAGGTAAATATCCATGTTCAGCAGCAGGCTGGCGGGACCGCGTACCAACTCTGAATCGGGGATGATCTTGAAGCCGGGGCCTTGCTCATCTGCTGGGGCATAGCGCGGCGCGTTTTGCGTGGGCGTGGAGATGGGGGTGCCCGCCGCGCGCGTAGGCGGCAGTAATTCGGAAAGTGGCACCGTGCCTTGTTGACCGCCTTCCCCAAAGGGATCGTATTCATCCCAGTTGGGCGGTTCTTCGGTCGGGGCGGCGCAGGCTGCCAGCAGAAATACGGCGAATGTGAGAAGAAGTATCTTGCGCATGGGCAAATTGTAGCATGAATGGATGAGGAGATGCTTAACGTTTGGTTGCGAAAGTTTTGGTTGGGCGATGGGGGTGCGTCGCACCAGGTTTAATGGAATTTGTTCTAGCCTAAACCTGCTTCCGTTTAACGGATAAAAACTGATTAGCTGGTGCGACGCACCGCTTCTTGTCACGGTATAATTTTCTTCGAAAAGCGGAGGTCTTATGGCGATCAGAAAAGTTCTTTTTCTCCCCGATCATTATTATCATATCTACAATCGTGGCGCACATAAAGCGGATATTTTTCGTGATGATCGCGATTATGTTTCCTTGTTGAAATTGCTCAAAGAGAAATCCAACGAGTTTGATATTTCGGTAATTGCTTATTGCCTGATGGGCAATCACTATCATCTTTTACTACGCCAAAATGGGGATGCGACCATCAGCCAGTTCATGCAAGCTGTTTTCAATATTTACTCAAAAACTTTTAATCGGAAATATGGTTTATCTGGCACGCTCTTTGAAGGTGTATTCAAGGCAATTTTTATTGATCGAAACGAATATCTTTTGCATCTTTGTCGTTATATTCATCGCAATCCTGTTGAAGCGGACATGGTGAAAAGACCGGAGCAATGGCATTACTCGAATTATCTGGAGTTTATCGGGCAAAGAGATGGTGAACTCGTTGACCGTGATTTTGTGTGGGAGAATTTTGGCACGCCGGAAGAGTATCAAGATTTTGTGATGGCGTATTCGCCACCTGAAAAGACCAAGAAAGAATTACGCCATTATTTGTTTTGGGATTGATGATAGAGAGACAGGGGACGGGGATGCGTCGCACCAGGTTTAATGGAATTTGTTCGAGCCTAAATCCGATTCTATTTAACGGATAGAATCTGACTGGCTGGTGCGACGCATCGCATCTTGTCAGGTATAATCTTCCCATCACCACACACCACAAGCTGGGACAAATATGACCGCCGACCCCACCCGCAAACTAAAAGTTTTTCTCTGCCATTCTTCGCACGATAAACCTGCCGTGCGGGAGATTTATGCTCGCTTGAAAGCCGAGGGCTGGATCGACCCGTGGCTGGACGAGGAGAAGCTTTTCCCCGGGCAGGATTGGGATTTGGAGATCGAGAAAGCCGTCGAAGAGACAGATGCGGTGCTGGTTTTTCTCTCGGATAATTCAATCAGCAAAGAAGGCTATATTCAACGTGAAATACGGCTCATTTTGAATATGGCAGATTACAAACCCGAAGGTACAAATTTCATTTTGCCGATGCGTTTGAATGAATGCCCTTTGCCCCGCCGTTTGCGTTCATGGCATTATGTGGATAATTTTCCTGAAGGGCGCAAAGAGTGGGCGTACGGGCGTTTGTTGGGTAGTTTGAAGTTACGGGCGAAAAAGCTGGGGATAGATGTTGCTGCCATTCTCAAGGAAAAGGCTGAAAAACAAAAAGAAGAACTTGCTGAAAAGAAACGTAAAGAACAAGTAGAGAAAGAGCGTAAAGAAAAAGTAGCCCGTGAAGCAGCAGAAAAAGCAGAGCAAGAGCGTATTGTGAAAGAGAAACGAGAAGCTGAAGAAAAAGCTCGTTTAGAAAAAGAAGCCGAAGAAGAACGAGAAAGAAAAGTGGCTGCCGAACAGGCCCTGTGGGAAAAGGTGGATCGTGAAGAACGTGAGATTGAGAAAAAACCAACAAAGCAAATTCAGGGTCAAGTAGAGATAGGTGAACTTGAAGAGCAACTTAATATAAAAACAGCTAGAGAAAGCACAGCTCGAATGATATGGATAGTCAATATTATTTCTATTGGTATTATTGCTATTGGTGGTTGGTATTTGTTGAAGGATAGATTTAATTCTTTGGGTGTAGGCAGCAAATTAGTTTCAGAAAAAGATGGCATGACGATGGTCTATGTCCCTGCTGGAGAGTTTCAGATGGGCAGAGATGATGGCAAAGATGATGAAAAGCCCGTGCACACAGTTTATTTGGATGCCTATTGGATTGACCAGACCGAAGTAACGAATGCTATGTATCGGAAATGTGTAGCCGCAGGAGAGTGTTTCCCTCCGTATAGTAATAAATCATACTCTCAAGAGATTTATTATGAAAACCATGATTTTGATAATTATCCTGTCATCTATGTCTCATGGGAAGCTGCTAATAGTTACTGTTCTTGGTCAAATCGTCGTTTACCTACAGAAGCCGAATGGGAAAAGGCTGCTTCGTGGAATGACGATGTGCAAGCTCAAGAAAAATACCCTTGGGGAAATGATAAAATTAACAGCAGTTACGCTAACTATCAAGGGGATATTGGGGATATGACCGAAGTGGGTCATTACAAGAAGGGACAAAGCTTTTATGGAGCATATGATTTGGTCGGTAATGTTTGGGAGTGGGTTGCTGATTGGTATGCAAGTGATTATTACCTTGTTTCGTCTGCATCAAACCCCTTAGGACCAGATATTGGTGAGTATCGGGTGTTGCGTGGGGGGGCTTGGAATACGCAGTATGGCATCTCCACCACTGTTCGTCTATGGCTGCCTCCCGAGAGTCAATATATGAACTATGGCTTCCGTTGTGCTATGAGCGCAGATGAACCATAAAATAATTCTCCAAAAACTAAAAAGCCCTCCGAGACCACTCCTTCACTCCGTTTAGAGTGCTTTGCAAAATCTCGAAGGGCTTTCCTTTTTCCTAATTCCTAATCAACTAATCCCTGGCTTTTTCCACCCTCACCGCCGTGACCTTATACTCCGGAATCTTCGCAATCGGATCAAGTACCGCTTGCGTCAGGATATTCGCTGACGAGGCGGGGAAGTGGAAGTTGGCGTAGACCATGCCGGGCGGGATGCGGTTTGGGTTAAAATGAGGGAGTGTGAGTGCATCGCACCTTTGTAAATGGTCTTTTGTAGCAGCCCGAAAATTGTCCGTTTAACGCACAGATGCTTGGGGATTAAGGTGCGACGCACTCGTCTTGGCAGGAGGCTTTTATGGCAAAAAGAAATATCCCATTTCTTCCCAATCATTACTATCATGTCTACAATCGTGGTGCGCATAAAGCGAATATTTTTCGCAGTGATGCGGATTACGTCATGCTGCTGAATTTAATTCAGGAAAAGAGAATTGAGTTTGATATTTCAGTGATTGCCTATTGCCTGATGGATAATCACTATCACTTCCTTTTACGCCAAAATAGTGAAGCAAAGATCAATGATTTTATGCAGGCAGTTTTCAATATTTACCCCAAGCGCTTCAATTATAAATACAAGCTCTCTGGCACGCTTTTTGAAGGTCCTTTTCAAGCAATTATGGTGGACAGTGATAAACATCTCTTGCATCTTTGCCGTTATATTCACCGAAATCCCGTTGAAGCGGACATGGTGAAAAGACCTGAGCAATGGCATTATTCAAATTATCTTGAGTTTGTGGAGGAAAGAAACGGAACGCTCATTGACCGAGAATTTGTGCGAGAAAATTTCGGCTCGCCTGATGAATACAGAGCGTTTGTGATGGATTATTTTCCGTCGGAGAAAGAGACGAAGGAGTTGCGGCGTTATTTGTTTTAAGTCAAGTGCAGGAGTGCGTCGCACCTTTACAGACGGACTTTTGCTCCAGCTTGAACATTCTCCGTTTAACGGTTAAATACCCATCGATGAAGGTGCGACGCACTCAATGCTCATGCAATCAAAAAGCCCTCCGAGACTCACCATCTCGAAGGGCTTTTCCTTTTTCCTAATTACCCAATCCCCAATTACCCAGTAACTTCAACTTTAACCGCCGTAACCTTATACTCCGGGATCTTCGCAATTGGGTCTAAAACCGCTTGCGTCAGGATATTCGCCGACGAGTCGGGGAAGTGGAAGTTGGCGTAGACCATGCCGGGCGGGACACGTTGGGTGATCCATGCCTGGGCCTGGATGGTGCCACGTCGGGATGTGACGTTGATGTAGGATTCGTCCGTGGCGCCCATGCGTTCGGCGTCTTCGGGGTTGAGTTCGATCATGGCGTCGCCGTAGACTTTGGTCAAGCCGTTCGTGCGGCGGGTCATTTCGCCGCCGTGCCAGTGATAGAGTACCCGTCCCGTGCTCATCACGAAGGGATATTCTTCGTCCACTTGCTCGGCAGGTGGGATATGCTCGACAGCGTGGAATTTGCCCAAGCCACGAGAAAACTTTCCGACGTGCAGGATGGGAGTCCCGGGGTGCTCGGGACCGGTACACGGCCACTGGATGCGCTCACCAGATTGAAGTCGGGTATGACTCACGCCGCCATAGATCGGGGTCAGGGCAGCGACTTCGATCATCACCTCGGCCGGGGAGTTGTAATGCCATCCAGCGTAGGCGGCGTCGATATCCACCACACGTTTTGCCATCATGCGACGTCCCAATTCGGCGGTGATCTGCCAATCCGGACGGCTGTCACCAATTGGCGGGATGGCGGCGTTCACCATCTGGATGCGCCGTTCGGTATTCGTGATCGTGCCGGTTTTTTCGGCGAAGGACGTGCCGGGCAGGAGCACGTCGGCGTAGACGGCGGTTTCGGTGGGGAAAATTTCCTGCAAAACCATAAAGTCGAGATTTTCAAAGCTCTCACGCACGTGGTGCGTGTCAGGCTCCGACATGACGGGGTTTTCCGCCATCACATACAGGGCACTGGTCGTGCCTTCGAGAATGCCGGGCACCAGTTCGGTGGCAGTTTTGCCGAGCGTGGGGTTGAGCGGCACGCCCCAAGCCTGCTCGAATTTCTTTTGCACGGCTTCGTCGGTCACTTTTTGATAGCCGGAATAGACATTCGGCAGCCCGCCCAAATCACAGGCGCCCTGGACGTTGTTCTGTCCACGCAGCGGATTGACGCCGCCGCCGGGCACGCCCATATTGCCCAACACCATCTGCAAATTGGCAAGGCTGAAAACATTATGCACGCCGGTGATATGCTGGGTGATGCCCATCGCCCACATGACTGCCATCGGTTTGGCATTGCCCATGATCTCAGCGGCTTCGTAGAGTTTCGCCTGCGGTACGCCCGTGATCTCTTCGGTCAGTTCGGGTGTGTAACGCATCACAGTTTCGTAGAATTCGTCAAAATTCTCGGTGCGCTCGGCGATAAAGGCTTTGTCTTCCCAGCCATTTTTCAAAATTATGTGTATCAAGCCATTCACCAGCGGAATATCGGTGCCCGTGCGATGGCGCAGATGCAGCGTTGCAAAATCGACGATGTCGATGCGGCGTGGGTCTGCCACAATCAGCTTTGCCCCACGAAAACGGACAGCCCGTCGCAGCATGGTCCCGAAAACGGGATGCTGCTCACTTGTATTCGAACCAATGATGAAGAACGCTTCCGCCTGCTGCGAAATATCGTCCATCGAATTGGTCATCGCCCCGGAACCCATTGAAGTAGCCAGACCGGCTACGGTGCTGGAGTGTCAGAGGCGGGCGCAGTGGTCAATATTATTCGTCCCGACCACCTGGCGGGCGAACTTGTTCATCAGATAATTTTCTTCGTTGGTGCATTTTGCGGAGGTCAGGATGCCGATGCTGTCTGCGCCGTGTGTGTCACGGGCAGATGCGAGATTCTCGGCGGCGATATCCAGTGCCTGCTCCCAGGAGGTTTCTACCCAATCCCAAAGTGGATTCTCGCCGGATGCAAGCTGACCTTTGGGCTTGCTCCCGTTTTCAAGCAAATACCGCCGGACGAGTGGTTTCGTTAAGCGCTCCTCGTGATGGATGAAGTCGTAGCCATAACGACCCTTTACGCAGAGCGCCATCCCATTGACGGGGGCGTTGGGGTTCGACTCCACGCCGACGATCCGCCTAGTTCCTGAGCGGAAGGCGACAGCACTTGAGCCTGTAGTCGAAGGATGGCTTCCGTTAGACCCGCTCTTCGACTGCGCTACGCTCCGCTCAGAGACTGCATCGGTTTTGACCAAGAAGTCGAATTGGCAGCCAACCCCGCAGTAGGTACAGGTCGTGGTCACTTTTTCCACATCTTTGGCACGGGCGATGCCGTAATTGAGCTTGTTCTCCAGCGCCCCCGTTGGACAATACGCCACACACTGACCGCAGCTTTCGCAGCCTGCCTCGAGCATGGGCACGTCCGCCCCTGCCACGACGATCTTGTCGAAACCGCGCTCGGCGAAGCCCCACACATCCCGCACCTGAATTTCGGCGCAAGCCTGCACACAGCGTCCGCACAAAATACAGCGGTTCATGTCGACACGGATGAAGGGATTGGGGTCACTGTTGACGGGATAGCGTGTCCCTTTGCTGCCCCAACTCGGCACTTCGACCTTGTACTCGTAGGCAAGGTCTTGCAGTTCGCAAGCGCCGTTCGCCTCGCAGGTGATGCAATCTTGTGGATGGTTGGCGAGCATCATCTCAAGCGTTAGCTTGCGGTCGTGCATCGCTTTTTCGCTGTGGGTTTCGATCTCCATCCCGTTCGATGCGGGCGTGACGCACGCCGCTTGCAGGAAGCGCCCTCCCTTCACTTCCACCACGCACATGCGACAAGAGCCGGTTGGGTTCAAATCCTTGTGGTAACAGAGCGTCGGGATCTCGATCCCGTTCTCCGCCGCCGCTTGCAAAATGGTTTGCCCGTCCTGGGCAATTGCGTCTTTTCCGTTCAGTTTGAAGTTAATTGTCATACATCACCTTTTCTTTTCAATGGTGGTTGAGTAGCCATGAGCGAAGCGAAGGGCGTATCGAAACCACACTTTCTGTTCTCGAAAACTGCTTCGATTTCGATACGGACTTCGTCCTACTCAATCTCCGCTCTCATCTTGATGCTTGTCATCTTTCTTCTCGCTTCGTAATCCCTGCGAGAAAGCCACCGCCAACGCCACTCCAACCCCAATGCCGACGCCGATATTGTCAGTCGCCGAGGCAAGAGCAATCCCGACACCGATGCCGAGTAAAAGTCCAAACCGTGCTTTGTTGATGTTTTCGTCCATAGTTTTTGAAGAGTAATTTTTAAACACGAAGGTCACGAAGGAGCCACAAAGTTTTTCTTTGAGAATCTTTGTGCGCTTTGTGTTAAATCCTTTTCTCTATTTTTTATCAACCGTTTCCGCACGGGCAAAGTCTGCGGCGAAGTGTGTCAGGGCAGAGTTCATCGGGATTGAAACGGATTGTCCCAGCCCGCAGAAGGATGAGTCTTGTAGCAAGCTGGCTAAGGAGCGCAACTCATCAATATCACCTTTCTGCCCTTTTCCTTCAGACATGTGATTCAGGATTTCCAGTGCACGCCAGGTGCCCACGCGACAGGGAGTGCATTTTCCGCATGATTCGGCAGCGAAGAAATGCAACAACTCGCGCAACATGCCGACGGGCGAAACATTCTGGTCGCAGATCAGGAATGAGCCTGCGCCCATCGAGATCACTTCCGTCCAGCGTTTTTTGTCGGCGGGTTCATCGCGGTGCAGCCCCTTGAGCGGACCGGAGTGATAGTCAATGTGGCTTTCCATCAGCGCTGGGGGAGCGATCGTCCCGGCAGCGCCACCGCAGAGCGCAAAGTTGAACTGTGATCCGGGCTGCATCCCACCGCCGTAGTCTTCGATGATCTCGCGCAGGGTTAAGCCAAAGGGCGCTTCAAACAAACCGGGGTTGTTGACATGTCCCAGCACCATATAAACCTTTGTGCCGGGAGTCGGGTCGTCGCTCAGATTACGCCACCATTCCGCACCGTTTTTGATGATGTGCGGCACCGCGCAAAATGTTTCAACATTGTTGACAGCGGTTGGTTGTCCACGAAAACCTTCTTGTGGGGGATAGGGTGGGCGTAAACGCGGTTCACCCCGTTTGCCTTCGAGTGATTCGAGCAATGCAGTTTCTTCGCCGCAAATATATGCCCCCGCGCCACGATGAACGTGGATATTGAACGAAAAGCCGCTCTCTAAGATATTCTCGCCGAGCAGGTTTTTCTCTTTCGCTTGTTCAATTGCTTTTTCCAGACGACGAGCCTGATATTCATACTCACCGCGAATGTAGATCCAGCCTTCCGATGCGCCGCAGGCATAGCCGCCGATGGTCATTCCCTCGAGCAATTGATGCGGATTGGTGTCCATCAGTACGCGATCCTTGAAGATCAAGGGCTCTGATTCATCTGCATTGCAGACCATATAGCGTGGCGTATTTTTCTCCGCTGCGACGAATTTCCATTTGCGCCCAACGGGGAATCCTGCGCCGCCGCGTCCTTGCAAACCGGCTTCTTCTATTTCTGAGAGCACGCCAATCGGCTCATGCTCCAGTGCTTTTTTCAAGCCAGCGTAAACGCCATTGGCGAGCGCATCATCAATCGAATCGGGGTCGATCTTTCCGATCAGCGCGGTCATCACACGTTTTTCGCCTTTGCGGGGTTGGGTATATTCCACCGGAACGCCACGCCAGCCCGCGATGAGCTTTTCGGCATCTTCGGGCTGAACGGGTCCTGCCTGCTCATCGTTGACCAGCACAGCCGGGGCATGGTCGCACAGCCCCAAACAGGAGGTGCGCTCTACCGTCCAGTCACCGTCTACGGCGGCTTCTATGGCAGCTTTCGTTTCCGAAGCTCGTCTCAGCCAGCAGACGGGTCCGTCGCAAACGCGCACAACATTCTTTTGTGGCTCCAGTGACATCAGCGAGTAGAAGGTCGCCGCACCATAGGCGCGATGGGCTGGCACGCCAATGGCACGCGCAGCATCGGTCAAATCTTCTTGTGATAGCCTGCCCCGTTCGGCTTGGATGTCCGTTAACACTTCGAGCAGCGCTTCGGGCTGTGCGCCATGCTCTTCAGCGATCTCCACAATTTCGGGCTGAATGGGGGTGTAGCGGATTTTACGATTGGTCATAGTTTTTCCTTTTGGAAAGTTGCCAGTTCCTGAGCGGAGCGTAGCGAAGTCGAAGGACGGTTCTTACAAATGCTGCTCTTCGACTACAGATTCACTTCGTTCACCTTCCGCTCAGAGGCTGTCAACCTTTCCTGATGTGTATACACATTAAACCGATGTCGTTTGGCGTAGCCGATCAGGGTGATGCCCTGCTCTTCGGCGATTTCGACCGACATCGAACTTGGCGATGTTCTGGAGATGACGACGGATGCGCCCAACTTGGCTGCTTTTTGCATCATCTCGGAGCTGATCCGTCCTGTCGTCAGGATCACGCGTGTTTTGGGCTGGATACCGTCCATCAGCATCTGCCCGGCGAGTTTATCGAGGGTGTTATGTCGCCCGATATCTTCTGCCGCCAAAATGCGATGTTCGCCATCTGTCAGCACGGAAGTGTGGACGCCGCCCGTCTGGCGGTAAAGCGTTTGGTCGTCATCCAACAGCGCCAGCAGAGCGGGAATTTTCTCAGGGCTGAGCACTACGTCATTTTGGCGGTCAGCAAGCCCATGACTTGCGTGCGTCCCGGCGCTGAGCTTTGTCGAAGCATCGACGGATGTTTTTCCGCCCGTACAGCCAGATGTACGCGTCCATTGTTTGGGTTGTTCGGCAGCGTGCGTGAGCCAGACATCCACATTGTCGCCATGCTCGCAAACACGCACATCAGCGACTTCGCTAAAATCCTTGATGATGCCTTCGTTGAAGAGAAAGCCGACGGCGAGGGCTTCGAGCTGGATGGGCGTGCACATGAAGGTCAGCCAAACCTCGCCGTTGATCGTGAGCGAGACTGGCGCTTCGACGATGACATGAGAATTGACTGGCTCGTTTTTTTCATTGTGAAAGAACTGATATTGCACGGGTTTACTTGGATTATTCATTTTTTACCATTAAATTGTAGTGTTGTCGGATAAATTTGCCTATGCACTTCTGTCTTTATGTGCGGTGACGTTGTTCCTCTGCCAACCTGCCGACGATCTTAATGCAGGGGCGGCCAAAAACTTCCTCCGCGTGGGGAGCGTCGTCTAACTCTCCGCTTAAATCCTGTCCGGGGAAGTGCAGGTTACGATGCAGATCGCCGCGCCAGTTTGGGCAATCCGTCACGTCGTAGACGATACCGTTGTGGGCGATCCATTTTTCGTCGGCGTCGTCGCCATTGTGGATGAGTAGCTGCGTGCGGGAAATGAGGGGTTCGTTAGTCATGGATGTCTGGATTATACGCGAAATGAAGGCTGAGTGCAGGGAAAACGACGCCTTTGCGTATAGTTTAACCACTAGGCATCCAGCTAAAAATCAGTATAATACCAGCGCCAAAGCTAAAGCTGAAACGCTTGGTAAAGGAAAAAATATGAATAAGAAAATTTATGCCATGCTGATTGTGTCTGTTCTGGTTTTGTTCGGCTGTACGCCCTCCATATCAGAAGATGACATCAACGCGATCTCAACCTCTGCTGCCGCAACGGTTGAGGCGCGCTTTACTGAAGAAGCGCCTGTCCCCGTTCTTGAAACCGTGGAAGTAATTCCCAGTGACACTCCCTGGCCTACACTAGTTGAAGCAGTTCCCTCTGAAACGGCTGTCTCGGAGATCGCGCCGGAAGGGTGTCTGGTTGCGAATTTGGTCAGTGAGACCATCCCTGATGGAACGATACTGGAGACGGGTGAATATTTCTTTAAACGCTGGTATATCCAGAATAATGGTGATTGCACCTGGAACCAGGAATATGAACTGCTCTACTGGAGTGGCGATTTGATGGGGGGCTATGTTGAATATCCCTTCCCTGATATTGTTCAGCCAGGAGAATCTATTGAGCTCCCGATCCAGTTGCTGGCACCGAGCACTCCCGGCACCTATACTGGTTACTGGAAAATGCGTTCTCGTTCCGGTTATATTTTTGGTGTGGGACCGTTAAATGCGCCGATCTCTGTCAGTGTTGATGTGCGTAATCAAGATGATATTGAGTACGGTATTACCTCGGTGGAATATTACATGGTGCGCGAGCCAGAAAATGGTTGCCCTGCAAATGTCGACCGAACCATCTATGCCAAAGTTACTGTGAATGGGCCAAAGAAAATTCGCTACCAGTTCTATCAGCGAGAAAACGATGGACAGATTGTGAAGCAAACGAAACAATGGTTGCAGTTTGATGAAGCCGGAACAAAGACCGTCTCCAATCTTTGGCGCTTGAATAACTGTGTTAATGCACAGCCTCGCTTTTTTAGTCTGGTGATCTTAGACCCAGGATCGGATCAACCCGTTTATCAGTACCCTGAGTACATGTTCATCAACGATTGTCCGGATCTATGCCCTTAGTGGATTGATTTTTTACGCAAAGAGACCGTCAAATGGCGGTCTCTTTCTTCTTAAAATATATGCGCTTGGAAAAGCGATGTGGGATAATAGGCGCATTCCAAAAAACGAGGTCTAAATGACAGAAAAAATTCTTCTTGATGGACAATCACTCACAATCGGGCAAGTTGTTCGGGTAGCGTATGGCGAAGCTGGGCAGCCAAAGGTTGAGATCGGCGCTGATGCACAGAAGCAGGTTCAAAGGGCGGCGGATGCGGTGCAATCCCTCCTAGCGAGTGGGGAGGTTGCCTACGGCATCACAACGGGATTTGGCGCCTTCAAGGATAAAGTTATCCCGCTTGAAGATGTCAAAAAACTCCAGAAAAATATCATCATGAGTCATGCGGTCGGCACGGGGGATTTCTATGACATCCCGACGACAAGGGCGATTATGCTCATCCGCGCAAATACGCTATCCCGAGGCCATTCCGGGATACGCCCCTCGACCCTGGGCTTGCTCGTCGGTATGCTCAATGCGGGGATTCATCCCCAAATTCCCGAAAAGGGGTCGCTCGGCGCGAGCGGCGATCTTGCCCCGCTGGCGCACATGGCGCTGGTGATGATCGGGATGGGCACTGCCGAATATCAGGGCGAGATTATTTCTGGCGCGGAGGCTTTGCAGCGCGCGGGCTTCGAGCCTGTGGAATTAGCTGCAAAAGAAGGGTTGGCGCTCACCAATGGTACGACCGTGATGTGCGCTATCGGCACGTTGCAAGTGCATCTTTCTGAGCGGCTCTGTGGTGTAATGGATGCGGCAGGGACACTCAGTCTTGAGGCTTTAAATGGTACGCCGCTCGCATTTGATGAGCGTATTCACAATTTACGCCCTTTCCCTCGTCAGGTCAGCACAGCCAAACATCTGCGTGACTTGCTTGAAGGTAGCGAGTTTACGCGTCATTATGATCCCAGCAATGTGCAGGATGCCTACACTCTGCGCTGTATGCCGCAAGTGCACGGCGCGGTGCGCGAAGCAATTGCGTACACACGCTGGGTGATGGAAATTGAATTGAACGCTGTCACCGATAACCCGCTTATTTTTATAGAAGATGAAGCAGACCCGAAAGGTTTCATCGGAAGCAATGTTGAAGGAAATTCTGTCGAGCAAAATCAACCTTTCAGCACGGAATCAAAAGAAAACCTTTCGGGTCTCCCAAAAATCACTGTTCTTTCAGGCGGAAACTTCCACGGTGAGCCGCTTGCGATTGCGATGGATTATCTCGCTATCGCAATGACCGAACTCGGCAATATTTCCGAGCGACGCATCATGCGCCTGACGGACGAGTGTAGCAACGCCCACACCTTACCCGCCTTCCTGACCAATAAAGGCGGCTTGAATTCCGGTTTTATGATTACGCAATATACGGCTGCCGCGCTCGCCACAGAGAACAAAGTGCTCGCTCATCCCGCCAGCGTGGATAGCATCCCGACTTCGGCAAATGTTGAAGACCATGTCAGCATGGGCTTGACCGCTGGCTTGAAACTGCGTCAGATTACGAAGAATGTGACCCACATCCTCGCCACCGAATTAATGGCCGCCGCACAAGGCATTGATTTTCGTCGTCAGGAAATTGGCACAGACGCAAAACTTGGCAAAGGCACAGCGCCGCTTTTTGCGTGCATCCGTGAAGTAGTGCCTTTCATTGAGGAAGATACCGTACTCTATGACTATCTGGCCGCCGTGCGTGAACTGGTCACCAGCGGTGCGTTGGATGAAGTACTTTAATTGAAACAAGATGAGCGAAAATTAAAAAGTAGATTTTTGAAAGGGGCACTTGATGCTAAAGAAAGTTATTTCTATTCAGAATATTGGAAAGTTTGATGATTTCAAAACAGCAGGTAATGTTGATTTTAAAGACCTAACCTTGTTGTACGGAGATAATGGTCTTGGGAAGACTACTTTAGCATCAATTTTTCGCTCCCTATCTACCAATGACGATATTTATATTGTCCCTAGAAAGACTGTAAATAACCCTGACAGTAAAGCTGGGGTTGAACTTCTTTTAGATAAAACCTACAAATATCAGGAAGGAAAAGGTTGGGATGGGTCGTTTTCAGACATTGAAATATTTGATGATAAGTTTGTAAACGAAAATGTGTATTCTGGCGAAACCGTTGCTCATGAACATAAGAAGAATCTTTATTATTTTGTAGTGGGGGATGCTGGGGTTCAATTAGCACAGGAAGTAGAGTCGCTCGTTAATAATATAAAAAACAAGGTTGACGAAATTAAAGATAAGGGATCTGAAATAGAAGAACAAATTGCTTGGAGAGGGGAAATTAAGGAATTTGTATACTTATCAAATATAAAAAATATTAACACTAAAATTTCGGAGACAAAGAAAAAAATCGAAATTCTTAAAAGGCAAGGTGTTATTCAGTCCATACCTATTTTTTCTAAAGCAGATTTGGAAGAATTGGAGCTTGATAAATACTTTGAAACTCTAATAAAAGAGTTAGAAGATATGTCATTGGATGTTGAAAGTAAAATAACCTACCATATTGATAATTGCCTAGATAATAATGGGGAGATATGGCTAGAAAGTGGATATAAGTACTTTGATGGGGTTACTTGTCCTTTTTGTGGGCAATCGGTTCTCCAATCTGAAGGCTTAATAAAAACCTACAGAGAGTATTTTAGTAAAGCATATGCTGATTTTAAAAGAGAAATTCATACCGAGAGAATAGAAATAGATGAGTATTTTTCACAAAGAAAGGTATTACAAATTCAACGAAATTTTGAAGAGAATGAAGCTGTATTTGACAGGTGGAAAGAATATATTGGAGAATTAAAGAAGTTTGAGTGGAAATTTGACATTTTTATGGAAAAGTGGGATTCATACCAGAATTTTTTCACAGAGCTTTTTAATAAAAAAATAGGGCAACCTTTGGAGAACTTGGTGACAGATACTGAGCGAAAAAGGATTTGTGCTTTATCTAGTGAAATCCATCAAACAATTATAAATTTTAACAAATGGGTGGATGGGGCCAATAATGATGTTGAAGTTTTTCGTCGTATGGTTGGAAAAGGTGACTTAAAAAGCATTGAGGAAGAATTAGTTCGATTAGACGCAGTTCGTCAACGATACCTTCCGAGTGTAGATAAACTTTGTGAAGAGTTTAAGATTTTAGAGACTAATCAAACTAATCTTGAAACAGAAAAAACAGACAAGAAAAATAAATTAGACGCATATGTAAAAATCGTTCTTCCTGAAAATGCAAAGAAGGTAAATAAGCATTTAGAAAAATTTGGCGTTGATTTTAGTTTGAGTGAAATGAAGGTTTCTTATTCAGGTCAAAATCCTAGTGCGGTGTATGGATTGAAGCTTAATGGTGTAGATATAAAAGTTTCTACATCTAAAAATGAACCGTGTTTCAAGGATAGTTTAAGCGCTGGGGACAAAAGTGCTTTAGCATTAGCATTTTTCTTAGCGAAAATAAATAGCGACCCACAACTTTCGAATAAGATTGTGATATTTGATGACCCAATGACCAGCTTGGATAGTGGAAGAAGGAATAACACACGGGAAGAAATCATGAGAGTGTTCAAAAAAGCTAAACAAGTGATAGTTTTCTCTCATGATATGTATTTTCTGAAAAATATATGGGAGTTCTCTGATAAGAGGAAAATTAGTACGCTAAAAATAGATATGGATAACGGGCAAAGTGTCATTAAGAATTGGGATATTTTTAAAGACACACAGCGCAAGTATTTTAAACATCACAAGAAACTGAGAGATTTTATCGAAACTGATGAAGGGGATGCTATAGAAATTAAGATGTGTATTCGTCTAGTGCTTGAAAATTATTTGTATGTAAAGTTCCCAAATAAACTTCGTGGGGACGAGATGCTTGGGGCGGGAATATCAATTCTAAAAAGTGATTCCGCTTTTCAAGGAATGAGTGATTTTTTAGATGAAATTACAGACTTGAATAATTACTCGAAAAAAGACCACCATGCTGATATAGCAGGTGGTAATCAATCAATAAATAAACCTGAATTGAAAACGTATGTTGAACGTACTATAAATCTAATTGCATCGTAAAAGGATAACCATGCCAAAAATCGTTGAATGTATCCCTAATTTTTCTGAAGCCCGCCGCCCTGAAGTGGTGGATGCCATTGTCGCCGCCGTTGAATCGGTTGCCGAAGTACGCCTGCTCGACCGCTCATCCGATAACGACCACAACCGCACGGTACTCACGTTTGCTGGACCACCCCAGCCCGTCGTTGAAGCGGCGTTCCGTGCTATCAAAAAGGCAGGCGAACTCATCAATATGGATGAACATGAGGGCGCACATCCACGCATCGGAGCGACGGATGTGGTGCCCTTTGTCCCCATCTCGGATGTGACGATGGACGAATGTGTCGCGCTTGCGCATGAGCTTGGTGCGCGCGTGGGGAATGAATTGCAGATTCCCGTTTTCTTTTACGAGAAGGCGGCGAAAATCCCTGAACGAGAGAATCTCGCAAAAGTACGCAAGGGGCAATATGAGGGGCTAAAAGCCGAAGTCGGGACGCCCGAGCAACGGATTCCAGATGAGGGGCCGCACCATATCCCCACAACGGGAGCAACCGTCATTGGTGCGCGTGATCCGCTGGTCGCCTTCAACGTCTATTTGACAACAGATGATGTCTCCATTGCCAAGAAGATCGGTGTGGCTGTCCGTCATTCTTCGGGCGGATTTGCTTTCGTCAAGGGCATGGGTGTGCTCGTTGATGGGATGGCACAGGTCTCGATGAACCTGACCAATTTCCGCAAGACGCCAATCGCGCGCGTGGTCGAATTTATTCGCCGTGAAGCGCAGCGTTATGGCGTCGCCATCCATCACAGCGAGTTGGTCGGCTTGATCCCGCAGGAGGCTCTGGTCGATGCGGCAGTTTGGTATACGCAGCTTGACCAGTTCGAGAAAAGCCAAATCTTGGAAACGCGGCTCTATGATTCGGGCGAAAAAGTCGATTTTCTGGATGCTCTCGCAGATGAAAATCCAACTCCGGGCGGTGGCTCTGCTGCGGCGCACGCGGGTGCGATGGGTGCGGGACTTGTTGCAATGGTTGCTCGCTTGAGCATCGGCAAAAAGAAATATGCCGATGTTGAAGACGAGATGCAAGCCGTGCTCGCTGAAGCCGAAGACCTGCGTGCAAAACTGACTGCCGCAGTGGACGAAGATGCGGCTTCCTTTGATGCGATCATGCAAGCCTTCAAGCTTCCGAAAGAAACAGATGAAGAGAAGTCAGCCCGCTCTCAAGCCATTCAGGATGCGACCTTATATGCGACACAAGTGCCTCTGCAGACGGCTACTAATGCCGTGCGTGTAATGGAATTGGCGCTGAAAGTCGCCAGCCTCGGCAATACGAACGCCATCACAGACGGTGCTTCGGGTGCGGCGATGGCGCGCGCGGCGTTGACATCGGCAGGGTATAACGTGCGGATTAACGTCACGTCGTTGAAGGATGAAGTGAAAGCGGCTGAGTTGGTTGAAGCGTTGAAGGCATTGGAAGCCAAAGCCGATGAGATTGACGTGGCTTTGCGGGATGTGCTTGATGAGCGCGGCGGATTGAGTTTTTAGTTGTAGGGGCGACCCGTTATGCTTGAAATGGAAAAGAAAAAATCATTCAAAACTACTTTGAGAAATACAATTGTTTTTTCCAGAACGAAGGGTCGCTCCTGCTTTCTTTTGGTAATTTTATTTGTCTTTACCGCTTGTGCACCTACGCCCACGCTACCACCAACAATCGTTCCCCCAACCGCGACCAAAACCGAAATCCCTCCCACATTAACGCCTACTCTCACGGCTGTCCCGACCGCTACGGCGACCATCATCCCTACCGCAATGCCGATTCCCTGCTATCTTACGGAAGAAGTCTGTATCGAAGATGGGCACTTTTTGCTCGAGCGCCCGATTAGCGAAGAATACGTCAACACCGTGCATCCTGGTTACCGCTATGGCTCAACCATCGACGGGCAGCGCGAGCCGCATCATGGTGTGGAATTTGTCAACGCCAGCGGAACACCTGTCCTTGCTGCGTCAGATGGGCGCGTAGTCTATGCCGCTGAAGACAAAGCTGGAACCTATTCGTTTTGGGAAGGTTTCTACGGCAATCTGGTCATCATCGAGCATGATCTGCGCGATTCTGTTCAGCCACTTTATACGCTTTATGCGCATCTCTCGGTGATCGGCGTGGCAGAAGGGGATATTGTTAAAGCTGGACAGTCCATCGGCGAAGTCGGTTGGACGGGGCGTGCGATTGGTAGCCATCTGCATTTTGAAGTCCGTTTGGGCGGGCTGGGATATAGCGATACGCGCAATCCCGAACTTTGGTTGGAGCCGCTCGATGCGCAGAATGGTGCGATCGCCGTGCGCATTGTCAATCAAAACGGAAGCGTGCGTCGGGTGGTGCTTAACGTGGATTCTGTTGGGGATGAGCAGTCTGCCCTTAAATGGGTAGCAAGTTTGGAAGCGTACGCCCCGGAAACTGAGCCTGTTGGGGTTGATGATGCTTGGCAGGAATCCCACGCTATCGGTGATTTGCCCGCTGGTCAATATCGTCTTAGCTTTACCTATGCAGGCGGCTATTGGGAGCGCTACGTGGAGGTGTATCCCCAAAAAGTTACCATCGCCAATTTTGTCATTCAAGAATAAACTAACGTGCATTGCGCGATAAAAAAGGAGAAAATTATGGGACTAAAACCAGATCATTGGATCAGAAAAACGGCAATTGAGCACAAAATGATCGAGCCGTTCGTCGAAAATCAGGTGCGCGATGGCGTGATTTCTTACGGCGTTTCGTCGTATGGCTACGATATTCGTGTTGCCGATGAATTTATGATTTTTACAAATGTTTATTCGGCGGTTGTCGACCCGAAGAATTTCGATCCAAAATCGATGGTCGAATTCAAGGGTGAAACCTGCATCATTCCGCCGAACTCTTTTGCGCTGGCGCGCTCGGTTGAGTATTTCCGCATCCCGCGTGGCGTGCTGACCGTTTGTCTGGGCAAATCGACCTATGCGCGCTGCGGCATCATCGTCAACGTGACGCCCTTTGAGCCGGAGTGGGAAGGCTTCGTGACGCTTGAAATCTCGAACACCACCCAGCTCCCTGCGAAAATTTATGCCAACGAAGGCCTAGCACAAGTCCTCTTCTTCGAAGCCGACGAAGAGTGCGAAACCTCCTACGCCGATAAAAAAGGCAAATATCAGGGGCAGCAGTCCATCGTCCTGCCGAAACTCTAATGACCTACGCAGACCGCACCAATCACCTGAAAGCCGAAGGCGCGTATGCGGTGCTGGCAAAAGCCCAGGCGCTTGAAGCGGATGGGCGCGAGATCATCCATTTTGAGATCGGGCAGCCGGATTTCGAGACCTTTTCGAATATCAGCCTTGCGGGGATGCGGGCCATTGCCAATGGGAAGACGCGCTACACCCCGCCCGCCGGAACGCCCGCCTTTCGACGTGCCATCGCTATGGACGCATCTGCCCGACGAGGAATTGAGATTTCGCCAGAGCAGGTCGTTGTTAGCCCGGGCGGCAAACCGAATATCTTCTTCCCCACGCTGGCGCTCGTTAACCCCGGCGACGAAGTCATCTACCCAAACCCCGGCTTCCCGACCTACGAAGCGATGATCGGCGTGGCAGGCGGCGTGCCTGTCCCCGTGCCGTTGGTCGAAGAGAATGACTTCTCCTTTGATCTGGATGTTTTCGATAAGCTTGTCAATGAGAAGACAAAGCTCATCATTATCAATTCACCCAGCAACCCGACCGGCGGCATCATCCCCAAAGCCGACTTGGAGCATATCGCCGCTGCTGCCAAGAAATACGATGCTTGGGTACTCTCGGACGAAATTTATGCTCGCATCGTCTACGATGGCATGGAAGATGCGCCGTCCATTTATGCGTTGCCTGGCATGGCAGAACGCACCGTTATCATGGATGGCTTCTCCAAAACCTACGCCATGACTGGTTGGCGGCTTGGCTACGGCATTATGCCCGTCGAGCTGGCGCGCCGCGTTGCTTTGCTGATGACACACTCCGTTGGTTCAACGGCAGAGTTCACGCAATATGCTGGTCTTGAAGCCATCACGGGCGATCAGGAACAGGTCGCTGCCGTCATCGCCGAATACGAAAAACGTCGTAACGTCATCGTGGATGGATTGAATTCCCTGCCGGGTGTCACCTGCCAAAAACCGCAGGGCGCATTTTACGTCTTTCCCAATATCATAGGCCTCGGCAAAACATCCGATCAAGTTGCCAACTGGATTCTCGAAGAAGCCGGTATTGCTCTCTTACCAGGCACATCTTTCGGTGAATACGGTGAAGGCTACTTACGCCTTTCCTATGCCAACTCGATTGAGAATATCGAGAAGGCGATCGAGAAAATGAGTATGCTTTTAGAAGGCTAACTCCGATCACCTTTGTAGTAACGGCTTTAGCCGTTAAAAGCGACTGAAGTCGCTACTATAAGGCAGGCTTTGCGGATAATAAAAGAGCCACTTTCTAAAAAGAAGGTGGCTCTTTTTGATTCTAACGTTCAGCCCCCTGTCCATCGCTTCGCTGGGGCTACCCCACAATCGTCACTTCCGCACCCTCATAGCTTGTTCCCAACTCAAATATACGCACATCCATCCCAGCGACCTTGAAGGCAGCTTTCATCGCTGCGCCAATTACGGGGTCTTTTTCAGGGGAGAATGCGATCAGGCTAGGTCCCGCACCCGAAAGCGCGACGGCGGCTGCACCGGCATCTTTGCCAGCTTTTAGCGCATCAATCGCCCCAGGAATGAGCGGCAAACGATAAGGTTGATGTAGCCCGTCTTTCATCGCGATGCCCAGTAACTCCATGTTCCCTGTTCGCAATGCTTCTGTGACCATGATCACGCGGCTGATATTGTAGATTGCATCCGAGCGCTCTACGACTTCCGGCAAAATAGCACGTGCCTCGCTGGTCGGAAAATCAAAATCAGGCAGCACAACCGTGGTGTGGATGGGCCCGTGATTTGCCTTGGTGGGGAGGCGCATCGAGATGACACGTTCTTTGTGCACGATCGAAGCCACCAATCCGCCCAACATAGCGGGAGCAACATTATCGGGGTGTCCTTCGGTTTCGATAGCCAACTTTAGGATTTCCTCATCTGTAAAGGGATTACCGAGCAAGCCGTTCGCCCCGAGCATCCCGGTTAACATCGCCGCAGAACTGGAACCCATCCCCGAACCAAGCGGAATGCGGTTGACGCATTCGATCCGTAATCCTTCACATGATTTCCCTGCCAGATCATAGATCATCAAGGTTGCTTTTGCGATGGCATTCTCTGCATCCTTGGGAAGGTTCTCCTCTCCTTCGCCGTTCACAGTCACTGATATTTGGCTGTCATCTGTGCAGGAGAATTCAGCTTCGTTCCACAAATTGAGCGCCAATCCAAGCGCATCAAAGCCCGGGCCTAAATTCGCTGTTGTTGCAGGTACTTTTACATGAATTTTCATGAAATTTTTACTCCGAAAGGTTTTATCGGGGGATTATAATGTCACTTCGGTTTGTGCTGGTCACTTTCCGTTAATTTTTATGCAATCTTTTGAGGAGCTTCGATGTCGTACAAAGGAATTCTAGATCGTTACGGGCATCTCTTTGACCTGCCCGAACACACACAGCAAGTTGCATTGCTGGAGGGGAATACCCCGCTGATCCCGATGCCGCGTCTTACGCGTGAGTTGGGAGCGGATGAAATCTATATCAAATTTGAAGGTTTGAACCCGACCGGCTCATTTAAAGATAGAGGGATGACAGCGGCGGTTAGCGAGGCCCTCGGACGTGGTGCCGAGACCGTGATCTGTGCCTCGACCGGAAATACAGCCGCTTCCGCCGCCGCCTACGCGTCACGCGCCGGGATGAGAGCTGTGGTACTCATTCCCGAGGGAAAAGTCGCGGCTGGGAAGTTGGCCGGTGCCATCGCCTACGGTGCAGACGTGATCCAGATCAAAGGCTCCTTTGATGATGCGTTGACGATGGTCGTTGAAATCACCAGACAGACGCCGCTGGCGTTGGTTAACTCGATTAACCCCTATCGTATTGAAGGGCAGAAGAGCGGTGCTTTTGAGATTTGTGATGTTTTAGGCGATGCCCCTGATTGGCATTGTTTGCCTGTTGGCAATGCTGGCAATATCACCGCCTATTGGGCTGGCTACAAACAATACGCCGAAGTGAAAGGTACGAAACGTCCCCGGATTTTGGGCGTGCAAGCCGCTGGTTCCGCGCCGCTGGTTTTGGGGCACCCCGTAGAGAATCCCGAAACCGTTGCGACTGCAATCAGAATCGGGAAACCCGCACGTGGGGAACAAGCTCTCGAAGCCGCCGAAGAATCGGGTGGGCGCATCATTGCCCAAAGCGACGAGAGTATTCTCGCCGCGCAACGTTTGCTGGCGAGCGAAGGCGTTTGGGTGGAACCTGCGTCCGCTGCGGGGCTGGCAGGCTTAAAAGCCGAGATCGAAGCCGGACGCTTTGACCCCAAAGGCCAGAAGATCGTCATCGTCTGTACTGGGCATGGGATGAAAGACCCCGGCATCATCGCCGAGTCGATGCCGACGCCGAAACTCATTCCGGCGACGATGGATGCTTTGCGAGACTTGCTTGGGGTGTAGAAAAGTGAAACAAAGAGAGCCTTCTCGTGGCAGGAGAAGGCTCTCTTTATTGTGTTTTAGTAGAGGAAGTAAGTTGAATTGCATGGCGTTATTCTAACCAATGTAATGTTCCATTGAATGTGTAAGTTAACCATGATGCCAAAATATGTTGCTTCCACTCTTCAAGGTCGTTAAACCACTCTGCTAACTCAGAAGGAAGTGAGTTTTGTAAGGATTCATTAGTGTCTATTAGTTTGCCTGCTAAGGCGCGTGACCAATCTAGTAACTGATTAATTCTGCTTTCTTGAATAGGACAATGTATTTGCCTTTCAATTACTTGGTTTTCTGTCACTAGATTACCAAGACACCGCGTTTCTTCTAGGATATTTAATACATGCTTTCGTATTGGTTGTTTCCCAACTTTGAAAGGGTCTACCAAAATGTACGCCAAATCTTTTAGTGATATACGGGAGTCGCTAGTAGAGACCTCAGCAGCTGTAAAGCCCTTCTTTAGCTGATAACGACCTTTGATAAGTGAAAATATCTCGTCAATTTGAGAACCTGAAATGGGTTCATTATCCTCGGCTGTTATAGTTTTTCTTGTGATTTGAATATCTTTTAAAGCTTTCCAACAATGTTTGTTGAGTACGATTGTGATAGGCCCATAAGCGTTAGGAATGGCTCTCTCGTATTTCCAGAAATATTGCCCAAAGTCATTTAGATTGCCAAATGTACGCTCCCAGACACCGAGTTTAATGTCGTCGTTATCTGAAAAGAATCTTGTGTAGTCTTTATACGCTTCGGTTAGTATAGACCTCGATAGTATTGAGTGTTGTCTACAGTATTCTGTAAAATCTGCAATATTAATAGCATGAAAGAAACGTACATTTTTTGATTTAAGATTTTTTGCTAGTGATGTGTTGTTTGGTGTCATTATTTTGTCTCCTTTAGTTACCCCGAAACAAATTGCATGATTTAATTTCCTGTTTGTTTCCTGCCCATATTAAAAAGTATAGCATGAAGTTGTTTTTAAACGAAAAGATGCCAAACACTAATGCTTGGCATCTCGTTTATTTAACGGAAGCAAGCTAAAATCAGGCGCGTTCCGCGTCGTAAGCTTTGACGTCTGCGATGGCTTTATCCACTTTAACGAAGGGCAGGATGATCAAGCCTATCACAAAGAAGAAAATTAGAGAGAGCAGAGCGGGGCGCAGGCTGCCGAAAATTTGATTGGCAAGACCGAAGACGAGCGGCCCGATCCAGGATGTGCCACGTTCGCTGATCTCGTAGAAGGAGTAATATTCGGCTTCTTGTCCGGAGGGGATCATTTGCGCGAAGAGGCTGCGGCTGATGGCTTGTGAGCCGCCCATGACGAGGGCAATAAATGCGCCGAGAATGAAGAACTCGGTGGTGGCGTTCTCGCCTTTGAGACCGGCATAGGCGTAGATGACCACACCTGACCAAATGACAAGGCTAAGTACGACAGATTGCTTTGCGCCCATCCACTTGGCAAGTTTGCCCCAGAGCAGCGCGCCGCCAAATGCCATAAATTGGATCATCAGGATGACGGCGGTCAGTGTGGATGTGTCCAATTCGAGACCACCTTGAATAAGCGGGGCGGCGGCGAAGGTGGATGAAACCGCGATGACTGTTTGAATACCATCGTTATAAAGGAAGTAGGCAACCAGAAAACGGAGAGTCTCAGGGAAATGTTTAATCTCTTTGATGGTTTTTCCAAGCTGCTTAAAGCCGATTTTGACATAGGTCTCGCCAGCGGGCAGGGCACGGGAGGCTTTGCGTGAGCGCAGGCGTTTCCAGGTGATAAAGGAGAATCCCAGCCACCAGATTCCTGCGGATGCCAGATTGATACGAATGGCAAGTGTTTCCGGAACACCAATATCTTCGCTAAAGAGATAGAAGGCGAGGTTGAGTGCGAGCAATATCCCGCCACCGAGATAACCCATTGCCCAGCCGTACGACGAGACGCGGTCGCGTTCGTCTTCAGTGGCTATGTCGGGTAGGTAGGCGTTATAGAAAACAATTGCAGCACCAAAGGTCAGGTTAGCCAAAACGTAAAGCAGACCGCCCAACCACCAAAGTGAGCCACTGACGAAGAACATCAAGATCGTGGAAACCGCGCCGATGGTGGCAAAGATGCGCATCATTTGTTTGCGCATGTGCGAGTAATCTGCAATGGCCCCGAGAATGGGCAGGAAGAGTACCTGCAAGCCGACCGAGAGCGAGATCATATAAGGAAGGAATGAGTCCGGTGCAACGGGAATGCCGAGGAAAGAAACAGTTGTTGTCCCAGCGGCTTCGGCGGCGCTGCGGGCAAGGGCAGCTACATAGGGCGCAAGAAAAACCGTCCCAATGGTGGTGCTAAAGGCAGAGTTCGCCCAGTCGTACATTGCCCAGCCAAAAATTTCTCGTTTGTCGTTCACTTGTGGTGCTTCTTCTAATGACATGATGCCTCCTAGATGGCGATAAATGACTGCCTAAGAAAACCCGCGTATGAAAGCCGAGTTGCGCAAAGGACATATCCAGAATATTTTGTTGAGACGATTTTTTCTGTACAGGATGCTTAGAAAGCGTGGTAAACTTTCATTGGTAATTTTAGTCTATAAAGTGGGAGAAGAAATCGCTAAAATGGTAAGAGAAATCGCTTGACTGATGTTGAACCCTTCGCTTATAATCCAAGATTGCTTGTCCCACGACAGAGTGGGGCGGTATTGATTTAATCACCCCGCATTAAATACGGTCAGGAGAGTCGAATGACGTCTGTATTGCCAAAAAAGAGCTACGCGCGTATTCCTGTCACGCTCAAACTTCCCAATCTCATCGAAGTCCAACTCGAATCGTTTAAGCGTTTGAAGAGCGATGGTTTAGAGAATTTATTTCACGAAATTTCCCCAATCGAATCATACAATAAGGGAATGCAGCTTTATTTCCCCGGCCAGAGTCCCGAAGCCAAAGAGTGGGACTTGAAATACTGGTTTGAAGAACCAAAATACAATATTGCAGAATGCGTTGAACGCGATCTGACTTATTCCAGCCCACTTTATGTTTCTGTCCTGTTGGCAGGGAAAGATGTTCCCGAGCCGATCAAACAGGATATTTTTATTGGTGATTTTCCTGAGATGACATCAAAGGGTACCTTCATTATTAATGGCACAGAGCGCGTTGTCGTTTCACAGTTGATCCGCTCCCCGGGTGTTTACTTTGAAGCCAATCCCGACCGCGCCACTGGACGTTTGCTTGCTACCGCTAAATTGATCCCTGATCGCGGTGCCTGGATGGAGTTTGAAACTCGCAAAAGCGACTACATCATCCTGAAATTCAACCGCAAGCGCACGGTCCCGATCACGGTCTTCCTGCGTGCCTTGGCCGCCGTCGATGATGGCCGCCCCGACTCCCCGCTTCAAACCGGCTCAGACGAGGAAATTCTCGCCCTCTTCTCGGATGTGGATACCAACCCCGAGCGCATGTTTATCGCATCCACGTTGAAGCAGGAACCAGAATGGGACAGCGAGAGCAAGTTGAGTATCGCGGAAGCAGCGTTGATCGAGTTCTTTAAACGTATGCGTCCCGGTGATCCGGCTACACTCGAAAATGCGCGCAACTTCCTTGAAGAACAACTCTTCGATCAGCGTCATTACGACCTTGAACGCGTTGGTCGCTATAAACTGAATCAGAAACTGAATCTGAATGTCCCGATCCCGCACCGCAATATCACAAAGATGGATATTGTTCGTTTGGTGCGCCGCATGATTTTGATTAATAACGGCATCGAGCTAAAAGATGATATCGACCACCTCGGCAATCGCCGTGTGAAGACGGTCGGTGAATTGATCCAGAACAAACTGCGCATCGGTCTACGCCGTATGGAACGTGTTATTAAGGAACGCATGTCCATTCGTGACCAGGATCAGCTTGCGCCGATGTCTTTGGTAAATATTCGCCCCGTTGTGGCTGCTTTACGCGAATTCTTTGGTTCGAGCCAGTTGTCGCAATTCATGGATCAGACCAATCCGCTTTCTGAGTTACGCCATAAGCGTACGCTTTCTGCGTTAGGCCCAGGCGGTTTGCGCCGTGAGCGTGCAGGCTTTGATGTGCGTGACGTTCACCACTCTCACTATGGCCGTATCTGCCCGATTGAGACCCCTGAAGGTCCTAACATCGGTTTGATTGGTCGCTTGGCCTCCTTTGCGCGTGTAAATGAATATGGCTTCATTGAGACCCCTTATCGTAAGGTTGTCAAAGAGCTGGCTTGTGACGATCCGAGATTGGAAGGGCGTGCTCTGCGTGGCGACTTGTTGGATAAGAAAGATAACGTCTTATATGAAGATGGTACCCGTCTTACCAAGGACATGCTCAAGAAAGTTGCCAAATTAGGGCGCGATATTTCGATTGTCCCGTTTGTCTCTTCTGAAAAGATGGAATATCTCTCCGCAGACGCGGAAGATAAGTTCATCATTGGTCAGGCGAACGCGCCTTTGAATGAAGAAGATGAATTTGTGCGCCCGCGTGTGTCTTCTCGTAACCACTCCAGCTTCTTGTTTGCTGCACCTGAAAAAGTTGACTTTATGGATGTCGCTCCACACCAGATCGTTGGTATTAGTGCGGCATTGATTCCCTTCCTCGAGCATGACGATGCGAACCGCGCATTGATGGGCTCGAACATGATGGCACAAGCCGTACCGTTATTGCGCCCTGAAATTCCGCTGGTTTCAACCGGTATGGAGTTCAGTGCTGCTTCCGACTCTGGTCAGGTCATTGTCGCAGAACGCGATGGTGAAGTTGCTTCGGTAACTGGCAGCAAGATCATCTTGCGCGAAAAAGATGGTGCATTGCGCAGTTATCAGCTCCAGAAATATCAACGTTCAAATCAGAGCACTTGTATTGACCAGCGTCCTGCTGTAATCAAGGGACAGGTCATCAAGAAAGGCGATATTATCGCTGACTCTTCATCTACGGATGCTGGCGAACTGGCCTTGGGTCAGAACGCTGTTGTTGCCTTCCTTTCTTGGGAAGGGGGCAATTTCGAAGATGCTATTTTGGTCTCCGAACGCATGGTGCAGGATGATCGCTTTACATCCGTGCATGTTGAGAAGCACGAAGTCGAAGCACGTGACACCAAACTTGGAGCCGAAGAAATTACACGCGATATTCCGAATGTCGGCGAAGAGGCCCTTAAAGATCTCGATGAGAATGGTATCATCCGTATCGGCGCTGAAGTTGAGCCGAACGATATTCTCGTAGGTAAGATCACACCGAAGGGCGAAAAAGAATTGACCCCGGAAGAAAGATTGCTGCGCGCGATCTTTGGTGAAAAATCTCGGGATGTGAAAGATACCTCTCTGCGTATGCCGCATGGCGCACGCGGAAAGGTTGTCGATGTAAAAGTCTTCACTCGCGCGGAAAATTCTGATCTCAAAGCCGGTGTGGATACGATGGTACGCGTCTCCGTTGCGCAACGTCGCAAAATCATGGCTGGAGATAAAATGGCTGGGCGTCATGGGAACAAAGGTGTCGTCTCGCGCATTGTTCCGGTTGAGGACATGCCCTTCCTTGAAGATGGCACTCCCGTTGACATTATCCTGAATCCGCTCGGTGTTCCTGCACGTATGAATATCGGTCAGGTGCTCGAAGTTCACATGGGCTGGGCTGCAAAACGCATGGGTTACCGTGCGGTGATCCCGGTCTTTGATGGCGCGACCGAAGCTGAGATCGAAGCCGATCTCGGGCGTGCCTGGTTGATTGATCAGGCTTGGCGCGAAACTGCCGTTGAAGCATGGAACTGGCTTAACGAACATGAATACGATCCTGAAATGATCCAGGATGACAGCGAAGTGCGTCTTCTATATCTTGAGGGTTGGTTGGGTGATCGTGGCTACGATATGTTCAAGATCACTGTAAACGAGACCTACGCCCGCCGCGCGACTGCCGATGAGTGGCTGCGTGATCGTGGCTATGACCCTGAAAGCATCTTCCTGCCTGACACCGTTGAGAACTACCGGCGTACACCTGATCGCGATGAAAATGCACTTAATGCCTGCCATCGTTTGTGGTTGAAGGCGCAAGGGTATACCAAAGACGTTGCTGACGAAAATCTTGGCAAGAAGGCGCACGAAATCATGCTAAAGACCGGTATCCCCGTTCCGACTTTGGGGAAGCAGGTTTTGCGTGACGGTAAGACGGGTCAACGCTATGATCAGGCCGTTACCGTTGGTGTGATGACTATCCTGAAATTGCATCACCTTGTTGAAGACAAGGTTCATGCTCGCTCCACAGGCCCCTACAGCTTGGTGACGCAGCAGCCGCTCGGCGGTAAAGCGCAGTTCGGTGGTCAACGCTTCGGTGAGATGGAAGTGTGGGCACTGGAAGCCTATGGCGCGGCTTATACCCTGCAAGAGATGTTGACCGTCAAGTCTGATGATGTTGTTGGGCGTGTCAGCACCTACGAGGCAATCGTCAAAGGCGAGCCGATGGAAGATCCCGGTTTGCCTGCGTCGTTCCGCGTGCTTGTAAAAGAATTGCAGAGCCTGGGACTCTCGGTCGAGGCCGTTGATGACGGCGGAGACACAATCCGCTTTGGCAAGGATGAGGCAAAGGCGCGTCCTCCCAAGTTAGGGACAGGGTTGATGTCGATTGGCTCAAAGCTAAAGATTTAAGGAAATCTGTCAAGACTCTTCTTGACGCTACAGGCGGCGCGTGATAAAATCCACCTTCGTTGCCTGAAAGACGCGGATTTCCCCGTAAACTCATAGAATGAGGCCATCATTGTCTTTTTTGATGGTCTCATTTGTTGGCAAAATACTTTTTTTGGATAAGATAAATTTGTTTGGAGGCAAGCGTGCCCACGATTAATCAATTGGTCCGTAAGGGACGTAGCAGTAAAAAAGCTAAAAGCACAGCCCCGGCTTTGCTCTACACCTACAACTCGATGAAACAGCGTCGGGTTCGTCAGCCGCAAGGCGCTCCCCAAAAACGAGGGGTGTGCACGGTTGTTCGTACAATGACGCCTAAAAAGCCGAACTCTGCTTTGCGTAAGATTGCTCGTGTTCGTTTAACAAACGGACTCGAAGTAACTGCTTACATTCCTGGTGAAGGTCACCAGTTGCAGGAGCACTCGGTTGTCTTGGTTCGCGGTGGTCGTGTGAAGGACTTGCCGGGTGTTCGTTATCATATTGTCCGTGGTTCTTTGGACAGCACTGGTGTGAACAACCGTCGTCAAGGTCGCTCGAAGTACGGCTCGAAGCGCGGTTAAAGTAATCTTCCTGGAGTATTATCATGCGACGATCTAGACCTGAAAAACGTAATATTCAACCTGACTTGCGCTATAACAGCTTGCAGGTTCAAACTGTTATCCATCATGTTTTGAAGAGTGGTAAGAAAAGCACTGCAACAAAACTGGTTTATAAAACGATGGATCTTCTTGGTGAACGTTCTGGCAAAGAACCGCTCGAGGTTTTTGAAGCAGCGCTTACCAAAGCTTCCCCCCGTATGGAAGTGCGTCCCCGCCGTGTCGGCGGTGCCACCTATCAGGTGCCTATGGATGTTACTCCCGAACGCCGTCTCGCTTTAGCTATTCGCTGGATTTTGACCGCTGCTCGTGCTCGTAAAGGGAGCTCCTTCTCCGAGGATCTGGCAGCTGAACTTCTGGATGCCTACAACGAGACTGGTGCAGCGATTCGTAAACGTGACGAAACTCATAAAATGGCTGAGGCGAACCGCGCCTTTTCTCATTACCGCTCATAAAGGTATATAGGTAAAGATAAAATGGCACGCGCTTATCCTCTGGAGCAGTATCGTAATATAGGCATTATTGCTCATATTGATGCTGGTAAAACAACCGTAACAGAAAGAATTCTGTTCTATACCGGTAAAACGCATCGTATTGGTTCAGTGGATGATGGGACGACTGTTACCGACTGGATGGAACAGGAAAGAGAGCGAGGCATCACCATTGTCTCCGCTGCTGTTTCCGCAGAGTGGAAGGGCTATCAGGTCAATATCATTGATACGCCTGGACATATCGACTTTACTGCTGAAGTACAACGCTCTTTACGCGTTTTAGATGGCGGCGTCATTATTTTTGACGCCGTTCAAGGTGTAGAGCCACAGAGTGAAACTGTTTGGCGTCAGGCCGATCGTTATGGTGTGCCGCGCCTTTGTTTCATTAATAAGATGGACCGTGTGGGTGCGTCTTTTGATCGTACGCTCGATATGGTACGTCAGCGTTTGGGTGCAAATCCGATTGCTTTACAGATGCCGATTGGCAGCGAAGCAGATTATAAGGGTGCGGTAGATCTGATCGAGATGACGGCAACCGTCTTTGACGACGCGTTAGGGGCAGATCCGAAAGTTATTGAGATACCTGCCGAGATGCGGGAGCAAGTTGAAGCCGCGCGCGAGACGTTAGTCGAAAAAATTGCTGAATTGGACGATGAACTTACCTTCAAGTATCTTGAGGGCGAAGAGATTACGATCCCCGAATTAAAAGCTGCTTTGCGTAAAGCTACACTGGAAAATAAAGCTACGCCCGCATTCTGTGGCACTGCTTTGAAGAATAAAGGTGTCCAACCGCTTTTGGATGCTGTTGTCGATTATCTCCCTTCTCCTGCAGATATTGGTTCTGTCGATGGTGTTTCGCCGGATGATGAGAACGAGATTATCACACTGCCTGCGAAAGATGATGCTCCTTTGAGTGCGCTGATCTTCAAGATCGTAACTGATCCGTATGTTGGACGTTTGGCTTATTTCCGCGTTTATTCAGGTGTACTTGAAAAAGGGCAGGCTCTCACCAACTCCAGCAAAGGCAAGCGTGAGCGCATTGGACGTTTGATCCGTATGTATGCGGATCGTCGTGAAGATGTGGATGAAGTTCGCGCAGGCGATATTGCCGCTGTTTTGGGTCTGAAAAACACTTTTACTGGCGATACGCTTTGCGATAATAAGAAAGTTGTTCTTGAAAATATCACTTTCCCTGAACCTGTGATTTCTGTGGCGATTGAGCCGAAGACTGTTGCAGATCAGGAGAAGATGGCAAACGCACTGCATAAATTATCTGAAGAAGATCCGACTTTCCGTGTTCGCAAAGATGAAGACACGGGACAAACGATCATCTCAGGTATGGGGGAGTTGCACCTTGATGTTTTGGTCAACCGTATGATGCGCGAATTCAAAGTTCAGGCAAATATTGGACGTCCGCGTGTTGCTTATCATGAGTCGATTACTCGCAGCGTTGAGAAAGCGGAGTATCGCCATGTTAAACAGAGTGGTGGCCATGGCCAATATGCGCATGTTATTTTTGCTCTTGAGCCTGGAAAGCGTGGCAGCGGCGTTGAATTTGAAGATAAAATCTTTGGTGGTTCTATCCCACGTGAATATATCCCTGCCGTTCAGAAGGGTGTTATGGATGCGGTAGAGAGTGGTGTTTTGGCAGGGTATCCCGTCACTGACATTAAAGTAACCCTCACCGATGGTTCTTTCCACGAAGTTGACTCAAGCGAAATGGCTTTTAGAATGGCCGGTTCCATGGCTTTGCGAGAAGGTATTCGCAAAGGTGGGCCGATCCTGCTTGAGCCGGTGATGAAAGTAGAAGTTGTTGTTCCTGAAGAATATCTTGGTGATGTTATGGGGCAACTCAACAGTCGCCGTGGCAATATTGGTGGCATGGAAATGCGTCCTGGTAATGCTCAGGCAATCCGCGCGATGGTTCCTCTAGGTGAAATGTTCGGTTACGTAACAGAGTTGCGTTCGGGCACCAAGGGACGTGGTGTATCATCAATGGAATTTGACCATTACGCGCCAGTTTCGGCCTCGGTAATGGAAGAAATACTCAAGTAATAATCTGGATAGGTCTTTTTCTTAAGTTAAGGAGAAACAAGAAATGGCAAAGGAAACATTTGATCGTTCAAAACCGCACTTGAACGTCGGAACGATGGGACACATCGATCATGGT
>JBNLFG010000014.1:0-140935 GCA_050305405.1 Anaerolineales bacterium | reverse complement strand
TTAAGGTGTGCGGCATACTCCGTTTAACCTGTGCGACTTGAACCGTTTAAGGTGTGCGACATGGAGCGTTTTATGCATCTACATCATCAAGAAAAGGGCTGATAATTCAGCCCTTGCTTTCTATCTGCGAAAACGGTAATCTGTTTGTAGTGAACACAACCATCTCATAACAGTGTTTTGTTCACTTATTTTGGGGGACAAATTATGAACTTCGTTGAGCCAATTCGCGACCGAAAAAAGCTCGCTCAAATCAAAAATCTGCTTCGTGGACAAAGTCGTTACCGCGATCTTCTGCTCTTCACGGTTGGGATCAACACCGCCCTACGCATCTCAGATTTGCTGACGCTGCGAGTCGGTCATTTCATAGACGAGCAAGGAAAGCTCAAAAAGCGTTTCTCGATCAAAGAACAAAAACGCGGAAAGCAGCACGATGTGGTCATCAACCAAAGCATTCGGGATGCCTTCAACGAGTACACATCGGAATATTCTAGCATTCTAGATAACCCCGACAATTTCATCTTCTTCAACGAGAAGGATAAAAACTACAAAGCAGCCATCAAACGTGGACAAGCATGGAAATTCATCACATCAATCAGCAAGGATGTCGGGTTACGGGGAAATTTCGGTACTCACAGTCTGCGCAAGACCTGGGGATACCATGCTCGCTTACAAGGCGTTGACCTAGCTCTCATCATGCACAAGCTCAACCACTCTAATCTCTCGATAACCAAGCGCTATTTGGGAATTACGAGTGATGAGTTGGAGGCGGTAATCCAGCGGTTGAATTTGTGATTATTGTAACTGTTTAGTATAAATATCAAGCAGACAATGTAGATACAAGCTGATAATCCTGCTCTCTTTTTTTCTCCTATAATCTATGAAGCATAACACTGTGCTAGAATAGACAATGTAATTTGTAAGTGAACTAAAGAGTTGGCTTGCGCAGATAAACCAAGCTATCTTCTCTTTATTATAAGCACATAAGCTTGATTAGAATTATTACCAGAGCTTTTTAAATCAATGGTCAAATTTCTCTCCATTTCTTTCATTATTTAGGTTTATTCAAAGTGGATCATAAACATTGGGAAACACCAAAAAGCCGCATGGTCGGATTGTTTGCAGATTTACGTTTGTTTAGTGAAGCGTTGGATTTAGCAAAAAACCAAGGGAGTATCACGCGGTTTGATTTAGAAGAAGAATTATCTCAAAGTGTGCGCGGTCAACTGTATCTTGAAAGACAAAGCCCTAGACGCTGGGCAGACCTAATCAGGGAATTACGGCATTTTAGTTGGTTTGAAGTTGAAAATCGGTTTGCTAAACCTCAGGACGATGCAAATCATAGAATAACACAAAAGGGCATTAGTGCCCTGTTACTATCCAAAGAAGATTACAGTGGCTTTTTAAGATTATTAGCTAGCAAAATGCATGAGCAATATGTTATTCCAGGATGGTTTGTAGATCGGCTATGGAAAATTAATCCTGATCGTGAAGGTGAAGTAATAGTACCAGCCCCTCAACAAAATTGGAAACCAGCTTCACGAGAATGGGAAAATAAAGACTGGGATATTGAGCTTCAAAATGAAACCGAGTTCACTCATGATGTTATCCAAAAAGTTTGCCCAGGCTCTTTTCCAATAGAAAAAGATATTTGGGTGCAAAGTGTTGAAGCTGCTTGGGATCGATTAGGAAATCTAAAGAGAAGAAGGGTTTCAAATCCTCCAAAGGGATTTGAAGGGAAACCAAAAAACAGGGTTGCCACATACAGCGTTAGGGGAAGGCTAACAAAAGCTATGAAAGAAGCTGCTGTAAAACTTTTATTTTCAAAAAAACAACCAAACACCGATGTTGAGGATTTTTGGGTATCGAAAGAACCGTTACTGCCCCGTATTTATGAGGCATGGATGCCCCGATTAAGATCCCTCGAGTTAATATTTTATACAGATGCACACCCAAATGTTCCAGGAAGGCTATTGTTTCCAACATCTGCTTTTAAGAAAAACATCCCTCCAAACAGTTTTTTTGCCTTGCCAACTATTAAAAATCCATCTGAAGAGACACTTTGTTTGCATCAACCTACATGGTCTAAGATGCGAGGCTTGTTTTTAAATGTTCTTTGGGAAGAACATCAACGTGCAGCTGCTGAAGTGGGATCACTATACGCCCCTCTACTTGATATTAGAGATGAAGTATGCAGGAGATTACGAATAAGTGCTCTACTTTTTGAGACTTTCATAGAACAGGCGTTGCGTGAATCGATACAATCAGATTCGAAGTTTTCCATTTCTGTAGAAACGGACATCAGAGAGGATCATCGATCAGGTTCTCGGCTTTTACGTCAACCAGTTTGGATAATGAATGTACCTCATTCTTTAATTGCTATTACAGAATTGCAAAAGAAATAGGAGTTAGTAATGCCTAACAATTTATTCCGAAAAGCTAATGCTCAGCTAGAACACACGAATAGATATGAAGTATTTGGGTTTGTACGTAATCCCTTTCCATCAAAACCTAGTGTCACAATAGGAAGCCCCAATCCTGTCGAAAACGGGACAATTTATCTTTCTGAAATAAGAGAAAGGGAACAAGAAGTTTTTGAAGAGTTACTAATTCCGCATCCGAACAGGCCACAAGCAAAAGGAATGGCCTTTCTCATGGATTATGCTTCCAGAAGAGGTCGCGGTATTGGAAAGACGGCTTTTTTGTATCAGCAAAATTTGCGAATTATGTCAGATTTTGGAGCTGAACTAAGCAAAAACTCACAAGTGCTTTTCTCTGTATACATAACTCCTTCTTCCAATGAAACGAGAAAATTTTGGCAATTCTCCAAACTGATTCTAGAAGCAATGACCGACCAAAAGATTGTTGCACAAGCGATATGGAGATTAAGAGCTTTTTCAGGCTTGATACCTGAAGATGCACTAGATGAGGTTGGATCGGATCCTGAACTTACCATTGGAAATGAAGAGTGGCTTCGCGAAAAAAAGGTTGATGTTTCAATGGTCCTTTCTCATGCAATACGCGTACGTTTACAAAAACTGGATGTAGACAGCAAACTTATTGATGCATTAGTAAAATTCGGACATTCACCAGAGAACTTTCAAAGATACTTTTTAGAGAAAATTTCAGACCATGAGTGGAAGAGGCGAGAAGGGAGAATTTTATTTGACGACATTGTAAAAATTCTCATTGAAGCCGGCTTTACAAAAGGCATTTTGTTATGTGATGAAATGGAGAAAATCATTCAAAAGCAAAACCCAAAAGAACGAAGAGAATTCGCTGAATCTTTACGATACTTTTTTCTTGACGGCCTGTGCGAAAGCGCCAAAATGTCGTTTTTTAATGTTTTCATGACAATTCATCCGTATTCCCAAGAGCTACTAAATCCGCATTGGGCAGCCGCCGGATTAGACCGTTTTGCAGACTTGAGTGGGGAATTAGTTAAAGAATACACTGTCTACTTTTATCCGCTAGATGAGGCAATGGCAATTCCTCTAGCCAAAGCCTACATTGATGCGGCAAGAATTCCTGGTAAAGAAAATAAAGGACTGTATCCATTTGAAAAAGAGGCTCTTACAGAAGCGCTTATGAAAGCCGGACGTGTTCCAGGTAAATTCCTCATATTGTTATACCTTTCTATCGAAAAAGCCGTTCAAGAAGGTTGGGAAAAAATTGATGCAGCGAAAATAAAGAAATTAAATATTAGTAAGCCTCCACAAGAGCCTATTAAGCAAGAACGGCGAGAAACTATTACACCTTCAGACATCCAGCTTCTTTCTGACGGTGATGCATGAAAACAGAATATATTACTCCACAAGAACTAGAAAAAAGTTTAACAACTGGTGATATTTCAACCATAATAAACAAACAAGGCACTTTATTGCTCTCTTCTGTTGCTGATCTCATAGATATTTGCGAGGCTGTTAAGAAAAGGATACTTAACACCACGTCCGCTACCATACGAAAAAACTTAGGAGATCTCCGCGCAGATAACTCTGCTTTTTATATTTTAGAGTTAGATCAATTGCGCCTTCAAGAATCTTTATTTGGTGAAACTGAGGATGGGGAAATTGCCCTTTGGGAAAATGGTTCTAACCGTGGACATAGCCCTTCAATGTCAATACGGCATCTTAGCCTTGCCACAAACAGTGATACTGCTTGGTGGGGCCAAAATGTTTATGAAGAAATGGAAGATTTTTTCGAGTAAAAAAAGATGGCTGACTTAGTAGTAGACACAAATATTCTTGCAGAAATCATCGGCCAACACTATCAAGAAAGCATAGGCGGAGAGAAAATATTTCATCCTTCAGAAAAACTTTCAGATATTGTTGCTTATCGTATCAATAAGATAACGAATTGGCATGCTCAGTTCTCAGAGGAAGATTTTTTGCCAGGACATATCGTAGCTTCTTCGTTAGCATTTGTTGAGATCGCTCGAAAATTTGATGAGATTGCTGGTGCTCGTTTCTCTTTAGAGCAATTTAAAGCACTGATCGATCAACCTCCCGACTGGCTTGTGATTGAATCTGTAGGAGAAGATTTACTGGAATTTCTATGTCAATTACCCGCCGAAGTTCATTTAGACAGCGGGGAAACTAAACCCTTGGAATGGGCAGATGCAATCCATGTTGCTACTACTCTTCTCCGCGGAAACGATTCTTTGCTAGCTGCAACAGATAGTTCTATCAAAGCAATTGCGTTTTTGAAGGAAAGGATTATCTATTAGAACGTATTCTCCATTTCTGAAGATAATTACTAAAGGCTTATGCGAAAATCTTAATTCATATGTCGCCCAATCTTGCTTTTGCGGCTGGCGCACCAGAAGAACATTCACCCACTCGCCAATATAACTTCATCCTCTTGAGAATGACTGTGGAAACCGCATCTTATAATGTGCTGAGAAATGCCCCAAAAATTATTCGGGTTTCACACTCAAAATGGGCATAAGCCAGGAACCTGTTTCCCGTCAGTCTTCTACTGAATCTCAAAGGGATTCTGCTGGAGATTCTCGACGAACATATCCATATGCTGATCAGAAATCTCATCCGAGCAATAAATACTGCCCAAATCCCTGTTCTTTTGTTTTTTCGCCACAGCCCAATTCTTTCCAATATTCGCGGAGATAACAGATGTACGAATTTCTTTTTTCGACAAAAGGGCTAAGGCTGCATCCAAATCAACCCCAAGTTCGTTGATCAAAAAATACAGATCATAAAAATCCCGGTAGCGCGCACGTTGGGAGACCGCACGAATTTTCTCTGCACAAATTTCTCTTACATCCATGACAAGGGGCGCAGCGGTAACTTTCCAAACGTTTTTGTATTCCACCTGGTTGCCAGATAAAACAACATTTTGGTGGCGATCCACCTCAAACTTGATATTTCCCGGCTGCCCCAACAAACCCTGATATTGTAGCCGCTCGATTTTGATTGTGAAATCAGATTGGTACACTTTATTTGCTCTGAAGATGCCGCTTTCTTCCAAAACAGAGACAATCTCATCAAGAGAGATTTGAGAATCAAGCGAAGTGAAATCCAAATCTTCAGAAAACCGTTTTTGTGGCAAATAACAATGGTGAAGCGCCGTACCACCCTTGAAGATCAATTTATCACTGAGAGATGAGTTAGCAACCACTCGAATTGCCAGTGCAAGAAAATAATCCTTCTCCGCAATGGGAAGCGGGTAATGAAGCATCCTGCGGTTGATGAGTTCAAGCTGTCGTCTGGTCAATTCTTTCGGGGAGATATTGTTCAAAGTATTGGTCATAATATAACTTCCATTTATGGTTGTACTGGTTCTGATCCGAATCGCTAATATATGAGACGCTGGACTTATCTTGTATGGAAAGATGTAGCTTTTCAGTGTCAAAAGTGGCACAGTCCATCAAAAAACCCATAATTCGGCGAGTAGTCAGGTTTGCCCTCAAAGCGTATTGGATTAATTTCTGTTGGTCAATATCTTCTTTGAAAGTATTCAGCTTTTCCAAAACCAAATCTACCGAATAGAGTGTGCGATGGAACTGAAGTAAATCCAGCAAAGCCTTTTCAACATCAGCAATCTTTACTTGCTGCCCATCAATAATATAGGTATCCCAACCATAAAAATATTTTTCGCCGGTGTTGACAAATTTATAGGCATAACCGTCAATGGTTGAAGTTTTAAAGCGAGTGAGCGAAACAGCAACGATATTGGCAAGCAATTGGTCATAAAGACCATGAAATTGTAAGGCTGTTTCAAATGACAGATAAGATTTTTCCACCAAAGCATTCACAATTGCGTAATGCGATATGGATAGTCCTCCTCTAGTACTCAGATCCGAAATTACAAAAACACCTTTTTTGATCCGCATCAATAAACCTTGGTTGACAAGTTTGCTAATGCGTTTTCTGGTATAGATCACATCTTCATCCACCAACGATAAAAGTTGCTCAAAGGTAACAATCGCCCCAAATTCGATTTGGGCGGTCTCTAACATTTCCAATTCAAACTCTGTCAGCGAAATTCTTTTCATGTTTGCATAATACCATATTTGTGCGTTTTTCTAAACACAAATAAAAGAAAGTGCAAAAAGAGCACAAGCAACAATCCAGCAGGATTTTAGTATTTGTTATTGTGCTTTATATAAAGACAACACCCCTATCAAGGGCGTTTACTCTACATAAAATATAGTACCCAGTAGCTTACTTACAACCTTCCAAGCCTATGCTAAACTGGTTTTATGCCAGAACGGGGGAAAAGAAAAGAAGCCTTTCGTCAGCGCGAGAGTATCCTTTCAGAAATATTCGTGCAGCAAATCCTGCTTGATGCGAAAGCCTACCTGAGAAAATATGATGGTCTCCCCCCAACGCTATTCGCTCAACTGGATAATGGGGAAAACCTGTACATGCCCCTAACCCTTCCGCAAACCCACGAAGAAAAGCGCGTTTACTTCGAGTTGCTTGGCTCCTCCCTGCGCAGTTTTGGCAAGGGACTCCATGAAGCGATGCTGATTGCCGAATCGTGGTATGTAGAAAAACCTGAAAAGAACTCAACCCTAACCGTTCGTCCCAGCCAACATCCTAATCGAAAAGAAGCGATTTCGGTCGTTGGACGAAACGCTGCCGGATCACAAAGCATCTTTGCGCTACAACCCTTCGGGCGAGGTGCCAAGAAAAGACCTGTTTTTGAGCCTCTGCAAATTAAAGAAATTAGCGGTGATTTCCCCACCGCTTTTTATTTCGTAGGATTGCTGGACTATCTATTTACGGGAAATCAGAAAGTATTGCACTAATTACCCATGTCTGCCGAACGTCAACCTCGCCCACACGCACAAAGACCTTATGAAGTGCTTGGCTTAACGGAAACAGAACAACGCTCTGGTCTCATTAGCGACGCGAAGTTTCAGGAGATCATCAAGGCACAGGATGTTCTCATCCATGAGGTCAAGGAATCATTCAATCACTACGGCACTTTTCTTTTCGTCACCATCAGCCGCTCAGGAAGAAATGGGCGTGTCTTTGCCACATTCTACGGATTGGGCTTCCACAAAAACAGAGAGCGCTGGATTAAAGATGAATGGTTCTGGTATCAAAATATCGGCAATTCAGACATGCAAAATACACGCATTACCCCAGACAAATTTAAAAAACAGCTTCAAGAGCACAAAGAAAAAACAGAAGATATGGTAAAGCCTGATACACAGACACAACGCGGCCAGTTATTTGAACTGATTGCCAATTTTTCCGATGATGACGCTGCTCTTGCTTATATGAGTGAGATCAATATTTTCCTGCTCGCTTTAACTACAGGGCCAGAAGAAAAGCAGGGCGATTAACCCCTATCCTTGATTTTCCCCGCCGTCGTTTCCAGTAGAAGTTCTTGCTCCTGTGTCCAAACGATTTTTGTTTCCATCGGTGCCAGTTCAGGATGTTCTGCCAATGCCTGAATCAAAAGATAGGATAGCGGGCGCATGTTGAAGCTCAGGATGAAAACATATCCCTCCGCCACTTGAGGCTTGTAAAACGGCTGTTCTTCAAGCAAGTAGGCATCTGCCTGTTCAGGGTGTTCGATTGCGCCGTATTCTCTGATTAAAATCGCAAGATATTGCTCAATATCAACGGGATGAAAGATTTGAATGTTTTCGTGGATGGACATTGCCCCAGCAGTCTAACACTTCTTATTCTGCAATTCATCCATCGTGGCTTCGATTTCTTTTCCTAAAAGTTCCCACAAAGCGCCATGCGCTGTCAGGAGTTTTTCCATTGCAATCATGCGCAGATAATCAGCATGTGGAATGATCACCATCACGGGAAAAGAATGATGTTCAACAATCAAGGTCTCACGCTCAGAAACGACCCGTTTCAGAATTTCTTCTGGATTCGTTTTCAGTTTTCCTGCCGCGATGGTGCCCTTTTTCGATAACATATCCCCTCCTGCGAACATTGTACACATCCGCCGCACTTTATAGAGTAAAATCCATTACGGATGCCCGATAAGTCAAATGAGGGCAACTCAAGCCAGCCTAATCTGGATGAGTTGATCTCTCTCAGCAAGGCTGCCGAGCTTAGCGGGTTTACAACCAGACATCTTCGACTGTTAGCCACCCAAGGGGAAATATGGGCAAAAAAACTTGGTCGAAATTGGTTTACAACCGCTCAGGCAGTTCAAGAATACTTAGCCCGCGACCGAAAGCCGGGACCGAAAACAAAATAGCCCGACTTATCCATGAAAAGGATTGACAATTACTTCCGATAACGGATATAATACATTCACTTCAACCCTCTCCCCCATTGTCACTTCCTGCTTCGGACACACGCAATTGTATGCGGTACCGCTCATCTATTGTGGAAGGAGCGAAGGTCATGACTGGTGGCGGATCAGGATAAGCGAAGTACATAGAGCGACAGGTTAGCGCAGCCTGTCGTTCTCTTTTTCTACCAATCCCACTTCATCAGATAATGCTCAAACAATCTCGGATTTTTCTTTTCCCAACTGACCCGTAAACGTCCATCGGGCAAAGAGCGTTTGTGCTCTTCACTTAAAGTTGTTGTGCGTTTTCGATTGCTTTCCACAAGCGTTACGCGGCGTGGCGGGTGATCCTTTGGAAAAATGATGTTCACTCTAACCCACTTGGTGCGATGACTAATATCCGTATCCCAAAAATAATCTGGTTCAAGGAATGTGTCCTCCATATCCCAGGTTGTATTGAACTCATCCACATCCCCCTTGCTCTTGACTTCACGCAGCGATAAAAGCACATAGGTTTTATAGCCAAGCCGATATTGATCCACTTTTTTTCCAGGGCTGCATTGATAATTCAGGAGAATTTTGCCATCCCCCCAAGCATAGTCGTGGAAGGCAATTACGTTGTCTTGTAAATAACGCACTTTTTTGCGTTTCTCAAAATGGGCTTTTGTTCCTGCCCTATCCAACAATTCCAACGTGATTTCTGTTTCGAGTGTCTCATACATGCCCTCGCTGCTTAGTCCTCGAAAGAGTTTTCGCCCGTATTTCCAGGCGTTTGCCAAGACTTCCACCCAGGGCAAATCAAGCAAGATTGTTGTGAGTACAGAAGAACTACTCATCTCTATCCCCCCTGATGCTTTTCTAATAACTCCTTGAAAGTCTGCGGTTTGAAATGAATATCTCGTTCAACCAGCAACCCGAATTGCCCTTTTACTTCCTTCAACTCTGAAAGAGTAAAGTAGCCAAATTCAAAGGCAAAGCCGTCTACCAAACCAAAGAAAATATCATCACCATCAAATTCGCTGGCGTACCACGTCCAATTAGAATCGGGGGTAAAGAACTTCACCAGAGCCTGAGACATCAAGCCTAACTCTTCTCCGCTATAAAGTGGCGGCAGTTTTTCTTTGACTTCATCTGGAAAGAATTCGTATTCTTCGGTCATGCCCCCTTTGAGCAATAGTTATTATTATATTCGCAATTGCCATCAAGAAGTATTATCTGGCACCTAATAAAGTATGCCACACTCTCATCTGCATCTACAATAGACAGCTTAAGGAAGTTCTATATCAACTATTCCACTTGGAGAATCTATATTATTAATTACACCGGTATACACATCAACTTTTCCGTCATCTAAAGCTGCTATAAATTGTGGATCAATGTCACTATTGCCGAGCTGTACTTCCCCAGCCAGCAACACGCCAGCCAAATGTTCGGATATGATGTCATCAAGAATCACTGCTAAATCAAAACCTTTTTCTTCAGAAAAAGACTTTGGCCTATCAAAGTTGAACACAATTACAAATTCAGAGGTGCTCATAGTTCTATTGTAGTATCTATAATCATATTCTTCTCTATAATTGGCTCCGCCAAATAATACTTTTCCTTCCTCCTCAAGAAACTTTGCAGTCGTCCCACTTTCATCAAGTCCTTGATAATCTAACATGTAGATCTTGATCGTATCACCTTCACCAACCTGGCTTATTTCTCCATTTGGAATGAAATTTTCAATATATTTCATTAATTTTTCCGCATCCATTGTGGCACTCTTAAAAAGAGAAGTATTTGTAATGAAATTCAGGTGAAAAGTAGTTCCAGCTGAGTTTGTCATTGTAACAGTTAAGGAATTAACATCACCTAAGATTTCATGCGTATCTTTAGAAAGTTCTCCATCTTCAAACTCAGATGCTTGCGATGTTGGGGCTACTACCTCATCATCAACTTGATTTGGTTGATTTTCAACCGAATCAAGTTCCGGTTCAGGTGATGCTACCTCGCTTGTAGGAACAGCGCTCTTTTCACTATCCCCCATGCTTGGCGACGCACTACTGCTGCCGCTTTGGCAAGCAGTCAACGATAAAACAAGCAGGAAAAATAAAAGAAAGTTTTTCAAAAACTTCCCGTAATTCAGCCTCGCTTCTGGGTGAATTCTATTCATACTCTCATCCTTAAAGACCATTCTTCTGAAAAAGAACCCTTTTTGAACCTCACTTTTTTCCTCAGAATAATAACCCATATTTCTACCCTCTATTGACATCCTTCCTTGAAAATGCTTTGATACTTGTAGTATTACCTATTGCTCCATCCGCAAAGTACCTCAACAAGCCTTTGCGATAGAAAGAAAATATGGTCATTTCCATTGCGACCCAAAAGGGCGGAACCGGCAAAACCACAACATCTATTTCCCTTGCTGCAGGGCTAGCCAGACTGCATCAGAAGAAAGTTCTTCTAGTCGATATTGATAGCCAAGCCAATAGCAGCAAGGTTCTGCTTCCCCGTTATCAACAGCTCAAAGAAGACGAAACGATTTGGACAACAGTTCTCAACCGTAATCCCCTACCCGTTCACCAGACAAACATTCCTAATCTCGAAATCGTTCCGGCTCATATTCTGCTCTCGAACGCGGACGTCGAGTTGACAACCGCCAAAGATCATCGTGAAGCACGTTTGCGCTATCAGCTTGAACGCATCAAGGATCAATATGACTACGTTTTCATAGATTGTCCCCCGGCTTTGGGCTGGCTCACGATCAACGCCTTCACAGCTTCAGACAAAGTTCTAGCCGTGATCGAGCCGGGTTATTTTGAACTGGACAGTATTGCTCAGCTCAATAAAACCTTGGACGAAGTGCGACATATCTTTCATCCTGATCTCGAGATACTCGGCTATCTTTTCACGAAATCCGATTCAACCATCAACAGCCGCGAGAGCTTGAAACTCCTGCGTCAGGCGTATCGTGGGGATGTCTGCAAGACCATCATCCCACGTGCTACAGCGCTCAAAAACGCTTCTTTCAACAAAGAAGATATTTTCAGCCACGAGCCGGATTCAAAAGCCGCTAATGCCTACAAGATGCTGATCGAGGAGTTATTCCCATGAGCAAAACGAAACTCAACACCGAGGGCATCTTCAACGAATTACACGGCAAGAGCCGTTTTTTTGACAAACCTGCTCCCCCCGTACACCCCAAGGAAGTCGCTCCGACTACTGCAATAAAGCAATATGACAATATTGCAATATTGCAACTCGACGAAAAAGAAATCAAGGCTTTGCGGCAGAGCACGCAGAAAGCGCAGACTTTTCGCTTTACCGAGGAAGAAGTGGAATGGCTCAAAGACACCGCTTACCAACTCAGCAAGGAGCTTCCCCAACGGCGCGTCAATCAGGCGGATATTGTGCGTCTAGGAATGAAGTTCTTTGAAAAGAATCTGAGTACAAATAAAATCGAGCTGCTAGCTTTGATCGAGGCGATTAAGTAACCCCATTTTTTTCTTTTTCCTTGATAACACCGTGTAGGTTGTGGTCTCTGCGTAAGTTTCATCTTGAAATCGTTTGCTTTTGTTCTTTCACTCTGGATTGAATTTCACTCTTTTTTGGGGAGAGCTACTGGAAAATGCTTTTTGAGTTTTTGCACGCCAAGTTGCAATAAAGCAATAAGAAAATATTGCAATATGACAATATTGCTGTACGACAATATGACTGTATTGCAATACGGTTGTATGACAATATTGCTGTATGTCTCTATTGCATTTTCCCTCTTGCACGAGTCTTTTTTTAACGGGATTATCGTATAAACCCATAAACTGAAGTAGAGATGACGTCTGTTGTAACGAGACAACTACGTCCTAGGAGAAGTCCGAACGAAGGAGGTTTGTGGTCGCGCCGCTCGAGAAAAAAGAAGAGCAGGGGTACGAGGTAAAAGAAAACGCCTCGAAGAAAAACCCCAAGGCGTCGTCTGAAATCTAATTGGTAAAGCTAAGCCAACTTATAACCCAGGCTTTAGCCTAACGAATTTTGCGTAGCAAAATTAATATAGATTTGGACTCGCCTGTGGTCAAGCGGCAATTTCAAAAATCGGCGCTATAAAAGCTTTATGTGGAAAAGTAGGGGAGAGACATCAAGAAGGATGGAAAATCGGTATTTTGCCCGTTTTCATCTCCCCAAACAACCATTTTCTTATAAGTGCGAAGACCTAAAAAGCACAGTGGAAGCTATTCAAAGCCCCCTTCAGAGAGTTCTTCGTTTGCTCCGAAGGGGTTTCTCAATCCTTCAACCATCGAGGCTTCGGCTTGAGACGGGAGAACTGCCTTATTTCGGGGAAGCCGGTGCCAGGACTCGTGTATTTTTGCCTGTAAAGCCGTCAAAACCAACACCAATCCTTGCAGACCTCCCAACTCAACAAGTCAGGGCGTGTCGGGTTGCGCCACAGATCGCTGTCTGTGATCGACCCCGACCACCAACCCTGCGCCTCGAGATCTCCTAAACGTCGTCACGAGGTTCCCTTGTCATCAGACCGCGATGCCACCGCATCTTGCCCTGAATGCGCGGCTCCCGTTCCAACCAGAAAGAGACTGCGTCACACTCTGCTCTTCACTAGCGCGTTGGTGGTCGCTGTCTTCGCCGCGACACGCCACACCCCAGGGCATCTCCCGCACCCTCTGCCCTGTGGCGTGATCGGAAGAGCCTGCTACGCGGCTCTTTTTTCCTTCCCCGCCCACCCAACCCATGTTTGCTTATCTTAAACAGGGTACCCATCTTGGACAATGTGCGGGGGAGGGGCAGGGACGCACTTTTCCCTTTCCCGATCCTGCCGCCAATTTTAGCTGACACCTTGGCTTGTCAAGGACTTCATCTCGCACGCGAGATTTGCAAGTCACTGCGTGATCCTATGACAAGCCAAACATCCGTCAGCTTTTCTTGGATTGCGGCTCGGAAAAAAAGAAAGGGAGTCACTTTCCTACAGAGATATGGAAGGTCGCTTTCTTGAAGTCGGAGAGGTACTCCATCGTGACGTACAGATCTGTGACACCTGGGTTATAAAGCGGGTCATCTACAAAAGAGACGGTATCGTAGCCATAGCCATCGAAAGTTAAGCGTTCGCCTTGCTCTACATGCTCTTCGTAGGTATTGCCTTTGAAAACTTCGTAGCGATTTCTTTTATTATCCGTCATTGAGAAATTGGATTGCGGAGACCATGAGAAATAGATGTCTCGATCTGTTTGATTCCAAATCTCAAAATCAAGGCGGATAAAACCATGCCGGACTTCATAATCTACCAGACGAATCCAGAGATCACCTTCCTGGTGCCACTCTTCGATTTCGTAGGCAGGTGGGGCGGCAAATGGGAGAGAGATACCGCCCTCACCTGCCGAGTTCAGGCTTTGCCAGAGCAGTGTAAGACCACTGAAGATGGCTAAGCATAGAACCACCAAGAGGAGCAAGATTGAAAAAACGCGCTTCATGAAGGATTTTCTTTTGGGGGGAGAGGATAAAGAGGCCCCGGGATTACGCAGGGCAAGCAGAGCTTCCTGATCATAAACAAGCATACGATCTTCTTCGGGCGTGACCGGTTCAGGGTCAGGTTCGACTTCCATGATTTCATAGTCGAGGACTTCATCTTCTTCTGCTTCATCGAGTAGAGGGCAGAAAACAGAACGAATCTGGAAAACACGTTCATCACGGGTTAGATGGTAAAGCCCAAGTTTTTTGTAGATCGCGTTCATGTGGGATTTCACTGTCGTTTCTTCAATCACCAGATGAGCGGCGATATCTTTGTAAAGCATTCCCTGACAAAAGAGTTCCAAAACTTCCCGTTGTCTGGGAGAAAGGTTTTCAAGACGTTTTTGGGGACTTTTCTTGAGCATATCAACCTCGGTTCAGGCAAAAAGAGCGCATGTTTATGGAAAATCAACCTTGAAATTCAACCCAAGACGATATTTTCATTGGGCAAAAAGGCATACGATGGGGGCAACTCGGCGAGCTTTCCCCGCTGGATACACAAGATTATACCCCTTCGGGGCACCTTACCATACAAATTTCAAGGAGTTTTTCATGCAAAAAGAATATCGTTCTCTGGATTTTAGTCAACGCCCCCGCATCCCACAGCGGATGATCTGGATCGTGGTGGTGGTTGCCGGACACTGGCTGCTTTGGCAGATCATCCCTACTGTTCTGTTGATCTGGGTGTTCAGCCCCATCGTTGCTGTACTTGGATGGATGGCAAGCTATGGGTGGAAGGAAGCCCTGCGTGCTTTTCGTTTCTGGCTGGATCAGGTCATCGGGGAGGGGTTCTAATGATAGCAGACATCGCACAGGCTCAGCCTTATATGCTTTCGCAACGCGGCAGGCAGGTGATTGCCTTTGGACGCAAACGGGGTTGGTATTTCAACGTCTTGGGAAAAGCGCCCCTGCCAGAAAAGCCCCTGCATCTGGGTAAGTGGCTAGTTTTGCCAGCAGAGCAAGATAACTCCGCGTTGCCCGCACACGCTTGGGAACGGATACAGGCAATCTATGAGACAGGTTATCAACCCGCAGGCTGGGTGATGGTGCACGAAGCACCGAAACTCTTGCCAGCACCGCAGGAGGAAGCCAGGAAGAAAGATGGCAGGCTTTTGGGCTGGGGATTGGCGCTTGGCGGTTTGGTTGCTTTAGGTTCTTTTTTGCTCCCCGCATTGAGTGTGGCAATGATTGATCCCATCCTAATCCTCGTGACAGCAGATATGGAATGGATCGAGGTAGACCGCTGGTTTGAGGAGGTCAAGTGATGTTTACTTTTTTCTCGCGTATTTTCAGCACCGTTTTAAGCAGTCTTTGTCTATCCATAATTCCTTTGCTCTTGATGGGTGTAGGCAGGCGTACCCGACGGGGTTCTCTCCTGCGTCGTTTCCTGCGCTTCTCGTATCGCCTCTATGCGGCTTTCTTTCAATGGCTGCGCCCGCATCTGATGTACTACACAGGGTTTGACGTGATCCACGATGAACGTACACGGACATTCGCATCAGGGGCTTTGTCGATGGGGTTGGGCTGGATTCTGCTGGGCACCTTTCACTGGCAGATCGGGTTTTGGACAGGGTTGTTTTTGTTGGGTCATGGTCTTTTCATCGGTTCGCAATGGGAAGAGATCGAAACGCCCCAGGATTTTCAGATGGGAGGGCGGATCGAATGAGTACTTTCCTGACGAACTGGTTGATGAGGCATGACCAGATCACACTTTCAGAGCGGCAACGGGCAACCCATACTTATGTGGTTGGACAGTCTGGGACAGGCAAGTCACGCGCTTTGGAATCATGGATCATGCAAGACGTTTTGGCAGAGCGCGGGGTGGGTGTGATCGACCCGCATGGTGATCTTTACGATCATCTGGTCGCACGCATTGCGGAGTATCCTGAATTGTGGAACAAGGTGATCCTTTTCAATCCAACTGACCCGGATTGGGTAGTGGGCTTCAACCCTCTGATGAAGATTGACAAGGTTTCTGCCGAGCGTTTGGCGATTCACATGACGGATATCAGCATCAAGGTTTGGGGTTTGGACACCACCCAAGCACCACGCATGGTCTGGCTCTTGACGAATACCTTCCTAGCCTTGGTTGATCTTGGGTTGACTTTGCTGGATTTGCCGCGTTTTCTGCTGGATGGCGAGTATCGGGAGAAATTGCTAGAGCAGGTTTCCCTGCCTGCCGTGCAGCAATATTTCAGAAGTGAGTTTCCAGAAGCGGGCAAGAACAGCCAACATTGGGTTTCTCCAGTCCTGAATAAATTTGGCAGGTTGCTTTTTGATCCTGACATCCGCCTAATTTTTGGTGGCGACAATACGATCAACTTCCGCCGCATCATGGATGAAAAAATGATCCTGTTGGTGAATTTATCCAAAGGCATTCTGGGCGAGGGGATGAGTGCACTTTTGGCAGCCTTCATCGTCGCCCATATCCAAAAGACGGCATTGAGCAGGGCAGATCGTTTGGATCGTCCACCCTTTTATTTCTATCTGGATGAGTTCCAACACTACACCACCGATAACATCATCGACATTCTCTCCGAAAGCCGAAAATATGCCCTTTCATTGACTCTGGCACATCAATTCTTAGATCAACTGCCACGTCAATTACAGCGTGCCGTTTTGAATACAGCCGGAACAGTGGTTGCCTTTCGGGTAGGGTATGGGGATGCGTTGGTCTTGGCAAAGGAAATCTTTCCTGCACCGGATTTTATCCAGCGACCGGCTTTTAGTGGTCTTTTTGGCAGGCTGCGTTTGGAAGATGCAGGTTGGAGCGGCTTGGCATTGGAATTGGCTAATCTTGAGCAACGACAATTTTGGAGTAGAAAAAGAGGCAACGCTGATCCGGTAAAGCAGCGGACTTTCTTCATGCCCAATCCGCTTTATTCTCCTGAGATCAAAGAAAAAATAAACGCGCTGCGCTGGCGCAGCGGGCAAGTCTTTGCCCGAAGAAAAAAGGAACTCAACACAAAAGTACACGAACCCCAGGATTGGGAAGAGGGCATTCCCCAATGGATGCCCTGAATGCTAGAGTGAGATCATGAATCAATACGAGCGAAAGAAAACACCCCCGGCGATGCGTTTTCAGGCGCGTGATAGTGAAATCCTGCAAGCGATCCACGACCACGATGGTTTCCTGGCAAGGCGGCAGATTAAGGATTTGTTTTGGGCTGATACCTCCGAGCGAGCCATGCAAATGCGCCTCTCAGCGCTCTATCACAATCATTTTCTGGAATGGGCAAGCCCTGAACAACGTCGCATTCGCGCCATCCCCGAACCTTTGGTCTGGTTGGGGTGGCGGGGAATTTTATATCTGGCAAATTTGGCAAATGAGAGTATTCCTGAGCCAAGCAATAACGGAGAGAATCAGATGCGCTTACTGGAAAAACGCTTGCGAAAAGAAGGTATCCGCTGGCAGCGTGAACCACGTTGGAGCCAGCTCTCTCATGATATTGCCGTGAATGATTTTCGGCTGGCAGTAGAGGGAGCGGCGAAGCATTGGCCATCTTTGGAGTTGGAAAGCTGGCTGGCGGAGGGTGATTTTCTAACCGATATGGATGTGATTTCCGTTTCCCAAAAACGCAAGAAGGGGATTCGTCCAGATGGTTTCTTTGTTCTGGTGGATCATTTGAGGAAGGTCAAGAATTCATCTGTACGCGGCAGGTTCTTGTTGGAGTTGGATAACGGCACGCATCCAGTGACGCGCTTTGGCAGGAATAAGGCTGTGCCTGGCATCAAATATCTGCGTAGCGTGGCTTACAAAAAACGCTTTGGCTTCAATTCGGGGCGTTGGCTGGTGGTGACGCAGAGCAGGAAGCGCATGTTGAATCTAAAGGGACAGACGGAAGTTTTGTTGGGCAAAGACGCTGCGGTTTTCTACTTCACAACCTTGGAACAAGTGCAGGCAAAGACGGTTTTGAATAGCCCGATTTGGCTGCGAGGCGGCTCCGACATTCCCGAACAGTTGGTGAGAAATATCCGATGATTTCTAAAATGACCCATTTTTCTACAGATAGTGCCCGTAGAGCAAGGAAAAGGATTGCGTTATTCTGGAAGGATAGCCCCGCACAACGACCCTGTGCAAAGAGGGTGATTGTGCAATCTTTGTTTCTTGCCTGTCATTGGTTGTGGTTTTGGCAGGAAGGCAAGCTGTCCTGCCGGATCTATCGGGGCTTGAATACAAGCCCCTGTTCTAATGCCCTGAGCAGGGGCTGATTCTTTTCTCAAACTGAGGTGAATGTGATGGATGAAAAGTTACTGGAAACTTACGAAGATACGTTCTTGCAACGTCTTCTCAAAGCCAAAGATGTCGCCGATGTACTCAACATCAGCAAATCAATGGCATACCGTTTGATGCAAACAAGAGAAATCCCGACCGTAAATATCGGGAATGCAAAACGCGTGCGTCCTATTGATCTGCATAATTACATCAATGCAAACCTGATAGAAGCAGGATCATAAAAATGAGTCATTGGTATGATTCCACGCACAGTATGTATGGGGGTAAAATTGGTATAGAAACGCGGAACCTTACCAATGGAATAGAAGTAGCAATGCTATTGATCGCCAATCTTGATTTACCTTGAAAGGAAAACAAGATGGCGAAAAGACGAACCAAAAGAGAAGGTTCTATCTGGAAAGATAGAAACAGATGGCGAGCCGCTGTAACTGTTGATGGGAAACGCCTGACTCGCAACTTTGACACAAAAGTGGAATGCTCGGATTGGATAAAAGAAACCCAACTTCAAGTTGATCGAGGAATGACGCATAAAAAAGCAAATGTCATTCTTGGAGACTTTATCCAACAATGGCTTGAAATTCACAAAAGCACGTTGGCACCAAAAACAGGCTTGCAGTATGAGCATCTTATCCAAAATTACATCGTGCCACAACTTGGAAAAATAAAGTTGCGCGAACTCAATCTAAACAGAATCGAAGCACATTACCTCGCTTTACAAAAAAGTGGGGCGAGTGCTCGCACTATACGTTATGTTCATGCAATTTTGCGAAAATGTCTCAATGACGCTGCCCGGCGAGGGTACCTTGGATACAATCCAACACAAGGGGCGATCTTGCCCCGCATTGAACAGAAAGAAATGGTCTTTCTTGATGAAGGTGAGGTTTTACAATTCCTGATCACAATCCAAGAAAGCCCGCACAATGCCCTGTACACCTTAGCTATCAAAACAGGGATGCGCAAAGGGGAATTGCTCGCGCTTAAATGGACTGACCTAAATTGGCAACGTGGCACAATTCGTGTTCAGCGACAAGTTCAGCGCATCAAAGAGCAAGGGCTTGTTTTCCGTCCACCCAAGACTCGCGCAGGGCGTAGAACTATCCAGCTTGGGGAAAAAACTCTAGAAACGTTACAAGAACAACTTGAAAGATGCAAGTTACTGAAAAGTGCTGCTAGCGATAGTTGGAAAGAAAACAATTTGATATTTCCCTCAACCGTTGGTACACCGTTAGGTGGCAGCAATATTTCCAAAGATTTCAAAGCGCAGTTAAAAAAAGCTGGTGTCAAAGATATCCGCTTCCATGACTTACGTCACACTGCTGCATCATTGATGTTAAACAATGGGGTGCCGGTTATTGTCGTATCAAAAATTCTCGGACACTCCAAAACCAGCACAACATTAGACATCTACGGGCATCTTATTCCGGTAATGCAGGAACAAGCAGCCCGAGTGATGGATGAAATTGTGACACCAATTTCGGTTGATTTTGGGGAATTTCTTGAAAAAAAGCTCCCTGCCGAAAGGTAAAACTGCTCGCATTTGCTCGCCAATTGCTCGCGAACTGCTCGCAAAAACAAAGACCTGCCGGTTTTGGCAGGCCTTGACCCATATATATGGGTCATAGCAGGATATTTACCCCTGCATATCTGGTGCACCCGGAGGGACTCGAACCCCCAACCAACTGATTCGAAGTCAGCTACTCTATCCATTGAGCTACGGGTGCGCGGGGCAGATTATACCTTCCTTCGTGTTTATCCTCCAGCGATTTTGACCTTATATCCTAACTTTCTCAGGGCCTCTGCCATCTTCTCGCGGTGCTCACCCTGAATTTCAATCACGCCGTTTTTCACTGTTCCACCGCTACCACAGACTTGTTTGAGTTTCTTCGCCAACGCCTTCATATCCTGCTCTGAGAGCGTCAGATTTTTGACCAGCGAAACACCTTTCCCACCACGCCCTTTTGATTCGCGGTGCAGGTAGGCGATTTGTTGATTGGGCGGGAGAGATTTTACGGGAGCGGATGCACCCTGCTTTTGACGCTGATCCCCAGCGGAGGAGGACCAGACGACACGACGCTCATTTTTTGGCATTACTCCGTCTCCTCGGGCGGGTTAACGGACTCAGGTTCGGCTTGGGCAGCTCCGCGAAATAACGGAAACCTGCCGAAAAAGGTACGTACCGTTTCCACGATCTTCAGCGGAGGTGCCGCGCCTTTCCGACCCAAGCCTTCCCAGGGGTCGAGATCAAACATCTTGCGCATCACATAGCGCCCGATGAGCACGAAGGTCGCCAACATCGGCGCAGCAATGATGATACCGAGAATTCCAATCAAATCCGCAAAAATCAAGGCCGAAACCAAAACCGCAGCCGGATGAACACTAAGTGCCTGTGCCAAAATGCGCGGGGTGATAAGACCATCCAGAGCTTGATCGAAAAGCAACGCGATAGCAATCACCAGCAGCGTATAAGCCCAAGGTTCCATACCAAAGAGTTTGAAAGCCTGAAAATAGCTAACCAGAGCTAACGCCACCCAAACCATCGCCGGACCGATATAAGGCAGAAATTTGGAGATGCCCGCCAAAAGCGCCAGACCTATGGCGTAACGTACGCCCAAGACACTGAGAACAAAGAAATAGAAAAGAAATGCGAGCGTGAAGACGATCATCTGACCACGCAGGAAGGCATTCCAGATGCGACCAAGTTCTTTGCTAAGGCGATGAAAATCTTCTGCATAGCCGGGCAACGAGAATTTAAGCAAATTTTCACGCAAACCGCCACTCTCAGAAAGAATAAAATAAGAGATCAGCAACACAAAGGCAAACCAGCCGAAGAAACCTGCCGCGCCGGTAGCGAAGGAACCGAGCACCTGACCGGTACTACCGAGCAGTGGCTGAACATAGGAGAGCAATTCTTGCGTGACGCTTTGCAGGTCAAGAGCGCTCAAGTCGATGGGAATTGGGAAAGCTTGCGATTGCTCAGTAATCCAGATCGCGGAATCATTAAGCAGGGTTGGGACTTCATCGAGACTGTTTTGCAGCAAATCGATCAAGCTCTGGGTTTGTGAGACAATCCCCCACCCACTCAGGGTGATCAAGCTGGCAAAGATAAGAATTAGCAAGATATAGGTAAGCCCGACCGCCAAACGCCATGAGATTTTTGGAACACGGTCAATCAGCGCAGCGAGAGGCTGGAAAAGGTAGGCCAAAATAAACGCCAGTGCAATCGGAATAATCATCGTCTGGAAGCGGATCAGCAATGCCGCGATTAAAACGACGGTCGTCAATGCGATAACGAGTTTGGTGGTCGTGCCCCAGCGCGGGGATGAGAGGGTAGTTTTTGAGTTCATAAGTTTTACCGAAAAGTTAGTTTACTGTACTGCTTATACGAAAAAACATTCGGGAAGTTTTAGAATAAGATAAACTCAAGAATACACGAGAGGGAAACAAATTGCAAGATATTTTATGGCTAAAAGATTTAAATATCTTTAATCATAAAAGCCAAACTTGCTCAAGCCATCGAAAGCCCTTACAATCAAAGGCGTCTACATTGATGAAGATTTCAAACACCAGCTTGCGAGGAACTTAAGATGAATTTACAGGATTTTGGAAACCGTATCATCACCAATTTAGAGAAAGTGATTATTGGCAAGTCCAAAGTTTTAGATTTGATCGTGATCGGCTTGTTTTCGCAGGGACATATCCTGATCGAGGATGTGCCCGGGGTCGGGAAGACGGTGCTCGCGCGCAGTCTTGCCAGATCGGTGGCGTCAACCTTTAATCGTATCCAGTTCACGCCCGACATGCTACCCAGCGATGTGACCGGCGTCTCGATATACAATCAGGAAAGTCGCAAATTCGAGTTTCGCCCGGGGCCACTAATGGGACAGGTCGTACTCGCAGATGAGATCAACCGCGCAACGCCCAAAACGCAGGCCGCCTTGCTCGAAGCGATGGAAGAGGGACAAATTACCGTTGATGGCGTCACACATTTTCTACCGCAACCTTTTATGGTTTTGGCAACCCAAAATCCAATTGAATACGAGGGCACTTTTCCGCTGCCCGAAGCACAATTAGACAGATTCTTGCTCCATTTGCAGTTGGGGTATCCCAGCTTGGGGAACGAAATAGAAATCCTTGAACGGCAGCAATCCGAACATCCGATCGCCGCGCTTGAAGCAGTTGTCACCAAAGATGAAGTGCTTGAAGCCGTCAAAGCTGTCAAGCAGATCTACGTCTCTGACGCAGTCAAACGTTATATTGTCGAATTGACGCAACAAACCCGCCGCAGCGCAGATGTGCATCTCGGTGCCAGTCCGCGCGGCTCGTTGGCGCTCTTTCGCACGGGGCAGGCGCGCGCCGCCCTATTGGGACGCGACTATGTGCTACCGGACGACATCAAAGCTTTGGTCGTGCCCGTGTTGGGCCATCGCATCATCGTCGGCCCCGCTGCACGGATGCGCGAATTAGGCGCCGACCAGATCGTGCGCGAGATCGCACATAGCGTGCCTGTGCCCGGGGGAGATTTTCAACAAAAAAGCGCATGATGAAAATGCGCGCACGCCCTTGCTTTAGTGGTTATCCGCAAGACAAAGAAGTTGCGGCATTTTTGCATCTACCATGAAACAAAGTCGTCTTCTCCTTCTCCTCCTATTCTTGCTTGGATTGGCTGGCGCGCTCACGACGAGCGCCGCGATCTACATACGACTTTTATACCTGAGCGTCTTTACGCTTCTGGGTAGCTGGCTTTGGGTGCGCATCTCCCTTTCGGGCGTGCAACTCAAGCGCAGGTCGCGCTCGTTACGCGCCAACGTAGGGGATATTTACGACGAACATTTCGAGATCGAAAACACCAATCGGTTACCTTGCCCCTGGTTGGCAGTTGAAAACAAAACCGAGCTGCCCGCCGCATCTGGCTCTCGCATTTTAGTGGGCATCAAACGCGGCGAAAAACGTTCCTATCTGGCGCGCACCTGGCTAACCCAGCGCGGCGCTTTCCCACTTGGCCCCACCACTCTGACTGCCCATGATCCCCTCGGCATATTCCAAAAGAGCAAAACTTTTCCTGCTACCGCAGAACTGATCGTCTTGCCATTGATTGTCCCGATTTCATCCTTCCCCGCGCCACCGGGATTACTCCCTGGCGGCAAGATACTGCGCCATAAATCACTGGGGATCACACCCCATGCAGCCGGTGTGCGCGAATATGCTCCGGGCGATGCGCTACGTCGCATCCACTGGGCAACATCTGCTCGCCGTCAACAACTGATGGTGAAGGAATTTGAAGAAGACCCCCAGGCAGAAGTTTGGCTTTTTCTGGACGCTCAAGCGGAGGCGCAAGCCTCGCTCTCGGACGATGAACTTGCTCGGCGCTGGGACGGCTGGATGCTCGGCAAAAAACCTGAGTTCGAGCTCCCGGCCTCCACTCTTGAATATAGCGTGACCATTGCCGCTTCGCTGACGCACTACTTTACCCGTGAGCGCCGCGCTGTCGGCTTGATCGCTGCCGGGCAAACCAATATCTCCATCCCCGCCGACCGCAGCACGCGCCAGGAAGAGAAGATTCTCGAAACCCTCGCTTTCGTCAAAGCCGGACATAGTCTGCCCATCGAAAGTCTTGTCCGTGCCCAGGCAGGACAACTGCTCGGCGGCAGCAGCGCGACCATCATCACACCAAGCATACGCCCCGAATTAATCCTCGCCGTTGACGAGTTACAGCGCCGTAAGCTGCACCCGACGGTGGTATTATTGGACGCGCTTTCGTTCGGCGGCGCAGAAGGTAGCAAGAGCCTCGAAACGAAATTAAAAAACATTGGCGTGCCGGTTTTTCGCATCACCTATGGCGCAGAACTTGGCAGCACATTTTCCAGTTTTACATCTGCTAATTTCTCAAAGGAGAGTTTTTTATGGCGCAAACCGTTCACACCCTAGACCTTAATTTTCAAAACCGTCATGACGCCATTGCCGCTTATCTAATCCCGCATGCTGAAGGCGCAATGCTCATTGAATCAGGTCCCGGCTCAACCATAGACGCCCTACAAGCCCGTCTTGCGGAGCATAAATTAGGCGTCAAAGACATCACACACGTACTCTTGACACATATCCACTTGGATCATGCGGGCGCAGCAGGCTGGCTCGCACGCCAGGGAGCGAAAGTGGTCGTTCATCCAGTCGGGGCACCGCATATGATCGACCCATCCAAACTGATTGCCAGTGCAACACGTATCTATCAAGATAAAATGGAAACACTTTGGGGAGAGTTTTTAGCCGTTCCTAAAGAGCAGGTCTACATCCCGAAAGACGGTGAAACGCTTGAGATCGGCGGCGTAGGTGTCAATATCCATTTCACACCGGGGCACGCTGAGCACCACATCTCCTACGGCATGGATGAGATTGTCTTCGCTGGTGATATTGGCGGCATCCGCATGCCCAACTGCGACTATCTGCGTCTGCCGCTCGTCCCCCCAGAGCTAAATCTCGAAAAATGGCAAGCCAGCTTCGAAAAGTTACTCAGCTTTAACTACAAACGTATTGCCCCCACGCACTTCTCCATTTTCGATGATGCCGAGAAGCATATCCAGAATGGAATGACGGTCATCGCAAACACATCCAAATGGCTCGAAGAAGTCATGCCATCAAATCCAACCATCGAAGAATTGGGCAAAAAATTCGCCGCATGGATGATGGTGGAAGGACAAGCAGCGGGAGTTAGCATCGAAGAACTGCAAACCTATGAAATCGCCAATCCGCTGCATATGGCAGCCACAGGTTTGTCACGCTACTGGAAGAAATTCCGCAAACCAGAACAATAACAATATAAGGGCTCTAGCACATCGAGCCCAAAAACTAGCATGGCACTAAAAAACAAAGATCAGCTTCTCGCATATCTTGAACCGCGACTTTCCAAAAAACGTCTCCAACACTCTTTAGGCGTAATGCAAACGATGGAAAAACTTGCAGGTATCTACGACTTGGACAAAGAGCAAGCATCAGCCGTTGGTTTATTACATGATATAGCCAAGGAACTAGACCCCAATCGTCAGGCAGAAATCCAAAAAGAAGCAGCAATAGAATTGCGTTGTAAAGAAGATAAAGAGTATCACTACTACCTACATGGCCCCGTCGGAGCCTATGTCGCTCAAAAAGAACTTGGCATAGAAAACCCGGTAATATTAGAAGCAATTCGAACCCATACCTACTATGGCGTTTACGGAGAAAGCTTCAACTCTCCTTTAAACTGGTGTATGCGTTTTTCTGACATTCTTGAGCCAACACGTGACTGGAGCGAGGTTAAGTGGCTCCGCACCAACGTAAACCGCCTAGCCGATGTTGTTTATGCAGGCAATTTGGCAGAAGGTATATTTTTACAAACAGGTTGGGTGATAAATTGGTTTACAGAAGATAATATGCCCATACACCCAAATATGTATAAAGCATACAAAGATTTTTCAAAAAGACTAAATGTTGATGACAATTTTTTGCAATAGCACACTATCAGAACAATCTAAAAGGATTTAAACTATGACTATGAAAGACTTTCTCGCAATTTCAGATTACTCATCCGCAGAACTGCAAGACATGCTCGATCTCGCCGTCAAACTGAAGGCGGAATACTTTGCAGGCGGCAACCAGCCCATCGCACAAGGCAAGGTTATGGCAATGATCTTCCAAAAGCCCAGCCTGCGCACGCGCGTCTCCTTCGATATGGTTATGCGTCACCTTGGCGGCGATGCCATCTACCTTTCACCTGCCGAGATCGGCTTGGGCAAGCGTGAAGCCATCTCCGATGTAGCACGCGTGCTTTCGGGCTACGTCCAAATCATCATGGCGCGTGTTTTTGCACATGAGCACGTCACCGAATTGGGCGAATACGCATCCGTGCCTGTCATCAATGGTTTGAGCGATTTCAACCATCCCTGTCAGGCAATGGCGGATGCGCTCACCATTCAGGAAAAATTCGGCACGCTCAAAGGCGTCAACGTCACCTATGTTGGGGATGGGAATAACGTCGCCGCTTCGTTGATGTACATCGCCGCAAAACTTGGCGCGAATTTCACGATCGCCAACCCAAAGGGCTACGATATGCCCGCGCACGCCATCAAACTTGGACGTGAACTTGCTTCCGCATCAGGAACATCTATTACTCTTTTGAATGACCCCCACGAAGCCGTTAAAGGAGCCCAGGTCATCTACACCGATACGTGGACCAGCATGGGTCAAGAAGCTGAAACCGAAAAACGCAAACAGGTCTTCCCCCCTTATCAAGTCAACAACGATCTGGTTGCCGAGGCCGAGAAAGACGTGATCGTGATGCACTGTCTGCCCGCCCATCGCAACGAAGAGTTGACCGACGAAGTCGCAGACGGCCCACACTCAGTCATCTTCCCGCAAGCGCACAATCGTCTACATGCCCAAAAGGCAATTGTTGCCCGTTTATTGGGCTTAGCGTAGCTAACCGGTGCTGAATATTTTTGAAATATTCAGCACCTTCTAATTATCCATGCCTCTCGACTGCGCAGCGCTCGGGGCGTCAAACTCTCAAGAGGTGAGAAAATGAATACCAAAGATTTTATAACACTTGAAGATCAGTATGGCGCACATAACTACCATCCGCTGGATGTAGTTATCGAAAAAGGGGAAGGAGTCTGGGTCTATGACGTGGACGGCAAAAAGTATCTCGATTGCCTCAGCGCATACTCAGCCGTCAATCAGGGGCATGTTCACCCAAAAATTTTAGCGGCGCTCACCGAGCAAGCTGCCAAAATAACCCTGACATCGCGCGCCTTCCGTAACGACCAACTTCCGCTACTTTATAAGGAATTAGCAGAAATCAGCGGCTACGAAATGTCCCTGCCAATGAACAGCGGCGCTGAAGCGGTTGAAACTGCCGTTAAACTGGCACGCAAATGGGGCTACCGAGTTAAGGGTATCCCGCGTCATCAGGCGGAGATGATCGTAGCCGAGGGCAACTTCCATGGGCGGACGATCTCGATCATCAGCTTCTCATCTGAAGAACTCTACAAGGACGACTTCGGCCCCTTTACACCCGGATTCATCCCCGTCCCCTATGGCGACGCAGATGCCATCGCCGCCGCAATTACCCCAAATACCGCCGCTGTGATGCTTGAGCCAATTCAGGGCGAAGCAGGCGTAGTGGTACCACCCGAAGGCTACCTGAAACGCGTCGCGGAGATTTGCAAAGAGAATAACGTGCTCTTCATCGCGGATGAAATTCAGACCGGTCTGGGCCGCACGGGTAAATTCTTTGCCTGTGAACATGAGGGCGTCCGTGCAGATATAACCATCATTGGCAAGGCATTGTCTGGTGGTTTTTATCCCGTTTCAGCAGTGCTGGCAGATAAGGATATTTTGGGCTTGTTCAGACCCGGCGAACACGGTTCAACCTTTGGCGGCAATCCACTCGGTGCTGCTGTGGCACGCGCCGCCCTAAATGTGTTGCTCGAAGAAAAACTGGTTGAGAACGCGGAAGAATTGGGCACTTACTTTATGGAACAACTCGCCGAGATGCCCAGCCCGCACGTCAAAGAAGTGCGCGGCAAGGGCATGCTGATCGGTGTTGAGTTGAAAGCAGAAGCTGGCGGGGCACGCCGTTTTTGCGAAGCATTGCAGGAACGCGGCATTCTGGCGAAAGAGACCCACGAGCATGTGATCCGCTTTGCGCCTCCATTGGTGATCGACAAAGAAACTATTGATGGCATTCTCCCCACCATCCAAGATGTTTTGAACATGTCCTAAGAAAGACAAGGAGTTTTTATGAATATCGGCATTCCAAAAGAACGACGCCCAAACGAATTTCGTGTCGGCTTGTCTCCGGCAGGCGTAGAGCTACTGCTCCAACATGGAGGCAGTCACAATTGTTTTGTAGAACACGACGCAGGCAAAGGGGCTGGTTTCAGTGATGCAGAATATGAACGCGCCGGCGCAAGCATTGTCTATTCGCCTGAGGAAGTCTTCGGGCGCGCCGACTTGCTCCTAAAACTGACTCGCCCGATCAAGGAAGAGATCGAATGGCTGCGCCCCGGCTCAGCAATTGTGGCCTTCCTGCATTTGGCATCTGCCCGTCAGGACAAGCTCGACTTGTTGATCGAGAAGAAAATTACCGCCATTGCTTACGAACAGATCCAGGAAGCGGATGGCTCCCTCCCCGTATTACGTCCGCTCAGTCAAATTGGCGGGACAATGGCAGCCCAAAACGCTGCACATCTGCTCCAAAACCGTTGGGGCGGACGCGGCATCCTGCTCGGCATGATTCCGGGCGTGCCACCCGCCGAGGTCGTCATCCTTGGCGCGGGTGTGGTCGGCACTTACGCTGCTCGTGCATTCCGAGGTCTGGGCGCGCATGTCACAGTGATGGATAATAATCTTTGTGCCCTGCAAAAAATCGCCGAAGACCTGTGCGGCGTGGTGACGATGGTCTCAACCCCGCACAACATCAAACGCTCCACATCCTACGCGGATGTAGTTGTCGGCGCAGTACTCTCGCCCGGCGAACGCACGCCTGTGCTCGTCACGCGTGAGATGGTACGCGCCATGAAACCGCGTTCCGTCATTCTGGATGTCAGCATCGATCAAGGCGGTTGTTTCGAAACATCGCGCCCCACCACGCATGAGGATCCGGTCTACGTCGAAGAAGAAGTGACTCATTATTGTGTCCCCAATCTCTCGGCAATGGTAGCACGTACGGCCACGCATGCCTTCGTCAACGCAGCTGTTCCCTATCTGCTCGAACTGGTCGATCGCGGCATTGATGACGCCATCGCTACCATCCCCGCGCTCAAAATGGCTGCCAGCACACATAACGGCGAAATCCGACGTCTTTCACGCCACAGAAACGGGAAGTAATCATGGACTGGAAAAATCTGTATAAAGATCGCATCATGACTGCCGAGGAGGCCGTTACTGCTGTTGAATCAGGCAACCGCTTATTTCTAACCGGCAACGTCTCTGTCCCCTACACCCTTCTGGATGCGCTTGTCAAGCATGCCCCCCAACTTAAGGATGTCGAAATCTGCCAAGCTCTGACGGTTGGTGCCCCCGCCTATGTTGGACCCGAAATGGAAGGACATCTGCGCGTGAACACGATGTTCATCAGCGCAAATATTCGCAGTGCTGTACATGAGGGGCGCGCCGACTTTACCCCCGTCTTGCTCTCGGAATTTCCGCTTTTGTTCAAAAACGGACATCTACCGCTTGATGTAGCGCTAATTCACGTATCGCTCCCCGATGAACATGGTTTTTGCAGCCTCGGCGTGGAAGTCGGCCTGACAAAGACTGCCGCTGAAACCGCAAAAATAGTAATTGCCGAGGTCAATGAGCAGATGCCGCGCACGCTGGGCGATGCCTTCATTCATGTTAGCCGCCTAAACTATATCGTACCGGTCAGTTACCCCATCGCCGAAATGCCGATGGGCGACGGGAAACCCTCTCCTGAAATTGAAAGTATGGCAGCCCATATCGCTGAACTCATCCCCGATGGTGCAACCATGCAAATGGGCATTGGCGCAGTCCCCGACGCGGTTCTGAAATACCTCTACGACAAAAAAGATCTCGGCGTTCACACCGAGCTTTTCTCAGATGGCGTGATTGATCTCGTCGAAGCAGGCGTTCTGACCAACGCCGCCAAGACCCTGCATCAGGGCAAGATCGTGGCAGGCTTCGTGCTCGGCACCAAACGCCTCTATGATTGGGTCAACGACAATCCCTTGATCGAAATGCGCCGCACCGAATATGTCAACGATCCCTTCGTGGTCGCGCAGAACGAGAAGATGGTGGCAATCAACTCTGCCATCGAGATCGACCTGACAGGACAAGTTTGTGCCGATAGCATCGGGCCAAAACTCTACAGCGGCGTGGGCGGACAGCTTGATTTCATCTACGGCGCATCACGCTCAAAGGGCGGCGTCCCAATTATCGCGCTCCCGAGCGACACCACCACCAGCAGCGGCAAACGCTTTAGCCGCATAACGGGCATGTTGAAGCAAGGCGCAGGTGTGGTAACCACCCGAAACCACGTTCGCTATGTCGTCACAGAACACGGCGTCGCCGACCTGTACGGCAAAACCATCCGGCAACGCGCCCAATCATTGATCGGGATCGCTCACCCTGATTTCCGCGCTGATCTCACCAAACAGGCGCGGAAGTTGAATTATTTCTAGTATCGACTGCCCCTCTCCGCCAAAGGAGAGGGGTATTCATTAAATTGGAAGAACCTTATGCAAAGAAAAGCAAAAATTGTCGCCACGATTGGCCCGGCATCTAGCAGCGAAGAGATGCTCGAAAAACTCGTTCTTGCTGGCATGAATGTCGCACGTTTGAATTTCTCGCACGGCACACATGAAGCACACGCAGCAAATATCGAAAAGATCCGACGCATTTCGAAGAGGCTCAGGCGCTCGGTCGGCATTCTGCAAGACCTGCAAGGGCCCAAGATACGTGTTGGCAATCTGCCAGCACCGATTCAACTCGAGATCGGGGAGCAGGTCTGTTTTTATACCAGCGGCGATAAAGCCCCCGTCACAAACGAGAAAGCTATTCCGGTAGATTTTCGGGAATTATTTGAAACTGTCCACGATGGGGATTCGATGCTGCTGGATGATGGACGCCTGACGATGCGGGTTTTAACTGTCCACCCGCGCAGCTTGGAAGCGGTTGTTGTGGTGGGCGGAAGTTTAACTTCCCATAAGGGAATCAATCTTCCCGGCGTTCAGTTGCGCATTTCCGGCTATACAGCAAAAGATAAAGCTGATCTCGAATTCGGCGTATCCCAAAGTGTTGATGCGGTCGCGGTATCCTTTGTGCGGACAGCCGAAGATGTGATCGAAGTCCGTGAAGAAATGGAACGCTTTGCCAAAGGCTTTCCAGCGCCGATGTTGATCGCCAAACTGGAGCGTCCCGAAGCGATTGACAATATCGATGCGATCCTGGCAGCTGTGGATGGCGTAATGGTGGCGCGCGGTGACCTGGGCGTGGAAATGCCCCCCGAGCGTGTGCCTGTGCTCCAAAAAATGATTATCCAAAAAGCCAGCGCGCAAGCAAAGATCGTAATTACCGCGACTCAAATGCTAGAGTCGATGATCCACAACCCGCTACCCACACGTGCTGAGGCTTCCGATATTGCAAATGCCATCTTTGACGGAACGGATGCAGTCATGCTTTCAGCAGAATCGGCGGCAGGCGAATATCCCGTGCAATCGGTGGAGATGATGGAACGCATTATCAAGGAAGCTGAATCGCATAGCAGTGAATGGGGCACCGTGCTCGAACGCAGGATTGGCCTGGGCCATGGTGATGCGGCGTCGATGTCACGCGCGGCCCGCGAACTGGCAAACGACAAGGATGTGACCGCAGTAGCTGTTTTCACTTCGCAAGGGAGCACAGCCTGGTTGGTATCGAAGATCCGCCCCGCCAAACGAATTTTGGCTTTTACTCCCGTTGAAATGACCTACAGAAAACTGGCCTTTCTCTGGGGAGTTTATCCGCAGTTAGTCCCTTTTGCCAACTCACTCGAAGAGATGATCGGTTATGTAGACGCAGAATTGCTTAAAGGCGGCATCGAGCAAGGTCAGCAAGTGGTGCTGGTCTGTGGCTTCCCTGTTGGGTCCATGAAAGCGCCGAATATGGCCTTATTGCATACCGTTGGTAAAGACGGATAATTTGTATTAAAACTTTAAAGGTATAAAGAGAAAAGATCATGTTCAACTTTTTCAAAAAGAAGGGACCTAAAATCAAAGGTCTTTACGTTTTGACCTTCACCGCCGAAACAATAAGCAAGGATGCGCTCGCTCCCGTATTGGAAATCGCTGAAAAAATGCTGCAAGAGAAAAACGCTGAGTTTGCCAAATTACGAGCAGCCATGCAAGAAGACACCCCAAAGGAAAGCGGAAATTATCTTTATAATGCCGAGATGCACAATCCGCAGACGATGCAGATTGCTTTTGACACTTGGCTAATCGGACAGCACGATGTCAAGTTCGAGCCGGAGTTTGGCGAGACATTCTTCCCGCACGCAATGCTTGACCCACAGGGACGCGAGAATTATTTCCTGTATTATTTTGATCTGGAACAGTAGACTGACAGCATTTCAAGATATTCGACCGAAACACTGCCCCCCGTGCTATAATGCAATCAGCTTTCGTCGTGGATACCACCCGCGGCGGGAGTTAGATCCGCAGGCGTGCTCTAACATGCTTGCGGATTGTTTTTAAATCCCCCCTAAAACACCTTATACTTACCAGATATGGACATCTCAAAAACTATCCACTTACTTGGCGACCTGCTTGGGCAGGTCATTACGGAGCTCGAATCCCCGGCGATCTTTGAAGTCGAGGAGCGTATCCGCGCGCTGGCAAAAGCCCGCCGCAACAATGATCCTGAAGCAGCGCAAAAATTAGAAGACGAATCTTCCTCGCTAAGCGTCGAGGAAGCACGGGCTGTCGCATCTGCCTTTGCCACCTATTTTGATCTGGTCAATCTCGCCGAGGAAAAGCAACGCGCCCAAATTCTCCACCAACAGGAAAAGCAAGCTGGCACGAAACCGACAAAAGAGTCCATCGGCGAAGCGATCGCCACGCTCAAAGCAGATGGGGTCACCGAAGAGCAAATGTCTGCTTTACTCGAGAACCTGTCTATCGAGCTGGTGCTCACCGCGCACCCAACCGAGGCGCGGCGACGTACCGTCTTTTCCAAGCTAGAGCGAATTTCACAACTCATTAAGCAATTAGACAATATTGACTTATCACCCCATGAACGGAACAGCCTCACTCAATCCCTGCGTGGCGAAATATCCTCTTTATGGCTTACCGACCGCACACGCACAGCCAAACTCAGCGTAACAGATGAAGTCCGCACCGGGCTTTTCTTCGTCGACTCCTTTTTCTGGAATACCATTCCAAAAATCTACGCCGAGCTTGAAGATGCGCTGACATTGCATTACCCCGAACTAGTCCCACCGTCAAACTGGCTCAAATTAGCTTCGTGGATTGGTGGCGACAGAGATGGGAACCCAAACGTCACAGCAGAGATCACAGCCGAAACCCTGCGCCTGCACCGCGGGCTAGGGGTTGAAAATCATCGCCATAGTCTCCAAATGCTGGCACGCCACTTGAGCGTCAATGCCAAACGCATTCCCCCGCCCCAATCTTTGCAGGAATGGCTCGAGCAGCGCAAACCATTCCCATCCCATATTTCCTATATCAAGGAACGCTACGCGACCGAACCCTATCGCCTGGCACTCTCCCTGCTCGCCAACGATCTAGCGGAAGCCTCGCGGGACAAAATGAAAAACCATCTGCTGCAACGCTACCCGCACCAAACAAAGCTCTTTCGTGCGGATATCACAGAAGTGTTGGACTTTATCGCATCCGCCATGCCTCCCGCTTTAGCACAGGGCGAACTAAAAAATACGCAACGCAAGATGGACATCTTCGGTCTGCATGTGGCACGTCTTGATCTGCGGGAGGAGTCCAGTCAATTGGACGCCGCGCTCAGCGAGATTTTACGCGCCTTGAATATTGAAAGCAACTTCGAGAGTTTATCCGCCACCGAGCGGACGCATCTTCTCTCGCGTTTGCTTGCTGAGCCCACCCCTGCATTTTCCCAACACCCGGGCGTGACACTTGCCACAGCCGAAACCTGGGCGTTATTCCAATTAATCGGGCGCGCCTGTGACTTATACGGAGCTGAACTCTTCGGTCCCTTCATCATTTCGATGACGCGTGACTCAGCCAACGTCCTAACTGTTTTACTTTTAGCAAAGTGGGCAGGCGGCAAAGTCATCCCCCAGATCACACCCCTCTTTGAAACCATAGAAGACCTAAAGCAAGCGCCTCGTGTCCTCGAGTTCCTTTTCACAACCGATGCCTACCGCGCCCAGCTTGAAGCCTACGACAACGAACAGATCGTAATGATCGGCTACTCCGACAGCAACAAGGATGGCGGTTACCTGATGGCAAACTGGTCCTTATACCAGGCCCAAGAGGAGATCGCACGTGTCGCCAAAAAGCACAATATCAAGCTGACCCTCTTCCACGGGCGCGGCGGGACAATTGCGCGGGGGGGCGGCCCAGCCAACCGTGCCATCCGCGCCCAACCGGCGGGCAGCATTAACGGACGCTTCCGTCTTACCGAGCAAGGTGAAACAATTGCCTCCCGCTATGCACATCCAGCGCTCGCCTATCGTCATCTCGAACAGATCACCAGCGCAGTCCTGCTTGCATCCAGCCCAAGACGTGATGAAAAAATCCCCGACAAATGGCGCGAGGTGATGGCCGAAATCTCAACAACCGCACGGCGTGCCTATCGTCAACTGGTGTACGAAACAGCGGGCTTCATCACCTTCTGGGAACAGGCAACCCCGTTGAACGAAATCAAGCATCTGCGAATCGGGTCGCGTCCGGCAGCACGCGCAAAAAGCGGAGCCGTGAATCAGATCCGTGCGATCCCCTGGGTTTTCTCGTGGATGCAAAGCCGCTTCAACTTACCGGGCTGGTACAGCCTCGGCAGCGGACTGGCATCCATCCCAGAGATCGGCATCTTTCAGGAAATGTATGCGGGCTGGCCCTTCTTTAGCACGATGCTTAATAACACCGAGATGTCTCTCCTGAAAGCCGATATGGACATCTCCGCCCTCTATGTTGAACTCGTCGCAGACAAAGAACTTGCTACCGATATATTTTCATCCATTCGAGACGAATATGAACGCACGCGCGAAAGCGTGCTTGCCATTAGTGGACATACGACGCTACTCGAACTGGAACCCGTTACCCAACAAGCCATTCACGTCCGCAACCCCTACGTGGACCCGCTAAACTATCTTCAGGTGGAAACCCTGCGCCGCTTACGAGCGCTGCCCGATCAAAACAGCGCCGAAGCAACATCTTTACGCGAGGTCATGGCACTGACCATCAACGGGATTGCATCCGGTTTGAGAAATACAGGCTAGTGCACAATCAAGCATCATATTTGGCGTTTATGCCCCCACCTAGCCTCCCCCGCAAGCGGGGGAGGGACACGTTCTCCCCCCGCTTGCGGGGGGAGTTAGAGGGGGGGGACTCCAAATATCCTCTTTGGAAAAGCACTAGCACCCCAGCCATCTAAAAAAACAGATCCACAGGCGCGCGCTAACATGCTTATGGATTGTTTTTTATTTACGGTGATGGTCATCTTGGAGATGGTTGTCATCTTCTTGGCTCAACAAGGCCTGACATGTTAGAAAACGAGTCACATCTCGTTGAGCAACCTGTGCTATACAAACAAAGCCGACTTCATATAGTCTCTCGAAGGAGATATGCTGTGTTTCAATATTTTAAAAATTTGCTTTCGTCTGATGAAATTGAAGGTAAAGTCATCTATGTGCTGGGGATCGTACTGCTGGTGCAGTTTGCTTATCCCATCACAGAGAGCGGAAATCTGGCTTCATTGATCATCTATCAAGTAGTCTACACATCGTTAATTCTGGTAGGGATCCTCATTACCCGGAATAATCCGCGTCTCGTGCGTCTGCTCTCCCTGCTCGGGGTAACCTTGATTGTGGCAGGCACGATCTACTCCTTCAACCAGGATGCAGTTTGGGCCAACTTGATTGGTTATGTCGCCTATAGTTTCTTCGATGGCGTCGTTGTCTGGATTTTGTTCAAATACGTTTTTGAGACGCGCACCATTACGCGCGATGTGCTTTATGCTGCCATTGCGATCTATCTCCTGCTAGGAGCGCTATTTGTGCCTGTCTATGGCTTGGTGGAAACGCTGACCTTTGAACTCTCAGGCGGCACACTGCACGCGTTTGTTGGCGGGAGCACCGCTGCGAATACGTTGTTCGCATGGCAAGATTTTATCTATTTCAGCTATGTGACGTTGACCACACTCGGCTATGGCGATATTCTGCCGATGACAATGGTCGCCAAAGCGGCAATTGCCCTCGAAGCGATCGTCGGCGTGATGTATCTCACGATCATCATGGCACGCCTCGTCAGTCTTTATTCGACGGATTTCAATCGCGAAAATTCCGATTAGCAGGCAAGATTCAACGAGTCACGTCCCGACGAGCAACGAGTCACGTTCGGATGGCGCACGAGTCATGACTCGTCGAGTAAGCAGACGTGACTCGTTTTGAATCCTGTCTAGACTCGATGAGAAACGAGTCTAGATACGATGATCAACAAGTACTAGCACGGACTTGACCACCCCAACCCCGCCCACCGACCAGTCCGCTTCGAGCGAGCTTCGTACCCATAGCATTTTTTGAGTATAATAAAATCATGAAGAATAAGGAAGTTATCCAAATTTTAGATGCAAAAAAAGAAATGCTGGAAAAAGAGTTTGGGGTCAAATCTTTACAACTCTTCGGCTCTGTTGCCAGAGACGAAGCAACACCAACCAGCGACGTGGACCTGTTGGTCGAGTTCAATCGCCCAACGGGTTATTTTGGGCTTTTTGCTTTGCAGGATTATCTCGAAGAATTACTCGGCTGTTCCGTTGATTTGGGTACCATGAACAGCCTGAGACCTAAAATCAAAGAGCGGGTTATCAAGGATTTGGTCTATGTCGCCTGAGAATTGGAGAGAACGTATCTCTCACATTTTATTGGCAATACAAGAGATTCAAGATTTCACAGAAGGCATGGATTTTGAAACTTTCGATCATGATGAAAAAACGATTCGTGCTGTGGAAATGAATTTCGTTATCATTGGCGAATCTGCAAGTCGCATCCCAGAAGAAATCGAAGAGAAATATTCAAATATTCCTTGGCATCTGATGCGAGCAATGCGAAATCGAATTGCGCATGTTTATTTTTCAGTAGATCACCAAGTTTTGTGGGACACCATTCACAACGATCTGCCACCCTTAATGCCTGAATTGGAAAAGATGCTCTAAAATCCCCTTTCGAGGGGATTTTTCATTTGCCCCCCGACGCACAAACTTGACCACCCCAACCCCACCCACCGACCAGTCCACTTTTATAACCCGCTTCAAAACATAACAATGTTACAATCAGTAAAATTCAGATAATCTAGCATTGAGAAAAGTCGAGGGAAATCATGAAAATTTTCATCAGTTGGTCAGGAGAAACAAGCCATAAAGTAGCCAAAATATTTAGAGACTGGCTCCCATCTGTTATCCAAAGTGTTAAGCCATATGTATCGTCTGAAGACATTGACAAAGGTTCAAGATGGTCTACAGACATTGCTAGCGAGTTAGAAGAATCCTCTTACGGAATACTCTGCGTCACAAAAGAAAATCTAAATGCGCCTTGGCTAAACTTTGAAGCGGGAGCTTTAGGAAAAAGCGTTGATAAAAGCAGGGTTTCCCCATTTCTTTTCAGAGTAAAAAGATCTGAAGTCACCGGCCCCCTATTACAGTTCCAATCAACGATATTAGAAAAAGACGATATATTCAAACTAGTCAAATCAATCAACGAAACTTGTGAAGAACACGGGCTCGATGAAGCGCGCTTAGAAAAAGTTTTTGAAGTTTGGTGGCCAAGCCTAATAGAAGAGCTAAACAGCATTGAAGAAAACACCCCCAACACAAAAACGCCACAACCATCCAAAACCAACAACAATGAAACCGAATATCTTTCAAACGTCTTGGAAGAAATACTCGAGATAAGTCGAATAAACCAAAAACTACTACGTGACCCTGAACAAATTCTCCCAATGAACTACTTCGAGCATATTCAAAAGCAGATAACAAAGCGTTCTAGATCTTCTCATTTGATAAACGGCTTCCATCCAAAAGCGTTAGCTGACGCTATAGACAGATATCGAGAGTTAATAAAAGCTGTATCAGAAGCTAAAGAAAAACTTCCTGATTCAGAGGAAATCAACAAAATATCCAAAATACTAAGCTTGATGGAGATTCCTATGACACATATCATCAGAAGAACTGACATAGGTTTTGAAAAAGATTTTTAATGATCAACCAAAAGCGTGAAAACATCAAAGAGACCCTCCCGCCCCCACGGAAGGGTCTCTTCTCTTTCGGGCGAGGGAGCTATCTTTTGCGACCATCGCCCACCCCGACACATGAGTCGTCGGGGAAATCTACTCTCTAATCATCTCACTCAACCACAACCCAATCACTCCCTGAGCGCCCAAAGACCTCGGGCGAGTACATCTCTTCCGCTTTGGCGGGCGGGGCAATGAAGGTCCCAGGCGTGGTGGCACGGGCGATGTAGGAGTAGTCATAGACGCCGTCCCACAATAGCGATGTGAAGGCTTCGGCACGTTCGTCGCGCAGGTTTTCGTGCTGATACCAGGGTCCCCACCACCACCAGCCGTAGATACGCTTGAAGGGATCGCTGTTCTCGTCCACGATGTCGGATGTCGAGGAGACTGCCAGATCGGGGTTGACGATCTCCAAGCCAGCGGGCAACGGATCGACGAGGGCGACGTGGTAGCGGCGGCTGTCGGCGACCATCTTGAGCGAGACACGCACGCGTGCGCCCGCTTTGATATGCCAGACGCCATCGTCATCCTGCCAGACATCTTCGGGGTCATCGACCGCTTCGTAGGTGCGGGTGACGACAAAGCCCATATCGAGCGGATCAAGGTTCAGGTCGGTGGGGGCGTATTTCAAACCGAGGCGGTAGTAGAGCCGTCCAACGCCGTCTTTGCTCAAGATCAAATCCTGCAAGTCAGCGCCATCGACGAGATAGCTCATCGGGATGCTGGTCTCTTTGTAATCGGTGGTGTAACCCTCATAGGCGTGTTCACCAGCGTAGGTCTCTCCGAGCCAGATGCGAGCCACGAAATCGGGCGTCTGCGCTTCGTAGGTGTTAAAGTAGCGGTCCAATGCCAGGAGCACAAAGACATTTTCTTGCGTGCTGCCCCAGCGTCCCTGCGTGCGATGCGCCAGCAAGCCGTTGACCAATTTCGGGATCAGGTCGGCGTCGGGGTTATCCGCCATCAGCGCATCCAGCAGGACGGCATCCGCACGACGGTTCGACGACAGGATCAGGTAGGTCTGGTCATCGTAGCTGGTGGTGAAATTCGCCGCCCCAGCCGTCTCGACGGCGTGGTTGTTCACAAAGCGGCGGATCTCTTCGAGCTGCGTTGCCGCCTGCGGGTCATCCACCAGCACCTGCCACATCCAGCCGATGGCTTCAAAGGAGAAGTCATCCAGCGGGGCTTCTTCATAGAGCGCACGGGCTTTGGCGGGGTCGCTGTCACCCATCAGGTCGCGCACGTAGAGCGCATACGCACTCAGCACGCGGCGGGTGTACTGGCTGTACCAGTAGGGGTAGTGACTCTCGATATCCTGCAAATAGTAAAGCAGATTATCCTGCATCGCGATGGGGACATCGAAGCCCTTTTCCTGTGCACGCGCCAAAGCATGCGCAACGTGGATGGTATTGAAGGGGATCGATTCCTGCCCGCGACGCCAGTAGGGAAAACCCCCGTCATAGTTCTGCATCCCCTGCAGACGGGTCACATCCCGATTTACGCTGGCTTCCATTTCACTGGCAGAGGGGAGACCCTCGGCTTGGAACGCCGTTAAGACGTCCCGCAGCGAGGCGATGCCCAAGACCCGTGAGCTGATCTGCTCGGTGCATTCGTAGGGATAGTTGTTCAGGTACATGACCGCATCCGTCAGGGCTTGCAGAGCGGTCGAGGAGGTTTGGATTTCCAACCCGCCAAACTGGGCGTAGACATCTTCGGGGCGAGCGATGGGCTGCGCAATGGCACCCTCATCGACCACGCCGTAGGTGGCGAAGGCTTCGGTCGTGGCGGGCGTATAGACGGGCAGGGATACGGTCGCCGCATCCGCAAAAGTGCCCGAGACAGCGCCGATCTGGAATTGAGCGGTGCCCGCCATTTCGGTTTCAGCCGCAAATCGCACCTCGACACGATCATTGGCAGGGACGGTCACGCGTTGTCCCGCGCCTTCGGGGAGGCTGATGTTAGTCGCTTCGAGGGCGACATTGACGGTCAGCGGCTCGTCGGTCTGGTTTTGGAGCAGGATCGGGAATTCAAATTTATCGCCAAAGTTCAGAAAGCGGGGCGCAGACGGGCGTACCATCAGCGGCAGGCGAGCGGTCAGGCTGCTCTCGGTTTTGCCGAATTGCGCGCCGCCAGCATCCACAGCGACGACCATCACGCGGTAGCGCGTCAGGTTGTCGGGGACGTTGATTTGCACGGTCGCTTTGCCGTTGGCGTCGGTGCGGACTTCGGCTTCAAAGGTGGCAAGCGGGTTGAAGTCACTGCGCACGGCGATGGTGGGCGCAGCGCCAGCGCCGCCGCCCATGCCTTCAGCTTCCATTGCCATATCGGCCATTGGTGCAGCCATCGGCGCTTCCATTGCCGCTTCTTCCATCGGAGCGGCAGCACTGCCACCAAACAATTTAAAACCATCATCAGCGGTGTTGGTTGCCTGAGCTTCTGCGCCACGTGCGGCTTCTGCAAGCACTTCTGGGTTGGCGAGGACGATATTGGCGCGCCCATAGACTGCGCTCAAGTCGGCGGAGCGTTCTAAGTAGAAAGTTGAAATGGGGTCTGCCAACTGGTAGTTGGTCAGAGCAAGAATGGATTCGTCTACGACGACAACTGCCAGTTCCGCATCAGCGACGGGCTCCCCGTTGGCATCTTTGAGCAGCAGATCAAGGCTGGTGCTGCCGCCGGGTTCGATCTCATCATCGGCGAGGGTGGCTTCCACTTCGAGGGTGCGGCTGTAGGGCGGGATGCTCAGGTTCAGGTTGGCGGTCGCATAGGCGGGACGAGCAGGCGCTCCTTCAACGGGCACCCCGCTATCGTCCACGCGCGGCGCGGCACCAACTGCGTCCACCTGCACGTTAATGTTCGGGATCTGCGCATCCGTGATGGGTACGGTAAGCGTCAGGGTTCCTTCTTCAATCGTATGGCGTTCGGTGTAGAGAATGCCGCTGCGGGAAACCGTGACCAAAACTTCGGCGGGCGTGAAGGGCGTTTGGACGAGGATTTCGGCGGTGTCGCCGGGCTGGTATTCGTCTTTATCGGGGATCAGAGTGATCTCTTCCTGCTCAACGCTGCGGGAGGGCGGGACGTCGCCGCCACTGACCCAGCGGGTGAGACGGCTTTCGTTCTGCCTGCCCTGCTCGTCAGTGACGAGGGCGGTGATGCGATAACGCCCACCGACGGAAGTGTCGAAGGTGCAGGTCTGCGGTTCGTCGCTGGAGGTGACTTCGCATGTCTGCGGATCGACCAGTTCTTCATGCCAGCCGCCGCTCGACTTCCAGACGATGCGGGAGGCTTCGACCGTGACAGGGTGACCCGAAACGACGTTGCCGTCGATGTCGGTGACGATCAGTTCGATCTCCAACGGTTCGCCACGCTCGACGAAATAGCGTTCCGAGCGCAAGCCGACGTAGACATCGGCGGGATGCACGAGCAGGCTGGTGCCGCTCGTCCACGCCTGACGGTTCAAGTCCATGACGGTCGCTTCGGCGGTGATGCTGGTCGGGCGGGTGGTCTCGCCGTTGAAATCGACTCGCAGGTAGTGCGTGCCTGTCGCATCGGTGACGCCACTGAAGCTCTCGCTCTGCGAGTTATCTTCGTAGCCGCCGTCAAAATACCACCACCAGGGCGTCCAGAAACCGAAGGTGAAATCGTCCCAGTTGGGCGGCGTATAGTTGGTTTCGTTGGAGCTGACCCACCAGTTGGTCTCTGCGCCAGGCAGCGCACCGCCCGCATAATACTTGGCGTCCACCGCCAGCACAGCGTGCTCGCCGACGAAATACGGGGCTTGGGTCTCGTTGCGGGCAGTTACTTCAAACTCGGGGCGGCGGAATTCCTGAATTTGGAAGGAGTGGGAATAATAACTGTCTTCCATCCTGCCAAAAGCTCCCATTGCCTGAAATTGCAATTGCGCATACCCTAAATTGACATTCTCAGGGAGAGTAAGGGCTAAATCAAACCCACCAAAAGTGTTAACTTCAACCGTTCCGCTAGCAATCTCATTGCCTTGCGGACCTGTCAGCGTGTAGTTGATTCCGGTTAAAACTTCTCCCACCAGCATAATATCTGCAGGGGTACTCTTGCGAATCCATCCTTTGAGATGAACTTCTTCGCCGGGGCGGTACATAGCACGGTCGTCGTAAACAAACCAGCGCAAATGCTCATAAACTACTTGAGGTGCCCAGCTATCTTCATCCCAACGATAAGTATTGCGAGGCAACATAGCTACATCATCGCCAACTTGGGCAGTTAGATAAGCTGTGCCGCCAGCAGGAAGATAAAATTTTGCAACCCCATCTTCACCTGATGTCCCCAAAACGGTACCATCATCACTGTGTACATCCACGTTCGCCAGCGGCGAGCCATCTTCCAGCTTCGTCGTCCAGACCATCATCTCACTGTGATCGTTGAACGCATCCACGCCGATCTGCGTGACCTGCGCCCAAACATGGCTCGTTTCCCAATACTCATCTTTCGCAAAAAGTCCCTTATGCGGGCGCACCATCACAATAAAGTGACCAAAATCCCCGTCCATATATTCGCTCAGGTCAAGGCTGATCTCGGTCAGCACGTTGTTCTTCGTGTCCACGTTGCGGGTCTCATCGAGCAGCAACTTCCCAGGCAACTCGATCGGCTCATCCGTCCACTGGTACTCATCCAGATATTGCAAATACTGCGCCCAATCCGCAGGCTGCACGGCATAAATCTGCACATCCAGTTTGTCATAATTCATCACATAATAGGAGATGGACGGACTCTTTGCGGAAGGATCGAGCGTGATAAAACGATCTTGCGGACCAACCAGGAAAGGCTCCGCCGAGCCGACCTTGAAACGAACATTCTCGTCGCGTCCAAGCGTCTGCCCGAAGATATCCTTTATCTCCCCACTGATCCCGACCTTATAGGTGGTCTGCCCCTCAGTCATCCCACTGATCGTGATCGTATTCCAGCTAACATTGATCGTCATCCCAACGATCTCAGGTGAAACAGTAATCATGCTCTCATCGAAAGCATCCACGTCGATCTGGTTGTTGAACTCCAGCGTGAAGGGCATCAAGGGGCGGCAGTCATCGTTCCAGCCGCAACGAGAATCGGTCAATTTCAGCGGCGCATAAGTGTAGAAAGAATAGCTCTGCGCGCTCGTCGTCAGCAACGGGCCTTCTGCCGAAGGCATCCCTGCCTCGACGACCACGCTGATCTCTGCATCCGCAAGCAGCGGCTCATAGGCGCGGAAGGCCAACCAGCGTCCTTCCTGCGCATTTTCCACCATCCCGCTAACATGCTTGTCTTCTTCGATCTCAGCAGCAGTGGCGAGTTTTACATCTACATTGCGTCCATCAGCGGTTACCGTTAAATGTTCCAAAACCGCTTCGGGATCAACGCGCTGGTCAAAGGAAATGAAAAAGATCGGTTCCAGCGGTTGCGGATCGCCATAGGGATAGTAGCGCTGCATGATCGGCGCAGGCGTGTTAAAGGTAAAACTGACCGCTTCAGCGAGCACACCACCCACAGCAGACTCTGTCCCCGCAGGGATGAAAACTTCATACTCGGTCGCCATCGGCAAACGGTCGACGAGTTCGGAATCGGCTTGGAAGTTAAGCGTCTTCGTGCCCAGCCAACGCCATGTCCCCGGGATGGGCGGTGAAACTTGCACGGGCACGTCCATGTCGGAGAGCTGGCTCAACGTGCCTAACGGCACCATCGGCTGGTTAAATGTAATATTCACAAAAGGAGCAATCGGAATCTCGCCTTCGGGCGAGTAGCGCAAGACCTCCAACGGACCGTACTCTACGGTCGTTGCGGCTGCGCCCTCTTCGGGCGGGAAAGATTCTTCGAGTGTTTCACCCGGCCTCGGCGGCGGAATGACTTCGTCCGGCAAATTGAAATCGACCGCGTCGGAGCCTCCCATCACGAGGGCGGGCAAACGCTCTAAAATGGAAGCAAGTTCCTCGTCCCCGAGCGGCGCGCCCGGCACATACGCCGAGGCTACATATTCTTCCGCGCCTTCCGTTCCCTCGCTTAAACTGAAAGTCAGCGGTGTCGGCTCATTTTCATCGAGCGGCACACCGGTCTCTTCATCTTCCGGCGTCGGTTGCGCGGCCGGGCCCTCATTGCCGCCCTTGCAGGCAGCCAAGCCAACGACCAACATTAAAATCACGAGAATTCCCATAAACGACCTTTTCATTTGACTTCTCCTTTTGATACTTGTATTCTATCGTGAAGCACAGACGCTTTCAATCGCAAAAAAGTTCCTGCCTATGCAGATTGATTCCGCGAGAAGCACGTTCTTGCGACAAAGCGGTCTCATAGTAGGAGAGATTGCTTCGTCAGAAAAGCGCCCTTCTCGCAAAATCAGTTCAAACAAAGGTAAAATCAGCCCATGCTGACCCTCACCCCCCTCCCCAACATTCCCCTCATCGAAAAAGGCGACAATCTCGCCGAGATCATTCTCAAAAACAGCTCCGACATACAGGATGGCGACATCTTCGTGCTCGCGCAGAAGATCGTCAGCAAGACGGAGGGACGTCTCGTCAATCTCGCGGATGTAGAGCCGAGTGCGCGCGCCCTTGAACTTGCTACCGCTACCCAAAAAGATGCGCGTGTCGTCGAGTTGATTCTGCAAGAATCCAACGAGATCATTCGTACGCGCCCCGGGCTGATCGTCGTAGAGCATAAAAACGGCTTCATCTGCGCCAATGCAGGAATCGATCACTCAAACGTGAACCCCCATCCTAACCTTCCCTCGAGGGGGGAAGAAATTAATTCTCCCCCCCATCGGGGGGGAGATGTCCGAAGGACAGAGGGGGGGAGAAACAGCGACGAATACGCCCTCCTGCTCCCTGAAGACGCAGATCGCTCCGCGCGCGAACTACATGATGCGCTTAAAACAGCAACGAGCAAAAAGCTCGGCATCCTCATCATCGACTCGCACGGGCGTGCCTGGCGCGAAGGGATCGTTGGCATCACAATCGGTGTAGCGGGCATCCCCGCCGTAGTCGACAAACGCGGCGACGTTGATCTCTTCGGGCGCGAACTAAAGGTCACGCAGATCGGCGCAGCCGATGAGTTAGCGGCAGCCGCCTCCCTGATGATGGGGCAGACAAACGAGGGCAAGCCCATCGTCCACGTGCGCGGCTTCCCTTATCCGCTACGAGAGAGTACACTTTCTGAATTATTGCGTCCTAAAGACAAAGACCTTTTTCGTTAAGAACCTATGAAAGAAAACGCAAACTCAACACTCAAAGCAAGTTGGGCAAGTCACTCTCTCGCGCAAAGGGCACTCGCGTATCACCGCGTACGCTTCTTTGGCAGCCTGGCAATCCTTATTCTTCTTTTTGTTGTCCAGCTTCGATATCCAAACAACAGCCCCATTCAAGCCATATTCGCAACATGCTGCGATCTTGCCATTCTCGTCTGGCAACGCAGCATGGCTCTACACGGAAGGCCAAGACTTGCAACATGGATCAGCCTGATCACCGCTGCGGTCATCGGCACCTTCGGCTTATACCTTGGAGGCGGTTTTATAACGCTGAGCTTTGGGATTTATCTGATCTTGATTCTAAGTGCAGCCTTTGTCTTTTGGCAACGATCTGCTGCGTATTGGATGTCAGCGGTTGTTGGCTTTCTTTTCTTGTTTTTCATCACAGTTGAATTAGCAGGGTTTATCGGGGTAAACAATATACTACTCATCTCTGTCTATGATCTAAATATCAATGCTCGCTTAATCTACACAAATATCGTTTTAGGCGTTCTACTTATTCTCATAACAATGGTTGCCGCCGGGGGCGCAGCAGAAACAATGGGCAACTGGAGCATCACCCTTACCAACGAAGTCAAGCGAAAAACCAAAGAGCTAACTGAGCTGCATGATAATATGGCATTAACGTATAGGAATATTGTTGCTCTCCTAGCAAATGTGCTTGAAGCTCGCGATCAATATACAATTGACCACAGTAACCGCATCTCCACGCTGGCTGTTGAAACCGCCAGAATGCTGAATTACACAGATGAAGAGCTGGAACGAGTGAGATTAGCAGCCATCCTGCATGATATTGGCAAGATCGGAGTTCCTGATAGTATTTTAAATAAGCCGGCATCCCTTACAGCGGAAGAAAGGGAGATCATGAAAAGGCACCCTGATATTGGCGCAGATATCATCGCAACGATTGATGAACTCGGTGATATTGCAGAAATTGTTCGTGCTCATCAGGAAAAATTTGATGGGTCAGGCTATCCAAATGGTTTGCGCGAGGACGAAATCCCTCTTGCGGCACGAATCATTACTGTAGTTGATGCCTATATCGCCATAACAGATGAACGACCCTATAAAACTGCAAAAAGCAAAGCTTTTGCGATTAAGGAGCTCATTTCTCATACGAAAAAACAATTCGACCCACAAGTTGTCGATGCCTTTTTGTATGTGCTACAACTGGAGAATTCAAAAGAACAAAAGTGATAAATCCCATGCACGGACTCGTCTCTTTACTGCCAAAAGAGCACTATCAAGAAGTTGAAAATATCTGGCAGATGCTGGAAGATGAATGCGGTTTGGCTGGAATCAAGGTCACACCTTTCCCGCATTTTTCGTGGCTCATCGCTGCGGATTTCGACTGGCAGGCTCTCGAGGCAACCTTGAAAGAAATTGCTGAAGATACTGAGCCTTTTACCGTCAATACTGGTGGCATCGGCATCTTTAGCGGGAACAGCCCTGTGATCTTCATCCCCGTCCTCCGCACACCAAATTTAAATAAATTTCACCAGCGTGTTTGGGACTCTATCCAATCCATAGGAAAAGATATTAGCCCTTATTACGCGCCAAGAATCTGGACTCCGCATATCTCACTTGCCTATGCAGATGTGACACAAGAAAATATTTCCTGCGCCATACAGAAACTTGCCTTCACTATGTATAACTGGGAATTCAAAGTCGACAATATTAGCTTTATTCACGAACCGGATGGCACAACAGGAAAGCTCCAGCATCAATTTTATTTTCAAGGAGAAAAAGCATGAATATCCCCGCCCCTTACCAGGACCTTTTTGAAGACGAAACCAAAGCCTATCTTTTTCTTGCCACCGTTATGGATGACGGAACCCCACAAGTCACACCAGTTTGGTTCAATACAGACGATGAGCATATTTTCATCAACACCGCCAAAGGACGCATCAAAGATAAAAATATGCAAGCACGCCCGCATGTGGCGTTGGTCATTCAAGACCCTAATGATCCCTACCGCTACATGCAAATCCGGGGCAAAGTTACCGAACGAACAACCGAAGGCGCTGACGCGCACATCAACGCTCTCTCACAGAAATATCGCGGTAAAGATTGGGTTATTCCTGGTCAGGAAACGCGCGTCATCTTCAAGATCAAGCCCACCAAGATCAGCGGTCATTAAAGATTAGACCCTATAGGTCTTGAGGACCTTCAGGGTCTTTGTTTATCACTACTTACCCCTTCTTCTCTTTTCCGCTCCAGCTTTCCACATCCAAACGCAAGACCGCCGTCACCTTTAGATCAACATCTGTTGTGGCTTCGTAATCTACATCAGGTTTCAATTCGGGGAAGTGCTTATCCATCAACAATTGCAAACCGCGTTTTTTCTCATTCTCGTCATCTTCAATATGCAGCGTGCCGAAAACAACCACACCCTTATACTTCACCCCAAAATTCATCGCACGCTCAGCCAAAATCCACTCGCCCATCTCACTGACGTTCAAATTCGCAAGCGTCCCTTCGCCCACATTCTCATAGGTACGCCCCTTGATAGCGCCATGAAAGAAGACCGCATGCCGCTCGCGATCATAAGCGAAGTTACGCGCCACCGTAAAAGGTTGTCCATCCTTACAAGTCGCCAAAACACCATAATCTGCGCGGTTGAGTAGTGCGATGATCCACTCATCATCTTTGATTTCACGGTCTTTGCGACGCATATCGGTCAGAGTCTGTCCCATATACACTCCTTAGTAAGATAAATAGAGGCAGATTATAATGGCATTTGAAATGAAGAACTCTCAAGGTATCAGTCGCGTTCTACGCACAAAAGAAGAAGCCCGCCAAAGCTACGACAAAATGAGTCGTTGGTACGATCTCTTTACGAGTAGCGAGAAAAAATTCACCGAGCTTGGGCTGGCAACATTGGACATTCAGCCCAACGAAACCATCCTTGAAATCGGCTTCGGAACAGGGCACGCCTTGCTAACGCTGGCTCGGGAAGAGAATACGATCTATGGCATCGATCTTTCACAGAAAATGTGTACCCATGCCCACCATAAGCTTCAACGCGCAACATTGGACGAGCACATCCATCTGCAAAACGGAGACGCTACCCACCTTCCTTATGCAAATGAAGTCTTTGACGCCGTCTTCATCAGCTTCACGCTGGAATTATTCGATACGCCCGAAATCCCACTCGTGCTTCATGAAATCAAACGCACCTTGAAAAAAGGTGGCAGGGCCGTTGTTGTTTCTCTGCTAAAAACACCCCGTCAGTCCGTGCACATTTATGAATGGTTTCACCAGAAAATGCCGACGTTGATTGACTGCCGCCCGATCCGCGCGCAAGAAAGCCTTGAAAGCGCAGACTTTCAGATCATGGAAAATATAACCAAAACCATGTGGCGGCTGCCGGTTAGCATCATTTCGGCAAAAAAGTAACCCATAAAAAATGTAGACGAGGAATATAAATGCAAATTCCCACGACAAACGAATATCATCATTTTCTGCGCACGAGGCGATCCATTCGCCGCCTCAAACCCGACCCTGTGCCTGCTTCCGTCATGGGCAGGATTCTCACCACCGCTACATTCGCCCCATCCGCGCATAATTTGCAGCCGTGGCGCTTCGCCCACATCGAGAGTTTGGAGGCAAAGGAGAGGCTCGGCAAGGCGTTAACGGAAAAAATGCGGGGCGATATGGAAGCCGAAAACGCCGACCCAGCCCAAATCCAGAAGCGTATCGACATTTCGCTGCGCCGCATTGCTGAAGCCCCGGTCATCATCCTGCTCTGCCGCGACGAGAATGTCATCCGCAAAGAAGAAGCGGAAGAGCACCACATGAGCATCCAATCCACTGCATTAGTGGGACTACAACTCATGCTGGCAGCACATGCCGAAGGCCTTGGTGCCAACTGGGTTTGCTGGCCACTCTATGCACAAGCTGCAACGCAAGCAGCACTTGATCTCCCTAAAAACTGGATGCCCGAAGCAATGATCTTTCTAGGCTACCCTGATGAAGTTCCCAGTGAGACCTTTAGAGTACCTGTAAAGGAACTGTTAATTACCAAATAAACTGTACACACTACAATCAAGCCTATGAAAATAAAAACCTTTTTCAGCACGCCTGTGTTCGATGAAGATAAAGAAAAAACAAGCCAGGCTGCATTACTGAGCCTTGCGTGGTGGAGTGTCATCCCCGTCCCTATGGTCATTCTCATCGGAAACATCGTTGAAAAAAGGACGCCTGACTTTGTTAGTAGTTTAAATATTGTTTTTCTGATCGCCTGGTTATATGTACGGTACTTAATGCTGCAAGACGCCATCAAAGAAGGTGCCCTAATCGCATTATTTGCCGGCATGACCGTAATCACCGCAACAAGCATCGGGCTTGGCACAGTGCGCACACCGGCTGTTCTAGGATATATGCCCATGATCCTTTTCGCGGGCTTTTTCTTTGGCAAAAGGGGGATTACGCATACCGTAGCGATTGTCTCTGTGCTCATACTCGGCTTGATTTTAGCTGAAAGAAATAATCTTTTAAGAGAGCCGGATTACACGGTTGGTCTCACACAGTGGATCGCATATTCAGCCTTCTTGGCAATTACAGGGTATATCACCTTACTTTTTTTTAGCAACAACCAAAAACACCTTAAACAAGCGCAAGAAGAAATCATAAAACGCCAGAAAACTGAAAGCTCCCTAAAGATTTTTCTACGCATGGCGGAACAAAGCCCAGTATCTATTATGACGGCAAATAACGATGGCTTAATTGAATATGTAAATCCTAAATTCATTGAAATTACGGGCTATACACTTGAAGAGAGTTATCATCAAAATCCACGCATGCTCCAATCGGGCCACCACCCCCTATCTTTTTATGAGAACCTTTGGGGAACCATTCTCGCGGGCAAAGACTGGCACGGCATTTTTCAAAACAAGAAAAAAAACGGGGATTTATATTGGGAAAAAGCTTCAATCTCTCCTATTTTTAATGCAGACAACAAAATCACGCATTTTGTTGCCGTCAAAGAAGACATCACCCAGCAAAGGGAGGCAGAGCAAAAGCTACAGAAACATATTAAACAAATTGAAGACTTACAAAAGACTTTAAAGCAACAAGCTTTGCGCGACCCCCTGACTGACTTATACAATCGACGCTATATGAACGAAGTTCTAAAGCAGGAATTTCCGCGTGCGGAACGCGAAAAGTACCCCATCAGCATTATTCTGATTGATCTTGATTACTTGAAAAAAATTAACGACATAGGCGGGCACGCCACTGGCGACTATGCCTTACGCGTTCTGGCTGCCCAGTTACGAATATTCACGCGTCGGGCAGATACGGTCTGCCGCCAAGGCGGCGATGAGTTCGCAATTATTATGCCCAAAACAACCAGCAAAGATGCCTTTGCGCGTACTCTTGAGCTACACAAAAAGATGAAAGAAATTACCCTGCTCTATAAGGCAGGGCAAACACTACGCATCACATTCTCTGCGGGCATCGCCACGTATCCCATACATGGAGAGAGCAGCAAAAAAATACTCGACCATGCCGATGAAGCACTCTACCGCGCAAAACGCAAGGGGCGCAACCGCGTGGAACTCTTCTCCGTAGAGTAATCGTCTACATCACTTTCTCCAAAACACGATAAAATCAAAGCATGAAAATTGCAGCCCTGGCAGGCGGCGTAGGCGGCGCAAAACTCGCGCATGGTCTCGCTCAACTGCTTCACCCAAAAGACCTAACCATCATCGTCAACACTGGTGACGACTTTGAACATCTTGGCTTAGCCATCTCGCCTGATCTCGATACCGTCTGCTATACGCTGGCGGGATTAGCAAATCCAGTCACAGGTTGGGGACGTGTGAATGAGACCTGGCAAGCTTTTGAAAATATCGAGATGCTCGGGGGACAAACCTGGTTTCGGCTTGGTGATCGTGATCTCGGCACCCACCTGGAGAGAACATTTCGGCGCAAACGCGGCGACAAGCTTTCTACCATTACCCAAGATTTTTGCCGCGCATGGGGTGTGGAACACAAGATCATCCCGATGACGGATGATCCCGTTTACACAATGGTGGCAACCAAAGAGCAGGGCGAACTCGCTTTTCAGGAGTACTTTGTCCATCAACGTTGTGAACCAAGCGTAACGGGCTTCCGCTTTGACGGGGTGGAGAAAGCGCATCCTGCGCCAGACGTGCTCGAAGCTATCCGCCAAGCCGATGCGGTCGTCTTTTGCCCGTCCAACCCCTGGGTCAGTATCGATCCCATTTTAGCGGTAACAGGCATAAAGTCCGCGTGCGAAGCGAAGCCTGTCGTCGCCATCTCTCCAATTATTGGCGGGCAGGCACTGAAAGGTCCCGCAGCGAAAATGTATCAGGAGTTGGGGATCCAACCTTCTGCGCTGGCTGTGGCAAAACACTATCAGGACTTGCTAAGTGGATTTATCTTCGATCAAGTTGATACTGAAAGCATAAAATCTATCGAAGCCTTAGGCATCAAAACGATGACGACAAATAGCATTATGAAAGATGAGGCTGGGCGTCGTCGGCTGGCAAAAGATGTGTTAGACTTTATCGACACTTTGTTCTAAGAGGCCATTCATGACAATCTGGGCAATCGTGCCTGTAAAACCATTACGGCGTGGAAAATCTCGTTTAGCACATACATTAAACGAGGATGAGCGCGCAGAATTAAACAGCCAATTACTTAAACATACGATAGAAACATTAAAAGAAACAGCCAAGGTAGAGGCGATTCTGGTGGTCAGTCGTGACCCGAAGGCGCTCGCTATTGCGCACGATCTTGGCGCACGTACCATCCGCGAAGATGGCGCTCCCGATCTGAATACCGCTCTAAAGCGTGCTACCGCTGTTGCCAAAATGTACACAACAAATGGTGTTTTGATTCTGCCTGCAGACCTGCCATTAATCTCCAAAGAAGATATAGAAAAACTAATTGATACGGCAAAAGGCCACCAGCGTGTCGTTGTGATTACACCAGACAGACATAAAAATGGCACAAATGCCTTGCTCGTTTCACCATCAGGGATCATTAACTACGATTATGGTGAAAAATCTTTTGAGCGACACTGCCAGTTGGCACGCGAGGCTGGTGCACATCTTGAAGTTTGCGAGTTGGCTTCAATCGAACTTGACTTGGATTTACCTGAAGATTTAGAATTAGTTGCCGATCAACTTAATTTCTCTTTCATAAAATAGGCTCAAGTCTCTGTACCATTACCAGATAAAATGGGGGAAGAATGCGAATAAAGTATTTCCCGCTACATGTTGCTATAATTTAATGCTTGAACGAGTAGAAGGAGAGTCCCATGAGTGATGTAATGCGCCCCATCAAATTCAAACATCTGCTGCGTTGGATGGTTGAAGAATATCAAACCCAGAAGAGCATTTTCTCTATCCCTGAAGGTAAATTTTATACGAAGAAAGACACCGCCGCCTTTGAAATTTTCGGCGAAAAATGCGAAACCGCGATTGGCCCCGCTGCGGGCCCGCACACCCAGCAGGCGATGAATTTGGCTGTTTCGTACGTAACAGGTGGTCGTTTCTTCGAGTTGAAAACTGTCCAAATTCTGGATTCACTTGAAATCGAAAAGCCTTGCATCGACATCCCCGACGAGGGCTACAATACCGAGTGGTCAACTGAATTCAGCGTGCCGGAAGCTTTTGATGAATATGTGAAAGGCTGGTTCCTTGTTCATATTCTCAAAGATATGCTTGGGCTTTCAAAACTCGATGAACGCGGTTTCATCTTTAACATGAGCGTCGGCTACGACCTGGAAGGCATCAAAACGCCCAAGATCGACAACTTTATCGAAGGTTTGAAAGATGCTTCGCAAACCGAGATTTTCCAGGAATGCGTTGCTGACCTGAAAGCTGCTATCGCCGACGGGCAAATCCCCAATATCACCGACCCGTCTTTTGCAGACGGTATCTCTCCCTACATCTCCAACTCGATCACGCTCTCTACCATGCACGGCACGCCGCCCGAACAGCAGGAGGCGATCTGCCGTTATCTCATCTCTGAGAAGAAGGTCAACACCTACGTTAAGCTGAACCCAACCTTGATCGGCTACGATTACGTCCGCAACGTCTTCGATCAGCAGGAATTTGACCACATCGAGATGAATCCAGAATCCTTCGAGCATGATATGAAGTATGACGATGCAGTCAAGATGATCGCATCCTTGAAGGCCTTCGCCAAAGAGAACGGCGTTGATTTCGGCGTCAAACTGACCAATACGCTGGCTGTTATCAACGATGGGCGCAGATTGCCGACCGGTGAGATGTACATGAGTGGACGTGCGCTTTTCCCGTTGACGGTTAATTTATGCAATAAGCTCGCTCAGGAATTTAACGGCGACCTTGCCATCTCGTACTCAGGTGGCGCAACCTATTTCAACATCGCCGATCTGTTTACAAGCGGTATCAAGCCGATCACACTGGCGACCGACCTGCTCAAGCCAGGTGGCTACGCTCGCCTTTATCAACTGGCGAATATTCTCGAAAGCCCGATGGCATCCGATTCAGACAGAGAAATTAATCTAGAAAAGCTTGCTGAAGTCGCTGCGAATGCCATCAAAGATGAGCGCTATCACAAGGAAGCCAAGCCATCGAAGCCGATGAAGACCGATCAAAAACTCGGTTTACTCGATTGTTTTGTCGCCCCGTGTGTCGTGGCTTGCCCCGTCCATCAGGATGTGCCGGAATATATTCAGCTCATCGCTGAAGAGCGTTTTGCGGAAGCCTACGAGTTGATCATTTCGTCGAATGCGATGCCTTTTGTGACTGGATATATTTGCGAGAGCGCGTGCGAGTTGAAATGCGTGCGCAACGATTATGAAGAGACCGTGCGCATCCGTGACCTGAAGAGGATCGCCTCCGAACGAGGTTTTGACGAGGTGATAAGCAAACTCGAGCCCAAAGTGCCCCATCGGGATGCGAAAGTGGCAATCATCGGCGCTGGCCCGGCCGGATTATCTTCCGCCTACTTCCTCGGGCGTGAAGGCTTCGACGTGACCGTCTTCGATAAGACCGACAAGATCGGCGGGATGGTCACACACGGCATCGCCGATTATCGCGTTCCCGACGAAGCCATAGAAAACGATGTTGAACTCGTCAAGAAGATGGGTGCAAAGTTCGAATTGAACTGCGACCCGAAGATCGACATCAAGAAACTCAAAGCCGATGGTTTCGACTACATCCATCTCGCGATCGGTGCGTGGAAATCACGTGACCTGCCGATCGAAGGCGAAACCGACAAAGTGCTCGGTGCGATCAAATTCCTGACCCAATTCACCGACGACCCGACCCCGATCCGTTTGGGCAAGAATGTAGCCATCGTTGGCGCCGGCAACTCCGCCATGGACGCGGCGCGCGCCGCTCTGCGTGTGACTGGCGTGGAAAATGTCTCCATCATTTACCGCCGCTCGCGCAAGGAAATGCCCGCCACGCGTGAAGAGTTCATCGAAACCACGCATGACGGCGCTGTTTTCCATCAATTGGTCAACCCCGTCAGCTTGCATGATGGCGTGCTGAAATGCCAGCAAATGAAACTTGGCGAGAAAGACGTCAGCGGACGCCGCCGCCCTGTTCCTGTGGAAGGCGAGTTCGTCAACTTTGAAGTCAATACCGTCATCACCGCCATCGGTGAACTGGTTGAATATGAACTCTTTGAAGCAAATGAGATCGTCGCTGATGCCAAAGGCGATATCCCCGTCAACAAATATCACGAGACTGCCGTTGAAAACGTCTACGTTGGCGGCGATGCCTATCGTGGCCCTTCCTCCATCATCGAAGCCATCGCGGACGGGCGCGCCGTTGCCGAAGGCATCATCGAGAAGGAAAACGTCACAAAGGGCTATGTCAAAACTGCACCAGAATATGAATTCGACAAAGCAGAACGACTCGTCCAAATCGCTGAACGCAAAGCGACCATTACGCCAAAAGTCAGCCACGAGGAATTTGATCTCAACTTTGCCGCATCCGCAAATCGTTGCCTTTCCTGCAATATCGTCTGCAACAAATGCGTCGAAGTCTGCCCGAATCTCGCCAACCTGCCGATCAAGGTCGACGGGATGCGCGATGGCAACCAAATCCTGCACGTCGAAGGTCTCTGCAACGAGTGCGGCAACTGTGAAGTCTTCTGCCCCTACGACAGCGACCCCGCCAAAGACAAGTTCACCCTTTTCTGGGATGTCAACGAATTCGAGAAGTACACCGAACAAGAAGGTTACGTCTACACTGGCGAGAATACTTTAAAGATGCGCCACCGTGAGACGATCTACGATCTCGTACTGGTAGATGGCACGGTTCAATTTGATGAAAAATCAATTCAGGCAAACGCCGAAATGCAGGGATTACTCAAGATGATCAGCACGGTTGAAAATCAGTATCCCTACTTATTGCATTTAGATCCTGCATAAACTATATAGGGGCGGGGTCATTCCGCCCCTACGAATTTCCATGAACACAACCATCCAAATCCGCGAACTTGCCGAAGACGACGCTGAAACAATCTCAAAAGCTTTTTCTGCACAAGGCTGGGATAAGCCCATTGCACAATATCAACGCTACTTTGAAGAAAGCCAGCAGGGCACACGCATCGTTTTGCTCGCTTTTCAGCAAGAAAACTTCGCGGGCTATGTCACACTGCTCTGGCATTCTTATTACCACCACTTTCAAGGGCAAGACATCCCCGAAATCGTAGACCTGAACGTTCTGAAGAAATTTCAGCGTCGAGGTATCGCCACCGCTCTCATGGACGCCATTGAAAAGCGCGCCAGCCAGCGCAGCAAAACCGTCGGTCTTGGTGTCGGCATGACCGCAAACTACGGCGCCGCGCAAAGGCTCTATCCCCAACGCGGTTACATCCCCGACGGGCGCGGTCTCCATCATCACAGCCAACCCATGCAATACGGCGAGCAAGCTCCCGTCGATGATGATCTCGTACTCTATTTCACCAAAGATCTATCCCAAAATCTCTTTGACCAAATCGTCACCTTCCTCCACACCAACGATCTGGATGCGACATCCCATTTCTACGAAGATATTCTGGGACTGCCCCTCGTGCGGGATCAGGGCGTCTGTCGGATATACAAAACCGGCGAAGATGCCTATCTCGGATTTTGCACCCATCTCAAAGCGTCCGTGAAAACAGACATCATCCTGACCCTCGTCACCCCGAGCGTGGACGCTTGGTACGCAACTCTCCTCGCGAAGGGCGTGGAGATCGTCAATCCGCCCGCCCACAATTCCAAGTATCAGATCTATCATTTCTTCTTCAAAGACCCTGATGGTTATACGCTAGAAATCCAGCAGTTTGATGAACCATTGGGATAAAATGTATAACAGAGAAAAAATAATGACCCACACCCACACCAAACAACCCGGCTCCAAAATGTGCTTCGTCTGCGGACAAGAGAATCCTGTTGGCTTGAAACTGGATTTCTACGAAACCGCTCCCGGGGAAGTAACAGTGGATTACATCGCTCCTGATCATTTTCAAGGCTACCCCGGCGTGCTGCATGGTGGCATCGCCGCAACGATTCTAGACGAAACAGCTGGTCGTGCCCACATGGGCGGGGATCCGCCCCGATTTATGTATACCGCCAAACTCGAAATCAAATATCGCCGCAACGTCCCGACCGGAGAACCACTGAAAATCGTCGGGAAGGCGGGCAAGGATCGCGGTCGCATGGCAGAGGGCTGGGCAGGTATTTACAATAGCGAGGGCAAGCTCCTCGTCGAAGCGAATGCGCTGCTTGTCGATCTTCCGGCAGAGACTCTCGATTCCACTAATCTCGAAGAACTGGGCTGGAAAGTCTATCCAGACGAAGAATAGAAGAAAGTAACTAAAAGACAGGCATCCTGCCGAGTATAATAGGGGTGCTTGTTTTTTAAATTAACCCACGGAGGAAAATCTGTGATTACACAATACCACCGCCCAACAACCCTTCCTGAAGCGCTTGCGCTTGTCAAAAAAGAAAATATCTATCCGCTCGGTGGCGGGATTCAGCTCAGCCAGTTCAGCGACGATAAATACGAAGTCGTTGATCTACAGGCTCTCGCCCTGAACGGAATCGCGAAAAAAGGCAACATTCTCGAAATCGGCGCGACGGCGACTTTAGAAGCCCTGCTCAACACGCCCGAACTTCCCGAAGCGTTAAAGAAAGCTATCCAGCATGAAGCCAGCTTGAACACGCGCAACAGCGCGACCGTTGCAGGGACGCTGGTAGCATCCGATGGACGCTCACCCTTCGCCGTGATGATGATGGGCTTGGATGCAGAAGTCACTGTGACCAGTGATCAGGAAGCAGTCACCAGCAAGCTCGGAGATCTACTGCCGATGCGCGGTGAAATACTTGACGGCAAACTGATTACAAAAATCACCATCCCGCTCAATGCGACCACAGGCTATGAATACGTCGCCCGCACCCAGGCAGATAAACCAATCGTCTGCGCAGCACTCAGCCAATGGGCAGGCGGACGCACGCGTCTCGTACTCGGCGGTTGGGGCACATCCCCGTCGCTGGCTATGGACGGGAAAGGCACAGACGGCATCGAAGCCGCTGCCAAAAACGCCACCCATGACGCCAGCGATCAATGGGCATCCGCAGAATATCGTCAGGATGTCGCCGCAACATTGGCAAAGCGCTGTCTTTCTTAATCCTGAAACCCTCGTAGTAGCGACTTCAGTCGCTCTTTCGCTCTTAACGACTAAAGCCGTTACTACAAATAGATTTTCGGATAGCGAACCAGACCATTCGAACCACTAAGATCAAAGGACTAAAATGACCACTATTCATGGTTTTGAATTAATCAAAGAACAAGACATTCCCGAGATGAATACCAAAGCGCGCCACTTCCGTCATCTCAAGAGCGGCGCGGAACTGCTCTCGCTCGAAAACGACGACGAGAACAAGGTCTTTGGCGCAACCTTCCGCACACCGCCGAAAACATCGAACGGTATCGCACATATTCTTGAGCATAGCGTTTTGGCAGGCTCCGAGAAATACCCCGTCAAAGAACCTTTCGTCGAACTGCTCAAAGGCTCACTGCAAACCTTCGTCAACGCCTTCACCTTCCCCGACAAAACCTGCTACCCCTGCGCCAGCCAAAACCTGCAGGATTTCTACAACCTGATCGACGTTTACGTCGACGCCGTTTTTCATCCCCTGCTCAAAAAGCAAACGCTCAATCAGGAAGGTTGGCACTACGAGTTGGAAGACAAGAAAAACGCCATGATTTACAAGGGCGTGGTTTTCAACGAAATGAAGGGCGCCTACTCCAATCCTGATCGCATTCTCGGCGATGCCGTCCAGCACTCGCTTTTCCCCGATCACGTTTACGAACTCTCTTCAGGCGGCGATCCCAAAGTAATCCCCGACCTGACCTACGAAGAATTTGTCGGATTCCACCAAGCCTACTACCACCCATCAAATGCACGCATTATGTTTTATGGGGATGACGATCCTGATGAGCGTCTGCGGCGGATGGATGCGTATCTCGCGGACTACGAACTTGCTCCCGCGCAATCGGAAATCCCCTTGCAGCCGAGCATGGATGCCCCGCAGGAACGCACCGTTTCTTATGCTGCCAGTGATGCGGACGCGAAATCGTACCTGACCCTAAACTGGCTCCTGCCCGAACAAGGGGATGCCCAGTCCGCACTTGGGTTCAAAATACTCGCCAATATTCTGCTCGGCAGCCCTGCCGCCCCCCTCCGCAAAGTGCTGATCGAATCAGGTCTTGGCGAAGATTTGGCTGGCATCGGACTCGAAGACGAGATGCGCCAGATGTACTTCTCGACAGGTTTAAAAGGCATCAACAAAGACGATGCCGAAAAAGTCGAAAAACTAATTCTCGACACGCTGACAGATTTAGCGGCTAATGGCATTGACCCAGACACCGTCGCTGCCTCGATGAACACCGTTGAATTCCGCTTGCGCGAGAATAATACCGGCGGCTATCCACGCGGCGTGATCGTGATGCTGCGTGCGCTCCAATTCTGGCTCTATGATTATGACCCGATTGCCCCGTTGGCGTTTGAAACGCCGCTCAACGGTATCAAGGAAAAATTGGCGAGTGGCGAGAAATATTTCGAGGCGCTGATCCAAGCTCACTTTATCGGAAACCAGCACAGGACACGTGTGTTACTCGTCCCGGACACGGAACTCAATCAACGCGACGAAGCTGCCGAGCGCGAGAAGCTGGCAACCATCCAATCCAAGATGTCGGCAGAGGAGATCGAAGAAGTCATCCGCACCACAAAAGAGTTGATCGAAATCCAGAACACGCCCGACACACCTGAAGCATTGGCGACGCTGCCTGCGTTGCAGCTCGAAGACCTGGACAAAGAGCAAAAGAGCATTCCGATCTTTGAAGAAACCGTCAGCAATGCACCGGTGCTACACCATGATCTGGCAACAAACGGTATTTTCTATCTCGACATGGGCTTTGACCTGCATGTGCTCCCCGTCGATCTACTGCCCTATACGGGCTTACTAGGACGTGCTTTCTTCGAAATGGGCACAGAGAGCGAAGATTTCGTAAAACTCTCGCAGCGCATCGGACGTGATACAGGTGGGATTTACCCTAATCTGTACACATCCACAATCAAAGATAGCAACGAGACAGCGGCCTATCTTTTCCTGCGCGGCAAATCGACCACCGAACAGGCGGACAAACTTTTCGACATCCTGCGTGATGTTTTGCTGACCGTCAAGCTGGATAACCCCGAACGCTTCAAACAGATCGTACTCGAAGAGAAGGCCGGTTTGGAGGCGGGCTTGATCCCCAGCGGGCATATGGTCGTACATGGACGTTTACAGTCAAAATTCCATGAAGCGGGCTGGCTTGCCGAAAAAATGGAAGGGATTGACCTCCTCTTCTTCCTGCGTGAATTGGCTGAAAAGATCGACGAAGATTGGGCAAGCGTGCTTGCAGACCTTGAACTCGCACGCGAACTACTCGTCAATCGCAGCAACCTACTTCTGAACGTGACTTGTGAGGCGGCAAATTGGCGCGAGATCCGCCCGCAGCTTTCTGCGTTAGCAGCCGCGCTTCCGAAGCAGAAACCCTATAAAGCACACTGGTCACAGGAATTTGACAATCAGCCCGAAGGCTTGACCATTCCTGCACAAGTGAACTACGTCGGGAAGGGTGCCAATCTCTACTATCTCGGCTATGAGTTAAGCGGCACAATTGCGGCGATCACGCGCTATCTTGGCATGACCTGGCTCTGGGAAAAAGTACGCGTTCAAGGTGGCGCTTACGGCGGATTCTCGGTCTTTGATCAAAAATCCGGTTTATTTAACTATCTCTCGTACCGCGACCCGAACTTACTCGCCACCATCGAAAACTACGACGGCACCGCGCAGTTCCTGAAGGAACTTGAGCTGAGCGACGAGGAACTCGTCAAGGTCATCATCGGCGCGGTCGGCGGATTGGACAGCTACCGCTTACCCGATGCAAAAGGTTACACATCGATGACGCGTTATCTGACGCACATCACGGATGAAGCCATGCAGCAATACCGCGATGAAGTGCTTGCCACCACGCAAGACGACTTCAAAGCCTTCGCAACTGCATTGGGACGCGCAAAGAACGCGGGGCATGTGATTGTGCTCGGCTCTGAAGATGCGATCAACGAGGCCAACGAGAAACTTCCGAAGAAAGATCGCTTGAAAGTTATCAAGGTGATGTAGGAAAAAGCTAGATTCAGTCCAAAAAACTTCAAAACTCCCTTGTAGTAAGGGCTTCCGCCCTTATTTGATACAGAAATAACCGCTGAGGCGGTTACTATGAGGGACTTAAAAAATATGACTCTGCCTCTCAATACCATCCTGCGCGGTGACGCGACCGAAATGCTCGACAGTTTACCTGAAAACTCTGTCGACATGATCTTTGCGGACCCGCCCTACAACCTGCAACTCAAAAGAGCTTTGTGGCGACCGAATCTAACCATGGTCGACGCGGTGGATGATGATTGGGATCAGTTCAGTTCTTTTGCGCAATATGACCGTTTTACAGAAGCATGGCTGAAAGCCGCCAGACGTGTCCTCAAAGAAACCGGCACACTCTGGGTGATCGGCTCTTATCATAATATTTATCGTGTTGGCAAAGTGCTGCAAGACCTTGATTTTTGGATATTGAATGATATTGTCTGGATCAAGACCAATCCAATGCCAAATTTTCGTGGCGTGCGCTTTGCCAATGCTCACGAGACCTTGCTCTGGGCGCAGAAAAAGAAGGGTGCAAAATACACCTTCAATCATTACGCGATGAAAGGCTTGAACGACGACAAACAAATGCGTTCTGATTGGTTTATCCCGATTTGCTCGGGGAGGGAGCGCATCAAGATCGACGGGAAGAAAGCCCATGCGACGCAAAAACCGGAAGCGCTGCTTTATCGCGTGATCGAGTCATCGACCAAGCCCGGGGATGTGATTCTTGATCCTTTTTTCGGGAGCGGGACGACTGGCGCGGTCGCCAAAAAGCTGCACCGCAACTGGATCGGAATCGAGCGCAAAGCGGCGTATATCGACGTGGCGCAGAAGCGCATTGATGCGATTGAGCCTGCTGAATACCAGGACGATGTCTTTTTAGCGGGCGTCAAAAAAACGGAACCGCGCATCCCTTTTGGCACCCTGCTTACAAACGGAAACCTGCATCCCGGCGAGCGTCTCTGGTTTGGGGCGAAGAGTGATATCTATGCCACAATCCTTGTCAATGGACATCTCCAATGCAACGGAACCGTCGGTTCCATCCATAAAGTTGGTAGAGCGCTCAAAAATAACGCGCCCTGCAATGGTTGGGAGCATTGGTATTTTGAAGAGAACGGTGAAAGAAAAAAGATCGACGTGCTGCGGCAACGTGTGCGCGCCGAAATGAACAAAGCAGCATAAAAAGACTGCGTCATCGGGCGGCAGCCCTTCTCGCAGCATCATCTCAAACTTTACAGGAAAACTTATGAAAAAAAATCGTTGGATATTTATTGGTACGCTCGCCCTCATCATCATCGCAGTGGGAGCATATTTCTGGGCAACAATGCAGTTAAACGGGCTTTACGCCTACCGCTCCCTGTTGAGCAAGACTCCACCCGCGCCCGCGGAACCCTTCGAGTGGGCGCAGCAAGAGCCGCTCACCGAGCGCGTGGTTTTCATTTTGGTCGATGCCCTGCGCAACGATACATCCCATAACGCCGAGGTAATGCCCTATTTCAACGAACTGCGCGCGCAAGGCGCATGGGCAACCTCGCACAGCCAAGAGCCGTCCTATTCCGCGCCCGGCTACAGCACCATCGCAGTTGGCGCGTGGCCGCATCTCAACGATGGCCCCGCTTTCAATCTCGAGTATGCCGACATCCCGACCTGGACACAGGACAATCTCTTCTCTGCCGCGCATCGCGCCGGATTAAAAACCGCCTTCAGTGGTTACGATTGGTTCGAGAAGCTCATTCCACAAAGCGATCTGGACGCCAGCTACTACACCGCCGAGTATGATGCCGCAGCCGATGTCGCCGTGGTGGATGCTGCTCTACCCTGGATCGAATCCGGCGATTATCAATTCATCTTCATCCATCTCGATCAGGTTGATACGGCCGGACATTATGAAGGCGGGCCGCAAGACCCGCGCTGGGATGAAGCTGCCGCACGCGTGGATGACCATATCCGCGAGATCGTATCGCTCCTGGACCTGGAAATTGATACCGTTTTCATTACATCCGATCACGGCCAGATTGATGCCGGCGGCCACGGTGGCGGCGAAGAAGTAGTCCTGACAGAGCCGTTCGTGCTCGTTGGCGCAGGCGTGAACCCGGGCGAATACCCCGATACAGAAATGGTCGATATCGCCCCAACACTTTCCGTCCTGCTTGGTGCAAATATTCCCGCCACCACCCAGGGCGATGTTCTGACCGATATGCTTACCCTGACTGATACACAAAAAGCCACTATCGAAGCTGCCTTGGAGACGCAAAAACGTCAACTGCACAGCGCTTACGTCGAAGTGATCGGCGAAGAGCTCCCCGTCCGCGAAGATATGGGCATTGTGGATGGCACCAACTTCGCCATCGACGCAATGCTGCTCACACAAGTCGATAAATATCGGCGCGCGCGTTTCACTTTCCCGTCTTTGATGCTGCTCTTCCCCATGTACGGTTTATTCCGCTATTGGAACAAAAAACTTTCCAAGCTGGTTAGCGGGGCGGTCGCTTATGTACTCTTCTACAACATCTACTACGCCCTAATCGCCGGACGCGTCTATTCATTTAGCTCAATTGCCGGGCAAATGGATCTCGTTCAATTCAACGCCATCGCCGCCATCATCATCTTCGGAACCATCTGGCTACTGGTCATGTTGAGCTTGGGCGCCTTCAAAGAAGGTAGTCGCGGCGCTGCTGAAAACACCGTCTACCTGACCGGGATGACTATCTATCTCTGGCTATTACCCGCCCTATGGAATTACGCTGTAAACGGCTTTATGCCAACTTGGCATTTGCCCAACTTCCAAACCCTCTTTATCGGCATTTCAGCACTGCTACAGGTTGTTTCTGTGGCGCTTGTTGGCATCTTGTTGACAGGCGTGGCAGCGTTGGTTGGCAAATATTCTTCTTGACCTATCCCCAACCCCTTCCCTTGAAGGGAAGGGGCTTAATGCTATGGCGCAAAAAAACATCATCCGAGGACAAAGCATTAGCGCAGAGAAAATATCCCAAGCCAAGGAACTGCGCAAAAACATGACCAACGCTGAGAAAATATTGTGGCAAGAACTACGCACCAACAAACTCGGCTGGCATTTTCGACGGCAGCAGATCATTCACGGCTTTATCGTGGACTTTTATTGCCATCAGAAATCACTTATCATTGAAGTCGATGGAGAAATCCACAAACATCAGATTGAAGAAGATAAAGAACGCGAAAAAGTAATACAAGAATACGGGTTCAAAATCATTCATTTCACAAACGAAGAAGTAGAAAGAAATTTGTATCAGGTTTTAGCGAAAATCAAACGATTTTGCGAAGAACATTGACCTATTCCCCCCTTCGCCTAATAGGGAAGAGCAGCTAATCCCCAGAGTCACCTGTCCCCCTTTCCTTTCAGGAAAGGGGCTAGGGGATAGGTCCAAAAGGAGTTTTCATGAATATAAACCTAAAGATCAACGGTATCGACCAAGACGTTTCTGTTCTCGCTGGCGAGACTCTACTCAGCACGCTACGCGGACTGGGCTATCACAGCATCAAATTCGGCGATGAGCAAGGCCTCAGCGGCGCGGATACCGTCCTGCTGGATGGCAAGCCCATCAACGCCGGGATGATGCTCGCCGCTCAGGCGGAGGGACACGAGATCGCCACGCTCGAAGCATTGGGGAACCATCCCGACCACGGCTGGAAGAAGACAGATGGCTTGCATCCGCTACAAGCTGCCTTCATTGAGACGGGCGCAATCCAATGCGGCTACTGCACCCCTGGGCAAATTCTCGCCGCGAAATCGCTCTTGGACGAGAAACCTGCTCCCACTGAAGAAGAAGTCCGCGCTGCATTGAGCGGCGTACTCTGTCGTTGCACGGGCTATGTCAAACCCGTAGAAGCAGTGATGCGCGCGAGCGCGGCCATGCGCGGAGAAGAGAACGCTACCTTTAAGACAACCCGCGTCACAGTAGATGAAGCACCCGCCTATCAGACTGTCGGAAAATCTGAACCCAAAGTGGACGCTGTCAAACTGGCACAGGGCAAATCCGCTTTCGTCGCTGATTTCGAGATTCGCGGTCTGCTCCACGCGAAGGTGCTCAAATCGCCCCTTGCACACGCGCGCATCAAATCCATCGATGCCAGCAAAGCGCGTGCATTGCCCGGCGTTGCCGCTGTGCTAACCCACGAAGATATTCCGCGCGTGGTCTGGTCGACGGCAGGTCAGTCCGATCCCATTCCGGGACCGCTCGACACCTTCTCGCTTGATACCAAAGTTCGGTTCGTGGGCGACCGTGTTGCGTTCGTCGCAGCCGAAACGCCCGAGATCGCCGAGCAAGCCCTTCGTCTGATCGACGTCGAGTATGAAGAACTTCCCATTTTGCTTGACATCGAAGAAGCGATGAAACCAGGCGCGCCGATCCTGCACGATGAGCCGGAGTACGTCAACTTTGCCGACTCAGATGCATCCAAGAATCTGGCGGCTGAGATCCGCATCGACATCGGCGACGTCGAAAAAGGGTTCGCCGAAGCCGACCGTGTTTTCGAGGGTGTCTACGATGTGCCCAAAGTACAACAGGCGCATATCGAGCCACATGTTTGCATCACCTACTGGGACGAGGATGACAGACTGGTTATCCGCACAAGCACGCAAGTTCCTTTCCACGCGCGGCGTATGCTTGCGCCCGTGTTGGGCTTGCCGATCAAACGCATTCGCGTCGTCAAACCGCGTGTTGGCGGCGGTTTTGGCGGCAAACAGGAAGTCCAGATCGAAGACATCGCCGCTCATCTGACCATCGCCACCGGTCACCCCGTAATGCACGAAACCAGCCGTGAAGAAGAGTTTATTGCCAGCCGCTCGCGCCACCCGATGCGCATCTGGATGAAAACCGGCGTCAAGAAAGACGGCACGATGACCGCCAACGAAATGAAAATTCTCTCCGACACCGGCGCAAACGGCGCCCACGCGCTGACCGTAACCGGCAACACCGGGCATAAATCGCTCGCGCTCTATGTCGGCGACGGCGAATATCGCAAGAATCCCAATATCCGCTTCCATGCCGATATTGTCTACACCAACCGCCCACCCAGCGGCGCCTATCGCGGTTACGGCGTGCCGCAGGGCTATTGGCCCCTCGACCGCCATCTCGAAAAGATCGCCACCGAAATGGGCTTCGACCCCATCGACTTCCGCCTGAAAAACGCCATTCGCCCCGGCGAATATCACCCCTTCAGCACCGCCTGGAACGAAGGTCGTGAGCCGCGTCCGGAAATCATCCACACCATCGGTCTCGAAGAATGCGTCCGTCAGGGCAAAGCCGCCATGGGCTGGGATCAAAAATACGGCAACGAAAGCTGGCACCAACTCAGCCCCACCAAACGTCGCGGCATCGGCATCGCCACCGTCATGCAAGGTACCGCCATCCCCTATCTTGACATGGGCGGCGCCTCCATCAAAATGAACGACGATGGCTCCTTCAACCTGCTCGTCGGCGCCACCGACCTCGGCACCGGCTCCGACACCGTCCTCGGGCAAATGGCAGCCGAAGTACTCGGCGTCCCACTCGAAGATATGATCGTCTACTCTTCAGACACCGATTTCACGCCCTTTGACGTTGGCGCGTACGCCTCATCGACCACCTTCGTCTCCGGCGCTGCCGCCACCCACGCCGCCGAAAAAGTAGCGGAACGGATCAAGATTCGCGCCGCAAAAATGCTGGAACTGGATGACCATAACCTCGTCGCACTCAAGGATCGTCACGCAGTCGCCCCTGATGGACGCAGGGTTCCGTTATCTGAAATTGCGCTCGACACCCTGCATCGGAACGAGCAAGAGCAGATCATGGCGACAGCCTCCTACGTTTCCCCGACATCGCCGCCGCCCTTCGCCGCCCAATTCGCCGAAGTGACCGTCGATACCGAAACGGGACAAGTGACCGTTGACAAACTCGTCATGGCCGTCGACTCAGGCGTGATCGTCAACCCCATCGCTGCCTCGGGGCAGATCGAAGGCGGCATGACCCAAGCCCTCGGCTACGCCGTCTGCGAAGAGATGGTCTACAACGAAAAAGGCGAAGCCCGCGAAAAAGACTTCGGCGACTACCACATCTTCCGCGCTGACGAAATGCCAGAAATGGACGTCATCTTCGTCGAAACCTTCGAGCCGTCCCACCCCTTCGGCGTCAAAGCCGTCGCCGAGATCCCGATGGACGGCGTCGCCCCCGCTGTGGGCAATGCCGTCAAGAATGCCGTCGGCGTGGATATCGACGCCAACCCCATCACGCCGGAAAAAGTCTGGAAAGCACTCAAAGTAAATGCCTAAAAACGAATAGATCAACAAAACAGAAGAGTCCGATGGCAAAAACATCGGACTCTTCTTATCCTATCCTCAGAATCATGCCAAATCTTCCCATGCTATTTGCCCTTCCGAATGTAATCGCTCTAATTCTCTCTGCCTGGGTCTTTTACTACGCACGAAAACGCATACATGCGGTGGGCATGAAGCCATTTGCTCTATATACGGGCGGCCAAATACTCTGGATTGTTGGTTTTATCTTTGAACTTACCAACCCTTTACTGGAACAAAAAATATTCTGGGATACTTTTGAATGGATAGCTGTTTTATGGACCGCGCTAACACTACCTGTTTTTGCCCTCCAGTATAAGAATTATGATCTCAAAAAGAACGAATTACCGCTAAAAATTGCACTAACAATCTCGTTTATTCTCTCTCTCTTGCTTGCGGCAAAAAGTTTAGGCGCAGGCATTTATCATATTCCTGAAAACGTGCTTATCTCTCCTTATGGCAACTTAATACGTCACCAAACTTCGCCCCTCTTTTCTGTCATAATCATACATACTTACAGTATCTATTTTTGGGGATTGGGAATTCTACTCAAAGGCATTTTCAATAAGCGCACTCTCTATCGAAAACAGAGCAGCCTACTCATACTTGGATTTCTTTTTCCGGCGATTGGTATATTTTTTGATTTAATCAGCTTCAAGCCCTTTCTTGGACAAAGCAATATACCTATTGCCATTGCCTTGGGCAATGCCTTCAACGTCTGGAATTTGGTGCGCTTCAAGATATTCCGTTGCCCACCAGTAAACCGCAACGAAGCCTTTGAAGCGATGATGGACCCAGTCGTGATTCTCGACAATGACAACCTCATCACCGACATTAACCGTTCAATGCTTGACCTGCTCGGCAAGGAAGCCAATCAAGTGATCGGCGAGAATGTCAAGATTATTTTTGATAATTTTCCCATCCCGATCAAGCTCTATTCGTCTGTATCCTATGCACGCACGGAAGCAGCATTTGAGATCAGCGGAACAACTGTCCACTACGAGATGAGTGTCTGGCCTATTATGAATCAGAACTACGAAGTAACCAGCCGCTTATACATCTCGCATGACATCACTGCGCTAAAAGAGTTGGAAATGGAATTACGCCACCTAAACGATAAACTCGAAACGCGCGTACAGGAACGCACGCAAGAGCTCGCTAATTCATATGACTACACGCTCGAGGGCTGGGCGCGGGCGCTGGAGTTACGAGATAAAGAAACGGAGGGGCACTCGCGTCGAGTAACGGAAACAACCCTAAAGATCGCGCGCGCACTCGATATTCCCAATGAGGAGTTGGAACATATTCGTCGCGGCGCGACCCTGCACGACATCGGCAAGATGGCAGTCCCCGATTATATTTTGCTAAAACCTGGAAAGTTGACACCCGAAGAGCGTGAAATCATGCAGCAACATCCGTCCACAGCCTATCATATGTTGGAGCGAATCCCTTATCTGGCGCGAGCTACTGAGATTCCTTATTGCCATCACGAGCGCTGGGATGGCAATGGGTATCCACGGGGGCTAAAAGAGTATGAAATTCCCATCTCGGCACGCATTTTCGCAGTCGCCGATGTTTGGGATGCACTGCTATCAGACCGTCCCTACAGCAAAGAATGGAAGCAGGAAGATGTGATCGCCTACTTAACCGAGCAAGCTGGCTCACATTTTGATCCGCGCATTGTGGAAGTTTTTCTGGAACTGGTCAAAAAAGGCGTTATCACCCCTGCGTAAACTTGCTCATTACAAAAAGATTTCCGAAGTTTTTAGAACTTCGGAAATCTGCGTTTAATCTTTGCTATTTGTCTTGCTTTCACCAACACATGAATACTCTTCGCTCGCGTGTTGAGCCCTCGCACTAGGCGAAGCATGGGGTCAATTTATGAACCAGAGTATAATGTCAAAAATTAATGGGAAAGAGTTTTTACCTTATGCGCAAAAGTCTTCAACTTATTGTTTTTTTTCTAAGCATTGCCCTTTTCATCAGCGCCTGCGGCACAACTACGCCCGTCGCGCCGGCTGCCGCCCCCATCGACGCAAACGCTACTGCGCTCGCAATGGCAGCCACGATGGCGGTCGAAACAATGGCAGCCATCCCGACCGAAACCATCGTCCCCACGCCAACCGAAGTGCCTTTTTATCTCAGTGCCAACATTTGGGCGGAAGAGGCGCGCGTGCCGATCATCAACTATCACCAGTTCGCACCGAATACATCCAAACAGTCCACCGATCACAAGATTCGCATGGAAGATTTCATCAACGGCATGGATGCGCTCAATCAGGCGGGTTTCGTCCCGATTGCACTCGAGGATTGGCTCAAGGGCGATCTTTATGTGCCGGATGGGAAGAAGCCGGTCGTCTTTACGATGGATGATCTTTTCTACAATAACCAAATTCGCTTGGATGAGAACGGCGTTCCGCTCGCGGATACGGGCTTGGCCGCCGCGTGGGAATATGGGCAGCAGCACCCCGAGTTTGGATTCGAGTGGGCGCTCTTTTCGAATCTTGGCGATAAGTGGTATGCAGCGGGTGACGCCGAAGGCAAATGGAAAGACGAACTCGCCGCAAGTATCATCTGGTGTCTTGAGCATGATGCGCGCGTTTACAATCATACCTATCGCCACATTCGGCTCGATCGGAGCGACGCACAAGGAGTGAGTTGGGAACTCCAGCAGAACGATCTTTTCCTGCGCGAATTGCTCGCCAGCAAAGGGCGTGAAGATTTAATTCCGCAGCTTGGGAATATGTTTGCGATCCCCTTTGGCTATTGGCCGGAAGGCGGAGCATATAATGCGATGGTCAACTACGTCAGTCCAGAAGGCGACCCAATGCTTGGGCTTTTCGATATTGACTGGCTGATTAACGGCGCCAAATTTATGGCTCCGCCCTACTCTGCGGAATTTGACCCGATGCGTATTCCGCGCATTGCGATGCCGCCCGAAGCAATCGCGTATATCGTTGAACATAAGGATGAATTCCCCACAATGGTATCCTGCCAAATCGGGCCGCTCGATGCCGGGCAAGTCTCCAATCAGGAGTATCTCGCAGGGGCGATTCAAGCGTCCATCACGAGCGGCGCGTGCCCAGCAGGCGTCTACATCATCGAGGGGCAAACCTTCGATGCGCGCGCGGGAACGGTTCCGCAAGTCATGTATTAAAATTCATATTATTGAGAGCGGAGTTTTCGCAGCGAAGCAATCTCCAAGTTTTATGGGAAGACTGCCATGCTACACTCGCAGTGACAATAAAAAGGGTATCTAATGCAAGATTTTATTCTCTGGTTGGAAGAAGGTTTGGGATTATCTCCCGAAGTACAGATCGATCTGTTTCAAACGGTTATTACGCTGGCCTCCCTGTGGCTATTAAATCGCCTGACTCTCGGCATTCTAAGCCGCTCTATCAAGAATATCGAACACCGTTACCAATGGCAAAAAGGATTGGGCTATCTGATCTCACTCGCGGGGCTGCTACTGATTGGGCGAATCTGGTTGCAAGGCATGGAGACGCTGGTCACCTTTTTAGGGCTGCTCTCGGCAGGTATCGCGATTGCTTTAAAAGACCCGCTGATGAATATTGCAGGCTGGGTCTACATTCTGGCGCGCAGACCCTTTGATGTAGGCGACCGTATCGAGATCAGTAACGTTGCGGGCGATGTCGTCGATATTCGCATTTTCCAATTCACGATCATGGAAATCGGTAACTGGGTGCAGGCAGACCAATCGACCGGGCGTGTGCTACATGTACCAAACGGAGTCATCTTTAATATGATTCTGGGCAATTACACGCGCGGCTTTGAATATATCTGGAATGAGCTCGAAGTGCTGATTACTTTTGAAAGCAACTGGAAAAAAGCAAAGGATATTTTGCAAAAAATCGTCAACGACTTCGCTGCCGAAGAATTACCTGTCATCGCAGAAAACCTGCGCAAGGTCTCGCAGCCCTATATGCTCAAAGTCGGCAAAATCACACCGATCGTTTACACGTCAGTCGAAAACAGCGGCGTACTGCTCACCATCCGCTATCTCTGCAAACCGCGCCATCGCCGCAGCACCGCCAGTAAGATCTGGGAGCAAACCCTGCTGAGATTTGCCAATGAGCCGGATATAAGTTTGGCGTACCCCACCCAGCGTTTCTTCACTACAGAAGAAAAGGGACCAAGCCTGTGGCGGGAAGAAACTGAAATCTAAAATCTAAAACCTGAGGTCTAAAATGAGCAAAACATACGTCATAGGACATATCAACCCCGATACAGACACCGTCGCCGCTGCGATGGGCTACGCCTGGCTGCTGAACGAACGTGACGATGCCAACGTCGAAGCTGCACGGGCTGGCACGTTAAACCCTCAAACCGGTTGGATATTGAAACATCTGAAACTGGATGCGCCCACGCTGCTAACGGATGCCTCCCCGCGTTTTGATGCCATTCTGCGGCGGTTGGACACGACCGATCCGGAGGCTCCGCTACGAGATGCGTGGGCAATCGCTTCGCGCACCGGGGGAGTTGCTCCCGTTGTAGATGCAGATGGGCGTCCCTTTGGTTTGATCACGGGGGGCAGCATTTTCGCCTACATGAGTGAAACCGTCGGCGCGCACAAAAACCGCCAGGAAATGAAAATATCCGACATTCTGGATGTGCCCTGCCGTGACGCATGCAATCTGGATGTGCCCCAATTCAAGGCCAAGGGGCGTATCCGCGATTCGATCAATCGGCTGCTGCGCTACGAGGGAGACAATTTCTTCGTCGTGAATGAGAACGGTGTTTATCGCGGCGTCTGTCGTCAACGCGATGCGCTTAACCCGCCGCGTCTCAAGATCGTGATGGTCGATCATAATGAGGCACGCCAAGCCGTTGGGCATATCGAAGAAGCGGAATTGATCGAAATTCTCGATCATCATCGTTTGGGGAATCCCTCCACACATGTGCCGATCCGCTTTACGGTGGACATTGTCGGCAGCACAAGTACGCTCGTCTCTGAGAAGGTGGAAGAAGCTGGCTTGAGTGCGCCTCCGCGCATCGCCGGGATGCTTTTGGCCGGTCTGCTTTCGGACACCTTGATCCTGACATCGCCAACAACGACCGAGCGCGATCAGGCAGCCGCAAGACGCTTGAGTAGATGGGCATTTGTCCATGGGGGGCCTTTGGCGGGCGAAACCATTCAAAGTTATGGCGAACAGATACTCAGCGCCGGAGCAGGTTTGGGTACGCGCGAGCCGAGTGAAATCGTCGGCAGCGACCTGAAACTCTACGACGGCGGAGCTTACCGTTTCTCCGTTTCACAAGCGGAAGTGACCGATATCCGCCAGTTGGATAAATATCTGGATGTGCTCCAAAAGGCGCTCGAAGAGACCCGCAGCCAGAAGGCGGTCGATTTTTCGATGCTAATGGTGACGGACGTGGTGCGCGGCTCGAGCCAATTGCTGATCGTGGAAGAACCTGCCGAACTCGGCGACCTGCCCTACCCGCGCCAACCGGATGGAACGCGCCTGGCAAAGGGTGTGGTTTCTAGGAAGAAGCAGCTGCTGCCGACGGTTTTGGGGTTGCTGGAAAGATGATGTATCAGAACATTATCATTTATCTGCACAACAAAATGGAACAATGAAGATGGACGATATAAATATCATACGCAAACTTGAAAAAATCATTAATAAAAAATTATATGGATTACATGATATTAGTTGGCGGAGTAGGGGCTATTTAAAAAACTCTCAAGGTCGTATTACTGGACTTAGTATATTTGATGCTAACCTTACGGACCTTCACCCGGTAACAACTCTCCTAAAGAAGCTAACAAAGCTGAGAATTCTAAATTTAGGAGGCAATAATATTAGCGATCTAAGCCCTCTGGAAGAACTTGTAAATATTATTTCTCTAGATCTATCATACAATCAAATTGTTAGCATACAGCCTCTTGCACATCTTACACAAATCTCTACTCTAAATTTGAGCTATAACTATATTCATAATTTAGAGCCTTTAAAAAATCATATACAGCTTTCGAAAGTGGATTTATCTCATAATCAAATTGTAGATTTGTCACCACTTCAAAAATCAGCTTTACATTCAAATCTTCACCCTAGTATCGACAAAAACCCTATCCAAACCCCTCCACCTGAAATAATCCAAAGAGGTGAAAAGTCGATAAACAATTACCTTGCACAATTAGCAAAACAAGCTGAAGACTATATATTTGAAGCAAAAATGCTAATTGTTGGTGAACCGGGAGCAGGAAAAACATCGCTTACTTGGAAGATAGAAAACGAAAACTGCACTCTGCCAGATAGCCAAAACACAACTAAAGGAATTGATGTAAAACCATACAAATTTACACTCTCGAAAGACGAAGTGTCAAATCTAACAAAAGGGAAGAAAAACGAAAAGGCTGAGTTTCGCTTAAATCTATGGGATTTTGGAGGACAAGAAATTTACAAAGCTACGCATCGTTTTTTTCTTTCAAAACGCTCCTTGTACACACTTTTGGCTGATAGTCGTAACGAAGATACAGATTTCAATTATTGGCTGCATATTGTCGAAATGTTTGGCGGGAACAGCCCGTTACTAATTGTGTTGAATGAAAAATTTCAACGAAAAAAAACCATTGATATCCCTGCAATGAAAGCACGCTTTGGAAATATCGTTGATGTACTCCCCGTTGATCTAGCAGATGACGATAAATCACGTCTGCATCAAGTTGCACAAGCTATTCGCTATAACGTTATGCGGCTACCACATATCGGCAGCCCGGTACCGGCAAAATGGACAGTTATTCGTGATGCACTTGAAGGCAGCCCCAATAACACAATATCTTTAAGGCAGTATTTGGAATTCTGCGCAAAAAATGAAATCGACAAAGTGGAAGATGCTCTTGTGTTGAGTCAATATTTCCATGACATTGGCGTTTTTCTCCACTTTCAAGATGACCCGCTGCTAAAGAACACCATTTTTCTGAACAACACCTGGGCAACGAATGCGGTTTACCAAATTTTAGATGATCCGCTACTAAACCGGAAGGAAGGGCGTTTCTCTAAAGCGGACGCTATCACCATTTGGAACACCGCTGAATTTGCCATCCTGCGCGATGAGCTACTACAGTTAATGAAGAAATTCTTCTTGACGTACGAAATTGGGAACACTGGCGAATATCTCGTTCCCGAACGTCTGCCTTCCACACAGCCTACATATGAGTGGCCCAAACATGATAATCTCATCTTGCAATACAAGTATGACTTCTTTATGCCGCGAGGAATTCTTTCTCAGCTCATTGTTCGAATGAACAACTATATTCATAACCATAGTTTAGTTTGGAAGCGAGGGGTTGTTTTAATTCGTAAAGGTGCAGGAGCTGAAATCACCGAGAGCTACGATGCCCGCAACATCAAGATCAGAATTTCAGGCAAGAATCGACACGATTTCATGACCATCATCAGTGAGAATATCGACCAGCTGAATGCGCAATATGAGAAGATGAAGGTTGAAAAGTTAATTCCCTGTAACTGTGCAGAATGCAACAACAGCGAAACGCCTTATTTCTACGAATACAAAAAACTAACACGACGTCTGGAAAATAATATCCTTACAATTCTCTGCGAAGAAAGCTATAAAGAAGTTAATGTGAAAACATTGCTGGATGACGTGATCAATGAGAGAAAGAAAGCTGGGAGATTCAACAAACGAGAAAAGATTTTCATCAGCTATTCGCATAAAGACAGCAAATGGCTGGAACGTGTGCAGGTACATCTGAAAGGTTTACGCCATCTTGAAATTGATGCACAGGCTTGGGATGATACTCAGATACAGTCGGGCATGAAGTGGTATAAGGAGATTAAAGGCGCATTGGCACAATCACAGGCTGCCATTCTGCTGATCAGCGCGGATTTCCTGGCATCCGATTTTATTGCGAATGAAGAATTACCAGAATTACTCAAAACGGCAAAAAATAATGGCCTCACGATTTTGCCCGTGATCGTCAAACCGAGTTTATTTGGGAAGACAAAATTGGGTGCGTTTCAAGCGGTGAATAACCCATCCAAGCCCTTGGCAGGCTTGTCTGTCAGCGAACAGGACGCAGAACTGGTCAAGCTGGCGGAGAGAGTGGCGGAATTAGTCGGATGATTTTTGGGCAAGCAAAGTTTGTGAGAACCACGTGCAACGCACCTTTTTCGGGAAGACTTTTCAACTGCATCCTATAACAGGCGCGATGCACTTTCAACGGGACATAATGCGCGACTTGGCCAATGGCTAATCACAGAAGCGCCCGCCAAACGCGATTAGCACCCCAGTAGTTGTATAAGTGTTATGCCAAGAGAGTTCTCATCCACACATTGGAGAAAAACATGCATCTCCCCCAAATCTTACGTGAAGTAAGCAGAACCTTTGCCGTTTCCATCGAACGCCTGCCCTCAACATTGCGCGAAGCAGTGATGATTTCCTACTTATTACTGCGCGTTTCAGACTATCTTGAAGACAACGAAGTCCTGCTAACCGACAGTAAAGTTGAGTTACTTCATCTATGGACAGAAATCCTGTCGGGGAATGCCCCTGTTGAAGAACTCACCCAGGCGATCAGCCATGTAGATGCCAGCAACGACGCCGAAGTCTATGTCACTCAGCATGCTGACGAGGTACTTGAAGCATTAGATCAACTCCCACAGGAAAATCAGAAGATCATCATCCAGCATGTCATCCAATCAACATTGGGGATGGCGCGCTGGCAGGAACATGGTCCCGTTGTGAATACCGAAGAAGAAATGGACGATTATATGCACCAGGTTGCCGGACGCGTCGGCTATCTACTCACCGATTTGTTCGGATCATATTCGCCCGCTTTTCAAAAAAGGGATTCGGTGCTGCGCCCATTGGCCCGTCATTTTGGCCTGGCACTGCAAACGGTCAATATCATCCGCGGCCTGCGCAAGGATTATGAGCGCGGCTGGGTCTTCGTTCCCCGCACTTTCTACGAACCGCTTGGCTTAACCAGAGACAGTCTCTTTGCCCGGGAAAATGCAGAGCGGGCCCTAAAGGTTATTAATATTCTAGCGGATAAGGCAGAGACCCATCTGCAATATGGACTAGAATATATTACAACCATCCCGCAGTCCTATCATGGGATCCGGTTAGCCTGTATGTGGCCGCTCTTTTTCGCAAAGAAAACGGTAGCACTGAGCCGCAACAATATGAATGTTATTCTAAATGGCGCAAAGATATCACGTACTGACGTAATGAGCATCGTTCGCAAAACCACCCTGATGGGCTGGTCCAATCAGTGGTTACGAAACTACTATCAAGGTCTATGTGCGCCAGCACTATCATACTAATCTCAAATAATGCGGAAAGTTTTTACCAGGATCTAACAAAAATTCAAAAAGCGGGAAAGCAAACACGCGCAACGATTGCACACATACACGATCATCGACAGAGAGCTGGAACAGTAGCCCCGTTAAAGTATGCTTGATTTCTATCACCATTTGCTAATTCATTCTGAAAGAAAATCATATGAGCGAACTGAATATTATCCGAAAACTAGAAGACATCCTCTATATAGAGCTTCGGGAAAGAAAAAGTATTGGATGGCAGACCCGAGGCTACGTAAAAAATGATGATGGCAACATCATATGGATCGGGTTATATGATGTAATGCTCGATAATTTGGACAAAATCGCCCCTTTGCTTGAGGCATTCCCTAAACTTTCATTTTTATCTTTGCCGTTCAATCAAATCAGCGAATTAACACCTCTGGAAAAGCTCACTAATCTTAAATACCTTGATCTACGCGAGAATAAAATCAATGACCTACAATCGCTTAGAAAGCTACAGAACCTCTCCTATCTTTTTTTACGCAACAACCAGATAACAGATATAAGCCCCTTGGCATCTTTGAAAAATCTCAAGGTGCTCTACCTCTCCTCCAATAAAATTAACGATCCGAGCCCTCTCCAGCATCTCACAAAACTCACTACCCTTTATCTGGCAGACAATCAGCTTAACTTGATAGAAGCCCTAACAAACCTGACAAACATCATCAAACTAGATATTTCATCGAATAAAATCAAAGACATAGCCTCCCTCGCGCGCCTAAACAAACTCACAGAGCTATATTGTACAAACAATTTGGTTAGCGACCTTCAGCCTCTCAGCGCTTTATCAAATCTCACGGTTCTCCATCTCTTTGATAATAAAATTAAAGATGTAAAACCTCTCGAATCACTACCCAAACTCATCACACTGGGCCTGCTTTCTAACCAGATTTCTGATATTCAGCCGCTCTCTAAACTTTTTCAACTCAAAACATTAGATCTTTCTTCCAATCAAATTCGAAACATCGCACCACTCGCAGAACTCACCAAATTAAAAACTCTCTACCTTTCAAATAATCAAATCAATGATTTAAGTCCGTTGCAGAAACTCTCCAATATAACCACCCTGCATTTGGTCAACAACCTTGTCCACAGCCTGCTTCCATTAAGACAACTGTCGAAAATTACTCAACTTGACATACGCCAAAACCAGCTAAAAGAGCTCCCCCCGTGGATTGTCAACTTTGATGAGGCAATATACTGGAACCAAAGTTATGTTAGCACTGGTATCAACGTATATGAAAACCCCTTACGCACCCCTCCTCCAGAAATCGTTAAACAAGGCAAAAAAATCATAGCCTACTATTTCGCCCAGCTAAAAATTCAAAAAGAAGACCGTATATTTGAAGCTAAAATGCTGATTGTCGGGGAACCAGGAGCGGGCAAAACATCTCTTGCAAGAAAAATAGTCGATGCCAACGCAAAACTCCCACAAGAAGGGGACACAACTCGAGGGATTCATGTTCAACAATATCAGTTTCCCATCTTTAAGAGCAATATTACACAACCCCTTACTTCCGCCAGTGCATATAACAAAAACTTCAGCATTAACTTATGGGATTTTGGCGGACAGGAAATTTATAAAGCAACGCACCGTTTCTTTCTTTCAAAACGCTCCCTTTATGCACTCGTCGCTGATAGCCGCAATGAAGATACAGACTTTAATTACTGGCTACATATTATTGAAATGTTCGGGGGGAATAGCCCTCTCTTGATTATTCTGAATGAAAAATACCAACGCAAGAAAACATTAGATATTCCCACAATGAAAGCCCGTTTTAAAAATATAGTGGACATAATTTCTGTTGATTTAGCTGAAGAGGACAAAACCCGCCTCAATCAACTCACCTATGCGATTCGTTATCACGCATCACGTTTGCCACATATTGGTAGTCTCGTGCCATCTAGATGGACAATCGTTCGTGATGCCCTCGAAAATAATCCTAAAAACACAATTTCGTTACAGGAATATTTACAAATCTGTGCCAAGAACAATATTACAAAAACAGAGGATGCACTTGTTCTAAGTCAATACTTCCATGATCTGGGCGTTTTTCTCCATTTTCAAGATGACCCCTTGCTGAAAAACACCATCTTTCTTAACTACACCTGGGCAACAAGTGCCGTTTATCAAATTCTGGATAACGCGCTATTGAACCAGCAGGAAGGCCGCTTCGATAAAACAGATGCTGTAAAAATTTGGTCGGCGGAAGAGTATTCTCTTCTACATGATGAACTCCTGCAATTGATGAAAAAATTCTTTTTGACTTATGAGATAGATCATTCAGGTAAATATATTCTCCCTGAACGATTACCAGCAAGTACACCTGATTATACGTGGGAGAAGACCACAAACCTGACCTTGCAATACAAATATGATTTCTTCATGCCCAAAGGCATTCTCTCACAATTCATCGTCCAAATGAATCGTTATATCAGCGACCACAGATTAGTATGGAAACGCGGCGTAATTTTGGAACGCGAGGGCGAAAAAGCAGAGATACTCGAAAGCTACGACACACGTACGATCAAAATCCGTGTTACAGGTGTAAACCGGCGCGATTTTATGACTATCATCAGCGAAAAAATCGATGAATTAAATAGTCAATACGAAAAAATGGAGGTTGAAAAATTAATCCCCTGTAATTGTGCCGAGTGTAAAGCCAACAAAACACCTTATTTCTACAAACATGCAGATTTGAAACGCCGCATTAAAAAAGGACGGCAAGAAGTTGAATGCGGTCGCAGCTATGAAATGGTGAATGTGCGCGCTCTAATCGATGATGTCATTAACGACAAAAAGAAAGAAGAAAGTTGGGATGAAAGAAACAAGATTTTTATCAGCTATTCACACAAAGATGGTCAATGGCTTGAACGCGTAAAAACTCATTTGAAAAGCTTAAAACATCTTGGCGTTTCTGCAAAAGCATGGGAAGACACCAAGCTCAAAGCAGGTACTCGCTGGAAAGACGAGATAGAAAAGGCGATGGGAAATGCCGAAGTTGCCATTCTTTTGATCAGCGCAGATTTCTTCGCATCCGATTTCATCACCGAAAAAGAATTACCCTCCTTATTAGAAGCTGCGAAAGACAAAGGAACGGTCATCCTGCCTGTAATCGTCAAGCCCAGCCTCTTCGCCAAAACAGAACTTTCCGATTTTCAGGTGGCGGGAGGTACAATAAAGTCGCTGATTGAAATGAGCGAAGCCGAACAAGAAATTGCGCTAACCAAACTCGCTGAGCGGGTGGCTGAACTCGTCAATTAGAAAACACTTTACACACCACTCATCACGAAACAAAACTATGAAAACCATTTACCAAGCTCTCGCAGAAATCGAATCAACAAACCAAAGTGCCGCCCTAGCAACGATTGTACGCAGCCGAGGCTCCGTGCCAAGACATGGCACCAGCAAACTTCTGGTCTATGCCGACGGGAGCATCCTCGGCACAGTCGGCGGAGGAGAATTGGAGCGACGTGTCCACGCGGCAGCGCTCGAAGCCATGCAGGATGGCGAGGCACGCTACCTGAGCTATAACATGTCTGACCCGTCGAAGGGTGACCCCGGTATTTGTGGCGGGACAGTGGAGGTCTATGTGGAACCGATTTTGCCAGACCCAACCCTGTTGCTAATCGGTGCCGGGCACGTCGGGAAAGCGGTGGTGCATCTCGCCAAATGGCTGGGATTCCGGGTTGTGGTTGTTGAAGATAACCCCGAATTTTGCACCCCGGAACATATCCCGGGGGCGGATGAGTATCATCCCCTTGCGATGGATGCGATCACCGAGCATGTTCCAATTAACGCACAAACCTATATCGTCATGGCGACACGCGGCGCGGACGTGGATGCGGTCGCGTTGCCCGATCTACTTACCAGTCCCGCAGCCTACATCGGCGTAATCGGCTCGAAGCGACGCTGGTTAGCGGCAACAAATTTACTGCAGGAGCGTGGCATAGACGAGGCGCAATACGCCCACGTCCATTCACCGATCGGTCTGGAGATCGAAGCTGAAACCCCGGAAGAGATCGCCGTCAGCATTATGGCGGAAGTGCTCATGATTCGTCATGGTGGCACGGGTGAGAAGATGAGCAAATAAATTTGCGGTGATTCCGCGAGGAGCATCTTTCTGCGACGACGCGGTCTCTTTTTCAAGGAGATTGCTTCGGCGACAGAATCACCTCGCAAAATCATCCGTCTTTAGGTTGAAACTACAACCTTTGGGGCAGACAAGCGTATATCAAATACGCTATAATCAGATAGTTATTGTGACCACTTTATAAGGAGAAACTCATGGCTCGGATTTTTGATGTAATTGAATATCCCAACGAAATGAAGGACGAGATCGTTCACCGCTTCCCGGAAACTGGCATCGGTGATTATCGGATCGGTTCGCAGGTCATTGTGCGTGAATCGCAGAACGCGGTCTTTTTCCGCGATGGCAACGCGCTCGATACCTTTGGCCCCGGTCGCCACACTATTGCCACGGCCAACATCCCTAAAGTAATCGACTTCATCGGCAAAGCCTTCAACGACCGTACGCCTTTCCCGGCAGAGGTCTACTTTGTCGCGATGAAAGAATTCGCAGATATCAAATGGGGTACACCGCAACCGATCATCGTCCGCAACCCGGGCATGGGCTTGGGCGTTGCACTCCTGCAGGGCTTCGGCACCTACTCCATTCAGGTCAGCGACCCGCAGCAATTTGTAACTCAGGTTGTCGGTACACAGGGTGCTTACGACATGGACGATATCGAAGATCGTCTGCGCACCATGCTGCTCTCCAAATTACAGGATATGCTCGGCGAAACCGCCGCCAAGAACAGCGTTCCTGAAATGATCGGGCTAACCGAGGAACTCGGCGCCGGTGTACGCGCCAAAGCCCAGCCTGATTTCGCTGCGCTGGGGTTGGTGCTCAAATCCTTCTATATCGGCAACCTGAAGCCCTCCTCCAAATCTGCGCAAGAATTACGCGATATGGGCATGCTCGATATGGCAACCTACACCCAGCTCCAGGCCGCAGACGCAATGCGCGACGCTGCCCAGAACGAAGGCGGCGGCGCAGGCCTGACCGCTGGTATCGGCGCTGGTATGGGTATCGGCAATCTGATGCAGCAAGCCACCTCGGGCGCAACGGCGCAGCCTCAACAGCAGGCTGCTCCCGCCGCCGCGAGTGGCGGTATGCCCGATGTGATGACCCCATCTGAAGCCGCTGCTATTTTGCGCGTTTCAGAAGAGGATGTCGTCGCAGCTATCCAAGCCGGTGACCTGAAAGCCCGCAAACTGGGCAGCGCCTACCGCATCAGCAAGAAGGCGCTTGAAAGTTTTTTGAGTGAGTAGAAATACACGCTAGAACGTAGATAAGTTTAAATGTTAGAAGGTTGCCTGATAAACAGGCAACCTTCTTTTTATTGGCAACGTTCTAATGTGGGAATGTTATTCTAAATCTGCAAGGATGTCCGGGACAGCAGACAGGATATCGCCCGCCAAAACAGACGCCGACGCTCCTAGCATCTCACCCGCCAGCAGGCCCGCCTGCGCGTGGATCCATGAACCTGCTACCGCTGCTTCAACAGCCTCCAGCCCCTGAGCACGCAGACCTACGATCAAGCCAGCGAGCACATCGCCTGATCCTGCGCGTGCTAAACTCGGCGAGGCAACCGGGATTGTGTACGTCTCACCATTTGGTGCAGCGACGACCGTAAAGGCACCTTTCAGCACAACAACATGTCCCCATTCCCCTGCATACTTCTTGGCTATGTTCAAACGGTCGGCCTGAATCTCTGCAATATCCAGGCCCGTCAAAACCGACATCTCACCGGGATGCGGGGTCAATACAGCAGGTTCCGAAATCAACTCGTGCCAGTTCTCAATCTCGGCGAGTAACTTCAGCCCATCAGCATCGAAGACCAGCGGAGGCAGTTTGATCTCCTTTTCTGCTTCTTTTTTCTCTTCCCCATGAATAAAACCGATCCCGCCCGCTCCTTTCTTAGCGCCATTCTTCATCTTTAATAAATTCTCGATGAACTCGCGCGTCGTCTCTTCCATCCCAAAACCGGGACCGATCAAGAGGGCGGTTGCGCGTTCCATGTTTTCGAGTAGCACGCTCGCCGCATCCGCAGCGATGACACCATTTTTGCTCGGCAGCAAGACCCAGATCGCTTCTGGGAATTGTCCTGCCAGCGTGGTGTGGATCGCCGAAGGCACAGCTAAGGTCACCAGACCCGCTCCAACGCGATAAGCCGCCTTCCCCGCCAAGAGAGCCGCACCCGTATAGTTGATCGAACCAGCCGCGATGAGCGCCGTTCCAAAGGTGCCTTTATGCGAAGATAACGGTCGCTCAGGCAGCAGCGCAGAAACCTGATCCTCATTGGCGACGAAATTTGTGATGGATACCCAATCAGGAACTTGATCGGTCACCCCGATGTCGACCACTGCAATATCGCCGCAAAGCTCAAAAGCAGGCAATTTCAGCAAGCCGAATTTGATGGCAGCCATCGTCGCGGTAATGTCGGCGGGAATGGTTTCGGGCGCGGCTTCACCCGTATCACTATCTACGCCTGAGGGGCAGTCAATGGCAACGACATACGGCTCCCATTCATTCAGTTCGAGGGCATCGTTGACTGCCGCCAGTAAATCCGCAGCATCTTCACGCAACGGCAGTTTGATACCCGTGCCGAGCAGACCATCCAGCAAAACAGTGTTTTGAGCAACAAGCATGGCAAGCTGTTCAAAATCTTCATCATCGTCAGCAAGGACGATCTCACCACCTGCTTTAACAACACGCTCCACAAGCGGATCACCGTCCGCTTTGCGTTTAAAGATATAAGCGGTCACATCCCAGCCTTCAGCGGCGAGATTGTCAAGCGCTACGAGCGCATCCCCGCCGTTATTACCGGGACCGACGAGGGCGAGAATACTGTTCTCGCCGAACGATTCCGGCAAGTCGAGAATGATCTCGGCGATACCGCGCCCGGCGTTTTCCATCAGTTGAGCGAACGAGACGCCGCCGACAGCGTCGGTTTGAATGTCAATATTACGCATTTCTGCGACAGAGATGTATTTCATGCATTATTCCTTTATTTCTAGTTCTTCTGTTTGAATACATATATCTTCAGGAGAATATTCTTTGTTCCAGAAAAGAACAGTTTCAAGTTCATCATTACTGCTCAAAGGATAAAGTATTTCTGGACGTGTTTCTGCGTAATTACTAACAAGAGAGCAGGCTTTTTCAATCTTTGATGATTCTAAATATTCATCCAAAAATATCGTTGCTACATCTGCATAAGGACGCCCATCAGGAGAATCCTTTACATAATCCAGCAATTCTTTATACATGCTTTCCGCTTCTTCAAGTTTGCCTTGCAAAATATACACTAACATTATTCTGTATCTCGCATAGGTTGTAAGCTGCTGAAATTCTTTTTCATTATATGAAATTTGTTGAGGATCAGGCTGAGAAAGACCGTTATTATCGTGATTAGCCAAATGCCACCACTCATCCGCATTCCAACTTGCAAGAGTCTCATCGGTAATCGCGAGTTCATAGAAAGACAGGGCAGCATCATAGTCCTGATAATGATTAAATTTATCATCGCCATCTTGAACTGCTTCGTAACGAAATTCTGGCGTAGCATACTCTCGCAAGTATTCAGAATAATACGTTCCATCCCAAGCATAAATGATGGTTTCCTCTCGCCAGTGACCATGAAACCCTCCTATGGTCCCAAGATCCGTCGGCTTTATCTCTGAGATTATCAGTTCATAGATATCATCTCCGTCTACATCGACAATACTTGTGTGACCAGCGCCTCCAACCTCCACACGGTCGTGATAATAGGTATCCTCATGCACTAAATCTTGAAATTCTTCACCATTCCATTCATACATACTAACTGCTGTTCGATTCCAATCATCAAAGGTGTCGATGACAATATCTTGCTGCCCATTCTTGTTCACATCCCCTAAAAACAATATTGATGGAGGCAGGTCAATGTGGTAGATATCAAAAAACTCTTCGTAAACGCCATCCACACATCGATAACCAAAATTCTGTCTTTCAATTCTTAGAAATATCTCGAGAAGACCATTACCTGTGATATCAAAAGTGCGGAAATATTTCTGAGGATATTCAGCAGAATAAGAAGAAATCAATTTCTCAACACCACCTTGATTCAAGGCATCCACAACTTCTTGTGATACTTCAAGTGGGTTTCTAAACATATAAGAACCATCATCCAACTTGATCATAGTCGTTAAATCTGGGACTTCGATATCGAAATTTCCTGATGGGCAAGTTTTTTCAACCTGTGCTGTATTTGTAGGGATAACGGTCGGCAACACAGTTGGCGCTTTAGTTGGGACAATCTGTGTGACAGGCACACAAGCACTCACGCTAAAGAAAAGCAAAAGCAGAAAGGGAATTTTCTTCATCCCCACCCAACTCCCCTTACAGATTTTCCAAGCCAAGTTCTTCAAGTTTTTCCTGCGTAGGGACACCGCTCTCATCCCAGCCACAAGCGATGTAATAGGCAGAGAGCATCTCATCGAATGGAATGACGTAGCCTTCCGCGCCGCCGTCGGGCAAAGCTTCCAGCATGGGGGCGGGCAAACGGTCATTGGCACCGACCAAGCCTAAATTGAGATTGATGCGGCGTTTGAGGTTCCAGGCACGTTCGCCACTGCGCATCAGATCATCCAAGTCCATATCCAGACCACAGGCGGCGTTCACTAAATCTAATACGGTTTCTGGCGGGACATTGGCGAAGTGGCAGAGCACGAGGGCGTTGCCGATGGTGCGCCAATCCTGGTGGCGAGCGACGTTGGCAGCTTTCTCCGCGCCCGCGTGACGGTCGAAATACTCGAGACCGAGGCTGTCATCGACCTGCCCGATATCGGCGAGGAAGTAGTCGGATTGGTTATGGCAGGCGCCGCGCGGCGAGGTGGCGTAGACGAGCGCCATGCCCGAGGCCCCGCGCGGATCGTGGTAGGCCAGTTCCAGCCCGTTGACCTGTACGGCCTGTGCTTCGGTGTTGAAATGCCGACCGAGCGCACGCGAGCCATCTGCCAGCAATGCGCCAAAACCTTCGCGTTTTGCCATTTGGTGGATGAGCGTTTCGGCGGCATCGGCATTGCCCCACGTGAGTGCCAGCCCGCCCGTATCTTCGGTGGTGATGATGCCCTGCTCGAAGAGGCTATACGCAAACCCAAACGTGCCGCTGGCGGAGATCACGTCCATGCCGTAGCGGTCGCAAAGCTCGCCCATCCGGGTGGCAAAAACGGCATCGGTCAGCCCAAGATTAGGTCCAAAGCCAACCAGCGTTTCATACTCGGGACCCTTACGCTTTTCGCCGTCGCCGAGATCGACCACGCGCCCGCAAGCGATCACGCAGGCGTGGCAGGCTTTTTTGCCAACCAAAATCGTCTCGGCAACCGTCGATCCAGACACCTGATCGGCACCTTCGAGCACGCCTGCGCTGAAATATTTTTTCGGCATCTCGCCGAGATAATCGAGATAATCCGCCGCACCCGCCGAACCAAGATCACTCAACATACTGGTCATCGGATCAGATTTCAGGGCGCGGTTAGCGTCTGAGCGCAGCCCTTTAAAGGCATCTGCTCGCGCCAACGGAATTGTGCCCGTGCCGCGCACGGCGATGGCTTTGAGATTTTTCGATCCCATGACTGCACCGAGACCGGTACGCCCCGCTGCACGCCCGTGGTCACAGAAAAGCCCCGCGAAGGCAACCTTATTCTCGCCCGCAATACCAATGCTCAAAACTTTTGTGGATCTCGAGCCTGTTTCCGTTTGTAGGGATGTCTGTATCTCGTAGGTGTCCTGACCCCAAAGATGGTCTGCCGCTCTTAACTCTGGCTTGCCATCGTTTAACCAGAGATAGCTTGGCAAGGCAGATTGTCCCGTTAACCAGATGCCATCATAGCCTGCCTTGCGTAATTCGACACCGAAAAAGCCGCCCACGTTCGATTCTGCCCACAGGCGGGTGGCGGGAGATTTTCCGGTGACCACAAATCTACCCACAGCGGGACCAGCCGTCCCTGTGAGCGGGCCGGTCAATATCAGTAGCGGGGATTCTGGCGAGAGCGGATCGAGGTCAGCGGTCAGATCATCATATAAAATCCGCGCCGCAAGAGAGGCTGCACCAAGATAGTCGCGCTCCCATTCGGCGGGGATTTCGTAATCTTCAAATTGCCCAGAAGAGAGATCTACTTTGAGAATAGGTTGCATAAGAACGTTATAACGCCTCGTCAGTCACTTCACGCGCACAGCGCACGAAATCGAGCACGGTCGGGACGCTGCGCATCATGACTGCCATATTGCCCTGCACACCGAGTTTGCGCGTCAGCATGGCTTGCATGGGATCAAGTTTCCCTTGCAGGACGTGCAAAAAATTAGTGTAGGATGCTTTCAGGATAAAAGCAGGCTTTTTATCACCGATTTCATCCCAAAGAGCAACTTCTCGGCATTTTCCGTGCCAAAGATCGATATAAAGAAGTGCTTGCTCAGGCAGACGATCATCCGGGTCGAGAACGCAGAGAATGTCCCCTTCCCATTTTTTAGCAACTTGCGCATATTTCTCGTCGCTATTCAACTTTTCTTGCAATCCTTGAAGCCATTCCAGGCTGGGGAAAATCGCGCTCATAAACGCTCCTTTTATCAAAGTGGGATGCCCTGATTTTACCATCGGGATGCAATGAAGAACTTCTTATCTTCTCTTTAGAATAAAATTTCGCTAAAAAGCAAGGGCTTCCCTTGCAGAAATGTAGAACATCGTCTATTCTTAATTTTGAGCAGAGGTATATCGTTTAGACAAACGGCCTCTGCATACCAACAATCTTTCTTAAGGAGAAGAGATATGAAGAAACTATATTTGGTTCTCAGCGTACTCATTCTGGGTACTCTGATCCTTTCTGCTTGTGGCGGTGGTGCTGCAACTGAAGCCCCCGTAGCAGAAGAACCGGCAGCCGCTGATGCGCCTGCTGCTGAAGCAGGTGGCTTGCCTGATCTTGGTGGTCGTGAAATTACCATTGCAATCGAAAACGCCTACCTGCCCTTTAACTACGTTGATCCCGCAACCGGCGAAGGCGCTGGCTGGGACTATGAAGTTTGGGACGAGATCTGCAACCTGCTCAACTGCACCCCGGTTTACGTCGAGGCTGCATGGGAAGGTATGATCCAGGCCGTTGCCGATGGCCAATTTGACGCCGCTGCCGATGGCATCACCATCACCTCCGACCGCGCCGAGATCGTTGACTTCTCGATGGGCTACGTCGCCATCGAACAACGTTTGCTTGTTCGCGTTGACGAAGATCGCATTGAGAGCATTCAGGATATTGTCGACAACGCCGACCTGAAACTCGGCACCCAGACCGGTACCACCAACTACGAAACCGCTCTCAACTACCTGCCTGCTGACCGCATCGAAGCTTTCGAGCAATTCCCCTTCGCCGTACAAGCATTGCTAGCTGGCGATATCGACGCCGTCATCATGGACGAAACTGCTGGTCAGGGTTACTTGGGCGAAAACGCCGAAAGCCTGAAACTGGTCGGCGAATCCATGTCCAGTGACGAACTTGGCTTCATCTATCCGCTTGGCAGCGATTTGGTTGAACCTGTTAACGCCGCACTCGAAGAATTGATGTCCAATGGTTTCCTCGTTGAAGTCAATGCAAAATTCTTTGGTCCCGATTTCGATGTAACCTACGATGATCTTTTCCCACCCGAGGAAGAAGGCGGCTTGCCTGATCTTGGTGGAATGGAAGTTACCATCGCCATTGAGAACGCTTACTTGCCCTTTAACTATATTGATCCCACAACCGGCGAAGGCGCTGGCTGGGACTATGATGTTTGGAACGAAATCTGCTCCCTGCTGAACTGCACCCCTGTCTACACCGAAGCTGCCTGGGAAGGCATGATTCAGGCTGTTGCTGATGGTCAGTTTGACGCCGCTGCTGATGGCATTACCATCACCGCAGATCGCGCTGAGATCGTTGATTTCTCAATGGGCTACGTTGCCATCGAGCAGCGTTTGCTCGTCCGCGCTGACGAAGATCGCATTGAGAGCATTCAGGATATCGTCGACAACGCCGACTTGAAACTCGGCACTCAGACCGGTACCACCAATTACGAAACCGCTCTCAACTACCTGCCTGCTGACCGCATCGAAGCTTTCGAGCAGTTCCCATTCGCCGTGCAGGCATTGCTCGCTGGCGATATCGACGCCGTCATCATGGACGAAACTGCTGGTCAGGGTTATTTGGGTGAAAACGCCGAAAGCCTGAAACTGGTCGGCGAATCCATGTCCAGTGACGAACTTGGCTTCATCTACCCCTTGGGCAGCGAATTAGTTGCGCCTGTGGATGCAGCACTGCTGGAACTGATGAGCAATGGCTTCCTCGTTGAAGTCAACGCCAAATACTTCGGGCCAGATTTCGACATCACCTACGACGACCTTGAGTAATTAGCACATGATCAAATGGGTGTGGAGGCTCGCCTCTGCACCCATTTCCTTTTTATCCAGATTTCTAAACAAGGGAGTACCCACATGGAAGAAAAATCCCCCATTCCTGTTGAAAAAGAGGGCTTCCAGGCAAAAGATATTTCCTGGTGGTTTTGGGCAATTATTCTGATTTTTGTTTGGGCAATTTTTATTTTCTCGTCCAAAGATTTCTTATTTTCCACTACAGGGGATTTTGAAAGCAGCCTAAACGCTGGCACTTTAACCGAGGCTCTACAAGAAGAATTTGACAAAAACGACTTAGACCTTAAGCCAACTGCGGAGATTACCGTTCAAAAACCGGGGGAAAAGTGGAAGATCGCAGATAATCTTAAAATCTATTACATCGTAAAGAAAGACGGGGCACTTGAAGTATCCACGCCGGGAAGTTATGGGGAGGCCTTTGCATTCATCAAAATCGGGATTCAAATCACAATAAAAACATCCTTGATCGCGTACACCTTCGCTATCATGCTGGGGCTTTTAGCAGGCTTGGGACGAATTTCTAAAAATCTATTCTTCAACAACCTGTCACGTCTTTATGTGGAGTTAATCCGCGGCATCCCGATGCTCGTGTTGATCTTCTTTATTGCTCTTGTAGGCGTTCCAATGCTTGTTGACGGGATAAACTCTTTCGGCGCATGGCTCACTACCCTCGGGATGGCTTCTGCAGGAGAAACATTAAGCGAACTGGGCAATAAAGCTTTCACCATGAACGGCCGTGCTATTTTTGCCCTCGCGATTACTTATGGCGCATTTCTGGCAGAAATTTTCCGCGCAGGCATCCAATCTATTGGACGCGGACAAATGGAAGCTGGTCGGTCTTTAGGAATGAGCTACGGGCAAACCATGCGACACATCATCTTGCCACAGGCTGTACGGAACGTACTTCCGGCCTTGGGCAACGACTTCGTCGCAATGGTCAAGGACTCATCTCTGGTCTCTGTTTTGGCGGTACGAGATATTACCCAGGTCTCACGCTTATATGCCGGAGGCACCTTCCGGTTCAGGGAAGCGTACATCACCGTATCCGTTTTATATCTCTCAATAACAGTAGCGCTATCCCTCTTGGTTCAACTTATGGAAAGGCGGTTACGTAAACATGACTGATCACCCACGCGATATGATCGTTATCAAAGATCTGTATAAGCATTTTGGGCAAGTAAAAGCCCTCAATGGTGTCAGCCTGACCGTAAAAAAAGGGAAGGTAATTGTCGTAATCGGCCCAAGCGGTTCGGGCAAATCGACCATGCTGCGCTGTATCAATCATCTAGAAACACCGACCGGCGGCGAGATTTGGATCGACGGCGTAAAACTCGGAAAAAACGAAAAAGACCTGAATGAAGTCCGCGCCGAAGTGGGCATGGTTTTTCAGCTTTTCAACCTTTTCCCGCATCTCTCTGTTTTGGAGAATGTGACCGTCGCGCAAAAAGTTGTTCGCGGACGCTCAAAAGAAGAAGCGCAAGAGATCGCAATGAAGCAATTGCGTCGTGTCGGCATCCCAGAGAAGGCGGATGTCTATCCCACCAACCTCTCCGGTGGACAGCAACAGCGCGTGGCAATCGCACGCTCGCTGGCGATGAACCCCAAGATCATGCTCTTCGACGAACCGACCAGCGCCCTCGACCCGGAAATGATTAAGGAAGTGCTTGATGTGATGCTCGACCTCGCCAAAGAAGGCATGACAATGGTCTGTGTCACCCACGAGATGGGCTTTGCCCGCTCGGCAGCCGACGAAGTCATCTTCATGGATGGTGGCATGATCGTTGAACACACCACGCCCGAAGACCTTTACAACAACCCCAAAGAAGAGCGCACAAAACTCTTCCTTTCGCAGATTTTGCAACACTAACCCCTCCCCTTCAGGAGAGGTTGGAACAGGGACTAATTAAATAAAAAATGCCCGACAAATTGTCGGGCATTTTTTCATGCGCTGGGCGGGACTTGAACCCGCATGAGGTTATCCCTCACTAGGCCCTCAACCTAGCGCGTCTGCCAATTCCGCCACCAGCGCAAACGCAGATGGTATTATAATCACGTTCTGCACATTGTCAAGCAAATCTTAAAACAAAGATAAACTCTCGAGGAAAGTTTTCAAACAATGAAGCAATCTCTAAGAAACAAGACAACTTCATCGAAAAACACGCCTCGCAGAAACATATTTACCCTTTAGGAGAATGAAAAAATGACGACAATTGTCCTCGACGCAATGGGATCAGACAACTACCCGGATGTAGATATGCGTGGCGCCGTAATGGCCGCGCAGGAATACGAACTCGACCTGATTGTGGTCGGCGACGAAAAACAATTACGCCCTTTATTAGATTCGCTCTCCCCCGGCAACCTGCCCATTCGCATTGTCCACGCCCCTGATATGCTCACCATGAACGACAAGAATGACGACCTCGTCCGCAAGGCGCGCCACAAAGATGCCCAAAACTCGATGGCAATCGCCATAGACCTCGTCAAAAGTGGCGATGCGGATGCCTTCGTTACCGCAGGCAATACCGGCGCGGCAATGGTAACGGCATACTTCCGCATGGGCAAGCTCAAAGGCATTCATCGTCCAGCACTAGCGCCCATTTTCCCAACCGCGACGGGCTCATGCGTCGTCATGGACGTGGGCGCCAACCCCGACTGCAAACCGCGCAATCTGGTCGAGTTTGCCATTCTTGGCAGTGTCTACGCCGAGAAGGTGCGTGGCGTGACCAACCCAAAGGTCGGCATCATCTCCAACGGGGAAGAAGCAGGCAAAGGGTCCGAGTTGGTGCGCGAGACCTATCCACTTTTGGCAGAAACAAGCCTGAATTTCGTTGGCAACGTCGAAGGGAAAGGCGTCATCAACGGCGAAGTCGATGTAGCCGTTACCGATGGATTCACCGGCAACGTCATGCTGAAAACATCCGAAGCCATCGCCAAATTGATTATCTCCAAGATCAAGCAAGCTGTGATGAACGGCGGCATTCTCGCCAAGATCGGCGGGCTACTGATCAAGCCTGCGCTGGGCGCTGTCAAAGAGATGCTCGACCCCAGCGACGTAGGCGCTGCCCCGCTTCTGGGCGTAAACGGCCTGGTCTTTATCGGTCACGGCAGCTCGGATTCGAACGCCATCAAAAATGCCATCCGTGTAGCAAAAGAAGCCGTCGAAGCCGATGTGCTGAATGCCATGCGCGAGGCAGTTGAAAAGAAATAACAAATATTGCGTATTACAGAAGTCTCCAAGACGCAATAATCACATCAACAACAGGATTTAATATAAATGAATATCATCTCCAATGAAAAACTAATCAGTCGTAACGCCAAAATCGGCCAGTACACCAGCCTCGCTTCCTTGCTCGTACTCGGTGGCGGCATGTATATCTCTTTCACCAAACCGGAGCTTTTTAATCTCTCGATTGGGGCACTCTTGGCAGGCTTCATCATGTCGCAAGTTGGCATCTATTTCGGGAACCGTTGGGGACGCTCCCCGCGCCCCGATGAGTTGATTGACCAGGGCTTGAAGGGATTAACCAAAGAGTACACCATGTACCATTACAGCAGCCCCGTCCCGAACTTGCTCGTTGGGCCCGCCGGCCTGTGGTTGATTTTGCCCTATCACCAACAAGGCACAATTACCTACACCGGCAAAAAGTGGCAAGCCAAACAGGGCGGCTTTGCACAGAGCTACATGCGCATCTTCGGACAGGAGAATATGAGCCGTCCCGATCTGGATGCTGGTGCAGAAGCCGATAAACTTAAACGCTATCTCAAAAAACATATGGATGAAAATGAAATACCGCCCATTTTAGCAGCCCTGGTCTTTACCAGCCAAAATGCTGAAGTTCAAGCGGATAATGCCCCCACTCCGACCATGCACTTAAAACAACTTAAACCCTTTATTCGCAAACAGGCGAAAGAAGCACTCATCACGAAACAAGAAATTGCCGCAGTGAATAAAGCTCTGCAAGCGTAAGACATAATACGTGACGAGTGATCTTTTTGAATATCACTCGTCACGTATCACTTATCAACCAATCTCTCTTCTTTCATCACCCTTACTAATTTCCCCGACACCCACCTTCAGGACACGCCCCATGCCCTCACTCGTTGCCTTTGACCTTGAAACCACCGGACTGAACCCCAAGCGCGATTCTATTATCGAGATCGGCGCAATTCGCTTCAATGAAAACCGCGTTGAAGATGAATTCTCGATGCTCGTTAATCCCGGGCGCAGCATTCCCTCCTTTATCACCCAACTGACCGGCATCAGCAACGAAATGGTGCGCAGCGCACCTAACATCCACGATGTGCTGCCCGAGTTTGAAGCCTTCGTCGGCGACGTACCCGTCATCGGGCATAATGTTCGGTTTGACCTCGGTTTCGTCCAACGCTACGACTTGCTCAAATTCAACGACGTCATCGACACCTACGAGTTGGCCGCAGTCCTGCTGCCCTCGGCGGGACGCTATAAGCTCGGCGCCATCAGCCAATTGCTTGGCATCCCGCTATACAATGCGCACCGCGCCCTCGATGATGCGCGTGCCACACAAGGCGTTTTCGCACGCTTATACGAACGCGCCGAGATGTTACCCCTTGATATGATTGCCGAGATCACTCGCCTCAGCGAAGGGCTGGATTGGGATGCAGAATGGGTTTTCCAGCAGATCATGCGGACGCGCGCAAAAGAGGGCATCAGCGCCAAAAGCGTACGCGGCTCCGCTCGTGGCCCCTTATTTGCTGATCGCGCAAGTGAGAAATACCCGCCCCTGCAACCAGTCTCCGACCCGATCAAACTTGACCCCGAAGAAGTCTCTGCCGTGCTCGAATATGGCGGTGCATTCTCGAATTATTTTGAGCATTATGAATACCGCTCTGAGCAAGTTGAGATGCTCCAAGTCGTCACAGATGCCCTCTCAAATAGCCGCCACTACATGATCGAAGCTGGCACAGGCGTCGGAAAATCGTTCGCCTATCTCGTCCCCGCTGCGCTTTGGGCTGTCCAGAACAATACGCGCGTGGTTATCTCGACCAACACCATCAACCTGCAAGACCAACTCATCCGCAAGGACATCCCCGATCTCGCCGCAGCGCTGGATATCGATCTGCGCGCCAGCGTGATGAAGGGCCGCTCAAACTACCTCTGTCCGCGTTTGCTCGGTATCCTGAGGCGACGTGGCCCCAATTCTAAAGAAGAGATACGCGTACTCGCCAAAATTCTCGTCTGGCTGCAAACCAACCAGAGCGGCGACCGCGCCGAGATCAACCTGACTGGCCCCGGCGAGCGCGCGGTTTGGCGGCGTGTCTCCGCCGAAGACGATGCCTGCACTGCCGAAACATGTATGAAGCACACCGGCGGCAGTTGTCCCTTCCATCAAGCCAAACAGGCCTCTCAGGCCGCGCATATCCTGATTGTGAACCATGCCCTGCTTTTGGCGGATATCGCGTCTGGGAGCCGTGTGCTGCCCGAATACGACTATCTAATTGTCGACGAGGCACACCATCTCGAAAACGCTACCACCAGCGCGCTGAGTTTCAAGTTAACCCCCGCCGATATGAATCGCCTACTGCGCGAGCTTGGCGGTACCAACTCCGGCGCTCTGGGTATGCTTTTGGCGGAAGCAACTTCCGGGCTACGTCCGTCTGACCAAGCCGCTTTCACGCAGAAAATCTCTCGGGCGACTGATCTTGCTTTTCGGGTGCAGCAGCAAGCCCAGGTCTTCTTCAATACAGTTGGTGAATTTGTCGAGTACCAGCGCGAAGGTAAGGGGAACAGCAATTACGCCTGGCAGGAACGCATCATACCGTCTACACGCACCCTGCAAGGCTGGGAAGACGTAGAGGCAACCTGGGAAGATGCTCACGAGACGCTCCAACTGCTCAGAAACCTGCTGGCGGAACTTTATCAGGGCGCAACCGAACTATACACTGCCGGCGCAGAAAATCTCGAAGACCCGCTGGCCAGTCTGGGCAATGCCGCCCGCCGCCTTGAAGAAGCAGAGAAGAATATCGACGGCATGATCGCTACGCCCACTGAAGACGTCGTTTACTGGGTCGAGATCAACCCTCGCAACAATTTCTTGACCCTACAAGCTGCGCCTCTGCATGTCGGCCCGTTGATCGAGAAGCATATTTGGCATAAAAAAGAGAGCGTAATTCTGACCTCCGCCACACTCACCACGCATGGAACTTTCGAGTATATGAAAAATGCGCTCGGCGCGAACGATGCCGAGTTTTTGGCGCTCGGGTCGCCTTTTGATTATGAAGGATCGACGCTGCTTTTCATCCCCAGTGATATTCCTGAGCCCAATCAGAACGGCTATGCCCAGGCGGTAGAACGTTCCCTGGTGCAGCTCGCACGCGCCGCGGGTGGACGCATGCTCTCGTTATTTACATCGTATGCCCAGCTCCAGCGGACGTCCAAGACCATCAGCGGCCCACTCAACGAGGACGGGATCATCGTTTTCGAGCAGGGTGAGGGCGCTTCGCCCAACGCCCTGCTGGAAAGCTTCAAGGCAACCGAACAGGCCGTCCTGCTCGGCACGCGCTCCTTCTGGGAGGGTGTCGACATCCCCGGCAGCGACCTTTCGGTGGTGACAATTGCGAAAATTCCTTTTGGCGTGCCCTCCGATCCGCTCATCGCTGCCCGCTCGGAGCTTTATGAGAACGCCTTTCACCAATACTATCTCCCCGAAGCGATCCTGATGTTCCGTCAGGGTTTCGGGCGCCTAATCCGCTCCGCACAGGATCGCGGCGTCGTCGTCATCTTCGATCGCCGTGTCCAGACCAAGCAGTATGGGCGGCTCTTTATTGAGTCTTTGCCGCAATGCACGATGCGCGTCGCACCCCTGCATGAGTTGGGCAAGATGACGGAGCAGTGGCTCGGAGTTTGATGAGTTGACGGGGGATAAATGACCCAAGCAAAAAAATCTACTCAGCTATCAGCAGAGCTGACAGAAGATACACTTATATTTACAAACAAAATTCCTACACACTGGGAAGAAGTGTTCTTTTCAGCAATCCTACTAATTATTTGGGGGATAGTGGGGTATTTTGCTTGGGAGTATGTTTTCAAAGAACTATTGCTGGAACCAGAGTCTGACATCATCATTTACTCAAATCCAGACAATAATTTTATAGATAATATCTTTTTCTTCCTTGCACCCTTCATGCTCTGGTCATTTTTCGGCATAGCACATTTCAAAACCATTTTATGGCAATTAGTTGGCATAGAAACTATAAAAATCACAAAAGGCTCAATATGCATCTCTGAGAGAATACTTAAATTCAAGGAAGAAAAAAGATATTCAGCCGATCAAATTAACAATTTTCATATTGGCCCACAAAGCATCTATATTCCGAGAAGATACACAAAAATAAGACCAGGGACGGTTATGTTCGACTATGCCAGAAAAACACGGGTCAATTTTGGTTATGATGTGAGCAAAGGACATGCAAGAAAAATCCTTTATTTAATTCAGCAAAATTCCCAACCTACGAAGGCCTATACGATAAAGAAGTAAAGAAACAAAGAAAAAGATGGAGCTGGATTGCGGGAGCATTAATAGTGGCTCCTTTTTGCCTCTTTTTTGCCTTTGCTCTTTATCAATTCATTGTTTGGGGACCCATAGCTAAGAAAATGAAGGTTCCATTACAGAGCGAGTTTGAACTTATAGCCCCACTGCCAAACTCGGAACCCATAGATTACAATCTTTACTCTAAACCCGCTCTTGCATCAATTTCAACAGACTATAAATCTTCCGAGAATGCTTTAGACATTTTTACCTATTACGAAACTGTACTGAACAACCAAGGTTGGCATTACTTTACAGACCGTCGCAATTACAAGGATACAGAAAGAATTTACTGTAAGGGTGAATACACAGCATCACTCCATGTCTATGACAATCAGCAATACCATGGATATAAATATTCAATCTGGTTCGAGTGGGGCTCATCACAAGGATGTCCAATTCAAAAAGGCACCCTAACACAACTCGAAGCAATATTAAATTGGCAATTTATTATTGTTGCATCTCTTGCATGGATCATATATGCCGTCATCACAAAATATTCAAATAACATTTTAGCCAGAAAAATGATATTCATTTTAGGCTTGTATGGTCTTAGTCTTAGCATTTACAACATAGCTAAACTCGTTTTGATTTCATAGCGCGATGACCAGAAAACTTTTAGAAGAGCTCTGCAATCTAGCCCAACAAAACGGCGATGGGATTTATGGCAACCTGCAAATTGCTCTTGCAGATGTCGACGAAATCTTGAGCGCCACAGACCTTTCAACAAAACATGGGGTAATTTACAAGACCTATCCATTGATTGTGGCTGGGGCGAGCAGTTTTTATCCCTTGCTGATAAAATTGAGCAAGAGATAAACAAAAAATCGGCGTAAATCCGCCTGATCCGCATTATCCGTGTTCTATTAAGAATAAGGAGCATCCCATGCCCGAAACTTCAATCCAAATCCTGAGCATTCTACGTGACGGCAGCAATTTCCAATGGTATGTCATTCCATTGCTTTCTTTCGTCTTCTACGTCTATACCGTCGAGATTGAAAAGCAAAACTGGAATCTCGTGCTGGCTGGTCTCGCCTTTTGGGGCGCCGACTGGGCGAATGAGATCATCAACTCACTTATCTTTCATTTCAACGGCTACGCGCCCATCTGGGGCACGCCCGGCGATAGTGCTTTTGTCATCTTGGCAGGCTTAAATATTGAGATTATGTTTATGTTCAGTGTTGCGGGCATTGTCTGGACAAAAATGCTCCTGCCTGATAAAAATGCGAAAATTCTGGGCATCAATAACCGCTGGTTCATCGCCATCGCCGGTTCCGCCTTCAGCGTTTTCATCGAAGTGCTGCTCAATCAAGTCAACGCCCTGACGTGGGAATATGCTTGGTGGAATACCGGCGCTCCCTGGTTGATCTTCCTTTTCGGCTACCTGACCTTTTTCATCATCGCCTTTTGGGTCTACGACATGGAAGACATAAAAAAGAAATTAACCGTGGTCGGCAGCCTGTGGGCAGTTGACATCATCGCCCTTATAACCTTTATTAGCCTTGGATGGATCTAATTTATGGATAGAGAAGTTCTCATACAATACCTGAAACAATTCTACGCCTTCTACCTCGACAAGATCGTGCCCTATCTCACTGCCGACTATCAGGGGGAGGCCTTTGTGCTCTTCGACCAAGTCCACCTGATTGCCCTGGGTGTGATTCTGCTCATCATCTTGCTAATCTTTTTTTCGCGCAACAAGATGAGCGAAAAGAAGAAGCAAGACCTCCGCGACACGATGGCAACCATTCTGATCCTAAACGAAATATCCTTTCATCTTTGGAACTATTTTTCAGGCCGGTGGACGCTCCAAACCATGCTCCCACTCCACATTTGCAGCATCCTGGTCTGGCTCAGCGCATGGATGCTCATCAAGAAAAGCTATCGCATTTACGAATTCGCCTACTTCATAGGTATCGGCGGCGCATTGCAAGCTCTGATAACTCCCGATGTAGGTATCTATGGATTTCCGCATTACCGCTTCTTCCAAACCTTCATTTCACATGGCTTCATCATCATCGCCGCTATCTACATGACCGTCGCCGAAGAGATGCGCCCCACATGGAAGTCGATTCTGCGCGTTTTTATATTTACCAATCTATATATGGCAGCCGTCTACGGCATCAACACCTTAATCGGCAGCAACTATCTCTATCTCAATCACAAACCACTAACCCCCAGTATCCTCGACATGCTCCCCGATTGGCCTATCTACTTGCTCTACATGGAAGGGCTCGGCTTAATAACAACTTTCGTACTCTATTTGCCTTTCCTCATCAAAGACATCGTTCTCAGAATACGCATGCGCAATTCGGGAAAATCTCGGCTTGACGATATTCTCTCTTAAGGTAGAATTACATCCGCATCGCTTGGGGCGATGGCGGAATTGGCAGACGCAACGGACTTAAAATCCGTCGGTAGAGATACCTTGTGGGTTCGACCCCCACTCGCCCTACAAAAAATCCCGCTTCAAATGAAGCGGGATTTTTTGTTTAATGTACTTCGCCAATCACTTCCCCTTCGAGCTTATCATCCCAAGGGTAGGCTTCAAACTCCTTTGCAGCCTCACGGATAGCAGGGACATCAGAATAGCGACCACGCTTATCCTGTGGTAGTAAATCTGCAACTCGGCGCATGATCTCATCCCCTAAATCATCCAACTGCTGACGACGCTCACGGCCACGCCCCTCTGCGATTAGAGGGCCAAATGCTTCGCCAATGCGGAATTCAATCCTGGCACGCCTCCCCAACTTCAACATGGGGAAAACATCATTTAGCCCGACGAGACCAACCGGAAGTATACGTGCTCCTGTCCGAGATGCAAGATACGCGGTTCCCGGGCGTGCGGGGCGCAACACCTCCGCCCAACTGCCGCCTTCAGGAAAAATACCCAATATGCCACCATGCCTAAGCACTTCTTCAGCAGCACGCAGCGAATCGCGCGATCCTGTTCCGCGATAAAGAGGATAGTACCCCCATAATTTCGGAATAAACTTGACGATCCCCGGCGCATGCGGCATCTGCGCCCCCCCTACAAATTCCAACTTCCATGAAAAGATGCGCACAAAGCAAACGGGATCAATGAAGCTAAAATGATTCCCAACGACAAAGAAAGCTTCGTCCTTTGGAATATTCTCTTCGCCAACGATCTTCAAATCCGCAAGTAGCCAAAAAGCCAAACGTGAGAGCAGATGAAGAAAATGACGAAAATTCTTCCTACGCGGATATTTGATAATACGCTCGTTTCCCATCGCTACGCTCCGACCCCGTTCTCAACAGCGTAGATATCAGCTTCTTTAACGGCTTTCTCTTCATTCACGCGCAAGAATAACACCAAGCCGAGTACGAGAAAAAGAATGATCGAAATAATAGCGACACGTTGACCAGCTTGTTCAGCAACAAAGGTTCCCATACCTTGCGTGCGCTCAAACCAGCGTGCAGCCCAGAGTGCTAGAAAACCGTAAACGGTTGGGCCAATAAAAGACGAAGTACGTCCAACGACAGAAAAGAAACCAAAAAACTCAGCACTCTGTCCTTTTGGGGAGAACATCCCGACCATGGTACGACTTATGGACTGGACGCCGGTCAATGCAAAGCCTGCCAATGCGCCAATCACGAAGAAGCCTGTCAAAGTTTGGTTGAAAAGCATCCACGCAACAGCAGCGATCATCGCAAGCAGAGAGTAGATTAGCGATTTTTTGTAGCCAATTTTCTCACCGATCACGGCGAAACCATAAGCCCCTGCGACACTAGTCACTTGCACAATAATCATGAAGATAATCATCTGGGTTTGGGTCATTCCGTACAACACCGCACCAATAATTGCAGCGAAGTCCAACGCCATGAGAATGCCGTCGTTATAGACCAGAAAAGCGATCATGAACTTACTAAACTCTTTAAACTGCCGAACAGACCGAATGGTCCGGGCGAGACGTTTAAATCCAATAGTGAGGTAATTTTCTCCAGTCGGCAAATTCTGTGCGCTGGCACGCTCTTTAATCCAGCGATAAGCGGGAATGGTAGAAATCAGGAAGAAGAGTGCTGTAAACGGGAAGGAAAGACGCACGGGTAAAGTTGTCCCCTTGATGAGCACAATCGGCGGCAAGATGATAAAAAGAGCCAAAATACCACCCAGCGACCCAATTGCCCAACCATTGCCTGAAACACGCCCCATTTCTTCCGGCTCGGCGATCTCAGGCAGAAGGGAATTATAAAAGACTTGTCCGCCGCGATAACCGATTTCGGCCAAAATAAAGAAAAGCATGCCGATGAAAACATCGCCTTTTTCAACAAAGAAAAGCAAGGCGGTAAAAACCCAGGTTAAGGTTGAAAAAAGGAAAAGAAATTTCTTTTTGGAGGCCGAAAAATCAGCAATGGCACCCAAAATCGGCGCTATCACAGCTACAACCAGCATTGCGATCCCCACAGCAACACCCCACAAACGTGACCCCTCTGCTCCTCCAACAACCCCATCCTTAAAATAGGCCGAATAAATTGCTAATAGGACGACAGCAGCATAGGCGGAATTACCAAAATCATACATATACCAGGCACGATGTTCACGATTCACTTTTTCTGTCATATAAAGCCCTTTCATAAAGAAGATTCTTCATTCTACTATAACAACATGCTTCTTTTTATAACCCCTTCTCCAAGGAGCAAGTTCTGCACGACTTGACGAAAATCGGGCATCGAGTAGAATTAGAGTTAGCTTCGGGAGCCATGCGCTCCCGTTTACCATCTATAGGGGTGACCCTCAAGAAAGAGAAAAAATCATGTATTTTGATCGTCAAACATTAGAAGAACTTGAAGATAAAAGTCTCGCTCCTTACGGAGTGCGCAGCAAAAATACTAAAGGACGCGAGCATGGTGGCAGCGAGCCTGCCTACCGAACCGCTTTTCAACGCGACCGTGACCGCATCCTGCACACGACTGCATTTCGCCGTCTTGAATATAAAACACAGGTCTTCTTCAATTATGAAGGTGACTATTTCCGCACGCGCCTAACCCACACCCTTGAAGTTGCACAAATAGGGCGCACCATCGCCCGCGCACTCGGTGGCAATGAAGACTTAACTGAAACCATCTGCCTTGCGCACGATCTTGGACACCCTGCATTCGGACACTCAGGCGAAGTTGCTCTCAATCGTCTGATGCGTGACCACAATGGTTTTGACCATAACAAACAATCGGTGCGCATTGTTACTAAACTTGAAGAGCGCTATCCTGATTTTCCTGGCCTAAACCTGACATGGGAAGTGCGAGAGGGGATGGTCAAACACGAATCGGAATATGATATTTCAGACGCGTCCGCCTATGACCCCGATCTGCGTGGCAACTTAGAAACACAAATTGCCAATGTGGCGGATGAACTCGCCTATTCCGCCCACGACCTTGACGATGGTCTCCGTTCGGGCATGATTACCCCTGCCCAACTCGAAGGGATCGCTCTCTGGGAGATACTTGCTGAAAAATTCAATTGGCGTGGTCCAATCCTTGATGATATGTCTCGCCACCGCATGATCCGACATTTGGTCGGTATCGAAGTCAGCGATATGGTCAACGCAACGGAAACACGCCTAAAGGAGATCGGTGTCGATTCGCCGCTTGCCATCCAAAAGCTGCCTTTTAATATCCTTGGTCACAGTGAAGATATGACACGCCGCAACCGAGAATTAAAAGATTTCCTCTACAGCAAGCTCTATCGGCACCCACGCGTGGTGCGCATGGCAGTTAAAGCCGAACGCATCATCAGTGACCTCTTCAATGCCTATCTAAGCGAACCCGCCATTCTGCCCAGGCATATCCAAAAGATAAGCGAAAAACGCAGCATCGAGCGCACTATTTGCGACTATATCGCAGGTATGACTGATCGTTATGCCGTAGATGAACAACGCAAACTCTTCGATCCTTTCATCAAGCCCTAAGAAACAAGGAAATTTTATGTCCACACAACAAGAAACCTATCTCACCCCCGAAGGAAAAGAACGTTTAAAAGCTGAGCTGGCAAACCTCAAGGGCCCTCAGCGCGAAGCTCTTGCAAAACGTTTGCGCTCTGCGATTGAAATGGGTGATCTCTCCGAAAACGCTGATTATCATAAAGCCAAAGAAGATCAGGCCTTCCTCGAAGGTCGCATTCAAGAGTTGCAATATATCATCGGCAATGCAATCATTATCGAGGATGATGGCAAACCCAAAAGTGTTATCACCGTGGGAGCACATGTCACAATTCAGGAAGACGATTACCCACCGGAAACCTATCACCTAGTCGGCGCCAAAGAGGCCGATCCCCGTAACGGGAAAATCTCACATGTATCGCCAATTGGCAGCGCCCTTCTCGATCATCGCGTAGGTGACACTGTGGAAGCAGAAGCTCCTGGCGGCACCATCAAATTCAAGATTCTCAAGATCGAATAAAAAAGCATCAACCTTAAAGAAAAAGAGCCGAGATTTTAGTCTCGGCTCTTCGCTTTATGTTCGTTTAGCCTGCAACTGCTTTCGGCCAAACGGCCAATTCAAGCGTCGCCCGATCAAAATAACTATTGGCAGGCAGAGGGCCTGAACCATATTCAAGATCAGCTGCTGTAACGAGAAGTTGCAAGGTTTCGGTTTCCAGCTTCACCGGTTCATTTGGTCTCACCAGCACTAACTCCCCTTTTGCTTCCAAACGCTGAACGATCTCGGGGTTATTGAAAGCATGCTCCGACATGAGTACTTTGGTCGCGGTCTTGATGTCGTTCTTGTCGAAAAGCCAGATTTCAAGAGCCGTAACTTTCTTGGGATCACCGACCCCAATCGTATCCGAGATGCCAACACCAAACTCACCCATAAACTCGCCAGCCTGGGACTCAATGCTGAAGGACTCATCATAAAGATCGTCGCCAATCACATAGGTAGTCATCGACTGAGTAATGGGCGTTGCCAAACCCATATCTTCATAATTGGTCTTTTCTGTATTCTGGCTGTGCTGCATTGATTGCTGCACGGCACTGGGAGAACCACCCTTACTCGAAAGCGGACGTAAAACACGCAGCGCAAAGAAACCTACCGCAGCCACAGCAACGATCCCTACAAAGATCAAGATATAGCGTAAGGCCGGAGACATGCCCTTGTCAGTAGGGGTTTCACCAGGCTCACCTGCAGCAGGAGTTGGATTTGTTTCTCCAGTAGGGACTGTCACACTCATCAATTGGGCAAACGCATCAATCGAAGTTTTATCCTGCGGGCCAGGATTTTGACTAAGCTCTTGCAAAAGCTGAGGGGCATTCTCACCTAAATTTTGCCAACGCTGTAATGCCAAAGTCGTGTCACTATTGACTAGGAAAGAGTCAATTGTCATACGCAAGTAATCCTGCTGATAATCGGTACGAAGTATCTCTGGCGATGTATCTGTCCATACAACGGGGTCCACTTTATACCCCCAGAATAAACCTACTACGATACCAAGAACTAAGGCTGCAACTGCAGCAACAATCGGATTCTTTAACTTCCCAAGGAGTGTATTGACGACATCCATAATCTTTTCCTCTCAAGAACAAATAAGCGACAATAAAGCTATTATACAAGAAAGCTCCTAATTGCGCTAACACATTAGGAGCTTTCAATTTTCTAGTTTTGTTCTACCTGCACATCATCGAGCAAGAAATCTTCTTCACACTGCAAACATTTTGCTTCTCGTTTGTTTGAAACAACCAGCAAACCTTTACATTTTGGGCAAGGCTCAGGCAACGGTTGTTTCCACGAGGTAAAATCACAATCCGGATAATTCACACAACCGTAGAAGGTGCGCCCCTTGCGTGTCTTACGCCGCACTAATTCGCCACCATCAGTCGGACAATGTACACCGATCTTTTCCAGCCACGGTTCTGTATAACGACACTTGGGAAAATCGCTGCAAGAGATAAACTTTCCATAACGGCCAAAGCGGATCACCAAATCATGCCCGCATTTCGGGCAAGCACGCCCAATTGGTTCCGGCCCGCGTTTTGTGGTGGGCATCTCTTTCTCGGCATGAGCCAACTCTTTAGAGAAAGGGCCGTAGAAGTTTCGCACGACATCCACCCAGGCACGATCACCGACCGCAACTTCATCCAGATCTGCTTCCATACGAGCCGTAAAGTTCAAGTCCACAATATCAGGGAAATATTTGACCAAAAGGTCATTAACAACTTCCCCTGTCTCGGTTGGGATAAGACGTTTTTCAAAACGTTCAACGTAGCCACGCGCCTGGATGGTAGACAAAGTCGGAGCAAACGTGGATGGACGCCCGATTCCGTTTTCTTCCAGCGCCTGCACCAAAGATGCCTCGCTAAACCGTGGCGGAGGCTGGGTAAAGTGCTGTTCAGGGATCAGGTGGTCTAATTCTTGTTTCTGCCCCTCTTCGATCCCATTTGGAATCTGGGCATTCTCCTCATCACCGTTTTCGCCTTTCTTCTTGTTCAAATTACGCTTGTCTGCGTAAATAGCCAAAAAGCCAGGGAAACTAATCAATGAACCTGACGCGCGCAGCAGATACGCATGTGCGCTGCTTGTTGCCTGCACTTCCACTTGCAAAGTATCGTAAACCGCACTTGACATTTGTGAGGCAATGAAGCGCTGCCAGATCAAGCGATAAAGTTTAAATTGAGCTGCATTCAAACGATCTTTGATCTTCTCAGGGGAACGCATCGCTGATGTCGGACGAATGGCTTCATGGGCTTCCTGCGCGCCTTTCACACTTGTCTTATGCTTGGGAGGCGTTGCCGGAAGATATTCTTTCCCGAAACGATCTGTCACATAAGAGCGCGCTTCCGCAACAGCAGATTCGGCGATGTGGGTTGAGTCAGTACGCATGTAGGTAATCAAACCCGTGCCACCGCCCTCACCAACGTCCACACCTTCGTAAAGAGACTGCGCCACTGCCATCGTGCGTTTTGCGGTAAAACCAAGCCGACGAGAGGCATCCTGCTGAAGCGTGGATGTAATAAACGGTGTCGGCGGTTTGCGCCGTCGCTCGCCACGTTTGATCTTGCTGATCGCATACGCAGCGGTCTCCATATCCACAAGGATCGGTTTGACCATGTCTTCGCTCGTCAAAACCGGTTCTTCGCCATCGATCCGCGCCAGTTTGACCACAAAAGTGGATTTCAATCCATCCGGTTTAAGTTCAGCAGCAATCGTCCAATATTCGACTGGCTCAAAGGCATCAATTTCGCGTTCACGTTCAACAACCAAACGCAAAGCAACCGACTGCACGCGACCAGCCGAAAGGCGACCACGTACTTTTTCCCACAGCAGCGGACTAATGCCGTAACCAACCAAACGGTCGAGAATACGACGCCCCTGCTGGGCATTGACCAAATCCATATTAATCTCGCGCGGCGAAGAAAAGGCATCATCAATCGCCGTTTTCGTGATCTCGTGAAAAACAACGCGGCGCGCAGTTTCCGGCTCGATCTCAGCGGCTTCCATCAGGTGCCAGGCAATCGCTTCACCTTCGCGATCAAGATCGGTGGCGAGATACACTTCTGCAGCGGTCTTGGCGAGTTTCTTCAACTCTTTCACAACAGGGCGTTTGTCATTCGGCACACGGTATTTCGGAGTGAAGTCATTTTCAACATCCACGGAAAGCTGCGAACGTAACAAGTCACGCACATGCCCAACCGAAGCTTTTACTGTATATCCGCGCCCCAAAAAGCGCCCAACCGTACGCGCTTTGGCTGGCGATTCGACGATCACCAACTTGCCTTTGCGCTTGCGTTCACGCTTGACCTTCGGCGGTGGCGTCATGCCTTCATGTGCATCTGTTCGTCCGGTGCGATACATCTTCGTGCCGCACTCGGGACAAATCCCGCGCGTAACTGGCGCGCCAACCTTGTTAAAAGTTGCTTCCGCTTCTGAAATTTCTCGTTTTGTCTTACATTTCATGCAGTAGGCTTCCAAAATATCCTCCTACAGGTATTCGTTTTTATGTTCAGCCTTCAGGCGTTCAACAATTTTGCGTACGTCTTGCGCCTGATCTCTTTTGGCAACCAGCAGCACATCGCCGCTATCAACAATTACCAAGTCTTCAACCCCGATGGTCACCACCAGGCGTTGATCGTTATTTCCATAAACCAGCGTCTCTTGCGTATCCTCTGCTATATGGTTGCCCTTAACCAAAATATTTCCTTCCGCATCGTTAGGCAGGACAACGTCAAAAAGAGCATCCCACGAACCGACATCACTCCAATCCAAGCCACCAGCGGGTAACACTGCTACTTTAGCGGCGTCTTCCATAATACCGTAGTCAATGCTTTCGCTCTCAAGATCGAACCACACATTTTGGATAACGGAATCAAGTTCCGGGCCCGTGAGCGCTGCGGATATTTTATCCAAAGCGGATTTCAGCGCAGGCATCTGGCGTTCGATCTCGGATAAGATGGTTTGCGTCCGCCAAATGAACATCCCGGAGTTCCACGAATATCCACCCCTAACACTCATCTGATAGGCTTCCTGCTTGCCCGGTTTCTCTTTGAAACGTTTGACATGGTAGACAGGATAAGCGCTCGTGCTTTCAGGGATTTTCTCCCCGCGCTGGATATACCCGTAGCCCGTCGCCGGGAAGGTCGGCGTGATGCCCAATGTGACGAGATAGCCGTCTTGAGCGGTTTTCACTGCCGTACCCAGCAGATGATAGAAAAGATCACGGTTGCGAATGAAGTGATCGGCGGGAAAAAGCGCCATCACAGCTTCAGGGTCGCGATGATGCAGCACAGCAGCGGCAAAACCAACAACCGAAGCAGTTCCGCGTGGTGCCGGCTCGATCAAAAAATTTTCTTCGGGCAAGCCAGGCACCTGTGCTTTGAGCAAATCTGCCTGCTCCGCAACGGTGACCACCAGGATATTTTGCAACGGGAAAAACCCTTGCAAGCGATCCACAGTGGTTTGGAAAAGAGACTCATCTTCGATTAAATTCAGCGCCTGCTTGGGCGTTTCACGACGCGAAAGAGGCCATAATCTTGTACCGCCCCCGCCAGCCATGATGACTGCGTAAGTATTTGAAGTTTTTGACATATAACAATAAGCTTTCTTCTATTTTAGTGAAAAGGTATTGCGTAAACTCTTTTGCTTTTACAAAAGAACTTATGCAAGCTCTTTTCTAGGCATCGTAATCGGCTTGCGTTTCGCGCGCCACTACATAATTCATTCCGCCAACATGGCGCACCATGCCTTTGAGTTCCATCATTACCAGCGTGGAGGAAACCTTCTCAACCGCTAATCCGGTTTTTGCGCGAATTTCGTCTACATGCAGCGGCTCGTACGAGAGCGCATCCAAAAGCTGAGCTTCAGTGCCATCCGCGGATAAAGTTTTGCGAGCTGTGCGCTGTTCAGTAACACGCGTCAGATCAAGCACTTCGAGAATATCACGCGCTTTCAAAAGCGGATGCGCACCATTCTGAACAAGACGATTTGGGCCCTTACTCTGCGGAGCGAAGATATTCCCCGGCACCGCAAAGACTTCGCGTCCCTGCTCAACTGCAAAATTAGCGGTAATCAACGCGCCGCTGGTTTCGCCCGCTTCGATCACAATCGTCGCCATTGAGAGACCTGAAATGATGCGATTACGCGGCGGAAAATTGGAGGCTTCGGGCGGCGTATCCGGTGGATAATCACTCAGGATCGCCCCTGACCCGATAATTGCTTCCGCTAAATTACGATGTTCGGGCGGATAAACACGATCTACGCCCGAACCGAGAACTGCGAAGGTGCGCCCCCCGGCATTTAGCGCCGCCTGATGTGCGATCCCGTCAACCCCGCGCGCTAGACCACTGACAACGGTCACGCCATTTTGGGCGAGAAATGATGCAATCTCTTCTGTAACCTGTCGTCCATAGGAAGTGATACGGCGCGTACCAACGATGGCAACTGCCCAGGCATCGTCTTCAACAAAATCACCACGCAAGTAAAGGATTGGCGGCGGCTGGGATATTTCGCGCAAGCGGGCAGGATAATCAGCATCGTCCCATGTCATCACGTGGATGTTTTTAGCAGCGATCTCATCCCAAAGCGTATCAAGGTCAACGTCGCTGCGTGCTTTCAGAAAGCGTTCGACCAGATTCTTGCTGAGCCCTGCCGCCCGTAAGTCGGCGGGACTACCTTCCCAGGCAGATTTTGCGTCGCCGAAGAAATCGAGTAAGGCGCGCAAGCGGACTGCGCCGATCCCTTTGACGAGGTTGATTCCGATCCAGTAGCGTTTCATGCCCCTAGACTAACTTTCCTCAATTAAGCCCGGGAGCAGATAAACGCTCATTTGGCACTGAGCAAGATCAATATTAAGGACGACATCGGGAATCGCCGGAAGTAAAACTTCGCGTCCGGATTCCGATTTCACCAAATAAACATCATTTGCGCCCGTCTCGATGATTTCCATCAACCTGCCCAAGACTTCGCCTGTCTCTTCAACAACAACATCTAGCCCGATGAGCTGGTAATCGTAATATTCGCCTTCTGGCAAGGGAGGCCAGTCGGCAAGATTTACATAAAGAGACTTATTGCGATAACGTCCGATTTCATCTCGGTCGTTGATGCCTTCAAAGGAGAGTAAGAGCCCCTTGTTATGTTGACGCCGTGTAGCTATGACCATAGGCATGCGCTCGCTACCAACGTAGAAAGTTTCGCCCGGCTTGAGCCGCTCTGGAAAGTCGGTTTGGATCTCCAACATGATCTCACCCCGCACGCCGTGCGGGCGCCGCAATAATCCGACGGCTAAATATACAGGCTCACCTTCTGCGGGTGAGCCTGTATTGGCATTCTTTGAAAGTCTCGAGGCTGCCATTATGGTTCCATGACATCCAGAGAAACTTGTTTCCCTTCATGCTCAGCGGCTACCCGCAACAAAGCACGAATGGAGTTGGCGACTCTGCCGCGCTTGCCGATTACGCGCCCCATATCGTCTTTTGCGACGCTCAGTTCCAGATCAACACGACGACCGGAAATAAACTCGCGCACTTCGACTTCTTCGGGATGGTCTACCAACGAACGGGCAATATATTCTGCTAACTCTTTCATCATACGCCCTTTCTAAGCGTTTCGGCAAAGACAATGCTGTCTTTGCCGAAATTTTAATTCAATCAGCTATTTTTAATCGCGGCGAGTGCGGAGATCGGTGTTGCGTTCAGCCATCATCTTTTCAGATTCAGCCATCAACACGGCAACATCCTCGCCAGCCTTGAAGCGTTCGTAGCGCTCCAAAACACCAGAGTATGTGAAAATCTGCTTCACAGAGTCACTGGGCTGTGCGCCGTTCTTCAACCAATGATAGATACGGTCTTCTTTAACTTCCACGGTGGAGGGTTCTGTGCGGGGATTGTAGAAGCCCAAAATCTCCAAAAAGCGACCATCACGTTGTTTTTCTTTCTCTGCAGCAACGATACGATAAGAAGGTTGCCCCTTCATGCCTACACGGCGTAAACGAATACGAACCATCGAATTAACTCCTTCGAATTTACTTTTGTTTTATTTTGAATTGATCATACTCCAACAAAAAGTTGAGGGCGCTGAAAGGGGGCGCTGTCTTCTTGCCTTTTTCTGATCTTAACCAAACAGACGCGAGAGGCCACGTCCGCCAGATTTTTGAAGTGTTTTGAAGAGCTTCCGCGTTTCGCGAAACTGCTTCATCAGCCGATTGACATCCTGTACCTGATTTCCGGAACCGGCAGCAATCCGTCGGCGGCGGCTGGCATTCAGTATATCCGGATTTCGGCGTTCTTGCGCAGTCATCGAATTCAGGATGGCTTCTGTGCGCTTTAACTGTTGCTCCATCTCTTCAGGCGGGATATTGCGTGCCGCCTGCCCCATCTGACCAGGGAGCATGTCCATGATCTGTCCGAGCGGGCCCATTTTACGTACCTGGCTCATCTGCTGCATCCAATCTTCAAGGGTAAAATCACCACTCATCAATTTTGCAGCTTGCTCTTCAGCATTTTCTTGATCAAAAGCAGCTTCCGCTTTTTCGATCAAGCCTATCATATCACCCATGCCCAGGATGCGGGACGAGAGTCGCCCCGGATCGTAAGATTCTAGGGCATCTAATTTTTCTCCGGTGCCAAGGAACTTGATCGGCACCCCCGTCACCGACCGAATGGAGATTGCCGCGCCCCCACGTGCGTCACCATCCATCTTGGTCAAAATCAAGCCCGTTAACTGGAGTGCGTCACGAAAACCTTGTGCAATCGGCAACGCTTCCTGACCAATCATCGAGTCGACCACAAGCAATGTCTCAACCGGATTGGTATTCCTGGCAATTGCCCGAATCTCATCCATGAGCGCGTCATCCAATTGTGAACGACCAGCGGTATCAACGATCAAAACGCTGTAGCCGCCTTTTTCGGCTTGCTTATGCGCTTTCTGTGCGAGCTTCTCAGGTTTGAGGCCCTCTTCCCAGAAGACGGGCACATCAATGCGTTCACCTAGTGACTGAAGCTGTTGTGCTGCCGCAGGACGGTAAGGGTCACCTGCTGCTAACATGACGCGTTCACCGCGTCCACGCAAAAGGTTAGCCAATTTACCGGCGGCGGTGGTTTTACCCGCACCCTGCAAACCAACCAGCAAAATCACGCGTGGTTTTTCTCCACTAAATTGAAGAGGAGCGGGATCGCCAAGGGTGGCAATCAACTCACCATGCACGATTTTAATGATCTGTTGCCCGGGGTTCAGGGCCTTGCTCACTTCTGCACCCACAGCTCTCTCACGGACGCGAGCGACAAAATCCTTAACAACGCTGTAATGGACATCCGCTTCGAGCAATGCCAGGCGGACTTCACGCATCGCAGCATCCACATCAGCGGCGGAGAGTTTACCACGTCGCTTCAGTTGGTCAAAAACCTGATTTAGTCTTCCTGTGAGTGTTTCGAACAAAGTGTTTCCTAATGTAGTCTGAGTAAAAAGCCGTCAGATTTTAGCGTGTAAAGGCTAAGGGGTCAAGGGAAAAATCACGCTTCTTCATTAATATCAGCACAATTATAGTTCATCATGTTGACGCACGCCCTGCAAAAGAGTATCATCCCATTGCCTCAGGTCGGTCGGGCGATTGCGGCGCTGCTTGCGGCGTCGAGGAAAGTCCGCACTTCGCAGGGCACGGTGCCGAGGAAATCTCGGGATGGAGCAATCTGTCGGATCGGGCCACAGAAAAATAAGTAGCCCTTCACGGGTGATAGTGAAAAGGTGGTGTAAGAGACCACCGGTGCTTGCAGCAATGTAAGTAGCCAGGTAACCCCCATCGGAAGCAAGGCCAAGCAGAGACGATGCGCTGCCCGCGCTTTTCGTTTCGGGTAGGCTGCACAGATAGATGATCGCCCAAGAGAGTTTTCTCTCTGGACAAAATGCGGCTTATAGACCGGCCTGAGGCAATTCTATTTAAAGAGAGTCGATTTGTTTTCTTAGCTATGTACTTAGCAGAGCATTTCCATTGATTGTTAAGGCTCTGTAAAGTCAGAAGATGTAGCCAAGTAGCCTTCAACTTGACACAATTTCTGCCCTGTGCTAAATTTGAAAAACAGATTTAACTTTTTAACATTAGAACTCTCGCATACAAGAACTAAGGTTATTTTTTTTGAAAGTTTCACCCAGTGTTATGTTTTTATCACAAAGCATACTCTCTCTCAAAAAGCAAGAAGGCTAGTTCCTGTCAGCGAGAAAACAAAATAAAAACAGTTATACCTTGAAAACTTGTTTTTAAGGTGTGCCCATTACTAAATTACGGAGGGTTCTTTTGTCTCAATCCCGCACAAAACAAATGGTTGATCGCCTGCGTGAAATGCAGGTCTCTTCCCCTGACATTGAAGCATCAGCAATTGTCAGCGTGGATGGGTTAAGTATTGCATCTGCTCTGCCACAGGAAATTGAAGAAGATCGCGTTTCAGCTATGTCTGCTGCAATGCTTTCCCTTGGTGAGCGAATTGCGACTGAATTGGGGCGTGGAGAACTTGAACAAGTTTACATCAAAGGCGAAAATGGCTTTGTTGTCCTTATGGCTGTCGGTGAGGAAGCTGTTCTCACCGCTTTAGCCAGTGAAAAAGCCAAACTTGGCTTGATTTTCCTTGACATGCGTCGTGCAGTTGAAGACCTAGAAAAACTGATTTAGTGGAGCCAGCATGAGTCCTGTTGAAGTAAGCGGTTTATTTTATCCGAACAAATTTGGTCTAATCATCATCAAAGCTCTTGAAGATGTTATGGGCAGAAATGGTCTTAATGCCATTCTCAACCTTGCAGGGTTAACAAAATATATAGATGGATATCCCCCTGATAATCTTGAGAAAGGCTTCGACTTTGCTGAACTTTCATCTCTCGGCATCGCTCTTGAAGAAATGTATGGACCGCGCGGCGGTCGCGGTTTAGCACTGCGTGCCGGACGCGCTACTTTCTCTGATGCACTTAAAGATTTTGGGGCATTGGCAGGCGTTGGTGATTTAGCTTTCAAAGTACTCCCTCTCCAAGCCAAGCTTCGCATCGGCTTACCAGCCATGGCAAAAATCTTCTCCCAAGTCAGTGATCAAACAAGTACTGTTGAAGAAAAAGATACTGAGTTTATCTACACCATTCACAAATGTCCTGTTTGCTGGGGACGTACCGACATGGATAAGCCCGTCTGTTTCATCGCAACAGGCCTCCTTCAAGAGGGTCTAAAATGGATATCTGGCGGAAACGAATTCCGCGTGAACGAATCTCGCTGTCACTCGATGGGTGATGATGTCTGCGAATTTGTCATCCAAAAAGAACCACTCAGCTCCTAACAAAGAGTCCATTGTGGCAGACCCCAAATCAAAAATCCTAATCGTAGAAGATGACCCAGATGTCGCCGAGATGCTGAATGCATATTTTGGCGTACAGGGCTATGAAGTCTTTACCGCCAATTGGGGCGAAGATGGTGTTCGTGCTGGACAAACAGAACAACCTGATTTAGTCATCCTGGACATCCGCCTGCCAGATATAGACGGGTATGAAGTCGCTCGCCGTCTACGCAGTGATCGGCGCACCAACACAATCCCGATCATCTTTCTGACAGAAAAACGCGAACGTGCTGACCGATTACATGGTCTAGAACTTGGTGCAGACGACTACATTACAAAACCCTTTGACGTGCAGGAACTTCGCTTACGCGTGCGCAATTCTCTTGAACGCAAAGGGCAAGGCTCTTTGACCAACCCCGTCAGCGGACTTCCCGAAGGCACCTTGGTCAACGAAAACCTTGAAGAGTGCATCAAAGAAAACAAACGTTCACTCTTGCTCGTTTCGCTGGAAAACCTACAGGCATTTCGAGAACTCTACGGCTTTGTTGCGTCTGACGATGTCTTACGCGCTGTTAGTTTAATGATTCTCAATGCCATGCGTGAAGTCGGCAACACCGACGGTTTCCTTGGGCATCTCACAGCGACCGAATTCATTCTTTCGGTCACCCCAGCAAACCTCCCCGTCTTGACGGAACGCATTGTTAACCGCCTCGAGCAGTCTCTTGATTATTTCTACCCGATTCGTGACCGCGACCAAGCAGGCAGTTGGCCCGACCGCCTCGCAATCAAAACCGCACAGCTCGCATCATGTGGTGATAAAGCCAAAACCGCGGAACAACTCAAAGAAGAGTTATTACAACTCAAAAAATAGGAAAAGAAAGCTTGCGCATTACGGTTATCATTCCCACATATAACGAAGCGGAGAACCTACCCAAATTGGTCTCCGCTTTATTTTCTTTACCCCTCGATCTAAGCCTACTCATCGTCGATGACAACAGCCCGGACGACACAGGCGAAATCGCAGACTCACTCGCAAAAAAGTATCCAGAAAAAGTAGATGTAATGCATCGCGAGGGAAAACTGGGATTACGAACAGCGTATCTCTCTGGAATTCAACATGCTCTCGCTAAAGGAACAGATGCTATCGCCCAAATGGATGCCGATTTCTCGCATGACCCCGAACGTCTCGTCGATATGGCAGAACTGCTCAAAACCCGGGAAGTCGTTCTCGGTTCGCGTTACGTCCCTGGCGGACAAGTGGATGCCAATTGGCCCATCTGGCGCAAATGGCTCTCGGCATTTGGCAACTTCTACGCCCGCACAATTCTTGGCTTCGCCCTGCGGGATGTAACAACGGGCTTCCGTCTTTGGCGCCGCGAAACACTTGAAGGGATGCCGCTTGAACGCATCCAATCCAACGGGTATGTTTTCCTCGTCGAAATGGTTTACATTGCTCACAGTTTGGGATATCGCTTCGGCGAAGTACCAATCTATTTTGCCGACCGCCAATTTGGCGTATCGAAGATGTCCTTAAAAATCCAGCTTGAAGCAGCCATGCGAATTTGGGCCGTTCGCTGGGGATACCGGGACCTAAAAAGATTTGGCCGCGAAGCGCGCGTAAAAAAGAACTAACTGTCACAAGAGAAATTCTAAATGAATCTCTCTTGTTTTTTAACGGCATATCCTGTTCAGCACACAAATGCTCACAAACGGGAACAAGCCCAAAACAGGCGCGAAGCGTGTTCCCCTTCAGGAAAGGCAGAGTTATTTATTGGACAATTACAAACGGATATCAACAGTAGTGCCTATCATCTTGAAGTTGACAGGCACTTTTACTTTAATTGCCAAAAACCACTCTCAATTGGTCACTCTCGTCATAAAACGAGCGTGCCGCGAAAGGCGGATCGCCGGGTTGCATTCTTTGGATGCGTTGTAAAAGAATGGCAACATCTTCTACAAGCGGATATTCATCAAGAGCTGTCAGGGTCAACCACTCCAGCGCTCCTTCGGCAGAAGGGCGCGGCTCGCCAGCCACCAACTCTCCAGTGAAGATATAGATACAGATTCCTGTGTGGGGTTCGGCATCAACCATTAACGTGCCAACCAAGCCCAAATCCGCGCTGAGACCCGTTTCTTCATCCAACTCGCGCTTGGCAGCCGAGAGCAGGTCTTCACTGCGTTCGACATGTCCGCCAACGCCGTTGTATTTATTCGCCCACAGACGTTTGCTCGGGGCACCTTTCAGTAGCAGCACCTTATCGCCACGTGTCAAAAAAATCAGCGTGCGCGGGATGCACATATAGCGGTCGTTCGTAACACCTTGCTCACTGCGCGGCATTAGCCCTCCCCTCCATTCGCTCTGGCAAGCCAATCACCCACAAAAAGGATCAGCAAAGCGCCAAGCACACCCATCCCAACATCAAGCTGCCCAACAAAGAAAAGCATCCAACCCTTGAGATCAGCCAAAAAGACACTACCGAAAAAGCCAATCCAGGCCAAAACAAGATAGAAAAGAATGCGTCCGGGGCCACCGCCGCGCCAAAGATGATAAAGAGCGCCCAATAAACTGGCGACAACAAAACCGAAAAAAAGTGTAGGAAGTGTCATTTTACCCTCTTGAAGATGATTGGATCATCCCGCCGCCGAGGACGACTTCACCATCATAGAAGACGGCTGCCTGTCCGGGCGTGATGTCACGCTGCGGCGCATCGAACGTGATTTGGGCTTGGTCGGTGCCAACAGGCACGATCACAGCCCAAGCTTCTTTCGCCGTATAACGGATCTTGACCTGAGCGCGGAAGGGTTCATTTGGCGCTGTACCGGATATCCAGTTGATACCATCAACACCCATTGCGTCACTACCCAATTCTTCCGCCTGCCCCACCACGAGCTTGTTCTGCGTGGAATCTTTTGCCAAAACGTAGAGCGGCACAGGTGAAGAGACATTCAAACCCTTACGCTGACCAATCGTATAAAACGCTAGTCCTTGATGCTCGCCTAAGACCGCGCCTTCGCTGTTGACGATTTCGCCCGGTCGGGTTGTTTTAGGCGCGTACTCGCGCAAAAAATCACGGTAATCTCCGCCTGCAAGGAAACACAAATCCTGGCTATCCGCACGAGATGCCGTCGGCAAGCCAAAGCGATGGGCGATTTCCCGAATCTCAGATTTTGGATAATCACCAACGGGGAAGAGTGACTGCGCCAACTTTTGTTGTGTGAGCACATGCAGCACATAGGACTGATCTTTGCCATGATCCACACCACGCAGGAGTTGCAGATTGCCATCAGCATCTTTCTGCAAACGAACATAATGCCCCGATGCAAGATACTCCGCACCCAAAGCGAGGGCATGTTCACGCAGCACGCCCCAACGAATTTGGCGGTTACACATCAGACAAGGATTCGGCGTTTCGCCACGGGAGTAGCCATCGAGAAAATAATCAACAACTGTCTCGCGGAAGGCTTCTTTCGCATCGATCACATAAAAGGGGATATCAAGTCTATTCGCCACACGACGCGCCAAAAGCTGAGAATCCAGCGTGCAGCAGCGATTGGATTCTTCCTTGCCGGGCTGCGACCAGAGACGCAGCATCATGCCGGTCACATCGTGCCCTTCTTCTTTGAGTAGCGCCGCCGCAACGGACGAATCCACGCCGCCGGACATTGCGATCACAACTTTAGCCATAAATCAAACTCACCGTAATTTTCTCGCCTTCTCAACCAGATCAGGCAATACCGTTAAAAATGCATCCACCTGCTCAGGGGTGGAATGTGCGCCGAGTGTGACGCGCAGCGAACCCAAACCCCAAACATGCTCCAATCCAATCGCCATCATTACGCCCGAAGGTTCGGGGTTGCCCGTCTTACAAGCAGAGCCAGATGAGCAGGCAAAACCCGCCCCGTCCAATAATTGGACGAGAGTATTTCCATCCACACCTTTGAAGGCGAAGCTGGCGTGGTTTGGCAAACGGGATGAAGGATGTCCCGTCAGTTTCGCATCAGGGATTTCTTCGAGTACCGTCCCAATGATGCGGTCACGTAAGGGCTGGACGTGTGCTGCACGCGCAACACGTTCTTCGCTTGTCAGACGCAGGGCTTCGGCAAAGCCGACGATATAGGGCACATTCTGCGTCCCTGCGCGAAGACCACTCTCCTGCCCGCCGCCTGTTTGATGCGGGATCAACTGCGTCCCCTTGCGAACATAAAGCGCACCGACGCCTTTCGGTCCATAAAATTTATGCGAGCCAAGTGACATCAAATCAACGCCGAGTTCCTGAACATCCATCGAGAAGTAGCCCGTCGCCTGCAAGGCATCGGTATGGAACAAAACACCTTTTTCACGACAAATCGCTGCAATCTCAGCGACGGGATTAATCGTCCCGATTTCATTATTCGCGTACATGAGAGTCACGAGGGCGGTCTTTTCGTCAATCGCAACCGCAACGGTTTCGGGGCGCACCATGCCCATCTCGTCAATCTCGAGCCAGACAGCTTCAAAGCCATAATATTTTTCAAGCTGCTCAACCGTGCGGGTCACAGCAGTATGCTCCACACGCGAGGTCAGGATGCGGTTGGCACCTGTCCGCTCACGGGCGGCGAGAGCTGCGCCTCGAATGGCGAGATTATTCGACTCGGTGCCGCAGGAGGAAAAGATGATCTCGCCCATCTCCGCATCCAATGCCTGAGCAACGGTAGCACGCGCCTCGTCCAGTGCGCCTTCGGCTTTTTGTCCATAACGGTGAACCGACGAGGGATTTCCAAAATCCTGGGCAAAGTAGGGCAACATCGCATCCAAAACACGCGGGTCAACAGGCGTGGTGGCTGCATAATCGAAATAGATTTTTTCTGTCATTAAAATTCTCCAAAAAGTCAAACGGATTATACCCGCATCACTCTCCACCTGTTATAATACCTTTCGCTAAACGAAATAAATTCACAGGAGTTTTTATGCCTATAAAAATCAAATTTGGCACAGATGGCTGGCGCGGTCATGTTGCGGAAGATTACACCTTTGCCAGTGTGCGCCGTTGTGCACAGGGTTTTGCTTCTTATTTGTTGGAGCAGGGACACGCGGGAAAATGGGTGATCGTCGGCTATGATAAACGCTTCCGTTCGGAAGATTTTGGCGCAGCAGTTGCCGAAGTTTTGGCTGGCAATGGCTTAAAAGTATATCTGACCGAGGGCGCAACACCGACCCCGGTCATTTCTTATGCCGTTGTAGCGCAAAAAGCTGTCGGGGCCGTGAACGTGACGGCATCGCACAACCCCCCTACCGATAACGGTTTCAAAGTCCGCGATGAAAACGGCGGCGCAATTGCCCCTGAAGGGCTGACCAAGATCGAAGCCTTGATCCCTGACAGCGAAGAAGAGGCCAAGCGTGTTGATCTCAAAGCAGCGCTGGCAGATGGCTCAATTGTTATCTTCGATGCTTCAATTAAATACATCGCTAATATCGAAAAATTGATTGACGTTCAGCCGATCAAAGACGCTGGCTTGACCATCGTGGTTGATGCGATGTGGGGCAACGGCGCGGGCTGGTTCCCGCGTTTGCTCAGCGGTGGCGCGACCAAGATCATCGAAATTCACAACGAGCGCAACCCCAGCTTCCCTGAAATGAAACGCCCTGAGCCGATTCCACCCAATGTGGATGCGGGTTTACAGGCCGCAAAAGATCATAACGCCGATGTTTTCCTTGTCAACGATGGCGACGCAGATCGCGTCGGCTTTGGCGATGAGAACGGCGGTTTTATCGACCAACTGCGCGCCTATGGCTTGTTGGCTTACTATCTTCTCGAAGTGCGCGGCGAACGCGGTGCAATCGTCAAGACCCTTTCGACCACCACCATGCTCAACAAATTGGGCAAAATTTACGACGTACCTGTTTACGAAACTGGTGTCGGTTTCAAATATGTTGCACCCAAATTCACCGAAACCGACGCCCTGATCGGCGGTGAAGAATCGGGTGGTTACGCCTTCCGTGGCAATGTTCCCGAGCGCGACGGTATTCTGGCCGGTCTCTATATGCTCGATTTGATGGTGCGCACAGGGAAAAAACCGACCGAATTACTGGCAGATCTTTTCAAGAAAGTCGGCGGCGAGCACTTCTACAACCGTATTGACACGCCCTTCAAAGGCAACAAACAAGACAAGATCGACAGCATTCTCGCAGCCAAACCCGAAACCATTGGCGGGCTGAAAGTAACCGAACTTGTCACCGTTGATGGCTTCCAGTTCCGTCTTGAAGATGGCGGCTGGCTCCTCATCCGCTTCAGCGGCACCGAGCCGATCATCCGCGTCTACTGCGAAACCATGCACGAAGACAAAGTGGAAGCCATTTTACAAGATGGCTTGAAAATTGCAGAGATTAAATAAGTTCCTGAGCGGAAGATGAGCGTAGCGAACCTGTAGTCGAAGGACGAAATTCCTAGCACCGCTCTTCGACTGCGCTGCACTCCGCTCAGAGACTGAGTGATTTCTCTTGAAATTAGCTGACACCCACTGTCATCTGTACTTTAATAAATTCGACGACGACCGGGGCGAGGTCATCGCGCGTGCCACAGAAAACGGTATCACACGCATCCTTGTCCCCGGAATCACCCTTGAGACGAGTCTTGCCTCCGTCAAACTGGCGGATGCCCATCCCATGGTATATGCCGCTATAGGCATCCACCCGACGGATGCGCTGACGTGGACAGAGGATACACGCTCCGAACTGCGTACACTCGCTCAAAACCCACGCGTTAAAGCCATCGGCGAGATCGGGCTGGACTACTACTGGGATCGCGCTCCGCACGACCTTCAACGCGAGATACTCCGTGAACAACTTGCGCTGGCAGAAAAGCTTGATCTGCCTGTTGTGTTACATCTGCGCGAAAAAGAGAATGCCCTGCACGGGAGCTGCACTGAAGACCTGCTCTCCCTTCTCGGGGACTGGGTAGCAAGCCTAAGGTCGCGAGCGCATTCACTGGCATCTCATCCAGGCGTGTTACACTCTTTCAGTGGCACTCTGGCTACAGCAGAACAAGCCATCAAATTAGGCTTCATGCTCGGCGTAACAGGCCCCGTCACCTTCAAGAACGCGCATCAGCGCCGCGAAGTGATCGCATCTATCCCATTGGAGCATTTGTTGATCGAAACCGATGCGCCTTTTCTTGCGCCCCAACCAAAACGTGGACGCCGCAACGAGCCAGCCTATGTGGCTTATGTGGCAGAAAAAGTCGCCGAAATTCATGCAAAAACTCCGGCAGAAGTCGCGGAAACCACTTCCGCAAATGCTGCACGGTTATTTAGTTGGTGAAATATTGAGTACGTCTACTTTTGTTAAACCTGTTCAGGCAACCATAGAAAGAGTTGAAGCGCTAATGCGCGCCCAGGCGGATGAACGCCATCCCGACCTGCGGGTTGCCTTTGAGAACCTACTCGCTGCTGGCGGAAAACGAGTCCGTCCCACCTTGGTTTTGCTGACCGGCAATATGCTCGGCGCAGACCCTGAACGGCTGGTCACACTTGCTGCAGCGATCGAGATGTTGCATACCGCGACACTCGTACACGACGATTTGATCGACGGTTCGCTAATGCGCCGCGGAAACGAGACCTTAAACGCGAAATGGACTCCCGCAGCCACCGTGCTAACCGGCGATTTTGTTTTTGCGCGCGCTGCGAAACTGGCGGCCCAAACCGGCTCACTGAGCGTGATGGAAGAGTTTGCCGAGACACTGGCGATCATGGTCAATGGCGAACTGACGCAGATGTTCGATAGCCGCGGTTTGGTAAGTCGTGAGAATTACTACGAGCGCATCTACGCCAAGACCGGTTCACTCTTCGAACTTTCCACACACGGGGCGGCGATTATCAGCCCTGTAGACAAAGAGATGAACGAAAAAGCGCGCATCTTCGGACGTAAGCTAGGCACCGCCTTCCAGATCGTGGATGATATTCTTGATTTCACAGGCGAACAAGCCACCGTTGGGAAACCGGTTGGCAGCGACCTCCTGCACGGATTGGTTACCTTGCCCGCGCTCTACTATGTTGAGAACCATCCCGAAGACAAAAACGTGCAAACCTTGTTAACGGGCAACTACCATAACACCCAGCAAATGACCGAACTCGTTGAATCGATCCGCACCAGCAATGCAATTGGACTTGCGCTCAAAGAGGCCAAGCAATATGCAGCCGACGCGCTCGAAAGCCTAAACGGACAGCCCAAAAGCGAAGAACGTATCGCGCTTGAAAAACTGACCGAATACGTAACAAACCGAGACATCTAATTTCCCATTACAAGGGATTTATGCAAAACCAAAAAACAGCAACCCTCCCTGCCTACCTTGCTTTGGTGGCAGGGATTTTTATTATTGGCACCTCTGCCATTTTGGTGAAATTTGCCAACTTACCCGGCATTGTTTCCGGCTTTTACCGTGTGGCGATCGCATCTGCCGTATTGCTACCTGCCTTTTTTTACAAAAATAAGGGCGCAAAACTACCCATTTGGAATAACCTGAAATTCATCCTGTTGGGCGGCATCCTCTTTGGCACAGATATAGGACTCTGGAATACCAGCATTCTGATGACCACTGCCGCCAAGGCAACTCTGCTTTCTAATAACGCTCCCGTTTGGGTGGGTTTGGGCGCAGCCATCCTTTTTAAAGAAAAACTGACAAAAAAATATTGGGCAGGGCTTGTGCTGGCGCTACTCGGGATGAGCATCATTCTCGGCATAGACAAGCTAGGTCGTGAAGCGCTCAACCTTGGCGATGTGCTGGCATTCTCAACGAGCTTCCTTTACGCGGGCGTAATGCTTTCCACGCAAAAAGCACGTACACGCGTCGACACACTCACCTTCAGCGCGCTCTACACAGCAACTGCGGCGCTCACGCTACTCCCCATCGCGCTATTGACGAGACAGCAAATGAGCGGCTTCTCATCCCAAACATGGGCAGCGCTGTTCGGCTTGGGCTTAGGGCCGCAAGTGATCGGTTGGCTATTGATAAACTACGCACTCGGACATTTGCGTGCATCGCATGTTTCGGTCAGCTTGCTGGGGCAGCCGGTCGTGACCGCTATTTTGGGCGTCGTTATTTTAGGCGAAGGACTCACAGCTCCCCAAATCGTCGGCGGTGTGTTGGCGTTAACCGGTATCTACCTCGTCAACCAGAAAGCTGCCGTTAAACGGAACCCAGCCTAAATTACGCGCGTTGCGTCTCCTTCGCGAATCGATTAAAATCACAGCATCCCCCCACTAAAGGAAAATCCCGTGAACACTCCACGTCATCCCTTTCGCTTAAACTTGGGCTTCTTCTTACCCCAATCCATTGGTTACCACCATGACTTCCCTTTTGAGTTCGACGAGATCGAATTCGCTGAAGATTTCAGATTGCGCCATTTCGACGGCACAGTCACCGTAAGCCGCACGCCGCAGGGCTTGCTGGCGCAAGGTGTTTTCGAAGGCAATCTCGAACTCGAATGCGTGCGCTGCCTGAAACCTTACGAGCATCGCCTGCATTGGGAAATGACCGAGCTTTACCTCTTTAAGCGTGAAAAAATCGAGGGAGAAGAAGAACAACTCCTGCTGCCCGAAAATGCCCAAATCGACATCGAAAGATTTGTGCGCGAAGAGGCGCTACTTGACCTGCCGATCAACCCGATCTGCAAGGAAGATTGTCAGGGGCTCTGCCAGGTTTGCGGCGCAGATTTAAATCTCGGCGACTGCGGGCATGAAGAATTACCAGAAGAAGAGCCGGATGAAGACGAGCTGGCCTCGCCTTTTGCTGGGCTAAAAGATCTGCTCTAGCGCGGCGCGCTCGCAATTTGGGCTTGTCACCGTTATCTCAACATTGGAGAAAAGATGGAAAATATTGCCAGCATTGTCGAAAGTATTGCCACAATCTTGTGGCCGATCATTGTCATCATCATCTTGTTCAGTTTCCGCAAAAATATTCAGGCGCTGATCAAATCGAGTGAAACACGCAAATTCCAGGTCAAGATTGGCGATATGGAAATCAGCATGGATGAACTCAGTCAACAGCAAGCGATGATGATTAAAGACTTGCAAACGCGTGTCAACGATATTCAACGTCAGCTTGAAGGCGATACGCCAAAAGCAATGGCAAAAACCATGCCCACCACCGTCGCCGCGCTGGAAACCACTCCGTCATTTGAAGAGATGCGTGAGCATCCTCGCGCCGAAAAAATGGACGAGGGTTCTTATCCTGAAATTGATCTTGACGATGATATTTCTTCTATCTTGTGGGTTGATGACCACCCCAAGAATAATGCCATGTTGATCGCCTCGCTGCAAAAATCCGGTATCACCGTTAGCTCCGCCGTGAATACCACGGAAGCGGTTGAGCGCTTCAAGCATGGTTCATTCGACTGCGTCATCTCCGACTCTTGTCGGCATGAGGGGCGCGAATTGAATAATTGCCAGGCCGGCATTGAACTGGCCAGCCTGATCCGTGAAGAGAACGCCGAGGTTCCGATCTATCTCTACACCGACAAAGTAGACCAGAAGATGAAGAGAAAAGCGGAAGAGGCAGGCGCAACAGCGGTGACATCTTCGCCTTCAGAATTATTGAAGCTTTTGAGCGATTAGTTTTTAGATCACAGGTAAGTGCAGCGCACCTTTCTCACGAAGACTTTAAAACAGAGAAAGACTGAAAGGTGCAATGCACTTTTCAAAGCCCAAAATTATTCGATTAGGGTTGTCGCAAACGCCCGCCCATAGTAAACTAATGCCCATGAACGCGACAAACTCTCCCAACACACAAGGTAAACTGCCTATGGCTATGCCCTGTCCCATACGGACAGTGTTGGAGGCTGCGCGCTAAATACCGCAAGCACACTCTTCGGGCTGTCCACATTTTGGGCAGCCTTTTTTTGTTGAATTTTTACAAATGCACAAAAGGGCAGACACATAGGTCTGCCCCTACAAAATTATTCATCGTAGGGGCGAACCTACGTGTTCGCCCAAAATTCACAGAACAAAATTTATGTTTCGAAATTATGGAACGGAGAAAAAAATGACCGAAAACATCCTTATCTCAATCGCCTGGCCCTATGCAAACGCCGAAATTCACGTCGGGAATATCACTGGCTCGCATCTACCCGGTGACATTATCGCTCGTTATCACCGCTTAAAGGGACGCAACGTCGCCATGGTCAGCGGTACGGACTCACACGGCACGCCCGTCACCCTGCGTGCGGAAAGCGAAGGCCTGACCAACGAGGAAGTCTACAAACGCTTCCATGACGGGTTCCTGGAACTCTTTCAGGGCTTGGGCATCAGTTACGATATGTTCACGACTACGCATACCGATAACCACTTCAAGGTCTCGCAAGCCATCTTTTTGGCACTGAAAGAGAATGGTCATCTCTACACCAAGAAGTCAATGCAGTGGTATTCCCCCGATGCAAAACGCTTTTTGCCTGATCGCTATGTGGAAGGCACTTGCTACATCTGCGGCACGGAAGGCGCCCGCTCCGATCAGTGCGATGCTTGCGGTAACGTGCTGGAACCCGCTAAATTAATCGATCCCAAAGCCAAAACAGGCGACGGCGCCCTCGAACTGCGGGAAACGGAACATTTCTATCTCGACCTCTCCCAACTCGAACCCGCGGTAGCAAATTTCTTACGCGAGCGTTCCGGTCATATGCGTGATACCGTGCTGGGCGAATCCCTCGGCAAGATCGAAGCCGAAGGCCTACTGCCGCGTCCCATCACCCGCGATCTCGATTGGGGCATCCCCGTGCCCGTCGAAGGCTGGGATGGCAAATGCCTCTACGTCTGGTTCGAAGCCGTCATCGGCTACCTTTCATCCCCCATCGAGATGTCCAAAGTGATCGGCCAGCCCGATGCCTGGAAGGCCTGGTGGACGCAGGAAGCGCGCCAGTTCTACTTCATCGGCAAGGATAATATTTTCTTCCACACCTCGCTCTGGCCTGCCGAACTGATGGGCACTGGCGACAAATTCCCGCCGATCTTCAGCAAACTGAGCGGACTACCTGAAGCCGAGCCGCACAAACTGACCCTGCCCCACGACGTGCCCGCCAACCAGTTCATGAATTTGGAAGGCAAAAAGATCAGCGGCAGCCGCAATTGGGCCGTCTACGGGCGCGACGCGCTCAGTCGCTACGACGCCGACGCGCTGCGCTATTACCTGACCGTGAATATGCCCGAATCAAAAGATTCAGATTGGGATTGGGCAGAATTCGTTGCGCACAACAACAACGAACTGGTCGCCAACTGGGGTAATCTCGCCAATCGCGTGCTTTCCTTCTGCTACAAACACTGGGATGGGCATATCCCTGACGTGGATGTGGAAACGCTTCGCCCCCAGGATTTGGAGTTGCTTGCCACCATCGACGCTGGATTCAACTCGGTCGGTGATCTGCTCGAAGCCGTCAAAATTCGTTCTGCCCTCGCCGAAGCGATGCGCCTGGCAACCGAGGTCAACAAATACCTCGACACCTCCGCCCCCTGGAAAGAACTCAAAGTGGACAGAGATGAAGCCGCGAAATCGGTATACACCGCCCTACGTGCGATTGATTCGCTCAAGACCATATTCGCCCCCTTCCTGCCCTTCACCAGCGAGCAACTCAACAGCACCTTCGGCTACCAAATCCCACTCTTCGGCGAACAATTCGTCGAAACCATCGAAGATGCCCTCGGCATCCACACCGCCCTACGCTATAAAGGCGTGGACGGTGAGCAGTGGAAAGCCAGCGAGCTAAAACCTGGCGCGGCATTCAATCAGCCGAGTCCGCTTTTCAAGAAGTTGGATAAGGAAGTGGTGGAAGAGGAAAGAGCGAGGCTGGGGTAGAGATTAAAAACCAGCCACCAAGTATTTCCAAAATACTCGGTGGCTTTTTGTTTTGTATGCGCAGTAGTGCGTCGCACCATATTTATCGGGCTTTTGTCTTGACCCGTACAAATCCCGTTACAAAGCAAAATCCACCCGGTTGGTGCGACGCACTACTCTTTTGTCATTTTTATATAAGGCGGTGGGGGGGCTTTGCCCCCCACACCCCCCATTTCAGAAAACCAGAAAATCAGAACCCAGTTAAAACATGAAGAATATTAGCGGGAACATCGAAATCCTCTGCTGACGTTCCTGAGGTCAGGATTGTACCCGATGCGATACGAGACCCGCAGGATGTTTTCATCGTCGAACCAGGAGCCGCCCCGCAGCACTTTATAAGTTGTGCCATAACTAGGATTTGACACCGTGTTCCCCGGATAAGCGTCATACCAATCATCCACCCACTCCCAGACATTACCACTCATATCAAAAGCGCCATAGAAACTCTTGCCGCTTTCGTAGCTGCCTATTGGCGATGTGTCGGCGTAGCCATCATCATAATTGTCATTTTTCCAATTATAAAAACAATTACTATCACAAAAATTGGCTTCGCCAGAAGCAAAATCATCACCCCAAGGATAAACTCTTTGGACTTGAGACACATCATCCCAGCTTGCCGCTTTTTCCCACTCTGCTTCGGTCGGCAAGCGGCGTTCAACAGACGAGCAATATGCATTTGCGCCATACCATGAAACTAATGCAACAGGGTGTTGTTCATACCCTTTTACAACACTAAATTCATCCCCGTTCCATAAAATGCGATCTTCCCAATTTTCACAGCCAGTACAAATCAAGTCGTAAATAATATCCCCATCATAAACAACTTTCTCACTGTCTTCTATCGTAATAGACGCCACAAGGCTGTTTAGATAATTAGCAAACATAGCATTCGTGACTTCGGTTTGGTCGATCCAGTAGGCATCCAGATATACTGTGTGAATGGGCTTTTCATCGCTGCCGCCATCTTCACTGCCCATCTGAAACTCCCCCGCAGGGACATAAACCATCACCATGCCGTCTTTTTCGGAAACCATCGTGCTGCCTACGCCGAGTTCTTCTCCTAAAACAGAAGTAGGCGCTACAGACAAAGCCTGAGCTGTTGCTGTTTCCCCAATTAATACCGATGTCGGTGCCACAGATAGAGGCGTTGTAGCCAACCCTGCCACATCTGTTGGCTCAGGCTGCGGTGCAAAATCAATATTGCTAATGATCAAACCAAGCAGGAAAAGCAAGGTGATGCCGCCAATGCCAAAGAGCAAACCCTTCGCATTTTTCGAGAAAAAATTCCTGATATTGTCGATACGTTCCTGTCGGCGTTCTTCTTTCAAAGCATCCTGACGCGCTTTTTCTTCAGCGTCACGTTTTTGACGAGCAAGGCGGTCGGCGCGCTCTTGGGCGACTTGGGCTTGAGCGCGGGCTGCTTTCTCTTTCAGCGCTTCTTCCTGCGCAATTCTTTGGGCTTGCTCTTCTTCTGCCAAAGCGGTCAGTTTTTCATCGACCAGTTCCAGTTTGGCTTGGGCTTGCAGGTCATCTGCGTCCAAAGCGAGGATATTTTTCAGCTTTCGCTGCGCGAGCGCCCAATCTTGTAATGAAACCGCAGTATCTGCTTGCGTATGTAATTTCTCTATTTTTGCCTTTTGTGCCAATCTGGCGGTCTCTGCAGCTGCCAAACGGGCTTGATCGGCTTTATCACGCTCAATTTCTTCAAAGGCTTTTTCCAGTTGTTTGATCAGGCGATAAACATCCGAGCCAAAAGAATCGTGCTTCACCTGAATGGCATTCCGACGCGCAAAAGTTTTCAGATTATCGGGCAATTCTGTCGAACGCGGCATGAATACCCCATCTAACAAAACGGGGATGACTCGAATATCACGCTCCAAGGCGGTAGCGACTTCAATGCGCACAAAATCTTCGGGGTTGTCGAGGCGACGGTTGCCCGCTTCATCTTTGATATTCAGCCAAGATTTCCCCACAACTGCGACCAAAATATCACAACGCTGCACTTCACGCTGTAAGACCTTCACAAAATCCAAACCGGCCGGGATGGTATCCACATCCATAAAGACCGCATCTTCGCCGAAATGCGTGGCAAGCCGATCATAGATTCCGCGCGTAGCGTATCTTGAATCGTCGCGTCTGTAGCTAAGAAAAATGCGTCCTGTGGGTGGCATGGGAAGAATTATAACCCTCTGTTGAGTAGGATATTGGTTTTGGCTATTATAGCAAAGACCTGACGGATTTCTAAAAATCTATCAGGTCTCTCTTTTTCTCAAAAACTCTGTGCGCCTTGTGCACTTCGCGTAACACACCCGAAGGGTGCTGTGGTGAATTCGTTACCAACCCATCTCCCGACCAGCTTTCCTGACCAGATCAGCGAACTCGCGCATATCGTCTTCGCGGGCAAAGTATTCTTCCAGCCAGCGGACTTCGTCGTAGACATCGTCGAAGCTGCTCTCTTCCGCCCAGTAGCTGTCGCTGAGAATTTCGGCGTATTCAGCGACAACAACCGCGCGTTGGAAGTAAGGATTAGCATCGTGGAAGTCGCGCTCAAAATCGTTGGCGTAAATATCTTTTTCCATTTCCACAACTTCGTGCGTATCGGGGTCTTCCCAGCGCAGATGCACTGTGACTACACGCCCGCGAGCGTTACTAAAGAGTTTGACTTCGTATAAAGCGGTCACAGAATGACCTGCGCCAATCTCGCCCGCATCCACGCTGTTGTCGCGGAAATCTTCATCTGCCACATCGCGGTTTTCGTAGCCAACCAAGCGATAGCGTGAGACCACGTCCGGGTTGAAATCAACCTGTACCTTGGCATCCAGAGCGATGGATTGCAGGCTGCCGGTCAGGTCGTCGACGAAGAGGCGGCGGGCTTCGTCGACATCGTCGATGTAGGCGTAGAAACCATCACCGTTGTCGGCAAGCTGCTCCATGAGGGTGTCATTGTAATTGTCCATGCCGAAGCCGAAGGTCGCCATCGTGATGCCTTCGTCGACATAACCATCGACCTCATCCAGAATACGGTTCGCTTCGACCTGCCCAACATTGGCAACCCCGTCCGAGCAGAGGATGACGCGGTTGACGCCATCCGGGTTGTAGGCACGCATCGCCATTTTGTAACCCAGCTTGAGACCAGCTTCAGCATTCGTTGAGCCTTCGGGGCGCAAACTGTAAATTGCCGAAAGAATTTCTCCTTGGTCGGAACCACGTGTTGGTTCAAGGACGACACGTGCATCCGAGCCATAGATCACAATGCTGATCGTATCCCCGCGCCCCATCTGCTCCACGAGCAACTCCAACGAACGCTTCACCAAACCAAGACGGTTATCCATATCCATTGAGCCGGAGACGTCGATCACAAAGGTCAGCGCGACATCCTTGCGATCCCATTCGTCCACATCATACCCTTGGATGCCAACGCGCAGCATATCGTAGCGTTCGGTCTGCGTGAAGGGTGAAGGGCCGCCATCCAGATTAATGCTGAAGGTCTGGCGCGCAGAGGGCTGCTTGTAGCCCTGCTCGAAGTAGTTGACATACTCTTCAACACGCACTGAGTCAGCTGGAGGGAGATTTCCATCATTTAGATAGTTACGCATGATGGTGTATGAGCCGGTATCGACATCGAGAGCGAAGGTGGAGAGATGATCGTCTTCGGTGTCGATGATCGGATTGGTGCCATAATCTTCGAAGAACATATCGGCGGGATCATCCCCGTTACCGCGCTTGGATTGGGGCTGGCTACTGTCCATGCTGCTGGGTGCCCCGCTCGGAGCGGATTGCCCTGCACTGTTGCCATAGCTTTCTCCTTCGCTATAAAATTCTTCAGCGGGAGCGGCGGGCTCCTCAGCCCAAGGTTCGGATACTGGCGGTTCTTCAGCAGGAGCAGCACTCCCACCACAAGCTCCCAACAAAAAAGCGGCGATCATAAATAAACTAAAAGCAATTCGTTTTGTGGACATTTTCTCCTCCTACAGAGAGTCGTATTTCTTCGAAATACTTACTTGTATTCCCCACGGGAATACTTGCTGCTCTTATGACGCACGGAGGAGAGAATTTGTTCCCTGTAAAGCAAAAGACTACAAAAGTCTTCGAGACTTTTGTAGTCTTAGCCTGCTTTTAAAGAAAACGGTTAGATCGAATCAGCTTCTCCATCTTCATTTTTGAAAACTTCGATCAGCCATTTAATCGCGACAATATTGGCAATTGCTGCCGCAACCAGAATCGCCCAGAAAACGGACAGATAATCTGACATGACACCAAGGAAGGGAGGTACATCAGGGAACATCTCACGGAAGAAGTACATCGCGACGATGAAACCGCTCATATATCCGAACAATCCAAAGTCCGCTTTCACACGTCCCATGAAAACACCGACAAAGAGCGCGATATTGATGAGCGTTAATCCCCAAATAGTTAGCATCCAAAAAATGACCGTTCCCAGAGCCAACGGCGAACGCTTTACGTGGATGTCATATCCCAGGTAACCATGCGGGCTGGGCGGCAGTGGAACATCTTCAAAAGAGTAGCCATGATGATGTCCCAGAAAGTCCAGTTCGGTGGGAACACTTTGCCAGTCTCCGTCTGCACTAGCGCCTTCAGAAACCACGATCTCAAACAGAGCACGATGTTGATCAAAGGGGTATTCATCGACTTCACCTTCATAAAAATCGACCACCACCTCGAGTGGATACATGCGTTTACCGGCATCAAAATAAACCGTCTCGCCCGCCAAACCACTGATATCCATTTCAAGCGGAATCGCCAACAAAGAATCGCCTTCATCAAAACGACCATAGGGGATAAATTCCAGCTCTAACGTGAGTTGCTCGGCTACGGGGTCGACCAAAACAACATGCGCATCCACTTCTAGGTACCCTTCATCAAAATGAGCAATATCTGTGGTTTGAACTTCAGCCGCTTTATCCCCCTCTTCGTGCAAGAAAACTTCGTTCACAAGCACGACGGCGACACAACACAACATCAAAATCAAAAGTAGGACAAGGATTTCTTTTTTCAATTTTTTGAACATTGGATGATTTCCTTTCGCGAAAGGGATAAAGATTTGCATTATTTTACATGGCTTAAGTACTATATGAGTTTGCAAGTTTGATATTCTCGCAAATCGTTAAAAAAAGATGAGTTCATCGCTGTTGCGAAATGAACTCATCAGGTCCGCTTGAATCAAGCGAAATTAAATTGAACGAATTACGCCAGATCTAAATCGCGCTCACCTTCCAAATATTCAAGCAACATCTGCAAGACCGCGTCAGCGGAATCAGTTTTGTTCTGGATGCGGTCGCCATCCCAACAAAAATGGCGTGCCCACGCCCCTTCAGCGGTAGCAAGCCCAACCCAGGTTGTACCGACGGGCTTCTCGGGCATCCCGCCGCCGGGACCAGCGATCCCGCTCACGCTGAGACCCACATCTGCTTTGAGGGCTTCGCGCACGCCATTTGCCATTTCCAGAACGACTTCACGACTAACGGCACCGTGTGCTTCGAGAGTATCCCATGAAACGCTGAGCCAATGCACCTTTGCTTCGTAGGCATAAGCAGTGATACTGCCCAGATAATACTCCGAGGAGCCGGGGATATTGGTAATGCGATGTCCGATCAAGCCACCAGTGCATGATTCTGCAAAGGCCACCTTTTGCCCACGTTCGGCAAGGATTTGTCCAATTTTAAGCTCAAGAGCTTCTTTAGAAATTTTCATGGTAGGTATTATAAAACAGCCTTCTGGATTTTGCTCCAAAAGGCTGCTTTTTCTTGAGTATCTTTTATTTTAGTAAAGACCCTGATTGATCTGATTGAAAGCATCGCCAATTGCTGGGCCCGCGAGAACGGCGACAATAACCAAACAGCAACAAATGAAAAGAAAGGCAACCAAACCCGGTATAAGAACCGAAGCAGCCGATTTACCCGTATCTAAGCCAGTGACGGCTTGCACAGCAAAAACATGCAACACCAGACTGTAAATACTGACACCGAATGAAACCAAACCGAAAAGCAACCCGATAAGTGGGATCATACCCAAAATGGTTAGCCCGGCATTCACAACGGCAATCGGCACCATGATCGCGGCAAAGGTATAGGCTAATTTCTCAAAATCGCCGCTGCCGCCAAAGAGCTTGGCAATCCACAGGATTAAGGCAACACCAATCGCAAAAAACATAACGCCAAGAATCGCACCGATGGGAGCGCCGCAAATAAGTGCGCCAATGCTCATGCCAGCGCCACCAGTGCCCGAGGGTAGTGCATAAGCCATATCAGGAGGAAGAAAATCTTTGAACATCTCCATAGAACTTCCAGCGCTAAATGTTTGCGAAAGAGCACCAAAGAATGCCGTAACTAACGCAGCAAGCGCTACCCATAGAAAAGCCTTACCTGTTGTGGCACCGGGTTGAGCGGCAATCTCAGCAAAGGTATTTGCGTTGGGTTTGGTCACTGCCGCGATCCATGTTTCGAAGGCGGTCATCTCACCACCAGCAGGTGGCATGGCACTACTATCAAAAAATTCTAATTCTTCAGACATAATACACTCTCCTCAAGTAATTTAGATAGGTTCGCTCTTTATTCTAAGGGATTGGTAGCCAAAGTCAAGTAAAAAGCTATTATCGCTTTCTTAAATGGCTCTCCCATTGGGGTAAAATACCTTTCATGCAACTCTCTGATCATCTCCAAAGCGTACTTTCCACGCTGCCCGACAAACCCGGCTGCTATCTAATGAAAAACGCAGCCGGCAAGATTATCTATGTCGGTAAAGCAGTCAATCTCAAAAACCGCGTACGTTCCTACTTCCACGCCAGTGCGGGGCACGACCGCAAAACACGCCGACTTGTGCAGGAGATCGCGCACATCGAATGGATCGTGGTCGGCTCAGAGCTGGAAGCCCTCATCCTTGAGATGAACCTGATCAAGCGTCATCGCCCGCACTTCAACGTGCGCCTGAAAGACGACAAGCGCTACCCCTACATCAAAGTCCACTGGCAGGATGATTTCCCAAAAGTCACTGTCACCCGCCAGATGCGCAAGGATGACGGCGCGCGCTATTTCGGCCCCTACACCTCCGTTTGGGCTGTCCATCAGACCTTGGATCTACTGCGGCGCATCTTTCCTTACTTGACCTGCAACCGCGAGATTACGGGGATGGACAAACGCGCGTGTCTCTACATGGACATCAACTTGTGTAACGCGCCCTGTGTGGGTGCCGTAAACAAAGCTGAATACCGCCAAATGATCGCCGACCTGATGCAGTTTCTCGATGGACGCACGGATCCCATCGTCAAACGTCTCCAAGCCGAGATGCTGAAAGCCTCCGAAGAGATGCGCTACGAAAAAGCAGCCGCCCTGCGCGACCAAATTCAAGCTATCGAGAAGGTCGTCGAAAAGCAGAAGGTCATCACGAAGAAACAGATCGACTCGGATGTGATCGCCATGGCACGCGAAGATGGTGATGCCTGTGTGCAAATTTTCTTCATCCGCTCCGGCAAGATGATCGGACGCGAGTACTTCATGCTCGAAGGCACCGAAGACAGTGCCGACGCTGAAGTAATGGCGCAATTCGTCAAGCAGTTCTATACCGATGCGGCGAACGTCCCTTCAGAAGTATTGCTCCCGAAAGAGATCGAAGAAGCGCATATCATCAAGCAGTGGCTAAACACCAAACGCGGCGGGCGCAAGGTTGAAATGCGCGTCCCGCGCAGGGGACAATCTCGACATCTTGTGCAGATGGCAACCGAAAATGCCAGCGAAACGCTCAAATCGCTGCGCGCGCAATGGCAGGCGGATACCCACAAACAGGAAGAAGCGCTGACGGAATTGCAGGAAGCCTTCAAACTCTCTACGCCGCCAAACCGGATCGAGTGTTACGACATCTCGCATACGCAGGGTGTGGCAACCGTCGGAAGCATGGTCGTCTTCACACAGGGTGTGCCGGACAAGAAGCTTTACAGGCGCTTCAATATTCGCAGCGTGACGGGCCCGGATGACTTTGCAAGCATGGAAGAGGCATTAACGAGACGTTTCAAACGCTGGGAGGCTGCTCAGGTTGAAACGAGCAAGCCCAAATCCAAGAAAGATGCGTCCTTTTCATTCCTGCCAGACCTACTGATTGTGGATGGTGGCAAGGGGCAGTTGAGTCGCGCTGTCCAGGTTCTGGAAGATTTCGGACTAACGGAGAAAGTTCCCGTCGTTGGGCTGGCAAAACGCGAGGAGGAAGTTTTCTTCCCAAATAATCCCCAGAGCATCTTACTCCCGCGCCACTCGCAGGGATTCTATCTGATCCAACGCATCCGCGACGAAGCGCATCGCTTCGCTATTACGGCGCATCGTAAGAAACGCAACAAGATCGGGCTGGCATCGGCGCTGGATTCTATCCCCGGAATCGGCCCTGCCAAGCGAAAAGCCCTCTTGCAAGAATTTGGCTCTCTAGATAAGATAAGAGCCGCCAGCGTGGATGAGTTGATCGCAACCAAAGGCATCACCGTTGCGTTGGCTGAAACGATCAAGGCAAATTTGGAGTAGGAATGGCAATTATCTGGCATGTGGACGATGACGAAGAGATGCTTCAGGCAATGGATCTGATGCTGAAAATGCTTGGATTTGAAACGCGCTTTTTTATGCGTGCACGCGCTGCTGCCGAAGCCCTTTTGGCCGGAGAAAAACCGGATGCGCTATTACTTGACATCAACATGCCTGAAGTCTCCGGTTTGGATATTCTCGAATTTGTGCGCCGCCGCTCAACATGGAACAACTTGCCGGTTGTGATGCTCTCAACCGAAGCCTCCGACGTCACCGTCGATAAAGCCATACAACTCGGCGCAGATGGCTATGTAACCAAACCTGTGATGATCGACGAATTAGAGCGTGAGCTCAATAAGGCAATCAGCAAAAGAAAATAGCAAGGAAAGGAAATAAAATGGCTAAGAAAAAAAGTAAAAACAAAAACAAGAAATCAGAACCGAAGAAACCTTCGAACTACAAAGCGCGCCAGGCACGCATCATGCGTATCGCTGTTGCAGTTGTCTCCATTATCATTGTTCTCTCGATGGCATTATCCGCTGTAGCAAATTTCTAAGCAAAATAAGGCAATGGTATAATCGACAAACGCGGCAATCAGACCGCGTTTTGTCTTGAATAGAGAACTATCACAGGAATATTATGCTTGAGAAATTAGCAGCTATCGAAAAACATTACGAAGAATTAGGGCGCGAACTGATGGAAGTTGGCGATGATTATCTGCGCGCCGCAGAAATCGGCAAGGAACGCTCTGAGATGGAAGCGGTTGTCGAAAAAGCGCGCGAATATCGTCATCTTCTTGAACAAATCGAAGAATCACGTGTCATGCTCGAAAACGAAGAAGAGGAAGAGCTACGTGAACTCGCCGAAATGGAATTGGCAGATCTCGAACCCCAGGTAGAACCTTTGGAAGAAGAGATCAAACTCCTGCTCGTCCCCAAAGACCCACGCGACGATAAAAACGTCATCCTGGAAATCCGCGCAGGCACCGGCGGCGACGAAGCGGCCCTCTTTGCCGCCGATCTCTACCGCATGTACACGCGTTATGCTGAAAACATGCACTGGAAAACCGAGATCATGTCACAGAGCGACATTGGCATTGGCGGTTTGAAAGAAATCACCTTCCTGATCAAAGGCGCTGGCGCCTACTCCAAGCTCAAATTCGAGTCCGGGGTACACCGCGTCCAGCGCGTGCCCAGCACCGAGTCGCAGGGGCGCATCCACACATCGACGGCAACTGTTGCAGTGTTGGCAGAAGTCGAGGAAGTCGACATCAAAATCCCGGCAACCGACATCCGCATCGACGTCTACAAATCCGCAGGCGCGGGCGGGCAAAGCGTCCAGAAAAACTCCACGGCTGTGCGCATCACCCATGAACCCAGCGGTTTGGTCGTCGCCTGTCAGGATGAACGTTCGCAGCTTCAGAACAAATTGCGCGCCATGTCCATCCTGCGCGCCCGCCTTTACGAAGCCGAAGAAGAAAAACGTCGCAGCGCCCAAGCGGACGCACGCCGTTCACAAGTGGGTTCCGGCGAACGCTCGGAGAAAATCCGCACCTATAACTATCCCCAATCGCGCGTCACCGATCATCGCATCAACCTCTCATCGTACAATCTGGCAGGCGTTATGGAAGGCGGCATCGAAGAATTCATCGAAGAACTCACCACCCGTGACGAAGCAGAACGTCTTGCTGCCGTCAATGCTGGCGACGAAGACTAAATCAACAAGGCGGCGCAAGCCGCCTTCTTTTTTATGTCCCTGCACCAACTCACCCTCCAACTCAAAGAAATCAGCGAAACGCCCAATCTAGACGCGCAAGTTCTCCTGGCGCATATCCTCCAGCAACCGCGCAGTTGGGTGCTCGCGCATCCTGAAAACGAACTCAACATACCCCAAACGCAAACCCTCCAAAACGCCATCAAACAACTCCAGCAAGGCCTCCCGCTGCCCTATGTCATCGGTCATTGGGAGTTCTTCGGCCTGGATCTTATTCTCAGCCCGGATGTACTCATTCCGCGCCCTGAGACAGAAGAACTGGTGGAATATGCGCTGGAGTGGTTACGCGACAAAAAAGATATGCGCGCACTGGATATGGGCACCGGCTCCGGCTGTATCCCGATTTCCCTCGCGCGAAACACCCCTGACCTTCGTTTGGTTGCTGTTGACCAATCTTCTGCCGCCCTTAGCATCGCCCGTCAAAACGCCGCGAAACACGGTGTTATTGAGCAAATTCAATTCTTTGAAAGCGATCTATTTGACAACCTTCCAACGTCCCAACGTTTTAACGTTATAACGGCAAATTTACCCTACATCCCCACCGAAACCCTCAAAACACTCGATGTCTACACTCGCGAACCCAGCATCGCCCTCGATGGCGGCGCAGACGGACTTAATCTCATTCGCCCTTTGCTGGCAGATGCACCACGCTACCTTGCCCCCGAGGGATTGGTCTTGCTAGAAATCGATTCGTCACACGGACAAAAAGTACTCAAAACTACTAAAGAATTTTTCCTAAAAGCCAGGAACGAATTACTCCAAGACCTGTCAGGCAGAGATCGCTTTATCCGTATCCAAACATAGGTCATGAAAACAACCATCATCCTCACCTCCGACCTAAATGCCATGCCTGTAGCGCTGGAAGCACTCCACGCAAATGAATTGATCGCCTTCCCTACTGACACTGTCTACGGGCTGGGCACCTTGGCATTCAACGCTGATGGGGCGACGAAAATCTATGCCGCAAAAAAACGCCCGCCTGATAAAGTCCTGCCGATCCTGCTTGGGGATGTGAGCCAAATTCCGCTCGTGGCGGTGAACTTACCAGATGCTGCTCTCAAACTCGCAGAGCATTTCCTGCCTGGGGCGTTAACGCTGGTTGTGCCTAAACATCCCGATATTCCAGAAGAAGTTTCGTCATTGGACACCATTGGTATTCGCATTCCCGATCATGATTTTGCACGGGCATTGCTGAATGCAGCGGGTCCAATGGCGGTCAGTTCGGCAAATATTTCTGGGGAGAGCAGTCCAGTTGATGCCGGGGATGTGTATCGACAATTAAACGGAAACCTGCCCCTCATCCTGGATGGAGGGCGTACGCCCGGAGGGACATCATCGACTGTTGTTGATTGTACCAAGTCCGAGATCCGCATCCTGCGTGAGGGGCCGATCCATCTCAGGGATATCTTATCCGCTTTATAAAAAGTCTCTTAAATGCAAAGAGGGCTGAGAAATCTCAGCCCTCTTTTTGATTCGAGAATTTTCTACTGCGCAGCAAATGTGGTGGAGCCAGAACCGGATGTATAGCCGGTTGCAGTTGCCGTTGCATCTACAGTGTAGGTGCCAGCGCCATTCTTTCTAGTGTTGAACTTGAAGTTGATACTAACATCACCGTTGGTGTTCGTGATGCCGCTACCGGAGTAAGCCTGACCATTCGGAGTGGTAATGCTGACATTCACAGAAGCACCAGCAACCGATGCAGAACCATCGGTAACATGGACGGTAATAACCGCTGTGCCACGCGAGCCGTAGCTGGCTTGGTCAGTGCTAACGGAGACAGCAAGGGTGCCACCGGATGAACCGTTCGTAATCGTGACGGAAACATTCTTTGTCACGGTGATATTGCCAGAATCGGTTACAGAAGCCGTGATGGTGTGCGTACCGACACTCAGAGCAGCGGTCACGGATGCGCCAGTGCCAAGACTGCCGTCGATGCTGGAAGCCCAGCTAACGCTGCTGCTCAGGTCGCCATCTTCGGCGTCGGTAGCGGAAGCGCTAAAGGTAACGTTCGTGCCAAGGTCGAAGCTGGAGCCATTTGCAGGGCTGGTGATGGAGAGAACGGGAGCCGTGTTGCTGGGCGGGGTACCACCGGTTAGAGCAGTAATCGCCGTGGCAGCCTGCACCAAGCCATAACCATAGGAATTGTCACGTCCGGGGTCACCGAGATCTTCAGCCGTAGATATGAGCGCATCGCGAACTTGAGATGCACTAGCGGAGGGGTCAGCGCTCCAAACAAGAGCTGCAACCGCAGAGACGTGCGGGGTCGCCATGGAGGTACCGTCGTAATATTCGTAGCCACTGGCAAGAGCGGTGTAGCTACTTTCAACCGTACCGGTCTGACCGAGGCTGCTAGCAACCAAAGCCTGACCATCTTCTTGACTTAGGCTGATGCCAACAATCGAAGATGTATTGCCGTCGCCCAAGGTGCCTGTAAAACCACCGGGAACGTTGTTATAAATCACTGCCGCAACGCCGCCGCTGTTCTGGACATTCGTGACTTTGTCATAGAAAGCAATCACACCACGTTCGCAGAGAACGACTTTGCCGCTCCAGGAACCGGTTGCATCGCAAAGACCGCCATCAACCAAGGCACCGCTGGTCGTCCCACGAGCGGAGAATTCGACATGACCAGCATTGTAGGTCATGCCGCCAACGGTGAGGGTAGTCATATCAAGGTACGGGACAGAGCTCAGAACGCCAACACCAGGAGCAGCAATTTCAACCTGAGAGTTCTTCTGGGAGAAGTCCGCAACAACTTTCGCGGAGTCAATTGCGGCAACCGAAACAACAGAGCTATAGGAAGCCGGGTAAGACAGAGTGGTCGTACCATCATTGCCAGCAGCAGCAATGGAAAGAATTCCATTGGCATAGTGGCGATCAAAAGCGCGCTCTTCGAGTTTGCTTTTGCGACCGCCGCCCAAGCTCATGCTGATGATATTTGCGCCAGCATCGGCACAACGATTGGAAGCATCCACCAAGTCAGAGGAGTATGCCCAGGCACCATCATCGCCAAAAACACGGACGGAGTAAATATTCACGGTGCCGGGGGTAACGCCAATAACGCCGAGGGAGTTGTTCATTGCAGCGATAGTGCCACCGACATGGGTACCGTGACCGCTGTAGTCTTGTGTCCAGGGAAGATTTCCAGCATAACCACTGGCGTTGACACCAGACAGGTCTTCGTGCCCGGTATAGAAACCGGAATCAATGATACAGATGGTGCGATTGCTCCCAGTAGGAGCGCCAGCATCAACAACGCCATCGCGGTTTGCATCCCAGACATCACGAGCCTGAACCATATCGACACCGTAGGGGACAACCTGAGCAGGAAGATCCACATTCGCACTCGCAGAGGGAGTAATCCCAATAAGATAACGAGGGGCATCTTCTTCAATTGAAATAATATTCGGATTATGACTCAAGCCAGCAACAGCAGATTCAGGGACCGTCACCGAAAAAGTTGAAAAGTCGTCAAATTCATACTGAACTTGTCCCCCGTTACTCGTCAAGAGCTTTTGGACAGCAGCTTTTTTGCCAGGGGAAAACTCTACTAAAACTCTTGTTCGTCCTTCGTTATTGCTGGTATATGCGGCAGGGGCAGCAAAGGCCCCAACAACAAAAGCAAAGACTAGGGCGAATCCCAACAAGGTCGTAAAGCGTTTCATGTAATCCTCCAAGATTGATATATAGTGAAAAGCGGGATACTTGCAAGAAAGTTTGCAAGTTTGTAAGGTGCTATATATTACCTTGTAAGTCAACTTCATCAATATGTTTTTATAATATTTTTATGCTTTCTTTATGAGCAGTGACAGAAAATACTAGCCACATGACATTTTTGTTTTTGAAGGTGGTTGAGTAGCTCGACGCGAAGCGGAGAGCGTATCGAAACCACAAACTTCGATTGTTTTTACCGTTTGTTGGTTTCGATACGGCGAAAAGCATCGCCTACTCAACCAA